>JAGCXM010000043.1 GCA_017961325.1 bacterium | reverse complement strand
TCAATGCTGACGGAACAGGTAACATCACGCTTGAAACAATCAAAGTTGAAGGTGCGCCGGTTCAGAAATATGAAGAATCTTTCTGCATTTCCGAAACCGGCAGTTCGATTTTCCCGGGCATCACGAACGTTTACGGCGAATGCGTGAAAGTTGAGAACTATGACTTCGACGAAGTTACTTTCCCCGACTACAAACTGAGTGTTGCAGGTTACAGAAACAGCCTATATCTCGGAGGTCTCACGGGAATCCGCAGGGTCGAAACCGGAGAAAACGGCGAAATCACAAAGAAAGAGATGATTTACAGCGGAGAATCGAACAATCTGGCAGTTTACGGCAATACGCTTTATGCAGCAAATTACGATGAAATCGACATTTTCGAAATTGCAGAAGACGGCTCTATTGAGAGAAAATCATCAGTGAAAACAAATGACTGCCGGAATATCAGAATTGAAGGCGGCAAACTTTTCGCAGCAGAAAACAAGCGTGTCAGAATATTCGATTTGAGCGATCCGATTGAACCTGAATTGCTGAAAACGATTTCACTCAGTAACACTGTTGAAGACCTCGAAATTGCCGGAAATCAGCTTTTTGTTTATGAAAATCTGAACAGTCTTCTGACAAGAAAAGGCAAAGTTTCGGTTTTTGATATTTCTGACCTTGAAAACACACAAAAAGTCAGTGAATTCAGTCAGTATTGCAACGATCCTGAGATGCAGAAATCCCGAGACAGCGTATATCTGGGCTGCAAGAACGGTGTCTTCAAGATCGAAGAAAACGGCCTGAAATCAATCAGCGGCTCGAAAAACTATCTGCGTGAAGGCTACGCATTTGACGGAATCCTGTATCAGGTTTTCAGCGGAACACTGCATGAATCCAAGGTGGAATCTGAAGAAATAGAAGAAGACGGGTGGTTCTAATTCGTTTTAATTCAAATATCTTAATTTTTTGACAAAAAAGCCGAAAACTCTTGACTTGAATCGCTTTCAGACTAAAATTTTTCGTTTTTTAGGGGTTTGGTATGGAAAAAGAAAAGGTAAATAATTTAAAAACGATAAGAGAAAAAATGCTTATCAGCAAAACGGAGCTTGCCCGTGAAGCAGAAATTTCGCTCGTGACTCTCGACAGAATCGAAAAAGGCTACGACTGCCGTCTTTCGACGAAAAGAAAAATCATAGAGGCGCTCGGGCTTACTTTTGACGACAAGGATGAAGTTTTTCCAGAAGAATAATTAAAACGAGGTAAAAAATGAAAAAGTTTCAGTTCACAGGTCTGATTTTGGCTGTTTTTATTGCTTTTTTTGCAGTTTCATGCGCCGGCTCGAAAGGCGAAGCGGAAAAAACGATAGACTCCTACGTCGAGCTTCTCAAAGCGAAGAATTTCGCAAAAGCATGGGAAATGCTTGACAATGAATCGCAGGAAGTAGTAGGTCAGAAAAAGTTCATCGAAGACGCACAGAACATTTCCGGCAACGCGATGTTCCTCAAAAACAAGCCGATAAAAGTCAACGAAGCAGGCGACAAGGCGATCATGGAAACCGAATATTTCGGTCAGAAAGTGGCTTTCAACAAGCTTCCCGAAGCAAAAATCACCTATTACGCCAGCAAAAACGACGGAAAATGGCAGATCAGACTTCAGGAAAGAATCGACCAGATCCGCGAAGAGCAGAAACGCGATTCGATTGAAATTCCGATCGATCCCGAACTTATCGAAACTGCTAAACTTTACAAAGACAAAATCGAAGTCAAAAACCTCCGCAACGGCGAAGTTGATTTCGGAAACGGTCTTTCGCAGTATATGATGGACGCAACCGTTAAAAACAACACCGACAAACCGCTCAGCTACATCGGCGTTCTCGTAAAATTCATGGACGACGCGGAACAGAAAGTTCTTTTCGAGAAGACTTTCTTCGTAATCTACACCCGTCAGATTGAAGAAATCTACCCGATCCAGCCGGGCGAAGAAAAGAACATCATCATCCCGGGCTACGACGCAGGCGACATCGACGGCAACTGGACAGGCAAACTTCAGTGGGAAGTCAACGCAGTCAAAGTCGCGACTCCGGCTGAACTCATCAAAATCGAAGATCTTAAACTTCCGAAAAAGAAATAATGCATATCGGCGAATTCGTCTCAACACTTGCCACGAAAATCGAAAAATTAGACCACGATTTCAATATGTATTTCTCGGCTCAGGAGAAAAAGGCTCCGCTTCAGGCTCTTGAAAACATGAAGCGCGAGATAAATCTTCTGATGCAGGGAGCTACCGATTCTCAGAATCTGGTTGAAAAAAATCTGGCGACACAGCTCATAAACCGCTTCACGACTTACCGTCAGAAGTGGGAAAGGTGCGTCCGCGACATCGAGGAAGGACGTGCAAAACCGGGCGCAAAATTTTTCAGCGGCTTAGGAAGCAGCGATCTGAGTGATCTGAAATCGGCGGCGAACTCTATCGAAAGGCGTGACGCCGAAGCATTCGCGATGAGCGCGATGATTGACAATACTGCCAACAAATTCATAGAGTTAAGTAAAAAATATACAAACAAAGCATACAGTTTTGAGGCGGTAAGCGAGATGCTCGTGAAAAAAGTCGGCGACATTCAGCAGAAATTCGGCAACAATTTTTCTTTCGATGTTTACTACGAAGACGGCAAAGTCAAAATCAAACCTGTCCGTAAATAGCCAAAATTGACGATTTTTCTTGAAATACTCTGACATATAATTAAATTTACACAGTTTTTTTTGGAGGTGTATTCATGTACAGCTTATTGATTTCTTTGGGAATTGCCATTGTCGTCGGTGTTATTCTGGGCATTCTGGTAAATGTCGGACTCGGTATTTTCCTCGGTATTTTCGCGTTTTTTGCAGCTTTCATCTTTTTTCAGAGGACTTTTTCAAAAAAACTGCAGGCAGTTTTCATGGCTGCCAACATGGAAATACAGAAACAGCACTTCGACCGTGCAATCGAGGTTTTGAAAGAGGGTTACCGCTACAACAAGTACGCTTTTCTGGTTCAGGCGCAGATCGATACGCAGATCGGAATAATCATCTATTCGCAGAAAAAATTCGGCGAGGCTTTCAAGTATCTAAAGAACTCGAATCCGCGGATAATGATGGGTTATCTGATGTACATAATCGGCTGCATCAAGAACAAAAACACCGAAAACATTGATAAAAACATCGATCTGCTCATCCGTTTCAACAGAAAGGATCCTTTCGTTTATTCAGCTGTGGCATATCTTTATGAAGAAGAACTCGGCAACCGCGACAAGGCTCTCGAGACTCTGACGAAAGCGGCGAAAATCATGCCCGACAATCCGAAAATCAAGGAACATCTTCTCGCGTTCCAGAACAACAAAGAGTTCAAAATGGACAAATACGGCGAGCAGTGGTATCAGCTGATGCTTGACAGAAAAGGTTTGACGCGTCTTCAGAACAAGATGATCAAAAACCAGCAGAAAAGCATGAACGTCAGGACTTTCACAAGATAACTTTTGGAAATTATTATGAATTTATCTGTTTTGGAAAAACGCGGAATCAGCGTAAAAATCGCCGAATCGCTGAAAAAGGAACCTGAACTCCTTGAAATTTCGCTCAACATTCTTGAAAAAGCCGATCTGAATGCGAACTCATTCAAAAATTTCATACGCTACACCCGCGAAATCGGTCTGCGCGAAGGGAAACCGTTCAGTGAAATATTTGAAAACACCGGACTTTTTAAACTTCTTGACGACGGGAAACTTTCAGAGAAGACGAAAGGCGAAGAACTGATGACGAGGCTTTACAACCTGCGCTATCCGTTCTGGAGCAGAAAACAGGCCAACTTTCTGAAACTCAAAAACAAATTCCGTGCCGAAACGGGCGGAGAGATAATTTTCCCCGATTTTGCGGAAGGAAACAGCTTCAAAATCTTGTTTACGATAAAGAACGGTTCCGACATCGAAAAAATTGAGGAAACTATTGCCAGATCAATACCGGTTCTTCGGGAATCGCTGAAGGAAATTAAGGAAAATTCATAGGAGAAAAAGATGGAAAACTGCAAAGGTTACATTCAGGTCTACACGGGAAACGGCAAGGGAAAAACGACGGCTTCTTTCGGTCTGGCTTTAAGAGCGGCAATGGCCGGCAAAAAGGTTTTCATAGGCCAGTTCGTTAAGGGGATGCCATACAGCGAATTAAAAGTTCCTGATTTTATTAAGAATATTGAAATAAGGCAATACGGTGCGGACTGCTTCATCGTCAAAGCTCCGACCGAACACGACATCAAAATCGCGCGCGACGGTCTGGCGGAAATGAGCAGAATTTTAAAAGAAGGAAAACACGACGTCGTAATCATGGACGAAGCGAATATCGCCCTCTTCTACAAACTTTTTTCGGTTGAAGAACTTCTCGAAGCGGTGAAAAACCGCGCGGAACATGTCGAAGTCGTAATCACAGGCAGATACGCGCCGCAGGAACTTATCGATTTCGCCGACCTTGTCACCGAAATGAAGGAAATCAAGCACTACTACACGAAAGGAGTAGAAGCAAGAACAGGAATCGAAAAGTAATCTTTCCGCAAATTATTTCACAATATCGGTATTGATTATGTGCCGCCAGAACCAGCCGAAATAGCCGTTCATCATCGGTTTATATTCTTCAGGCTCGACTTTGCCGCCGGAACCCATTATCGCATAAACCATCTTGAGTTCACGCAGTTTGTAAGGCAGATCGTGCAGACCGCAGTTAAGATAAAAGTTGTGGCGTTTCACCCTTTCTTCGGGGTTGCTGCACTCTTCAAGCCAGTTTTCAAGCGCCAGAAACAGCCGTTTTCCTTTGTAATGCTCGACCATCGCCTTTATAGCAGCGGTACCGTAGCCCTTTCCGCGCTCTTTTTCGTCGATCGCGAAAAAGAATAGATAAGCGAGATCTCCTGAATTGACAAGATACGCGAAACCTACCCACAAATCACCTTCAAAAAGGTTCCAGAAGTCGGCTTTTCCCTGAAGAGAACGCTTTTCCAGAAGCCGGAAAGGAAAGCGCTCGTTTGCAGGAAATGCGCTCAGATAAAGCTCTTTCACGCGATTCATTTCTTCTTTTGTATTTTCTATTTTTACAAGTTTCATAATTCCTCCGCAGCAAAACAATTTTTTCAATATTTGATCCTGAAATAATCAAGCAGTGCTTTGTAGTCATCCTGCGCCGAAAGGCAGGTGTCGCGCAGGAATGCGTTGTGTTTTCCCCAGTTCTGGATCCCGCGGTAATAATAAAGACGCATATTCTCTGTGATTATGAAGGGAACGATTCCCGATTTAAGGCACTGCCAGAACATGAGAAGCCTGCCGACTCTGCCGTTTCCGTCCTGGAACGGATGGATCCGCTCGAACTGCACATGAAAATCGAGAATATCGTCAAATTTAACCTCTTTCAGCGCGTTGTCCGCGGCAAGAAGCGTTTTCACACGGCTGTGGACATCCTCAGGCAATGTTGTTTCCTCAAATCCGATTTCGTTCGGAAAACGTTTGTATGCGCCTACTGCGAACCACGATTTGCGGCTATCCGAAGTCGATTCCTTCAAAATCGAGTGAAGCTGCTTTATGTGAGATTCTGTGATTTTTTCTTGAGCGTGGTCGATAACAAAGTCTATACACCTGAAATGATTGACGGTTTCAATAATATCATCGACATTTGTGTTTTTTGACGCGAATCCGAGCGTGTTAGTCTCGAATATAAACCGCGTCTGATCTTTCGTGAGTCTGCTCCCTTCGATGTGGTTCGAGCTGTATGTCAGTTCGACCTGCGTCCTGTGATAGATCCCGCCCTTTAGTTTGGATTCCTTCTGCTCTCGTAAGGCGGTCAAAAGCGGAGTCGTCTTTGTTTTCGTGCGCTTTGGCAGGACCGCATCTGAGGGAATATTCCACGTTTTTCCGACAAGAAAAGCACCTTCCATCTTTCCGGTCGCGCAGTAGTTGCGGAGTGTCCTTTCGCTTATGCCGGACTTTTCTGCAAACTGAGCCACTGACAAATATTCCATAAACACCTCTTAAAACCGAACAATCTATCGGCAAGAATTTTACAAAATTTACCTTAAAAACGCAATTTTTTGCCGATAACGGCAAGAAAAAAACAGATATCAGGCTGCTTTTTCGTGATTTTTAATCTTTCAGACAACCTGCCGGAATGACAAAAACTCCGTCTTCTCTTCTGTAGCCGTATTTTGTTCCTGTGATCACAATTTTCAGATCGGGAAGCCTGATGGGAACCTGCTTTTCTTCTTTATTCCGCTCTTTTATCAAATCTTTTTTAATGCAATAATTTCAATTACTTGTTTTGTCAAGTTCTATTATTTGCGGTGTTTTACTTCCATTATTTGTGGCATTTTACTTCCACTTTTTGCGGTTGATCTTCACGATTTTAAATCCTTGCTTTTCTCTTAAATTTCCTTAAAATTATTCGATTTTTTGATACGGAGGCCGCGAAATGAAAAAATTTTTTCTGCTTTTTGCACTGATTTTGATTTTTTCGGTTACAGCATGTGAAAACTCAAGCCATTCTAAGCCTGCGGCACAGAATGATACCGATAAAACAGCGGACACAAACGATGATAATTCCGGCAAGCAAACTTCAGGAGATCCATGTGAGAACAATCCGTGCGAAGGGCTTCCTCACTCAACAGAAAATTGTGAAATTTTTTACGATTATCGCAGTATTACACCTCGTTCATATAAATGTGAATGCGAAAAAGGCTGGTTTTGGAACGGAAACGAAAAAAAATGTCTTAACCCATGCGAAAACGAACCCTGTAAAAATATTACGAATGCCATTGAATGTATAGGAGAAACATCGGTATCATTCTCTTGCAAATGCGAAGACGGATATTTCTTTCTTCAAGGTAAATGTTTGAAAAATCCTTGCAAATCCAGTCCGTGCGGTAATCCGAATTTTTTAAAGGAGTGTATTCCGCAATCCGAAACAACTTTCAGGTGTATATGTAAAAACGGGTATTTCTGGAACGGTGACGAATGTACCGAAATACCTGAATGCACTCCGACAAGTCCCGCTCCGTGCAAAGATTCTTCAAGCGGTCTTATATGGTCTTCAAAGATATCCTGCGGTTGGAAAGAAGGGCGAAGAGCATGCTTAGATTTATCCGAAGGAGGATTTGATGACTGGAAATATACCGGCATTAGTAAAGTGAGAACTTTAATCAAAGACTGCTCTGCCACACAGACAGGCGGGGAATGTGAAGTGTCCGAGTACTGTAAAACAGACACTTGCAGCAATGAATATTGTATCGGATGCGAAGAAAGCAACAGCGGCTACAGCAAATTGGGTGATACGGGGCTTCTTTTATCAGATGATGAGAATAATGATTTATGTTACTGGGCTGTAAATTTTAATAGTGCAGCCATAGAAATAGCATGCGGCAAACAATATGACAGAAAAAATATCCGCTGTGCACGATGTATAGAACCTGAATACTGGTGGGACGGCGAAAAATGTGTCAAAAATCCTTGTGATTCCAAATCATGCGCTGATATTCCGCACGCAGAACCGTGGTTTAGTTGTGAACCTAAGCAAGAAAATATCTATTTCTGCTTGTGTGAAGACGGCTATAAATGGAACGGAAAAAACGAAGAGTGTGTTCCGGATTAAGCATCTTAACCTGTTTTTTCGTGATTCCGGCGAGTTTAATACTCACTGCTAAGGAGAAAATCTGAAATGTGCATTGTGCGGATTCCTTCGCTGTTTCCGTCGGCGAAATCGTCCATTCTGACTACATATTTCGGATAGTTGTCTTTGATTTTATGAAGGTTTTCGTATTCCCGGGTTTCGGTTTTGGCGGTGTTTATTTCGCGGCAGACCTGAATGTAAAGTTTCTCGTTCTGTCTGATGGCAACGAAATCAATTTCAAAAGAATCCATTTTGCCGACATAAACGGAATAACCGCGAGACAAAAGCTCGATATAAATGATGTTTTCCATCATAGCAGAAACCGTGTCAGAATTGTACCCGAGCACGGAATAACGCAGCGAAGTGTCGGCTAAATAGAATTTTTCCTGCGTTTTAAGGAATTCTTTTCCTTTTATGTCAAGGCGCTGGCATCGGTGCAGAATATAGGCTTTTTCAAGCTTTTCCAGATAGCTGTAAACGGTTTCAGCATCCATGGTTCTGTTCTGTTTTTTCATATATTTTGAAAGCGTCATCCCAGAAAAGATCCGTCCCGCGTTGTCAAAAGCGTATTTAACAACCCTTTCAAGCTGGTCGACTTTGCGGATTTCGTTTCTTTTCACAATGTCTGTGAAAATAGTGGAATTGTAAATATCACGGACAATCGTGTAAGCCTCATCCTCCGAATAATTGCGCAGATGTATCGCCGGAAAGCCGCCGAAACGCATGAAACGGGCGAATTCCTCTTTCAAAGTCCCTTTTTCGGTGTATGCTTCCCTAAAATCGAGATATTCAAAAAAAGTAAGTGGAAAAATGCGGAAAGAGATGTATCTTCCCGTCAGATAAGTCGAGATTTCGCCAGACATCATCCTCGAATTCGAGCCAGTGACATAAATATCGGTGTCAAAACCGCTCATCAGAGAGTTTACAGTCTTTTCCCACGATTCAACTTCCTGAATTTCATCAAGAAAAATGTACGTTTTTCTGTTTTTGCAGAGGTGAGCCTTGATTTCGTTGAAGAGTTCAATGTTTGTCATGTTCTCGTATTCAAGCGAATCAAGCCTGTAAAAAAGAATCTGCTCAGCTTTGATCCCGCGCTCAGCCAGAGCTTCGCGAAGCATCTGCATGATTGTCGATTTGCCACAACGCCTGATGCCGGTAAAAATCTTCACGAACGGCGTATCCACAAACGGAAGTATTTTTTCCATATATTTTTTTCTGTAGATCATTCTCCACCTCCGCGGCAATTTTTATAAAAAAAGATTTTTTGTCAACTTTATATGGTTATAACCCTATAAACTTATGATTTTTTACGAGTATATCGGGTTATAACCCTATAAACTTTCGATGCGTCTACACGTAAAATTTCGGGGGATTACATAAAATCGCCAAAAAAATTTCGGGGGAATGCATAAAATTACAAAAAAAATTTGCGGGGATTAAAAATTCTAAGTACTATCACCTTGTATTTTCGGGGGTTTGGTATGAAAACAGTTTTTAAGCGCAAATTATACAACAGACTGCTTGAATGGAAAAATGAGCGGCAGGGAAAAACTGCAATATTGATTGAGGGTGCGAGACGTGTCGGCAAATCGACACTTGTTGAGGAATTCGCCAAAAACGAATACAAAAAATATATTCTGATTGATTTCAACAAAGCTCAGAAAGAAACTATTGCCCTTTTTGATGATCTGACTGATCTCGATTTCATTTTCACTTCACTTCAGAACACTTACAATGTTCAGCTTAAGGAACGAAAATCACTGATTATTTTTGACGAGGTGCAGAAATGTCCGCTTGCGCGTCAGGCGATCAAATATCTCGTTGCAGATGGGCGTTACGACTATATAGAGACTGGTTCGCTCATAAGCATCCGCAAAAACACGCAGGATATCACAATCCCGAGCGAGGAAGAACGCGTGACGATGTATCCGATGGATTATGAAGAGTTCTGTTGGGCTCTCGGCTATGAGGCGACAGTGCCGCTTCTCAAAATTTCTTTCGACAAAAAAATCCCGCTTGCCGGGGTGCACCGTAAGAAAATGCGCGATTTCAGGCTTTATATGCTGGTGGGCGGAATGCCGCAGGCAGTTGAGATCTATTTACAGACGAAGAATTTCAAAGACGTTGACAACACAAAAAGGGATATCATCCGCCTTTACGAAGAGGATTTTAAAAAAATCGACCCGACTGGTAAAATCGGGCAGCTTTTTATGGATATTCCGGCCCAGCTCAGCCGTTCAGCCGGACGTTTTGTCGCATTTAACAGCATCGGCGGAGTCCCGGAAGACAAAAAAATTGAACTCATGCAGGCACTTTCCGAAAGCAAAACAACCCTTTTCTGCTATCACTGCACCGATCCGAACGTCGGAATGTCGCTAACGAAAGATTTTAACCGCTACAAAATTTTCCTTGCCGATACCGGGCTTTTTATAACTCTCTGCTTCTGGGACAAGGCCTACACCGAAAACGTGATATATGACAAACTGCTGAGCGACAAACTTGACGCGAATCTGGGCTACATTTATGAAAACATGGTGGCACAGATGCTTGCGGCTGCTGGGAATAAACTCTTTTATTACACTTTCCCGAAGGACGAAAAACACAACTACGAAATTGATTTTCTCCTTTCGCGAGGCAACAAACTCTGCCCGATAGAGGTCAAATCGTCAGGTTATAAAACCCACAAATCACTTGACGAGTTCTGCAAAAAATTTTCATCCAGAATTGGGGAAAGGTATCTGATTTACGCGAAAGATTTAGAAAAGGAAGGTGAAACCACCTGTCTGCCGGTTTACATGACGATGTTTTTGTAGTTGCCTTTTTTATTTTCCTTAATATGTCTCTGATTTTCCGGTGATTTCTTGAACCTGCTTTTTCGTGGTTTTATCGGGTTATAACCTAAATTTTCATTCTGCAAAAAGCAGCATATAGAACGGAATCGTGAATTTTTGGCCGAAAACGCCGATATTTCCGTCGATGACTTTGTATGCGACAGCCGGTTTGAATGTTTCAATGAAGTTGTTTAGCGAAATTGTCTGTCCGTTTTTGGCTTTGACTTCGACCGGAATTACTTCCGTGCCCGATTTGCTTTCAAAAATGAACTCGATTTCCTGAGTGTTGTTTGAATTTTTGAAATAATGCAGAGTTTTTATCCGGTTCATAAGGCAGACAAACGCAGCGTTTTCAAAGATGCCTCCTTTTGCCGTCGATTTTAGTTCGTCCGACATGATTGCCGCCTGCGTGTTAAAGCCGAACATTGAAGTCAGAAGCCCCGTGTCGGTGAGATAAAGTTTGAATTCATTCGGTTTTTCGTAACCTTTCAGCGGAAAAAGCGGAGTCGAGACATTTATGCACTTTTTCACCATTCCGGCATCGAGAAGCCAGTCGACCGTGCTTTCATATTTTTTGCTTGTTCCCTTGCTTTCAATCACGCTGTACTGAAATTTTGTGTATTCCTTGGAAAACTGCGCCGGAATCGAGTTGTAGCAGTTCGTTATTTTCTGCTTCATCGTGTTCGGGGCGTAGTGCATTATGTCATCGCGGTAGTTCTGAAGAATTTCGTTCTGTTTTTCATGGACAGCCTGAAAATTGTTCGTTGCTATGAAAGTGTTCACTACATCGGGCATTCCGCCAACGCAGATATATTCCTTGAAATAGCGCATATAAAGCGAATTTATGTCATCCGGCACTTTTTCTCTTTTTAAAAAGTAGTTTTTCAGCGCGGAAACAGCAGAGTCATTCACTCCTCGGGCCCAGAGATATTCCTCAAAATCGAGCGGAAACATCTCTATATCCTTTTCGTAGCCGACCGGAACGGAAAACGACTCCTCGTCGCGCTCTTTGTACTTTATCCCGAGAAGCGATCCTGACGCGATAATACGGTATCTCCTGTCAATGCTGAGAAACTTCAAAGCAGTTCGTGCCTTCGGACATGCCTGGATTTCATCGAAAAATATCAAGGTGTCGTTCTCAACAAATTCGACATTGTTTACCCTAAGCGAAATCTGTGCGTAAATGTCATCTGGTTCCAGACTTCCGTTGAAAATCTCTTTCAATGACTCGTTTTTCAGAAAATTCAGATAAATGTAGCTTTTGAATTCCTGTTTTCCGAAAAGATCGATGATAAATGTTTTTCCGACCTGACGCGCTCCCTTGACTAAAAGAGATTTGTGTTCAGCCGATTTTTTCCACTTCAGAAGTTCGTCGTAAATCTTTCTTTTGAGCATCGTTTTTACCTCTCAAAAAAACGCCAAGAAGCATTGTCTTAAAAATTTCAAAGAAATCAAGCGTTTTTGTAAAAAATGCCGATTTTCCGACATATCTTTTGCTGAAAAATGCCGATTTTTCGACATATCTTTTGCTGAAAAATGCCGATTTTCGGACATATCGCAGGTCTTGGGTGTGGTTTTTGATACTGCTTTTTCGTGATTTTCAGTCTCTTGCTCTATTTTTTGATTATGATGCAGTGTTCTGTTATTTGCCGTTTAAGGGGGGGGAATGTCGCCAAAATTACCAACATTACCCCCGTTAACTTGTGTTTTTCTCGATTCTCCCTAAAATTACTCAGTTTTTTGCTGTGCGGAGGTCTCAAAATGAAAAAATACTTTCTGCTTTTTGCTCTGATTTTGATTTTTTCGGTTCCGGCGTGCGGAAAAAAGAGTGAAAACCATAAAATTCCTGAACAGAATGATGCCGATGAAACGGCTGAAACAGAGCAGAATGATAACGATACAGATTCAGACTCTGATTCTGAACATGATGAAGATGCATTAGAAAATGACGAAGATGACGACACAACTCGGGATACAGATCAAAACGACGGTGATACAGAAATCCCCGTATATCCGGATTCCGACTTGCCTGAATGCGCTCAGAGAGGCAAAACTCCGTGCAAAGATTCAACGACCGGACTTATGTGGTCTTCGATGTATTATGACAACTGGCACCAGACGAAGTGCGGCGAAATTTCCGACGGAGGCTATACCGACTGGCTTGTACCTGAAATCAGCCAGCTGATGACTTTGGTCCAGAACTGCCAGAATATTGAAAACGGCGGTTGCGAGACAAGCGCAACCAGTAAATACAGCCGGTTAGGCGACACAGAAACTCTTTGGTCAAGCAGCATTAAAGAGGCATATTTTCTGGCAATAAATTTCAGCAACGCATCCATCGAGGCTCACTGCAACGTTTTTTCAGCCGCAATCGTTGAGGGAAGCGGCTATCCGCCTTACGACTGTTACGAGTGTTTTGAAAGCCACTATCTCCGTTGCACGAGATGCGATGAAGGCTACTTCTGGTATAACGGCAAATGTGTTGAAAGCCCGTGCAGTTCCGATCCGTGCGAAGAGATCCCGTATACTGCCGGCTGTGTGCCGCTAAGCGAGACAAATTACCGATGCTACTGCAATTCAGGCTGGTTCTGGGACGGCGGGAAGTGTGTCGATCCGTGCGATGCCGACCCGTGCGCCGGAGTACAGCATTCAACGGGAGTCTGTGCTGCGACTAGTGCAAGCGAATACACCTGCGGCTGCGTCGAAGAGTGGTTCTGGGACGGTGAAAAGTGTGTCGAAACGCCGTGCAAAGCAGAGCCTTGCAAAGGGATGGAACATTCTGACGGAGTCTGCACCGCGCAAAGCTGGGACAAATATAGCTGCGGATGCGAAGAGAACTCTTTTTGGAACAATTCTGAGCTGAAATGTCTGAATCCCTGTGACGGTGATCCGTGCAATGCGCTTCACTCGACAGGAAAATGCATATCTGAAACAAGCACGGTGTACACCTGCGAATGCGACTGGGATTCTCTCTGGGATGAAGAAAACAGAAAATGCACCAATGAATGCGACGCAGTTTCGTGCGACATACCGCACTCAACAGGAAAGTGCATAGCCTCGAAAGGCGGTACCGACCATCAGTGCGAGTGTTCAGGCAACTATTTCTGGAACTATCGGGAGTGCGTCTCTCCATGCGAGAGAGCTTCATGTGGAGGTTTCGATAATGCAACAGGAGGGTGCTTCACGCAGAATGAATCCCTTTATGTCTGCGGCTGTAACGAAGGCTACTTCTGGTACGGCGGCGAGAGAGGCTGCGACAATATAAAACCGGCTTTCGGCAATATCTGCACAGGCCTTCGGAAATGTCTGGAGGAAGAAACCGAAAACTGCATGGATGTGAACGAATATTCCGCTTACTACAACTACAGTGATATGTACTATGCCGAACGCGGAAAATGCGCTCCGCAGAACTTTTCGATCAATAGCTCCGTGCCTGGTCAGGAGACGGTTACCGACAACAATCTGGGGCTTGAGTGGCAGCGTAACTTCACTTTGGACCGATACGCATGGGATGATGCCGTGGAGTACTGCGATACATTATCTTACGGCGGGCACAGCGACTGGCGTCTGCCGGATCTGCATGAAATTTTTTCTGTCGTGTTCAACAGCGATATAGGCGGTCTTCTGGACTGGAGACTTTTTCCAAAAGCATCGAAAGAAACAAAGCTGTGGACGTCGCAGTTATCAAGCGAGTATTACGACTATGTCTGGTACATAAATTCTTTCGGAACCATTGATTACGCCGGCAAGAGTTATCTCGCTAATGTCATCTGCGTGCGCGGAGAGCGGCTTCCGAAAGCTTCCTTTAAAACTACGACGGTAGGAGAAGATGCAGTTGTAACCGATACGACAACAGGACTCATGTGGCAGATGACGCCGTATACCGCCCGTGCAGACTGGGAGTCCACGGTTTCATACTGCGAAAATCTTACCTATGCAGGTTACAGCGACTGGCGGCTTCCCAATAAAAACGAACTTCTCTCGCTCGTTGATTACGACAGATATTATCCTGCAACAGAATTTCCTGACGAATACGGGAGGGTCTTCAGCACCTCCTCGCCGAATGTCTGGGATCCTCACTATATCTGGGTCGTCTATTTGGATAGCGGATATGTCACGACGCAGTTCCACAAGGACAATTCCACAAGCAGTATCTATGTCCGCTGCGTAAGGTGAAATCTAATTGAAACTGGATCTTATTCTGCGAGTCTTACGCAGCGTGCTTCGGTCATCGAGTCTTCATTCTGGGTCGCAGTGATTTTTCCCTCAGAGGTGTCCAGAGCCCAGTAACTGTCACTAAGGTCTGAGACAGATGAAGAAGACCAGAGATAATCATACCAGTCTTCCGTGCCGAATTTGGTGTAGATTCCCATGGAACTCTCTTCGCAGTAACAGTCATCCGTCCACGATTCATTGCTGAGAATACCGGCTTCCTCGCTGATCTGGCAAGCTCCACCGGTAACAGTTCCTTCGCACTCGAGAATAAGTGTCCTGAGTTCGTCGATAGTCGGAAGTCTCCAGTCGTCAAAGCCGAGTTCTTCAAGATCTTCGCAGTACTGGTTTGCGTCTGTCCAGTTTTTATAGTCTGACTTTTTTGACCACATAAGACCTGTTTCCTCGTCTGTGCAGAGTTCGAGATGCGACTCGCTGCAGTCTCTGAGTCCCGCATTGCAAGCGCCTGTTTCGGAATCGCAGCCGTCAGCGCACTCTTCGTTGAAGCTCCAGATCATATCGCCGGTCGGAAGGAGCTGGCAGACATAGGAGTTTCCGTCTTTGCAGGTGTAGTCCCCCGGCATATCACATTCGAAAGAATTTGTATCATCGTCTTCATTGCCGGTATCAGTGCCAGTGTCTCCGCCTTCGCTGCCGGAATCGCCGGTATCAGCGCCTGTGTCGCCGCTTTCGCTGCCTGAATCACCGGTATCTGCGCCAGTGTCTCCGCCCTCGCTGCCTGAATCACCTGTATCAACGCCTGAGTCTCCGCCATCATTGCCGTTATCGCTGCCACCGCAGGAAACCATCAGAAAAATTGCCGCAAAAACAACTGTTAAAACCAAAAATCTTTTCATTTCTTTCTCCTTAAAAAAGTTATTAAAAGTGACAAAACGCGCTATTTTAGAGTTGAGCGGTTTAAAGGCAAATTTTTGTGCTTTGACTCCGCTCAGCAACCGAGCACCGGTCATTGAGCGCAGTCGAAATGCGCGGGCGGGCTGCTGTGCACGGGACCATCCTTTTCTTCGTTTTTTCGACACAAATAAACACCTCGTTCCCAGGTTCAGTTCCCAACCTCCAACATCGCTATAGCGATTAAATTAAAAAGCAATATCAACATATTTTGATTTGAAAATACAAATTTTCCTCAATTATTATAAATATTTATTACAGTGTTCGGGTTTTCTGTTTTTAGGAGTGAAACATGTCGGAAAATCAGAACAAAGCAATGAATAAGAAAATAGCAAGGCAACAAGGAAATGAGAATCTCATTAAATCTGAAACAGTCTTTGTAAATGATATAAAGAAGATAATAAATGAAGGCAGAAAGTCAGCATACAGCGCAGTTTCTGCCGTTATGATTCAAACATATTGGAACATCGGAAGGCGAATCATAGAACAGGAGCAGAAAGGAAAAACTCGCGCTGCGTACGGTGCTCATTTGATAGAATTGCTTTCGGAAGAGCTTACTAAAGAATACGGCACTGGATTTTCCGCACGATATCTGAGGCAATTCAGAAAATTTTACGTGATTTTCCCGGAATCAGAGATTTGGAAAACGCGATTTCCAAATTTGACATGGACACACTACCTTGCGGTTTTACGCGTCGCGGATGAAACCGCCTGCCGTTGGTATATTGAAGCGGCATCGAAAGAAATGTGGAGTGTCAGGACATTATCTTAAAATGCTATGTCCTTATAGACTTGAAGGCTGGCAAAATCAGGCATCAGGATGTCGGCCAAATGGATATGTATGTTCGAATGTACGATGAGTTGAAAAGGACTGACGGCGATAATCCGACAATCGGGGTTCTGCTTTGTTCTGAAACGGACGAGGCTATTGCAAAATACTCGGTTCTTAGAGAAAGCGATCGTCTTTTTGCCACAAAACTTATGACTTGTATGCCTACCGAAGAACAGTTAAAGGCAGAAATAGAACATCAGAAAGAAATTTTCAAACTACAGCATGATGAAAATGGAAATAAATAAATGCTTTTCGACGCAAAATACCATCTCGTTCCCAGGCTCAGTTAGCAATCTCCAACATCGCTATAGCGATCAAATTAAAAGGTAATATCAACATATTTTGATTTTAAATTAAAAATTATAGTCTTAACTTTGCGTCACAACGCAATCACCAATCGCATTTCATTATTTTTCTACTCAACATTGCCTAATATCTCACAAATTCCGCATAATTTCTTGAATCCACGATGAATCCATGATTTCGAATCCGAAGCATTTTTTGCCTAAATCCTTGAGAGAAGCTCCGATGTGGTAAAGGATTTTATTGTCGATAATCAAAAATCTGTCATGGATCTTTTCTGTATGGTTCAGCTCAAGCAGCGGATATTGTTCGTTGAATTTTTGGATATCAAGTGACGTGATTTTTGTTTTTGGACAGGTAAAAATTGTAACTTTTACAGCGTCTTTCTTCTTTGCCAAGCGTTCAAGAACCGTAAGATCTACATAATTGTCAATCAGAACAATCTCGTTTTCAGCCTCGGCAATAAATGACTCAAATTTTGCGTAGGCATCAAAAATCTGACCTTGGAAGAAGATTCCTTGTTTGTCCTCGATTTTGTATCTGTCCATTTTGTCGAAAAGTTCATCAATTTTTCTGTCGGATTCCAATAGATGGAGTTCTGTGTCGATCTGTCTTTTTTCAATAAAATCCAATCGTTGAAAAACTTGAGCATTTGTTTTGAGAAAGCGGCGCAGAGCGACAAAAACACGCATTATCCGGATGTTTATTTCGACAGCATTTTTGCTTCTTAAAACTGATGATAGCATTGCAACTCCTTGTTCGGTGAAAACATACGGCGGACGTCGCAATCCTTTTTTGTCAGAATTGGAAGTCACAAATTGTGACCTCCAAATTTCAAATTCTGTCTTATTTAATTGAAAACAAAAATCTTCCGGGAATCGCTCAATGTTTCTTTTTACTGCCTGATTCAAAACTTTTGTTTCCACCCCGTAGAGTTCAGCCAGATCGCGGTCTATCATCACATGCTGACCACGAATGACTAAGATTTTACTTTCGATGTCGATTTGGGGTTGATTTTCGTTGTGAATTACTATCTCGTTTTCCATATCCAAACATCAAAAACAAATTTTTTACATCAATATTATGATTAAATTTGAAAAATTATCAAATATATTTTGATTCTAAATTAAAAATTAACGTTTTTGCTCAGTGGCGCAATATAAGCGTCACTCGCATTTCCTCATTCTCAGACCAAAAACCGAAAAAAAATCAAAGATTTTTGTTGATTATTTGAGCGTATCGGGCTTAATTGCGGGGTGTTGGGGAAAAGTGGTATCCGAATGATGTTTTCGACAAGAAAATTTCATCTCAGGCGCTATGTGCCTGAGTTGTTAGGTATATATCATACTGAGAGTTTTACTGCTGTTGAAGGTAAGAAGTAAAGATTAAAGATTAAAGATATGTGGGCAATTGCGATATTAGCCATTGCTAATATAATAAGAATATTTATCGTAGGATCAAAAAAACTGAATTGCGAACAGGTGTTCCATGGAATATTTTGGATAGTTGTTTTATTGCTAATAATCATATTCAAGCTTTCAAGAAAGAACAAGAAAAGCAATTATAACAACGAATCAAGTAATAAGGAGGAAAAACACAAGACTGAAAATGATAAATTGATTTCTTTGAACAATAAGTTTCAAGTAGCTGCCTCACGCCCTTTCCCAAGCAGATATATGTTCCCCTGTAATTCGGTTGTTAAAGATTTGCTGCGCATAATTAATGAAATAAATGTGTATGATCAAAAACTGGCATCCATAAATAGGAGCCAGCTTTTTAACAAAATAAATGACCACAACAATAAAATTAGTGAAAAAAAATCAGGAATTGCTTCTGTAGAAAATTTAAAGCCTCAAAGAATTGCGGATTTTTATTACGACTGTTTTTTCGACAGCATCAATGATTTTGAAGAATATATTTCCCAACCTTTTCCTGATGTGTATTTTGCACCAAACGATTCTTTTTTTGATGATTTAAGGGAAGAATTGGATGCAATTGATCATGAAGGCGGAAATAGTAAAAAGGCATCAAATTTACTTCAGGAAAAAATCAGGAAGCATAATGAAGATTTTATAACAAAACACCTAAATGATCCTATTTTCAGCAGGATATGCGGCTATTCAATGGATAACGAGCAGAGAAAAGCGATTTTGTGCGATTCCAGACATAATTTGGTTGTTGCAGGTGCCGGATCCGGAAAAACACTGACTATATGCGGAAAAATCCAATATCTGTTGGAAAATAATATGGCAAAAGAAGACGAAATCCTGCTGATGTCTTATTCCAGAAAGTCGGCTGATGATATAAGCCTAAAAGTGGCAAAGATTCCTGTCGATATGAAGGCTGAAACATTCCACTCTTTTGGACTGAAAATTCTGAGCGAACATCTTGGCAGAAAAAAAGCCGTAGAAGATCAGATAAAGTCTCACATAAAAGCCTTTTTTGACGAAAAGTTCTCTTCTAACGATACCAATTTTACAAAAAAGATTTTTAAATATTTTTCACGCTATCTTCACTCGACAACACTTGATTTTCGGAGAAATGAACTTGAAGAAGATCCAAAAGACTGGATGTCTCAAAAACCATACAGAACCTTGAAAGAAGCTCTTAGAAACCTCAACACTGATTTAAAGTATAATGTGACAGCCAGGAAAGAGTATGTCAAAAGTGTAGAAGAGCTGGTAATTGCCAATTATCTGTTTGTGAACGGTATAGAATATGAGTATGAAAAACCTTATAAAATCAATACGGCAACGCTTGACAAACGCCAGTACTGCCCTGATTTTTATCTGCCGGAATATAAAATTTATATAGAACATTACGGGATTGATAAAAACGGGAGAGCACGTCAATATTCATATGATGAAGAACAGAAGTATCTTGAAAGCATAGACTGGAAAAGAGAGACGCACAAAAAGTACAACACTGTTTGTATAGAGACATATTCTTCCGAATTTTCCAACGGAAAGATTTTCACAAATTTAAAAAAGAGGTTGGAGGAGAACGGGGTCAAATTAAAGCCGTTGACTACGAAACAGATCAAAGAAACTGTCCACGATTTATATGAAGGCAAGGATTTTTCAAAATTTATTGATGTTCTGGAAACATTTTTAGCTATTTATAAATCAAAATACAGAGACAATTCCCAGTTTGCGTCGTTAGGAGACGGTTTGACCGGTTATGAAAGGGAGAGAACAAAGATTTTCCTCGAAATATCCAAAGAAATTTATGATTGCTATATCACTTCTCTCAAAGAAAATGATAAAATCGACTTCGATGACATGATCCTGCAGTCAACAGATTTGCTGGATACGCCAAAGTTCAAGACCAAATATTGTTACAAATACATTCTTATTGATGAATTTCAGGATATTTCCCAGAGCAGATTCAATTTTTTGAAAAAACTGGCGGAACACGGAAATTCAAAACTGATGGTTGTTGGTGATGACTGGCAGTCAATATACAGATTCAGCGGCTCCGACATAAATATCTTCTTGGATTTCAAAAACAAAACCTTCTTGGATGCCACAGTTAATTACATAACTAAAACTCACAGAAATTCCGCAGACTTACAAAAGATAGCAGCAAATTTTATAACAAAGAACCCGAGACAGTTTAAAAAGCAGATAAAATCAGATAAAAATCAGAAAGATCCCGTCAGAATCATAACTTATAAAGGAGAAGAAAATAGTTCCGGTGCATTGGAAAAGGCTCTTAACGAAATTTCTGCGATTAATCGTTCGGCCGAAGTTTTGATACTTGGAAGAACAAATAACGACATCAACAAAGAGTTTCAGTCTAAAACAAAGCGCGCTTTCCCGAATTTAAAAATATCATGTACAACCATTCATTCTTCAAAAGGTTTGGAAAGCGATTTTGTGGTATTGGTCAACGCTGGCAATATTCCGAACAAAACCATAGACGACCCGATAATCAATCTGCTTCTCGGAGCACCTGAAGATTTTCAGTATGCAGAAGAAAGACGTTTATTTTATGTTGCGCTTACAAGGACCAAATCTGTAGTATATATTTTAATGCAGGAGGAAAGACCGTCTGTTTTTGTTGAAGAAATAAAGCCGGATTGCTGCAAGATCCCATTTGATGAAAACAGGCAAAAACAGCAAAATGTATATGAGCAAACTAAAGCAAAGCAGCCTGAAGAAAAAAATGTGAAAAAAAAGATGTCTCTTGATGAATTTATTGACTCTCTATAGAAGACTATTGGAAAATTCAGAAAAAATAATATAGCTCAAAAAACAATCTTCATAACACTTTAAGTGCTTGATAATAATAAGAGTTGCCAGCAAAAAGCTCTGTGTTTTTTTGTTAAGAAAATAATGTGAAAGTAAAGAAATCTTTATCATTCTTTACTTGATTTTGTGAATTTTCTTATTTTTAGGGCTTGACGATTTAAGGTTCGTCTTTATATAGATATTCGATTTGTTTTTTACCAATTTTTTCTGTGAGGTCAAAATGGAAAAGGAATGTTCGTTAAAAAGTGATGTTCAAGAAAAACATGTAAAGCTTGGCAAAACAATGGATGGTGATTTGCGATGTAGAGAAAAAATAGACATTCTCGATAGAGATGAATTTATAAACCATGTTATCGAAATAGTAAATAAGATTGCGGATAATAATGGAAATATGACTTTTGCCATAAATGGTGAGTGGGGATGTGGCAAGACCTTTGTTTTGAAGAAAATAGAAGAACGACTTGAAAATGATGAGAATAAAAAATTCTTAGTAATTCCGTATAATTGCTGGCAATATGACTATTATGAAGAACCTTTGGTTGCGATAATATCTACACTCCTTGATTTTTTGAAAAAAACAAAAAAGGTATCCCCAAAGAAGAAGGAAAAAATTGTAACCATAGCAAGACAACTAGGAAAAGTAGCCTTGTCAGCTGGTGTGCACTATGTGGAGTATAAAACGGGATTAAACTTAGAAAAAGGATTTGAGGCAATTAACGGCATTATGGATAGTTTTGATGCTGCTACAAGTATCAATGAGAAATCATATGATACTAATTTTGAGCTTAAAGATACATTGGAAAAGCTAAAAAAAGCATTTGTAGATTTGTTGAAAGGTAAAACTATCGTATTTTGTGTTGATGAATTAGATCGATGTCTCCCAGAGTATGCAATAAAGGTTTTGGAACGTCTGCATCATGTCTCGGAAGGTGTGCCTAACATGGTAACTATTATTGCAGTTGATAAAGATAGTTTGAAACATACTGTGGGATCAATATTTGGAGAAGACAATGCTAAGAGATATTTGAAGAAATTTATTCAATTTGAGATGTATTTGGATAAAGGCAGTCAAAACACACTTAAATTTCTTGAAAAATTTTCCGATTTTTATACTCGTTTTGATCCTTCCCTATGGACACTTGATGTTGATAAAACCGCAAAATTTATTGAAGAATTGTTTCGAGATGTAGATATCCGTTCGCAGGAAGAAATAGTAAAAGAAGCCCAAATATTTCATGACCTTTGCTTTAAAAATGAAAAAGAAAAACTAGATTGCACAGTCATGTATACGGAACTGTTTATTGTGACTATTTGTCGTTTATATAAAGGGAAAAACATTTTCGTAAATAATAATAAATTCAATAGCAAAAATGTTTTTGAATTATTAGATATGCCGCAGAAATTTAAGGATGCAAATAGTGGGTTTAATTTTCAAAAAAAAGAAATCGTACCAGATGGTAGCTATACTGGAATTGTTATAGATGAATCAGATATATTTATGATTGTTTACACATATTTGTATTATTTAGTGAAGAGAGACTACTCGTTTAAGGGCGTTCAATACCGTCCATACAATATTAACCAAATGAAAAAGCGTTCTTATTCTGGTGTTTTGAATAACATTGATAAACTCTCTAGTTTCCAAAAAATTTTACCTTAGTTTTTCAAGATGCCAAAATGGAGTCTTGAAAAACTTGCAGGCAAGCTGCCCGCGCTCCGACATCGAAGACCTATTTTTTTCTGATTTCGCGAGACGTTTCAGGTCACGTCTCTACCAATTTAGGCATCCCTGAACAGGGGAGCTGGCTGCAAAGCAGACTGAGGGGGCGGGAGGTGCCACAGACAGAGGGGGCAGGAGACGCCATGGTATGACGCCTCTACAAATTTACAGATAAAAATTCTGAAATTGTGTTTAAAAATAATTTGACTTTTAAGATAAATTACATATATTGACTGCATTGAGCTGGTTTAAACACCCAGGTTCAACCTAATACGGCGGGCAGACTGACCCGCCATTTTTTTTGCCCGAAACGAACGCGAACTGAAAAAACAATTCCTCAAACCGATAAAGAAAAAGGAATTCTTTCCCCATTCATAACTCACCAAAATAATTCCCGTTTCCGTTCAAGGTCGGAATTTTCGACCTCGATAACACCTGATTTTCCCAATTGCTCAGCTCTCAAACATGATTGCACGGCATGATTTTTGTAATCACAAAATCAGGATATTGAATAGAAGTTCCCTAATCGGAAGACAAACTGCGGCGGGTTGCGTGGTAGCTGATTCGGCTCCTTCGACTAGCTCAGGAACCGAGGTCTTGGGGACGTCTTTTTATATAAAGACAAGTTTAAAAAAATTTTTATATTTAAATTTGAATTTCAATCAATAAATATTTTTTATAAACTTGATTTTGCTTTTATAATATTTATAATTTATCAACTTTTGTTATTTGAAATATTTGATTCAAAAGGAGAAAACAATGGATAACATTGTGAATTACACCAAAACAGAGAATATTGTTGAAGATGCCCGCCAAATCATTGAAACAGCCAGAAGCAATGCGGTGCGCAGTGTGGATTTCTGCCGTGTTCAGATGTATTGGAACTTGGGGAAACGCATTTTTGAAGAGGAGCAGCAAGGAAAAAATCGTGCAGATTACGGGGCTTATATTGTGAAAAATCTTGCTGTTAAATTGGAAGCGGAATATGGAAGCGGGTTTTCCGAGCGACAGTTAAAATTTTGCAGGCAGTTTTATCGTATTTATCCAATTGGGAACGCATTGCGTTCCCAATTAAACTGGTATCAGTATAGAAGCTTGATTCAAATTTCCGACCCTTACAAACGCGAATATTACGAACTTGAAGCAGTGAACAATTCATGGAACGGACGCGAGCTCGAACGTCAGATTCACAGTCAGTTGTATGAACGGCTTCTGCTCAGCAACGACAAAGAAAGTGTTTTGGCAGTAGCACGAAGAGAGCGAATCCCCGAAACACCAGAGGAAATCATAAAACTGCCGATGTTTCTTGAGTTTTTAGGTCTGGAAACAAAACCTTCCTACCACGAAAACGATCTCGAAAGTGCAATAATTTCGCATATCGCCGATTTTCTGCTTGAAATGGGAAAAGGTTTTTCTTTCGTTGCGAGACAAAAACGGATCATGCTTGAAGATGACGAGTTTTTTATTGATCTCGTTTTTTACAATCGGCTTCTGCGCTGTTTCCTTATAATCGATCTGAAAACAGGAAAGATCTCGCATCAGGATCTTGGTCAGCTGCAGATGTATGTGAATTACTACGACCGCATCGAAAAACTTCCCGAAGAAAATCCGACCATCGGAATCCAGCTCTGCACGAACAAAAACGATACCGTCGTCAAAATGACTCTACCGGAAAACAACAAAACAATCCTTTCAAGCGAATACCAGCTTTATCTGCCGACTTCGGAAGAACTTGCAAAAAAGGTGGATGAAGCAAAAAAATCTGCACACAACTGAAAGAAGTCGGCGAAAGAACCAAAAAATAATCCTGAATATCCGTTACACATTTCCGTTTTGAGACGGCGAAATGGAACTGTTGCCCTCTCCGGTGCCAATGAGCCGTCTCAGTGACGGCTCTACAGCAGGCGAACCGCCCGCGCTCCGGCAAGAAACAAACCAGTTGAAAACATTTGATTTTGTGATATAATCAGCGGCTTTTGCTGCAGGAGGCATGTGGTGGTAAACAAAATTGATATAGGAGGTTCAAATGCTCGATTTTATTAAGAAAGTGATCGCTAGGTTCTTCATTGTGATAGGGGTTCTCACGGTCCTAAACATCGCTCTTATTGTCTGGCTCATCTCCAGCATAGATTTTTCGGGCTTCGGTAAAAAGGAAGTGCAGGAAAAAACGCTCCTTACGATCAATGCCGGAGCGATAAGCGGCGATGTTTTCCCTGAAACGAATTACATGATGCTCGACTCGTTTTTCGGAAAGCAGATTTCCCTTCTTGACACTCTGACTTCGGTCCGAGCGGCTGCGGCTGATCCCAGAATTGTGGGGATTTTTCTTGATCTGAGTGATATGAATTTGAGTTATGCTCAGGCTGAAGAACTCCGCAACGAGCTGATTTTGTTCAAAAATGCGGGCAAAAAAGTGTGGGCTTGGAGCGATTCTTACGGCGAATACTCAAGCGGCACGAAAAGCTACTATCTTGCAACTGCCGCGGACAAGATTTTCCTTCAGAATTCGGGTTTCGTCACTTTCAACGGCATGAGTTCAACTTCAATTTTCTTCAAGAATATGCTTGAAAAAATCAAGGTCGAACCGATCGGCGCGGCAAGGAAGGAATATAAAACCTACTGGAACATGTACAGCGAGGACAAGTTTACCGAAGCTCACCGCGAATCGACTGAAAGTTTAATAAATTCAATATTTTCCAAAGTGGCAGCGGAAGTTTCCGAAAGCCGCAGGATCCCGATTGACAAAGTCTATGAGATCGCAGATTCAGTCTCTATGACTTCGCCTTATGCGGTAAAAAACAACCTCATCGACGGAATCCGCTACAAAGATGAAATCCTTGAGGAAATGAGGAACCAGACAGGTTATGAGCACAAACTTTCTGTCGTCGCATACAAAAATATCGGCGAAGACCTTTTCAAAATCACGCCTGTTGCAGGACCTAAAATTGCAGTCATCGAAGTTCCGGGCTCGATCCACCGCGGTGTCAGCGATATGTCGCCTTCGGGAAAGCCGCAGTCAAGCGGTTCAACGACGATTGTTTCGCTTCTTAAAAAGGCATGGAAAGACGAGAACGTGAAAGGAATAATCCTCCGCGTCAACTCTCCGGGCGGCTCGGTAATAGCCTCCGAAACGATCTGGAACCAGGTCGAAACAATCAAAAAACTCGGAAATAAACCCGTCATCGTTTCAATGGGAAGTGTCGCGGCATCCGGCGGATACTATGTTTCGATGAACGCAGACAGGATTTTTGCAGACCACAACACGATCACCGGCTCGATCGGAGTCGTGATCGGCAAATTCTACACGAGAAACCTCTTCGAATCGCTCGGAATCACCTTCGACAGCGTGACTATCGGCAAAAACAATAATTTCCTCTCAGCGCTTGAAAAATTCACGCCGGAGCAGGAAGAATATCTCAACAAAAACCTCGACGAAACATACAATACTTTCGTACAGAGGGCGGCTGACGGCAGAAAAATGAACGCAATGGATCTCGAAAAATTCGCTCACGGCCGCGTCTGGTCTGGCGGACTGGCTTACAAAAACGGACTTGTTGATGAAATCGGCGGCTTCATGGCGGCATACGGCTACATGAAAGAAAAAATCGCTATTCCCGACTGCCCGTTTGTGAAATACCCCGACACAAACGGAATTTTGAGCCTTTTCCAAGACGAAGAAGAGGAAGAAAACCAGTCGGATTCAGTTCTCGGCACGATCAACCGCTTCGCAGCGACCCTTTTCAAAGCGGCAACACTCGTAAACCGCGAAATCAGAATGCATTCCGAAGAAATGTATCAGAGCAGGGAAGACGCGGTGCTGGAGTAACTGTTTTAATAAAATATATTGTTGTTAATTGAATAAATTAAAAGAAAATTTGACGATCGTATATTTGTGTGTATAATAATGCCGCTTTGTTATTGCGAGAGGTGAATATGGCACGTATAACTGATGTTGCAGCTTACATAATCAGGCAGTATCATGCTGTAACAGACGAAAACCTTGATGAAATGAAGTTGCACAAACTTCTTTATCTTACCCAGCGTGAAACTATTGCCGAGACAGGAGAACCTGCGTTTGACGAGGTTTTTGAAGGATGGAAATACGGGCCTGTCAGCAGAGATGTCCGTGATGTTTATGCTGATGGAAAAATCATCGTTCCGACAAAAGAAATTCCCGCAGAACTTCAATATATTGTCAATAATGTTGTGTTTGAGTACGGTCTGCTTGCTTCATGGGAACTCAGCGAACTCTCGCATAAAGATTCTTCGTGGCAAAACGCGAGAAAAGGGCTTGATCCTGACGAAAACGGTGATGTTCCTTTGAATCTTGATGATATAAGAGCTGATGCGGCCAAGATACGTCCTTACGATCATGTATGGGATATGTATTATGACGAATTCGAAGACGAGGCGTAAACAGCTTGATTTCAACAGGCAAAATATATAAAGCCCTTGTCAAATATTTCGACATAGAAAAGGGGGTTGCTTTCAAGTTCCGCCCTGTTTTGATTCTGGCAAAGGCGGATGCAGCTGATTTTGTTGTTCTTCCAGTCTCTACAGTTTCAAGAAAGGAAAATCTTAATAAATATTACGATGTTATGGTTGATCCGGAGCAATATCCGCTCGTAAATCTGAACAAAGTTTCCTATGTCAGAACACATAAGCAGATAATAGTTCATATTGCGGAAATTACGGGCGAAATCGGCGATTTGAAAGCAAATTATTCTGATCTGTATTCGGAAATTCTTTCAAAAAGGAGTGATTTCAGCGATGAAATCACAAGACAGGCGTTGGAAAAATGAAAATGAGGACTAAATGAATAAAATTCTTCTTAAATCGGCAGTTGTTGATGTTCATGGCGGCAAAACTACGCGCAAGGATATAGTTATCGGGAACGGAAAGTTTCTGAAAATCACGGATGAGGTCTCTTCGGAAGATTGTGACGGCTGTGAGGTTGTTGACTGCTCGGGTTTTGCCGTGCTTCCTGCATTTTACAACGGACATACTCATGCAGCGATGACGCTTCTGCGCGGTTATGCCGACGACATGGAGCTTTCGCGCTGGCTGAACGAATATATCTGGCCCTTTGAAGCGAAACTCACCGATGAAGATATCGAAATAGCGAGCCGGCTGGCAGTCCTTGAAATGATAAAATCGGGAACGGTCTTCTTTTCCGATATGTACTGGCACCGCGAATATACGATGAAAGTCGTCGAAGAAATGGGTATCCGCGCAGCAATCGGAGTAACGATCTCTGACATGCTGACCCCGCCCGATGAACTTGAAGAAAATTTTGCCTTTCTTGCGGCTCACACCGGCGAATCGGAGCGCGTGAAACTTGCCGTTATGCCTCATTCGGTCTATACCGTTAGCGAAAAAATACTCAGGCGGTGTGTTGAAACGGCAAAAGCTGAAAATTATATCCTTCATACTCATCTTTCTGAAACACAGACAGAGGTCGATAACTGCCTCAAACAGTACGGCTGCACTCCGGTGCGGCTCATACAGCGCCTTGGCGGGCTTGGTTCAAACCTGGTTGCAGCTCACTGCGTCCATTTTACCGGAGAAGATATGAAAATTTTCGCCGATTCGGGTTCTACTGCTGTGCTGAACCCGTGTTCGAACCTGAAGCTTTCAAGCGGGATCCCGCAGATTCAGAAGCTGCTTGATGCCGGAATAAAACTCGCTCTCGGAACCGACGGAGTTTCATCGAACAACAATCTCGATATGCGAGAAGAGATGAAATTTGCCGCTCTGCTTGCGAAAGTCTGCGGATCGGCAGAGACTCTTCCGGCGCGTGAGGTGCTTGAAATGGCTACTTCAAAAGCTGCTGATGCTTACGGAATCGACGCCGGAACTGTCGCCGAAGGGAAACTTGCCGACTGTCTTCTGGTCGATCTGAATGCCGAACGCATGGTGCCCAGACATGACCTTGTGAGCAACTGGGTCTACGCCGCGGATTCGGGATGTATCGATTCAGTCATCTGCAACGGAAAATTCGTTATGAGAAACCGTAAAGTAGACGGTGAAGATGACATTCTGAAAGAGGCGGCAGCCTGTGCCGCATGTCTGACACACTAAACGAGTTTAGTTCAGCAAAGTGCTTTAATCAGTTTTCTTTATTGATGCAAAAGCTGCGCCGGCAGCAAGACTTCTCGGCATGAAACGAAGACAGAATGCTCCCAACCGATTCATGAAACGTGGCATTACGACAGGTTTGTTTTTTAGAAGCGCCGATACAGCCTCGACTGCCGCAGGATAGCTTTTGCCGATGGTTTTTTCCAGAAAGCTGGAGCGTTTCTGTCCTGCCGTCTGTACGAATTCCGTTGCGGTAAAACCGGGACAGAATGCCGTGACTGCTACATTTTTGCCGCTTTTTTTCATTTCAGTGCGGAGAGCGACCGAAAAATTCATAAGAAACGCCTTCGTTGCACCGTAAACCGCATAAAAAGGAGTCGGATTGAACGCTGCGAACGATGCCGTGTTCAGGATCCAGCCCGAATTTTTCGCCGCAAAGTCTTTGACGAAAAGGTTTGCCAAAGTCATTGCCGAAACGACATTAAGCTGCACCATTTTGTCGAGATCTCCGGCGCTTTGTCTTTCAAACCAGTCGTACATTCCGTATCCTGCGTTGTTTACGAGCATGTCGATGTTTTCGTTTTTCACTTCGGCATAGAGTTTTTGAGCCGCATCAAAACCAGTCAGATCCATTGCGATGACGCGGACTTTTACGCCGTATTTTTCTTCGATTCCGGTTTTAAGGGCGTTCAATTTCTCAACGCGCCGTGCCGTGACAATCAGATTCATCCCTTTTTCTGCAAGAATATGGGCGAAATCTGCACCGAAACCGCTTGAAGCTCCGGTAATCAGGGCGGTTTTTCCGTTCAAATCAGTCATTTCTACCTACATCACGACAAGTGAACAGCCGTCACTTTTCTCTTCTTTCTGATTGTCATATGCGTAGGTCATATCGTTTTCTTCGTTTTCGGGATTGCTGCCGACCGTGTCGTCGTCGGAACTTTCAGAATCCGGATCGGTGTCGCTTTCGCTTTCCTCTTCTTCAGACCAGCCTTTCCATTTTTCAGAAGCACAGTATCCGTTTTCGTTGCATACCGCATTTTCATCGTTGCAGTCACCGGTGTCGCGGCATTTTCTGTAGCAGACCCCGCTTTTTGAACCCAGCTGAGGATGGCAGACATAACCTTCGTCGGTTCTGCAGTCCTTATCTGAAGCGCATGAAGCGAGACATGATGTCGTCTGACGTCTTCCTGATGTCACGCATTTTGCACCGTCGGGACAGTCAGCATCATCATTGTCGAAGCACTGTTGCGTGCAGTATCCGCCTTCGAACCAAGTGTTGCATGTGGTGTAGTCGCCGTCGCATTCTTCGTCTTTCGAACAGCTTCCGCCGATAGGTTCCGGAATTTTTTCACATTTTTTTTCATCGTTGCAGAAAGAGCCTTTGTTGCAGTCCGAATTTTCGGAACAATTCGGAAGGCATACGCCCCAAACTTCATTCGAGCAGTAGTAGCCTTTTCTTTCGCACGGTTTAACGCTGCTGCATTCAAGTGCACAAATATAATTCTGGTTGTTTGCCGTGACATCAAAGGCCTTTGTTCCGTCAGGGCAGGGCGTTTTGCCGGTTTTGACAGAGCAGTATCCGCTTTCGAAAAGCCAGTAACGGCTTGCTTTCAGGCATTCGACATCGTCAAGAGTTAGCGAGCCGTTGAGACAGTCTTCCGCTTTTTCGCAAGGCTGACCGGCTGTAAGCGGTTCGGCGCATCCTTCATCGACAAAACCGTCACAGTTGTCGTCAAGATGGTTCCCGCAAACTTCCTCTTTTTCTTCGGCGCACATCGCCGATCCGGATGCAAGACGTGCCGCCTTTTCAAGATTTACTCTGCCGTATCCGAATTTCACGCTGAATCCGTTCTCATCCCACAAACCTGTTTCGGGATAGATTTTATCGGCGCTTTTTTTGAGAATATCAAGAGCTTCTTCAAGCGTGAGTTCAGGATTTATGCTGAAAATTGCACCGAAAAATCCGGAGACGACCGGAGCTGCAGCAGAAGTTCCAGAAAAAAGAAGCGTATAATCTGATTTGTAGTCGCCGTAGCCCGGAATTGAAGTCGTTGCAATGCCGACAATCGGAGTTTCCGAAAGCGAAGGTGCGGCAACTGTTGAAAAATAGCCGTAGTTAGAGTATTCGACTATCGTATCCCAAGCGCTCGTCGCATTGACGGTTACGACTCGGTCGGTAAATTCTTTTCCGTTTCTGCTTATAGAGAAATCATACCCTAAAAGCTGGTCATAGGATGAATCAGTACCTTCGTTTCCGGAAGCGTAAACGATAACGCCGCCTTTACCGTTTCTCCCGTTCTGCATGAAATTTTCGTGAGATTCGATTTCGCCGGGGGAGACTTGAATTATTCCGTACGAGGAATCAGGTCCGAAACTGCAGTTTATCGTCGTTATGTCCGGATCTGCGACGTATTTTTCATAAGCTTCGAGCATCGTTCTGTCAGACATGGCTGTTCCCTGCGTTCCCTCGAGGTATCTTACCGGGTAAAGTCTGCACCACGGACACATTCCGCTCATTCCTATGTCGTTTCCGACACCGGCACTGACGCCTGCACAGGTCGTTCCGTGACCGACTGAAGCTGCAAGGTAGGCTCCGTAAGGCGAGCCTTCCAACTCGGAAATGTCGGGATAGCCGCCTTCTTTACCGTTAATCGCATCGTAACCCGGTTCGACATTTGTCAGATCTTGGTGATCAGGAACGATTCCGGTGTCCATTATCGCGATTTTCGTGTTTGTATCGACTTCGATTTCGTTTGAACTCAGGAATTCAAGCATCTGTATGAATTTGGTGTCGGAATTTTTCAGTATTTTTACCTCACTTCCCTGATAATTCATAACTTTTCCCGTATTCTGCAAATGCCACTGCAGATCGAAGTACGGATCTTTCGGAGTTTTTTCAGGCACGAATTTCAGAGTCGTTTCACGTACAAGGTCGGGGAATGCGTATCCGTCGCCGTTTTTTACTATTCTTTCTGCAGTTTCAACGCTGTCGCCCTGCACTGAAAAGGAATAAAGCGGGTAGCTCGGCAGGACTTCGACAAGTTTCAGTCCGTACTTTTTTTCCATATATTTTACAGATTTGTCTCCGCGCCAGAAAATTGTCTTTTCAGCAACTACCGGCATGTTTCCGAGAAAATAGACGGGAAGTCCGCCGCTGCCTTTCACGATGGAAAGCACCTTGTTCCCGAGATTCAGGCGGTAAAGTTCGTTTTTCGGAACAAAAACATCCGAAGCACTGCGGCTGACTGCTCCGAAACCTTCAGCCTTTTCCATGACAACGCTTGTTCCGTTGCTGTAGAAAAGCTCGGCGCCGCTCAAAGCGAACATAAAAACGAACGACGCAAGAAAGAATAATGATTTTTTCATAAAAACCCCCGATATTATTGAAACAATCCGTACTTTAAAATTATGTAGACGGCTCTCAGACCGTCTTTGAAACCGATTTTTTTTCCTTCATCATGCTTTCTGGGAACGTAACTTATCGGAATTTCGCACATTTTCAGTTTCTCTTTTTCACAGATTCTTGCCGCTTTGGCCGTAATTTCAGGTTCAAGTCCGAAACGCTCTTCCTCGATATTTATTTCTTTCAGAATTTCTCCGCGGAACATTTTGTAGCAGGTTTCCATGTCAGTTAACGATAAACCTGTGAAAATATTGGATAAAGTAGTGAGCCCTGCATTTGCAAGATAATGGATTTTCCCGAGCGGGCTTTGCCGTTTTTCCAGAAATCGGCTGCCGTAAAGAATATCGACATTGTTTTTAACGGCGAAATCGAGCATTTTGAGAAGATCCTGAGGATCATATTCCAAGTCGGCGTCCTGAAAAACTACATAATCGCCGGTCGCTACAGAAACCGCTGTTTTTATTGCGGCTCCCTTTCCTTTGTTGTACTCGTGAATGGAAAGTTTGATTTTTTTGTCAGATTCGAGTTTTTTTAATAAATTCAATGAATTGTCTTTTGAACAGTCGTCAACGGCTATGACCTCAAGAGCATCGACCAGAGGAGATTTTTCCAATTCAAGTACTTTGGAAAAAATCAGATCCAGTGTCCTTTCTTCGTTGTAAACCGGAATAAGTATTGAAAGTTTCATACTCAATAAAACAACAAATTGAACAAAAACCGGCAATTATAATAATTTTTTTTTAAAAGCAAATTAAAGAAAGGCGCCTTCCAAAAATTGTTTTTCGGGAATAAAAGAGTATAGTTCTCCGTTTTGGTGTTTTGGTTGAAAATTATGTTCGAAATAGTGCTTGTAAATCCCGAAATTCCGCAGAATACCGGCAATATCGCAAGAACGGTTCTGTCACAGAAGTGCAGGCTTCACCTTGTTAAACCTTATGGCTTCAGGCTTGATGCTGCGGCGGTGAAAAGGGCAGGGGTAGATTACTGGAAATTTGTCGAAATTACGGAATGGGAGTCTGCGGATGAGTTTTTTTCTGCGAATGATACATCTAAAATGCACTTTTTTTCGCAGAAAGGGATTGAAAGATACGACAGAGTTTCTTACAAAAACGGTGATTTTCTTGTTTTCGGGTGCGAATCAGCCGGTTTGGGCGATGAAATTCTCAAAAAATACCGTTCCCGGACGCGTTTTCTGCCCATGCTTGACGGCAGAGTGAGGAGTCTGAATCTGGCGAGTGCCGCGACAGCCGTAATTTTTGAAGCAATGAAACAGCTTGATTTTATTGAGTAAAATATATGAGCAAACTCTTTCCTTTTCTCGATATGAATAGTGCTGAAGAAAGAAACCGTACGCTTCTGCTTTTTGCATACAATTTTCTGGCGACTTCGATTGTAGTTCTCGGCAGAATCGCCCGTGATACGCTTTTCCTCAACAAGTACAAAGGCGACCGCCTCATGCTTTCGTTTATGTATATCTGTGTTGCGGTTTTGGTTTCACTCGCAACGCTTCTTTACACTAAGCGGAGTTCTTTTTACCGGATGGACAAGCTTATAACCGTGACATTATCAATCGGATTTATTTTGACGCTCACTTTTGTTGTGCTGATAAGTAATGAAGTTTCCTCGGCTTTTTCACTGCTTTATATTTTTATGGAGCTGCTCGGGGCTTTTACGATGTTTCAGTTCTGGTCATTTACCAACGAGCTGCTTGATTCGAGAGAGGCGAAGAGAGTTCTCGGTTTTGTCGGTTGCGGCGGGATTATAGCAACTCTCATTGTCGGCGGCTCTGTCGGCAAACTCGCCGTAATGCTCGGAAAAGTCCAGTATCTTCTTTTTATCAACGCTTCGTCGATGCTGTTGTGCATCGCGATAGTCAATGTTATGGGAAAAAAGTATCAAAGCCGGCTGCAGAAGAGTGTTGTTGCGAAGTCGTTTTTCGTAAGACAGGTAAAAACGGCGGGCCGGGCGGATATGGTAAAGACCCCTTACATCAGATCTATCGCTACGATGATAGCCTTGATTTACGTAGCCGTGACACTTGTAGATTATCAGTTCAAAGTCGTGGCTTCCGACAAAATATCGGATCCTCAGACCCTTGCTGCTTACTTCGGTTTGATCTATTCGATTTTCGGCGGAGTTTTTTCTCTTATTTTTCAGCTTATGGCAACTTCGCGTCTGCTTAAATTCAGCATTTTCATAAGTCTTGGCATTCTGCCGGCAATTATTACTCTCAGTTCGTTTTTTTTCATAGCCGTTCCGGAAGAACTTGTGATTTTCGGATTTGCCGCGCCGCTTTTCGCGATAACGATGGCTAAGTCCGGTGACAGCGCATTCCGTTACACGATAAACGACGCTGCGATCCAGCTTCTCTACATTCCGCTTGATCCCAAGATAAAAAGCAGGGTCAAGGCGCTTGTCGACGGTATGGTCAAACCGATTTTTATCGGCGTTTCGGGCTTGATCCTTCTTGCAGTTAGTTACTTGGGCAAGGAAGGGATTGTTGCGTCAGATGTCAGGGTGATTTCATGGGTTGTCATTGCCACCGGTATTCTGTGGCTGGCTACGATTGTCGGCATCAGGAGCCGCTATCTTTCCGTCCTGATCGACAATATCAGGAAAAAGCGTTTCGGATCGAACCAGCTTACGATGCAGATGAATGTGTTTCAGGACATTGTCAGAAAGGCTATTGACAGCGGCGACGACGAAGATCTTGCATTGGCGATAGATATGGTTGAAAGCGTAGATGACACTTCGCTCGGACGCGATTTCGTCGCTCTTTTATCAAAGGCTGCACCGAAAATAAAAGTGAAGATTCTTGTTCTCATGCGCCGTATGGAAAGCCGTTATAATATTTATAACATACTGAAATTATTCAATGATCCTGATGAAGAAGTCGTTAGAGAGGCGATTCTTACATACGGCTACAGTCAGATGGAAAAATCAATTAAACGCATTGCTCCTTTTTTGGAAAGCGACAAAATCAAAATCCGCGAGGCTGCCGTCATCGCGCTTATCAAATATGCCGGAGTTGCAGGTGCTATGACGGCAGGAGCTTATCTGAAAGCCTTCGCGAGGTCTGAAGACGAGGTGAAAAGGGCTTCAGCAGCTTATATTCTGGGGGAACTTGGACAGAAAAATATGGATCAGCAGCTTTTTACGTTTTTAAACGATCGGAGCCCGAATGTAAGACGTGTTGCGGTGACCGCAGCGTCAAAAATAAATTCCAATGTCTTTATTCCTAAACTTTTTTATATGCTGATTGACAAAAACGTCGGCTTCGACGCCGCTAAGGTGCTTGCCGGACTTGGCGAGAAAATTCTTGCACCGGCCGCAGATATTCTTTCAAACAGGCTTGAAAGCTACCGCCTTAAAAGCGAAGTGGCTAAAATGCTGGGCGATATTTATACGCAGGAATCATTCAGACTTCTTGCGGCGTCTCTTGAAACCGAAAGCGACGAAATGCGTAACATCATCCTCAACAGTATGAAAAAACTTCTTTCAAAAATTGAAAATATCCCGCTTGACAAAAACGAACTCAAAAGGTTGCTTCTTAAAGAAATTTATCAATATTTTCAGACACTTTATATTTCGGTTCAGATTCAGAGAAAATTTGCAACGGACTGTCTTTACGATGTCACCAAAACAAAGCTGAAAAACTGCTATCAGCGTATTTTTTCAATACTGTCTCTGATGTACGGCAATTCGCTGTTTGACAGCATCTATTTCAACATCACGAGAAAGTTCGTTTCGCCGACACAGCGTGCCAACGCTCTCGAAATCGTCGATACGATTGTCGACAAAGAGATCCGGCCGATCATCGTTCCTTTGATCGAGAGCAGGGACGAAGAGGAAAAATTGAATCTGGGATTCACGTTTTTCAATATAAAACAGATGGAAATCGATGATATTATTGAAACTTTTATGACTGATGACTCCGAATGGGTCAGATCGCTTACGCTTTATGCCGTATCTTACGAGCATTTGGTCGAATTTTATAGCAAAATTCAGATGTTTTTATATGATCCGAGCCCGATAGTTCGTGAAGCGGCACTTTATGCGATGAATTTTTTGAATATAAAAATTGCGGATTCGGACGCCGATTATCTGTTAAGCGATACCGACGGATTTTTGTGCAGATATGCTGCAACTGTTTTGAAAAAGGTTTGAGGAGGAAATATGCTCACACGGGTTGAAAGAGTGCTGGCACTTAAAAATATTGAACTTTTTCATGATATTCCCGGCGAAGTCCTTGCCGATATAGCCGCTTTGCTCATCGAGGAAAATTTTGAAAAAGGGCAGTATATCATAAATGAAGGGGATCTCGGCAAAGAGCTTTTTATGATAGTGAAAGGTGAGGCCGAAGTCGTTGCAGGCGGGCGTGTTGTTTCGGTTGTGAGGGAGGGCGGAGGATTCGGAGAAATGTATTTGATCGACAGCCAGCCGTCAGATGCCGATGTCATTGCCTCCAGCGATGTTCTTGTCCTGAAAATGGAGAGCGATGATTTTTTAGAAATTCTCAAACAGCGCGAAGAAGTTGCTTTGGGCGTGATCAAAGTTCTCACGATGCTGGTGAGGGAACTTCGCTTGAAGCTTGCCGAAAGAGCGGGGAATACGAATGCAACAGAAGAAAAATAGCAAGGAACCTGCTCACTGGAAAACAATAAACTGGCTGATTTTGTTGCTTATTTCCGTTTTTTTGCTGAGCGGAGTGCAGGGGATTGAACTTTACTCCGCGGTTTCTCTGCTTTTTATTTTTGCAGGGATTTTTCTTAGAAGGACATATATTTTTTTGGGAATTCTGATTTTTGTTTTTGTCCTTGTTTTTACCGTGAAGGATTCGTTCGGTTCAAGTGAAACAGACGGCGGAAACAGCGATTTTTATTTAAATTTTTTTATAAACGGCCAAGGGTAATATTATGAAAAAACTTCTTTTGCTTGTTCTTGCCTCACTTTTTTTGTTCAGCTGCAGCGGCGGAAAAGATGACAACAAAAACGAGATTCATGACGATGCTGATCAGGATACCGTCATGCCGGACAGCGACGATAATTCTGACACGGAAGCTTCAGATACGGATACCGGTAAAGATACAACGGATAACGATGTTCCGGAAAACGACAATGATCCCGGCACAGAGCCTGCGGAATCAGATAACGATGTTCCGGAAAACGACGATGATCCCGGCACAGAGCCTGCGGAATCAGATGACGATGTTCCGGAAAACGACGATGACCCCGACAGCGACACAGAATCTGATGATGACGACGACAATCCGGTAGTTTACGATACTTCAAAAGTCGAATGGAACGGCAAAGTCGGAACGGTTTCTTTTACTGGTGACGAACTCAGGACCTATACTCTGACTACGAATGCCGAACTTCGCGACAACTATCCGGCATCGAAACAGAGAACTGTAACCGAAACTGCCGGCAGTCCTGTTCTTCGCAGCGGAAACACGATGCTGGATGCGCTTTTTGCTTTGGCTATAACTGAACTCAACGAAAACAAAGTCACGGCAATTAGGGATTACAGCATGAACAACAATGCTCCGGTCGACTGCGACTGTTTCGAGACCGGTGCGAACTGGCACTATGTCTGGACGCGTGATACAGCCTACGCAGTTCATTCGGCGCTAGCTTTCTTAGAGCCGCAGAAGTCGAAAAATTCGCTTGAATTCAAGGTTTCCGAGCGCAAAAGCGCAGTGAGCGGCGGAAACATGCAGATAGTTCAGGATACAGGTTCCGGCGGATCGTGGCCTATCAGCACCGACCGTGTCGTATGGGCGCTTGGAGCAATGGAAACGCTCAAAAACCTTGAAGGAAACGAATACACCAGCTTCCTGAATAAGTCTTATGAAGCGATAAAAAACACTCTGGAAGCCGACAGAACGTATGTTTTTGATGAAAAAGACGGGCTTTACCGCGGCGAGCAGTCTTTCCTTGACTGGAGAGAGCAGACTTATCCGAAGTGGACTGCCGACAATACGAAACACATCGGAATGTCAAAGACTCTTTCGACGAACGTTCTTCACTATACGGCGATGAAAATCGTTTCCGAGATGGCTGAAGAACTCGGCAGAACGACCGAGGCGGCTCAATTCACAACACAGGCTGAAAGTTTGAAAAATGCAATAAAATCTGGTTTTTATCTCGCTGACAGAAAGACTTTTTCAACTATGAAAACGACTTTTCTCGATGATTCCGCAGTTGACAAAATGGATCTTCTCGGAGAAGCTCTCACTATTCTTTCCGGCGTAGCCGATGATACGCAAGGTGCTGAAATTATTGCCGGATATCCAGTAACCGGAGCTGGTCCGGCGGTAATCTTCCCGCAGGAGCCTGATACGAAAATCTATCACAACCGCGCAATCTGGCCTTTCGTTACTTCTTATGCTCTTCGTGCTGCGGCCAAAGCAGGAAATGACAAATTTTATGAGAATGCCTTCATGAGTCTGGTTCTCGGTGCCGCTTTCAACCTCTCGAACATGGAAAATTTCGAGTTTACGACTCTCAGCGCATGGTACGATGATGCTACATACCCGCAGTTGAGCGGTCCGGAAGTAAATTCAAGGCGTCAGCTCTGGAGCGTCGCGGGATTTCTTTCGATGGTTTTAGACTCTGTTTTCGGCAGGGAACAGACTTTGAAAACGCTGTGGTTCTCACCGAAAATTCCGGTAAATCTGAGAAACACTTTCTTTGCCGGAAGTTCCGAAATCATTCTTAAGAACCTTAAATTTAAAGGAAAAACTATTGAACTCAAGATCAAACTTCCTGAGAAAAACTCTGAAACATCCGGTTTTTATGTGCTGAAATCGCTGAAACTTGACGGTGTAGAGAAAACCGCTCCTTTCAGTGCCGGTGATTTGAAAGCAGAGAGTAAAATCGAAATGGAACTTGAACTTTCGAACGAATCGGGAACACTCAATCTTGTTGACTGCAACGCCAACCCGAACAAATGCTGGGCTCCGATGCCGGTAGAGAACGTTTCTGTCAAATTGGATGGAAAAAGGATCGGAATTAAATTCGATTCTTCAAATGATGCAGTTTCCTACAATGTTTACCGTGACGGAAAAAAGATTAAGGAAAATCTGAAAGAAACTTCATGGCGTGATGACAGTGAGGGCAGTTCCAACTATGAAAAAGAATCTTTCTGTTACAGTGTTTCGGCAGTAAATATGGAAGGTTGGGAAAGCCATCATTCAGATCCAGCCTGCTACTGGGGCGAAAACGACAAACGGGCAAAATGGGAGTTCACGGCGTCCTTTTTTGACCAGACTCCGAATATCACAGATTCAAACAGTGAGTTATATCATGGCAGGCCCCATTTCGGCGACTGGGGAAGACCGGATGCAGTTCTTTCAGTTTCAAGCATAAAACCGAAACAAAGCGGAAGATATCTCGTTTCTATGGAATACGGTAACGGACGCCCGATAAACACAGGTATTACTTCATGCAACAAAATAATTAAAATCATTGATGAAAACAGCGGTTCTGCTGTCTTGGAAAAAATGGTTTTCATGCCTCATCTTGGTGACAGCTGGGACAGATGGGGAGAATCGTCGTTTGTCGAAGTTGATCTCTCCAGCAGCAAAACCTATAAGGCGGAAATAAGAGACGCTTTCAACATGTCTTATTTCAAGCATTTTGAACTCTACACCGGCGGCGCAGGAGGCGGAACCGCTGTCTACAACAGGGCTAACGTCTCAACACTCAAATTTTTGCAGAAAGAGATAAAGGAGTAAAGTAAAACCGCAATGCATTTTTAGATTTAAAGAGGATTTGAAATGGCTTTTGTCCACTTGCACCTGCATACGATTTATTCGTTTCTTGACGGTCTTGTAAAGCCGGGGGAACTTGCGAAAAAGCTGAAAAAGCTCGGCATGACCTCAGTCGCGATAACCGATCACGGAAATATGCACGGAGTCGTCGATTTTTACACGACGATGATCGGAAAAGACGAAAAAGGGAACTACAATAAACTCGAAAACGCTGACATCAAGCCGGTTATCGGCATGGAGGCGTATATCTCGGCACATGACAGAAAGGAAAAGGTCGCCAAAGACGCATTTCACCTTCTTCTGCTTGCCGAAAACGAAACAGGATATAAAAATCTGTGCTTCATGGCATCAACGGCATTTGTCGACGGATTTTACTACAAGCCGCGTATCGACAGAGCTCTTATCAAAGATCATGCTGAAGGAATTATTGCTACGAGCGCGTGTCTCGGCGGTGAAATTCCTCGGGCCCTCGTTACCGGAAGATACGACGATGCAAAACGGATTGCTCTTGAATATATCGAACTTTTCGGAAAGAACAACTTCTTCATAGAACTTCAGGTAAACGGCATAAAAGAACAGGAAGAGGTCAATCCGCAGCTTATAAACCTTGCGAGAGAACTCGGTGTCGGTCTTGTCGCGACGAACGATGTCCACTATTTAAGCCCGGAGCATGCCGAGGCGCAGGACATTCTTTTCTGCATAAACGAAAAGAAAAAAGTTACCGATACCGACAGGATGCATCACGAAACAGCTGCGTTTTACCTCAAAAGCGAAGATGAGATGCGTTCTCTTTTCAGCGTTTACGGTGAAGCGGGAACGGAAGCGATTGAAAACACTGTGAGAATCGCCGAAAGGTGCAATGTCGAGCTTGATCTGGGACACAACTATCTGCCGATTTTCGATACCGGTGACAAAAGTCCTGCAGAGTTTCTGCGCGATATGGCTGAAAAAGGGCTTGAAGAGCGTTTTCTTGAACTCGGAACGCCTGAAGACAAGAAACAGGCTTACCGCGACAGGCTTGAATACGAGCTCAGTGTCATCATCAGAATGGACTTCCCGGGATACTTCCTCATAGTTTCGGACTTTATCCGATGGGCGAAAAATCACGGAATTCCGGTCGGTCCGGGCAGAGGCAGCGGTGCCGGTTCGCTTGTCGCATACTGCACGAGAATCACCGATCTCGATCCTCTGCGCTACGAACTTCTTTTCGAGAGATTCCTCAATCCGGAGCGAATTTCGATGCCCGATTTCGATGTCGATTTCTGTCAGGACAACCGTGAACAGGTCATACACTATGTCGAGGAAAAATACGGCAAACCCAATGTCGCTCAGATTGCCACTTTCGGTCAGCTCAAGGCTAAGTCGGCGATACGCGATGTTGCCCGCGCCCTTGATATTCCGCTGACAACCGCAGACAAACTTGCCAAACTAGTTCCTGATTCGTTCGCCGACATGTTTTCGCCTCAGTATTTGAAAAAAACGAAAGACATAACGAAAAAACTTATAGAAAAATACAATGTTCCGGCTGATACTGCGGCCGATCCGGACAAACTCAACCGTGTGATAGAGAATCTGAGGCTCGATTCCGAGGACGTTGAAGAGGTTAAATCACTCAAATCGGCAATCGAAGCTTTCGCAGGCGAAAGACAGGTCATCCGTGACAACGAGGATTTTTCGAAAATCATCAAAATAGCCGTTCAGATAGAGGGACTTCTGCGTCAGCCGGGAAAGCACGCATGCGGACTTGTAATCGGACAGAAGCCGATTTACGAATATTCTCCGATATTCGTCGATAAGGATAACTACCGCGTCACGCAGTACGACAAAACGATGGTCGAACTTGTTGGACTCGTCAAATTCGACTTCCTCGGGCTCAAAACGCTTACGATGATAAATCACGCCGTAACGCTCGTCAGGAAGAGAGTTCCCGGTTTCGATATTTCGAAAATCCCGCTTGACGATGCCGCGACTTACAAATATATCTGCGAGAACAGTACAAAGGGTATATTCCAGATGGAAAGCGGCGGTTTCGAAAAAATGATCCATCAGATGAAACCCGACCGCATCGAGGATTTGATTGCTGCTGTCGCCCTTTACCGGCCGGGACCTATGGACATCATTCCGAACTACATCCGCAGAAAACACGGAAAAGAGGAAATCGTCTATGACCATCCGTGGATGAGCGAGATTCTGAGCGAAACCTACGGACTAATGGTCTATCAGGAGCAGGTAATGCAGATTTCGCGCCGTCTGGCCGGATTTACGATGGGCGAAGCGGACGGTCTGCGCAAGGCGATGGGTAAGAAAATCATCGCAAAAATGGAAGCGGCGAAGGTCAAGTTCATTGACGGTGCGAAGAACAACGGAATTGCGGAAGAAACCGCGAAACTGGTTTTCGAGCATATGGAAAAATTCGCAAGCTACGGTTTCAACAAATCGCACGCGGCGTGTTACGGCTATATTTCCTATCAGACGGCTTATCTGAAAACGCATTATCCGACTGAATTTCTGACGGCTCTCATCACTTCCGAAGCGGGAAGCGCCGACAAGGTCTTTATGTATATCAGCGACGCCCGTGACCACGGAATAGAGGTCTATCTTCCCGATGTGAACAAAAGTCTCAACAGTTTTACGATCGAGGAGAGGGCGATCAGGTTCGGTTTCGGCGCCATCAAAAACGTCGGCGAGGCGGCCGTAGACGCCATAATCGAGGAGCGTGAACAGAACGGCGAATTCAAGTCGCTGATAGATTTTACCAGCAGGATGAGCCAGTCCAAAGTCAATTCACGTACGATAGAATTCTTAATAAAATCAGGAGCTTTTGATTTTACAGGAATAAACCGCGGCTTGTTGCTTGCAATGCTTCCTCATGCTTTGAAAGAAGGCGAAAAAGCGGCGAAAGACAAAGATTCCGGCCAGCTCAGCCTTTTTGCTGCATTTGATAACGCATCGGAAGAACAGAGTTCGGGAATGACCGACGAGGATCTGCTGAAACTCGTGGATAACAACGAAGCTCTCGATATTTTTGATTCCTTAGCCCTTGAGCGTGAAGTTCTTGGAATTTATCTTTCAAACCATCCTGCGCGCTTCTTTATGAAAGATATCAATAACTTGGGGACTGCTTCGATCCGCGGCATACTGGAAGAGTTCGATGAAGGAAAGCGTTTCTACGGGCAGCGCGGCGTTGACATCTGGGTAGCCGGAATCATCACGACTGAGATCAAACCCGTCAAAAGCCGTGACGGAAAGGACTATTACTTGAAAGGAATTCTTGAAAGCGATGACAGTTCGGTAGAATTTTCAATCAACAGAATCGAAAATCCTTTGGGAAATCCCGATGTCGCGAAACTTGCTTCAAAAGTTCCGCTCTTTTTCAAAGTAAAACCGAGAGCGGTGATAAACAAAGAGGACGAATCACTTGAAAAGGTCGTTTTTTCAATAGACAACCTGAAGAACGATGTTCTTACAATCGACAGGTTCGTTCTTTACTCAAAATCGCAGAATAACGGTTTCGAACCGGTACTCGTCTATGAATGCAGCGATGAAGAGTTTAAGAAAAACAAAGGCAGTTTTCAGACAATTTTCAATTCATCCGCTGTTTCTGCAACGAATATGAAGGTTCAGATAAAGATGAATTTCGGAAACGGCGGTGATTTTGTCGTTCTTGAGAAATGCGCTTCCGTGGATATCGCCGATTTGGCAAGATACAAGGCGCTGCTTGGCTACGATAAAATTTATCTCAAAGGAAATCTTTGATTTATCCTGACACCGTGTCAGTTTTAATCTTTCCTCATTTTCAGCATGTCGGCGACTTTTCCGTTTATATTGATGTCGCCGTCGTAGAACTGTGAAACGATCGGAATATTGTATGTGTTCTTTACTTCCTGGAATACCGAATCTGTGATGGTTCCGTGCATGCAGCCGAACGGAGAGACGTTGACGATCATTGAGGCTCCCTGCTTTGCAAATTCGACGGCGCGTCCTACGGTAAGGATCGCTTCTCCGACGAATTCGGGATGGAGATATTTCATTCCGGCGTCAAGAGTCTCTTTTATTGAAGGTTCGCGCCTGTCGGAAAGAATCTTGTCTGCCGCTTTGTAGTACGATTCGTCAATGTGCGACACGTAGATGTTTTTGATCAGCGATTCGCCTCTTCCGAAGAGTGAGAATGCCTTCTGCTTAGCCATGTAGTCCTGAACCCAGATCGTGTAGGAAAGCCACTCGTGAAGCGGGGCAAGCCATGCTTCGCCTCCGTTTTCCTCAATGACCCGGATAAGATTTTCGTTCGCGCAGGCGTTGCTTCTGACGTATATTTCGCCGACGATGCCTACCAGCGGCTTTTTCCCGTCGTAACGCGGTATTTCTGCAAGTTCGCCTGCAAGCTGTTCGACTGTCGGAAGCGGACTTTTCTTCTGCTCGAAAACTTTTTCAAGAGTGCCGAGAGCTCTTTCAAGAAACGTGTCAACATCGCCTTTAGTTTTTTCGTAAGGCCGTATTTTATTTGTCATTTTCATCAGGATGTCGCTTGTGATGATCGAGTGGATGAGGTATCTTCTGAGCTGTTCCTCGATCCCCTGATACGAATTTATGCTCGAAGGCGAAAGGATATCGACATTCTCAAGCCCCAGCTTTTCGAACGCGATCCTGTCAAGCATGTTGTACTGTCCGAGCCTGCACGGTCCTTCCGAAGAAGGCATGAAAAAGGTGTGGTGCTTTTCGGGTTCATTTTTGATCTGATTGAGGAAAGCTCCCAAAGTCAGTATCATCGGAAGACACTCCTGGCCTCGCGTGAAGCGTTTTCCTGTGATGAAATCGTGCTTCGTTTCAAGCGGGATAGCCTCGGCTTCATATCCGAAACCGCGGAATGCCGCAGCGAAAAGCGGTGTCCCGAAGTGCATAGGCGGAATCCATATTTTGCCGGGTTTTGCCTGTCTGTCCTGAAGATAAACATCGGGAAGCGGCCGTTCATTCGGGATCGGTCTGTTTTTCATATAACCTTTGACGACATCGATGAAAGCTTCAATCCTCGTTAGGTAGCCGCCGTCGCTTGAATGTTCGTCAAGTTCCAGAATAAGCATCGGTCTGCCTTTCATTTCGTTCTCAGCAAACGAAAGGATGAAGCTGTCGGGGCCGCACGAGAAGTTGGTGAGGTATATCGGGAAAACGTTCTCCTCATTTTTAGCCCGTTTCAGTGCAGCGATTATCTTCTGACCGTAATTCCAGAATAAATTCCAATAGTTGGTGTCAGCAAGAGAGCCGACGTTTATATCCGTCATGTCGATCGGAAGGACGCTGAAACCCATTCCGGCGATGGTTTCGGGAATACCGAGGTTGATCCCTTTGTCGTAAAGGTTGTAGGGACGGCCGACGAGCAGGAATAGCGGTTTTTTCTCTTTCTGCACATTCTTAAGCAGTGTCTCGCCTTCCGCAATAAGCCTCGCCGTTTCCCTTCTGAAGTAGTCGCGCGCCTCTTTCCACGCCTTTCTGACCTGTCTTTCCCTGAGTGCCGGGAAGAAGGGTTCCAGCGCCTTGAAAATGAGCGAGCCGTTTTTGTCATCCGGCATTCTGAAGTCGATGACAGGGTCGATGATTTTCGTCTTCGGATCCATTCCGTTCTTTTCCATGACGGTCGAAATTACCGACGGATTGCTCTGGACATAAGGACAGAAGAAGCTGATTGCCGATTTTACGTTGTCTCCGGCCGAAATAAGCGTCGGGTAGAAAACGGGAAGATTTTTGTGCGTCAGCTCAAGCGTATGTCCGATCGAAGTCTTGACAGGAAAACAGAAATCGGATGCCGAATATTTTGACGAAACTCCTTTGATTTCATTCGTCGTCTGAGCTGCCGAAACGACAGTCTCGATGTTCAGAAGAGAGAACATCTTTTTCCAGAGCGGAAGGAATGTCCAGCTTGATACTGCAAGCGGTATTCCCACTTTTCCGATGCTTTCTTTTTCGGGCAGGAAGTTCTTGAAGAAGGAGGAATTTCTGTGCTTTATGAGCTCGAATTCCTTTATTTCCTTGCGGACAGGCGTTTCGGGGTCTCTGCCGCAGCCGTAACCCCACGATGATTCTCTGCCGCCTTTTTCGGAAATGTGGTTGATCCTGCAGAAGTTGCTGCACAGCTTGCAGGTTTCACTCCTCGAAGTGACTTCGATAGTTGCCGATTCAGCTCCTCTGAATGCCGATTTCTTTGCTTCGCCGGTTGAGGTGAGCTCTTCAAAAGCCGCCAGAGCCGCGCCGATGCAGCCCATGACGTGACAGAAGGGAGAAACTGCGATCTCTACTCCGAGAATGTTCTCGAATGCCGCGACAAGCCCTTTGTTTCTTGCCGTCGCACCCTGGAAAAATATTTTGTCCCTGCTGATTTTGCGGTTTCCGACGACTCTGTTGAGATAGTTTTTGACAACGGAGTAATGTACTGCTGCGAGGACTTCGTTTTTGTCGAAACCCTGCTGCAGAAGTGCGCGGATATCCTGCTCCATAAAGACCGTGCAGCGGTCGCTCGTTACGGGCGGAGCGACGTTTTCGGTCAGCTGTCCTGCGAGATTTATCGGGATGCCGAGTTTCCTCGCCTGTTCTTCAACGAACGAGCCGGTTCCCGCTGCGCAGACGTAGTTCATGTTGACATCGGTCACGAAACCGTGCGAAAGTCTGATGAATTTTGCATCCTGGCCGCCTATTTCAAAGATCGTTTCAACTTCCGGGAAAATCGAGGCGGTTCCTTTTGCATGAGCCGTGATCTCGTTTATTATCGCGTCGGCACCGAAAATTATGCCCGAAAGTTTTCTCCCCGATCCCGTCGTTCCGAATGCGCGTATCGTCGTTTTTGCAGGATCTATGAGCATATAGAGCGCCTTGAAGAGCTTTTTTGCAGAATTTACGGGATCTCCGCCCGTTTTTCTGTAAATGTCTAAAATCGGTTCTCCTTTCAGATCGAGCAGGGCGATTTTCGTGCTCGTAGAACCTATATCCATGCCGAGAATAGCTTCCGGGATTTCGCGGTAGTATGCCTTGTGGATCCTTATTTCGTTGTTTTCTTTATCCAATGTCGGTTCTGTAAACTGCGGATATCTGCTTTTTTTCAGCGTGAGAGGCGGCATTTTTTCAAGCGAAACTGCGTGGGAAAATTTTTCGGGATCGATCTCCGAAATTTTGACGCATGCCGTCTGAGCGGCACCTTTTGCGATGAACGCTTCGCTGGACTCAGGAACGAGCCAGACGGATGCAGGGAACAGCGTTCTGAACCAGCGGACGACCTCTTTATTCAGGCTGACTCCGCCGATAAGCATAAAATTTCCCTTGATCTCAAGCCCTTTAAAAAGTGTATTCGTTGCCGAAATGACGAGCGCGCGGCACATTCCTGCCCACATTTCGTCTTTCGTGCGCCCTTCCTGCTGGTGGTGGATTAGGTCGCTTTTCGCAAAAACAGTGCATCTGCTCGCGACTGACGGCGGATCGGTGATCTCAAGCGGAGGCATGTTTTCAAGGTCTATCGAAAGCCTTTCAGCCTGCTCTTCCAAAAAAAGTCCAGTTCCCGAAGCGCAGAGCGAATTTGACGAAATATCTGAAATGGTGCCTGATTTTATTATGTATTTTTTGAGAGACGACGCGCCGATGCTGATGATCGCGAAATCATTGCCGTCAAAGAATCTGTTTTCTTTGAGAGCAGCGTTTATTGCCTCAGCCTCTGAAATGCAGAGGTTTTCTTTGATTCCGGCAAATTCCGAAGCAGTTTTTCCTGTAAACTTAACCAGAGTTTCACTGTCGGCGTCTGCAAAAATCTTTTTCAGGTATTCAGCTGTTTTTCCGCGATGTCTCGCACGGAATACTATTTTGTTTTTATTTTGTGAAAAAACAGTTATAAATGTCGAACCGATATCTATTCCGAGACGTTCCTGCATTTTTCCTCCGTTGACAAAAAACGTTTCCTTAATACATCTTTCTGATTTCGATTCCTTTGAGATAGAATTTCAAAATTTCATAGTGCTTTTTTCCGGCATTTGCCATTCCGGCCATTCCCCACTGGCAGACACCGACGCCGTGCCCGGCACCTTTTCCGGAAAAGACGAAATCCGATCCGTTTTTCGAGACTGTAAAATCGTTTGACCAGATTACGGAAAAGCCTACAAGTTCACGGAATTTGTTGACCGGGATCCTTTTTCCGTCGGCTACAACCGAATCGACGCGCGTCTTTCCGCGGACCGTTTTAATTGATTTTACAGACTTTACGCCCAGCTTTTTCGCAATGTCGGCCGCCTTAATGTTCCGTTTCCAGCGGTAAAGCGAAGACTTCGTGCAGTAAGGACAATGGAGCTCCTGCAGATGAGGTTCGTCCTTTTTCCAGATTTCGGCAGAACTCGAAACCGTGCCGCCGCATGTCGAATGAAAGTAGATCTTTGCCGGATTGTTTCCGAGCGTTATTATTTCGCCTTTCGTAGCATTCACCGCTTCGACGGAGGAAACATCCTCCTTCCCGAGACCGTCGTAAACCTGGTCGAGAACCGTAGGCGCGAGATCGAATAATTCACTCCTCGGATTGAACATTTTCTGATATACCGCAAAAGTCCTTGCCAGAACGGCCTGTGTCTTCTTTGCTTCGATCGGCCACGAAGGAATCGCCTCCTTGTTGATGACTCCCTTGACGTAATCCTCGATGTCGAGTTTGTTCACGACGATGAGTTTTGCGTTTTTGAGATAAACTTCTATTTCGCCGCGGAACATGCGGTCTCCGACTTTTATCGGAATGAGTTCGGAAGTGAATTTTATCATATCTTCCTTGAAAATTCTTCCTCCGACTCTGATTCCCTCCTGTGCTGCCGAGACTGTTGCACTCCCCTGGATTTTGCCCACAGTGCGCTCTTTTTTATCGGAAATCCGCGCATCGCCTTCAACTAAAAATGACACGGTGCCGGTTTTTATCCCTATTCTTAAAAAATGTGTGAAACCGTTCGACAGACCGCCTCCGTCAAGCATTTCTTCAATATCAAAAGCGCGGAGCGGAAACAGAAATGTGAAAAAAAGGAGTAAGAAAGAGAGCTGTTTAAAAAAAATCATCAAAAAAGCTGTTTATTTCAGCCCGTATTTTGCCTTGTATTCGTTGATTGCCTTGTGCAGAGCTTCAGAAGCAAGGTTAGAGCAGTGCATTTTGCTTGCGGGAAGACCGCCCAGTTCTTCGGCAACTATGTCTCTCGTTACTTTAAGAGCTTCGTCGATATGCTTTCCCTTGACCATTTCAGTCGTCATCGAGGAAGTCGCGATAGCCGCGCCGCAGCCGAAAGTTTCGAAAGAGATGTCTTCGATTATCCCTTCAGGATTTATGCGCAAAAAGAGTTTGATGATGTCGCCGCAGGCCGGATTTCCGACTTCTCCGATTGCGTTCGGGTTCTCGATTTTTCCGACATTGCGCGGATGAAGGAAGTGATCCATAACTTTTTCTGTGTAATTCATGATTTTCTCCTATTTAATGTTTGTCTGCGTTAACGAATTCATCGTAAATCGGTGAGAAACTGCGAAGAAGCGAAATCGTATTCTTCAAAGTTTCCACAGTGTAATCTACATCTTCGAGAGTAGAATGTTTTCCCAAGGAAAAACGGATGCTTGAATGAGCCTCTTCCGGATCGCCGTGCATCGCCATTATGACGTGACTTGCCTTGAGGTCGCTGGAAGAGCAGGCTGAACCTGTAGAAACCGCAATGCCTTCGGTGTCAAGTTTGAGCAGGATTCCTTCTCCTTCCACGAATCTGAACGAAATGTTTGAAAGCGTCGGAACTCTGTGCGACGGATCGCCGACGACTCTTGTGTACGGAATCTCGGCAAGAACTCTCTGCTCGAGATGGTTTCTGAGGGCTGCGACTCTCTTCGCCTCGCCGTCAAGCTCGGCAACTGCAAGCTCGATCGCCTTTCCCATTCCGATTATGCCGACAACATTTTCTGTTCCAGGACGTTTTCCTTTTTCCTGATGACCGCCGGTAAGCAGGTTTTTAAGCACTCTTCCGCGTTTTACGAAAAGTGCGCCGACACCTTTGAGACCGTAGAATTTATGGGCCGAAACCGTCAAAAAGTCGCAGCCGATTTTTTTGACATCGACCGGAATTTTGCCGACAGCCTGAACAGCGTCAACATGGAAAAGAATGTTGTGCTCGCGGGCGATCTTTCCAATTTCTTCAACAGGATAAATGTTTCCGATTTCGTTATTTACAAACATCGTCGAAATCAAACCTGTGTTTTCCTTGATTGCGTTGCGGAGATCGTCGAGATTGAGATTTCCCTTGCCGTCAACAGGCAGATAAGTGACCTCGAAACCCTCTTTTTCAAGTGCAGCAGCGGTGTTGAAAATGCTAGGATGCTCGACCGAAGTCGTAATTATGTGATTTTTTTTGGTGTTTCTGCCAAGTCCGAGAGTGTAGCCGCGGAGAACTGTGTTGTTTCCTTCGCTTGCGCAGGAATTGAAATAAATTTCAGACGGATCAGCATTGAGAGCAGCAGCAACTTTCGCCCTTGCAGCCTCGACCGCAGTTCTCACGACTCTGCCTTCATAGTGTCTGCTCGAAGGATTCCCGCCGAGCTCGGTGAGAAACGGCATGATTTCGTCAACAACTTCCTTTCTGACAGGCGTTGTCGCGCTGTTATCAAAGTATATTCTGTGTGTCATCGTAAAACCTCTAAAAAAACAATAAATTCACGGCCGCTAATATAATTTCAACTTTCAGTTTGTCAATCCGAAAAATTGATATTTTTTCCGTTTTTTTTAAGATTCCGCGTTTTTATTTGTTTAACTTTTCTGAGGTTTCGAAATGAAAAAATTTTCCGTTTGTTTAGCTCTTTTTGCGGTATTTCTTTTTGCGGTTTCATGCGGCGGCGGTTCGAAAAACGAAAACAAAAACGAAGAACCCGACACTGGTGAAACAGTGACTGACACCGATACGGCTGACAACAGCGAACCGGCAGACGATTCTGATGCGGATTCCGACACCTCTGATACCGGGATCCAGGGAAATGATGACGATTCCGATTCCACACCTGCGCAGCCTGATGACGGCGATTCCCAGCCGGATGACGATTCCGATTCTGCAACTGAACCGTCATTGCCGGAATGCAGTGCTGAAAGCGGAACTCCGTGCGTTGATCCTGTCTCAAAAAACATCTGGTCAGCAAAATCAGCTGAAACCACTGCTGAAAAAGCTGCCGATTACTGCAAGGATCTGACAGAAGGCGGCTACAAATGGCGGCTTCCGAATATTGACGAACTCAGAACCCTGATTGTCGGCTGCGATAACACGAAAACCGGAGGAGAATGCGAAATCAGCGCGGTGAACAACACTCTGGCGCATGAGTTCTGGAATTCAAAATGTTTCTGCTCTGACGATTATGACGGAAATTACAGTGTTTTCAAAGAAACAGACATGCTTTACTCCTCTTCGGTACGCACTGAATACGGCGATATCTGGGGAGTATATTTCCTGCAGGCAATTGTAACGGCAAGCACCGACCAGCCCAAGGGTTTTGTCCGCTGCATAAGTGACGACATCAGCGCGTGCAGGAATAACCCATGCGCATCAGCTGAAAATTCCAACGGCATCTGCGTTTCAGGAGGCGAAACCTATACATGCGGCTGCAACGACGGCTTTGAATGGGGAACAACTTCATGCGCCAAAGTTGAAAACTGCAACGGTTTACACAGCACTTTCCCGTGCAAGGATACAGACAGCGGACTTACCTGGTCGACAATCGGGGATCTGGCATCCTGGTCACAAGCGGTTTCATACTGCGACAAGCTGGACGAAGGCGGTTTTACAGACTGGCATCTCCCGACAATCAGTGAACTCAGGACAACTGTTGCTGATTGTCCGGCTACATTGACGGACGGTACCTGCGGTTTTACCGACACTTGTCTTGCATCATCGTGCATAGACGATACATGCAAAGGGTGTGAAATATCTGACAACTTGGGTAGTTCAAGTTATTACGGCAAATTGAATCTCGGAACTTTTTTATGGTCTTCCTCAGAGGTTTCAGATAACACGGACAAAGCAGGACATATTAATTTTGCAAGCGGCGAAGTGACTGCTTCCCCAAAGGAAAACTACCTCAATGTCCGCTGCGTCCGTTAATTTGTGATTTTCCTGACACAGATCCGAAAAATAGACATTTTTCAGTTGATTACATCGATTTGAGAATATCAAGAATAGAAGCACTGATCGTTGAGCCGAACAGTCTGTAAAGAAGCGGAATTTCGATGTTCATATCAATCACACCGTCCTTGAAAGTCATTAAGCCTTTAACGGTTTTTCCTTTAAATTCAATGACTTGCCTTTTTTTGTCGACGATAAATCCTATATTTTCCGTCGGAACTTTTCTCGCCACCGTTTTTTCAAGGTTTTCGTCGATCCACTTCCAGACGTATTCTTCCGGCTTTTCAGGCCTGTAATTTATGTTTACGGTCGTCATTATTTCTCTCCGTCGCTTCTTAAAGCTTCAAGTTTGTTATCAATTCTTTCAAAAACCGATCCTTTCGTAAACTTGCCGTTCGCACCTCTCGTTCCGGCAGGAACACCTGTCAGGATCTCGATTCCTTCAAGAACATTTTTGATTGCATAAATGTGAAATTTTCCGTTTTCGACAGCTTTGACAACTTCGTCGCTGAGGTTGAGGTTTGACACGTTCTGAATCGGGATTATAACGCCCTGATCGCCCGTAAGTCCTCTGAGATTGCATATTTCGAAGAAGCCTTCGATCTTTTCGTTTACGCCGCCGATCGGCTGGATCTCGCCCATCTGGTTGATTGAACCGGTGACTGCGATTGACTGCTTTATCGGAACGTCGCCCAGAGCCGACATAAGTGCATAAAGTTCGGTCGAACTTGCACTGTCGCCGTCGACTCCGCCGTAACTCTGCTCGAATGCGATTGAAGCAGAGAATGAAAGCGGCTTTTTGACTGCAAACAATCCCCCGAGGTAACCTGCTAAAATCATTGAACCTTTATCATGTATTGCTCCGGAAAGCATCGCTTCGCGCTCGATGTTTACGATCTCACGCTGGCCTGCGAAAGCCTTTGCCGTGATTCTCGACGGGATTCCGAAACTGAAATCGCCTATCTGATATACCGCAAGACCGTTGATCTGTCCGACTTTTGCCCCTTTTACGTCAATCAGAATCGTTCCTTTCTTTATCGATTCGAAGTAGTGTTCGCGGAATCTGTCGTATCTTTTTTCACGGCTTTCTATCGCGGTGATGACCATGTCTTCCGAAACGACTTTTTTGTTTTTGTGCTGTGTCCAGTAAACCGCTTCCACGATGATTTCAACAATGTCGCTTGCATGGACTCTGTATTTCGTCTGGTCTTCTGCGCGTCTCGAACTGTAGAAAAGAAGCCGTCTGATAGCCGAAAGATCGAACGGAAGTTCGCAGTCTTCGTTGACGATTCTCGAAATGAAGCCGATGAGGGTGTCAGTCGTCGAAGCGTTGACATCGACAACGGATTCAAAATCGGCCTTCACCTTGAAAATGCGCCTGAATTCGGGATCACGTTCGTAAAGCAGATGATAAATCTCCTCGTCGCCGATGAGAACGATCTTGATTTCAAGCGGAACAGGCTCGGGATTCGGTGCCGAAATGACACGGTATTTGAAATCGGCGTCCATATCTTCGATTTTTATCAGCCTGTTGCGGACGGCGCGTTTCAAAGCTGTCCAGGCGTAGTAGTTTTTCAAAATGTCGTCCGCCTGGATTATGAGAAATCCCCCGTTTGCGCGGTGAAGAGCGCCCGGTTTCAACCTCGTGAAGTCGGTGAAAAGTGAATTGTGGCTTTCCTCGTATTCGAAATAGCCTATGATGTTCTGGAAAGTGGGGTTCGTTTCATAAATTACCGGCGCACCCTTCAAATCCTTGTTATTGATGAGCAGATTGACCTTGTATTCCTTGAAATCGGGAATTATCGTTTTCATCGGATCGACTTTTCCTTCGAGAAAATCACGGTAAGTGAAAAAATCCGAGAAATTGTTGACCGTAAAATCTCCGATAGAATCGAGATATTCGCTGATTCCTTCGTTTTTGCCGTATTTTTTTGCAAGATCGTTCAAAGGTTCGGAAATTATCTTTTTTACGGTCGTGCGCTGCAGCTCGCTCATCCTTTCCTTGTATTCTTTCTCGGTTTTCCTGTCCTGATGGAAATATGCGATGAGTTTTTCCTGAAGCGCGCTTTCGTTTTTCCTTATTTTTTCCTTTTCGCTTTCGTCGAGAGATTCGTACTGTTCCTTGTCTATCGGTTTTCCGTTCACGATCGGATTAAGAACGAGACCGTTTTCGGTCGAACTCAGCGCGAAATCGAGCTTTGCCGCTTCGGCTTCGAGCACGCTGAAGCTTTTCTGCATCGCGTCACGGTAAGCCTGCGCTACTTCGGCACGAAGACTTTCAAAATTCTCGCTCTCCATCTGACGCGGAATCTGCTCTATGAACCCTTCAAGAAGTTCATCCATATCCTTTATGAATTTTTCGCCGCTTCCAGCCTTCATGAAAAGCATATTCGGCGAATCGTAGTCATCGAAATTGTAGACATACAGCAGATCGTCAGGAACGGGCAGGTGCTTTGCCACATCCTCGATGTATTTTTTGACATTCGAAGTTTTTCCGCTGCCGGGATCTCCGGCAACGTAAATATTGAATCCCTTTTTCCTCACGTCCATGCCGAAATCAAGCGCTTCGAATCCTCTTTTCTGGAAAGAAAACAGTGAAACGGGTTTGATTTCCTTGGTTGTTTTGCCTTTGTATTTGGCAAGTTCAGGGTAATATCTCAACTCTTTCGGTTTCAATTCTCTGATTATTGGCTTCATTTCTCCCTCCCTCGATTAACAAAAACGGAACACTTTATAAAATTTCAGATTTTTTACAAAGAAATTGAAAAGTTTCCGACATAAATTTTATCTGTCCTTTTTCGGTGATTTACATATAATCTTACGTTTTTTTGACGGTGGTGCTGTGAAAAGAAGACATTACAAGTGGTATGTCGTGACATACAGACTGAATGAAAAAATAGACCGTAAACTCACAATGACCGGAAAAACGGTTTTTTTGTGTGCATTTGCCCTCATCTTTTTCGGTCTGAATACCCATACAAGCATGCTTTTCGTCGTTTTTGCGATAGCGTTGGCTCTTCTGATAACGGACGCGGTATCTCTCATGTTCAAAAAATACGAGTTCGAGTTCGAACGCTTTCTTCCGGAATACGCTTCGAAAGGAGTTCCTTTGAAATATTCGGTACTTTTGAGAGAAAAATTCACTCAGAAGCATGCCGGTCAGCTCTTTTTTGAAGAGATTCCGGCGAATCCGCTGCCGGCTTTTTCGGTTTTTGACTCGACAAAGGAGCCGGGTGAAGACAAGCGGAACGGTTTTGACAGAAAAATGGGATATTACCGCTGGAAATGGCTGATTTCCAAAAACTGCGGCGGAAAATTCAACGAGTTTGCCGTTATCGGCAGGAAAAACGACGGAGGAACCGTTTTCAACGCCGAATTTATACCCGAAAGACGCGGAAGAATCCGTTTCGGCGGTGCATACATATTCCGCAAGGGGATTTTCGGACTTTTGAAAAAAGGAAGAATCGTTGAAAACACCGGCGGTTTCATAGTTCTGCCTAAAATCGAAGATTCTTTTGAAGTACCTGAAACTGCCGGTGAAAACAACAGCCAAAGGAATGAAAAAACGCGCGAGATGCAGGAAACGGGAAGCGGTTTCGAGTTTAAGGCGCTGCGCGATTTCGTTCCGGGCGATTCGATCAGAAACATTCACTGGAAATCGAGTGCGAAGAGCGGACAGCTCAGGACGAAAGAGTTTTACAAAGAGAGCGATGCAGGTTCGGTCGTCTTCGTTGACAACCTGTTTGAGGAGCATTACTCCGAAGATTTCGAGAAAGCTCTCTCCGCTGCTGCGACTCTGCTGAATATTCTCCGGAGAGAGGAGAATATGCCGCAGATAATGTTTATAGGCAGTGAGATTTTTGAGATTCCTGACAGTTCGGCCAAGAGTCTGGCGAAGTCGCTTGCGGCGCTTGCACTTGCCGAGAACAATCCGAACGAAACTTTTTCAAACTGCTCGAATTTATTGGCTGAAACGGTTGAAAGTGCGACGACCCTGTTTTTTTTCACGTCGAAAAACGACACTTCAAGAACCGGTTTTTTACGTATGATTGCCGGAAAGGGTACCAAAATATTCGTGTTTTATGCCGGAAACGCCGAAACGCTACCCGACGGCTGGAAAAGAATCAAATTTTAACGAAAGAGGAAAAATGGATACCGGAATTTTCAAATACGAACTTCCCGAAGAGCTTATCGCCGACAATCCGTCTGAACGCGGTACCGGAAAAATGATGGTTCTGAACAGGGAAGACAACTCTATAAAACATTCTGATTTCAGTCGCTTTACCGATTTTATCGACGAAAGGACGACCGTCGTCTTCAATTCGACGAAAGTTATTCCGGCTCGTATTTTCGGGCAGCGTGCAAGCGGCGGAAAAGTAGAATTCCTGCTTTTGAAAATGCTCGGCGGCGACGTCTGGCAGGTTATGGTGAAGTGTTCAAAACATATCGGTAATGGTGAAACGGTCTTTTTTCCGAACGGTCTCACTGCAGAAATAAAGGAACGGAATGAACAGTTTGCCGAAGCAGTGTTTTCTGAAAATGAAGACAACTTGCTGAAATATCTTGATAAATTCGGTGACATTCCTCTCCCTCCGTATATTTTGAAGAAGCGCGGCGAAAAACACAGCAGACCTGAAGACAGGGAAAAATACCAGACAGTTTATGCCGAAGTCGCGGGATCCGTGGCAGCTCCGACTGCCGGACTCCATTTCAGCCGTGAAATTATTGAAAAAACAAGGGAAATCACGGGCGGTCACATCGAAAATGTCGTTCTTGACGTAGGTCTTGGAACTTTCCTGCCGGTAAAAAGTGAAAAAGTTGAAGAACATCAGATGCACAAAGAGCATTTCATCATTGACGAAGGGACTGCGAGACGCCTGAACGCCGATAAAAAGGCCGGCAGAAAGATTCTTGCTATCGGAACAACGACCGTCAGGGCTCTTGAAAGTGCGGCCGTTGCGAAAGGGGAGATAGCACCTTGCGACAAAGAAACGGGAATTTTCATTTATCCCGGCTACGAATACAAATTTACCGACATGATTTTTACGAACTTTCATCTTCCGTGCAGCACTCTGCTTATGATGATTTCTGCGTTCGCGGGGAGAGATTTCGTGATGGAAGCATACGATGCCGCGGTTAAGAACAGATACCGTTTTTATTCTTACGGCGATTCGATGCTGATTTTGTAACTTCAAATTCTTTTGGAAACGATTCCGCAACAAAAAGCTAATCATTCCAACGGATTAACAAAAAAAATGAATTTTTTTCAAATTTTTATCAGAAAAATCGGGGGAATGTGTAACTAAATAGGTGATAATGTTTTTTATCAGATTCGGGGGTTACAGGGACTATTAAATTTTTTTGTTATCAAAAAGTAAATATGGTAATAAAAATGGTCTTTAATAACTATTCCTCGGAGGTGCAAATGTCCGGTCACTTAAAATTGTTTTTAGTTCTTTTAAGTTTGATTTTCTTATTTTCCTGCTCGTCATCGAAATCGCAGAATGATTCCGATTCGATTCCTGATTCTGACACTGACACTCATGATTCGGAATCAGCTGATGATGATTCCGACACGCAGGAAGCTGAAATT
>JAGCXM010000042.1 GCA_017961325.1 bacterium | reverse complement strand
TTGTCGGAAGGAACAGCTTCAGCCCACACTATTGAGAATTGTGCCAGAATCAGCAAAAAAATCAGTTTTTTCATACTTTTTCCTACCTTATATTTGTCTTTCCGTTTCCAGTACTTCCGGCTACTTCAAATACTTTCTGAAGAATTCGTCTATTTTGCCGAACGGGATCTTTTCAGGATTGTCGTAAAGGTCAACGTGGCTTGCGCCGGGAATTATCACGAGTTCCTTGTTCTCGCCTTTGAGTTTCTTGAACGCTGTTTCGCCGAAGTATCTGCTGTGCGCCTTTTCTCCGTGAACGACCATGACCGCGTTTTCGATCTCATCGGCATAGGCAAGCAGTTTCGTGTTGAGGAGCGATGTCGCCGCCGTTACGTTCCAGCCGCCGTTCGAATTGAGGCTGCGTTCGTGGTAGCCGCGCGGAGTTTTGTAGTATGCGTAGTAATCCTTTATAAACTGAGGAGCATCATCGGGAAGCGGATCTACAACACCGCCGGCAAGTTTGTATTTTCCGTTTTTGAAGTCTTCAATCCTCTGCGCCATCAGCTCTTTGCGTACTTTATTCCTCGCATCAGCAGAATCAGCACTGTCGTTATATCCGTTTGCGACGACACGGCTCATGTCATACATCGTTATCGCGGCTGTCGCCCTGACTCTCGTATCTATCGCAGCGGTATTCAGAGCCATTCCGCCCCAGCCGCAGATGCCTATGATTCCTATTTTCTGTGGATCAATATTGTCGCGGGTCGAAAGAAAATCAACTGCCGCCATGAAATCCTCGGTATTGATGTCAGGACTGTTCATATAACGGGGCTCGCCTGCGCTTTCACCCGTGAACGAAGGGTCAAAAGCAAGAGCTATAAAGCCGCGGCGTGCCATTTCGTTGGCGTAAAGACCGCTCGACTGCTCCTTGACGGCTCCGAAAGGACCGCTAACGGCAATCGCCAAATTTCCGGATTCTACAACATTCTCAGGAATGTAAAGATCGCCTGTAAGTTCAATTCCGAAGTGGTTTTTGAAATGAACTTTTGTCCTCTTCACACCTTCCGCCAGTTTGAAAGTGTAGTGTTCCTCCTTTTTTACAGTTTTCTCCTTTTTTACTGTCTCCTCCTTTTCATTCGCTGCTTTAAGAAGAGCTCCTTCACCCTTTTCCGTGTTTTTCGTCTCCGTTTTCTCGCCGCAGGATACAAAAGCGATAAGTGCCGCGCAAACAACAGCCAAAATTCTGAATTTCATAACAACCTCCAATTAAAAAACGAACTTATCCTGACACCGTGTCAGAATAAATAAAAATGACACCGTGTCAATTTTTTTATACCTGCTAAACAAAAACTGGATAAAAGCTGAGTAGTAAACAGGCTTTCTCTACGACGCTGTATGGCGTAGCAGTTTTTTACAATCCGTTTTCGTCGGACGATGCCGTTCTTATTCCGAAAAGTCTGAACATGAAATCCTCTCTTTCGTCAAACATTTCGGATATTATGATTCTTTCGCCTTCGATGTAATAAAACAGATAATTGTGCTTCACATAAAGAGTTCTGAAATCGGTATCAATATCGAAAAGTGCGGCGAGACTCGCCCCTTTCAGCGGAAAATCTGCAAGGCTTTTCGCGGCTTCAAGAGTTGCCGCCCCAAACTGCTCTGTCAGATAAAGTTTCAGATCCTTCATTTTCCGACGGACAATCTGCGAAAATTCCACTTTGTATTTCATTGGCGGATTCCAAGTTCGGCCTCAAGTTCTTCGAGCGAAACCGTTCCATCTTCATGAACGGATCTTTTGGAATCGTTCAGGCGCGTCATAAGCTGAAGCAATGCTTTCTGTCTGTCGAGATCGTCAAGTTCCTTCATGTCAATCAAGGCGCATGTTCCCTGACCGTTTCTTGTAAGATAAATTCTGTTTCCGTAACTAAGCTGACTGATAACTGCGGTATAATTTTTCAGGTCGGAAACGGGTTTGATGTTAGGCATTTTTCACCTCTTTAAAAGACAACAAAACAGCATTATTTTACTTTGGGTCCTTCTTTTGGCAAGAATTTTCCCATAAATTTGGTGACGAATTAAGGGTAAAACTGGCTCTATTTCGTTTTCGTAGCCGTCGCGAATGCGGTCTGCCCGCAAATTTTCTTTAAAAAAACTGTCCGTTGAAATAATAACTGCCGGATCTGCACTGTTTTTTGGAGAGTAAAATGGCGAATTTGGAAAGAATTGCTTACATGAACCACAGGATCAAGACGCGCGGTTTTGTTACGCGTCAGGAAGTTGCGGAACGCTTTGAAGTCCACATCGACACGGTTCTTCGTGACATCGGATATATGCGGGACTATCTTTCCGCGCCGATAAAATACAGCCGCGAGCTTGGCGGATATGTTTACGAATCGCCTTTCGGGATGCTTTTCGATTCGTTCGACGATGCTGTTTTCTACTATATTTTCGTTAGTCTGCTGAGTGATTCGATGAATTTGGACGGGATTCCTTATGTGCCTGTTATTTCCAAGGAAATTCTTTCAAAAATCTCAAGTTACATTCCGGCGGAATTTGAGGAACTGCTTGATAAGATCTCTTACGATTCTTCCGATCTTGACACTATGGAGCTGACCAATTTCAGAAATATTCTGGAATCACTGCTCTTGAAAGTGCGGCTTGAAATAAAGTATCTCGACTCAAAAGGCGACATAACTTCGAGAGCGATAGAACCGATAAAGCTCATAAATTATTCTGGAAAATGGTATCTCCTGGCTTACTGCCACAAGCGGCACGGACTTCGCGAGTTTCTTGTTTCCCGCTTTGTAGAAAGCCGCATCACGGAAGAACCTTTTTCCGAAATCTACACAAAATCAGAGATCGACAAATTCGTCGGAAGCACCTTCGGAATATACCCGTCTGAAAAATCGGAAACGGCGACTATCCGCATTTTTGAACCGGCATCTTATTTTTTCCTGAAGCAGAAATGGCACAAAGACCAGGTCACGAAAGAAACCGTCGTTGACGGAAAAAAATGTCTTGAAATAACTCTCCCGATCGGCGAATACCACAGTGAGATCATTGCCCGTGTAATGAGATATTCGCCTGAATGCGAGATCGTTTCTCCCCCTTCGCTTCGCAAAGAGTGGCTTGACCACATCAAAATGATCTACAACAAATACTGTAAATAGGACCCTTCAGTCGGCTGATCCCTAATTATTCCTGAAACAAAGGCTCCTTTTTCCAATTTTCGGGAAATCCCATAATTGTCATATCAAAACAGGATGCTGCCGTTGCTATAGCCTTTAGTTCTGACATGAAACCGCAATCAATACCGCAAGCATCAAGAAGTTTCTTCACAATGCAGACAGAGGCATAAATTTTGCCGGAATCCGGCCATGAACTGACCCAATTTCCTCTTATGTCCTTTGGGAATTTCGGTTTAACAACGCTTTTTCGTGAAAACAGTCTGGAATGATGCGCACAGATGTTGCGCACATTCGTCAAATTGCGCATCCAGCTGACAAGAATATGAACCGCAGCTTTGGAAAATCCGAAAAACTGTGCAACGGCAGCTTTTTCCGGAACCGAAGAATCTATGTTTTCAAAAATTTTGCTCAAATTGCCAAATGTGGAGGTTTCAAACATCATCCAAGACGGCGGTAAATCAGCTGCACCGCATTCTGCATCATAAGATTTTTTGAAATCTTCATCAGAACGCTTCCAATTTTCCTTTAACTCTGCCACATCACGTAAGAATCTGTTTTTATTAAAAAAATTTTTTTCATCCGCGTACCACTGCGGATTATATTTTTGAGCCATGACAACTTCCAGCTGTGTTCGGAAAGCTATTTCGATGTGGCTTAAACCTACAAAAAGTATGCTTCTGAGTCTGGAATCCATACAATAATCGTTCCAGATGAGATCCCAATTTGAATTTTCAAGAAAGAATGTGTGCGAATCGTCCATATAAGGATAAAAATAGTTGCTCAGCCTGTAACAACTGACCGTTTTTAATCTGGAAATCAAATCCTGCTCTGATATGCCGCAAAGACCACTGAACAACAAAAGTTCTGCTTGCTGTTCAACAGTTGCAGGCAATTCTTTACCGTTAGCAACCATTGAACAAGATTCCCAAAAAACAAAGACCCCGCTGGGTGCGCATTCCGGAAACAACCGAAAGAGGCGTGCGGGGTCTAATTATTGATAATATAACAAATAAGATTTCAACAGTCAAGATATTTTTAGATTTCAATTTTTAATTCGTATAAATAACAATAACACAATCTAAATAATGTCATCAGAATAAAAATTATCAATTATAAGATATATAAATATTGGCTTTTATTTTAATTCCGCATAAAAAGACCCGCAAAGAAATGAACCAAAAAATCTTTCACTACGACGCTATATGTCGTAGCGGGCTTCTACAATCCGTTTTCAGGTGGGACAGAACACTGTTCCCGTGTTTTTAATGATGAAAATGGAGGCGGACATGACGGTTTTGGATGAAAAAACGGCAAAAGAACTTTTAAACAATGGAGGAAGCCATGTGGTCATACCTGATTTTGTGACAGAAATCGGCGATTATGCGTTTGAAGACTGCGAAGAACTGACTTGGGTGGTTATTCCGAATTCAGTTAGAAAAATCGGTAAAGGTGCATTCCGTTGGTGCGACCACCTGATTTCTGTAGTTATTCCGAATTCAGTCGAGAAAATCGAAGACTTCGCATTTATCAATTGCGCCCAGCTGAAATCAGTAATCATTCCGGATTCCGTGACAGAAATCGGCGAATATGCTTTTCACTGTTGCTTGGAACTGACTTCGATCACTGTTGACAAAAACAATCCGAGATACGATTCACGCGGAGACTGCAACGCAATAATCGAAACAGCCACAAACACTTTGATCGAAGGCTGTTCAAGCACGATAATTCCTGATACCGTGACAACTATCGGTCAAAGTGCCTTTAATAGCTGCGACATGACATCCTTGGTCATTCCAAATTCAGTTACAAAGATAGAAGATTACGCATTCTGCAGCTGTCAGGATCTAATATCCATAACGATACCCGATTCCGTAACACAAATCGGAAAAGCTGTCTTTTGCGGTTGCCCAAAAATATCGGAAGAAAGCAAAAAACGGCTTAAAGAACTCGGATATGATTTTGATGGGGATTAGGATCTGGTAATTTTATTGATGTTTCGTAAAATACAGCGGTTGCGATCTGCTGTTTAACAAATGGAGGAAAAAATGTGCGAAGTATCGAAAACTGTAAAAGATGTAGTTAATAAACTTCGAAATAATCCAGTGTTTTACATGTCTTTAGGTTCAAAAGAGCTTTTTCACAGCAATATGCTTGCTTTTATGTTGGAAAATGAATGGATTAACGGATTGGAAGAACTTTTTGCACCATATAATGGAACGGAAAAACTTAATAATTATAAAGTATTGACCGTTCTGCGTGAAAAAAGCCATTTTGATTTGATTATCGTGTTTTTGCCATCAAACGATTACGACGCAACAATCAAAGACTATAATCAGACAGAAATTGCAGATATTTTCCAAAACTCTGGCCCAAAAGATGAACTTTTGTTGAGTACACTTAAAAACAACTGTAAATTCGTGGTTGTGGAAAACAAGCTCAAATCAATTACTGATAAAACGCAATTAGAGAAATATGATGAAGCTATCCAAAATAGAATTTGGCTTAGAGTATTCAAAGTGGCTAAAAAAAACGATGCCATTGTTTTAGATACAACAAACTCTACGCGCTATCTTATGGCTCCGGAAGTTGCTTTCAAAGAATTCCGAGAATGCCCTGAATGGAAACATGTTCACTATGAAGATATCCTAAGGAAATTGCAGGCACAAGGAGAAGACAAAAATCCTTTCAAAGCAAAATTCATTGAACATTATGCTGCTTTTCTTGAGAATATGCTGGAACTTACAAAAGATATTGAAGAAAAGTTGGATTCACCAAACGATCTTGCATTTCCAAATCGAGCTGATATTGCTGAACTTAGCAAAATCCGTATTCATGATTTCTATGAAAAATTCTGGTTCAGCGTATTATTGAGCAAAATAAAGATAAGTGATAAAAATGTAGACAAAGGTAGCGGGTATTCCAATAGTTCCGGATTGGTAGAATTTCAAATTAAAAATGACCACCATGTTGTCTATGGTGTTCAAATTCAACAAAGTCAATTCAGACTTTTTGTTGTGCCGACAGGTAAATGTAAAAGAGAATATTCAGATGAAGAAATAAAGGATTGCTGTTATGGCGTTTTAGAAATTATGAAGGAAAAACTTGGAACAAGTCTGGATTTTTCTCCCAAAAAGAAAAATCCAGAAGACTTGCATTGTTATGGTGAGTTCAAATACAAATTTATACCATTAGAAAAGGATATCTCCATAGAAAAATTAACAGAAATGATCAACTGTGCGTTGGATGCAATTTCTCAATCGCCTTTAAAAAATTTAACAGCGAAAGCTGAAGAAGAAAAATAAATCGGCTGATTCCTAATTATTCCTGAAACAAAGCTTCCTCTTTTAGCAAAAAATCTTTCACTACGACGCTATATGTCGTAGCGGACTTTTACAATCCGTTTTCAGGAGGGACTCTGTTCCCGTGTTTTTAATGATGAAAATTGGAGGAGAAAAAGATGAAAAAAATTCTTGTTATTTCGCTTGTTTTTGCAACGGTGTTTCTGATCGTTTCATGCGGCGGAAGCACACAAAACAAGAGCGAAGCAAGTGGCAACGGCGAAAAGCCTGATTCTGACGAGCAGGATTCCGAGGCAGACGGTTCAGCGGAATGTAAAAGCGGAGATTTCAAGTGCGCCGATTCAGAATCCCTTTACTGCAACAGCTTCGGCTCGTGGGTATTCTATGCGCGTTGTGAAAACGGCTGTGATTCTGCTACCGGCAAATGCAAAGATATGTGCTATGAAATAGATAATAAAACATGGTCTTATTCCAGATCATCAATGACTTGGGAAGCGGCCAAAGAATTTTGCGATAATATGATTAACTGCGGATATTCAGACTGGCATCTGCCGACAATCAGTGAACTTAGAACCCTGATTCAAAACTGTCCGGCTACAGAAACTGGCGGAGAATGCGGAGTCACAGATCAGTGTTTATCATATCACCAATGTTCTTATATACACAATGATGACAATAGTATAATCAGCCTCTGTATTGGTTGCTCGGATTCTGATTCTTATTATAGCGGAAAATACAGCAAATTCGGCGACAATGACTGGTTTTGGTCATCTTCATTTCAAGATGATACCGATTCCATTCAAGTATGGGGAGTATATTTTGCCATGGGAACGATAACAAGTTTTGGTACTAATGAGTATACTCTTGAATCTGTTCGGTGCGTGAGATAAGGATTATCGGGTTCAGTCACATTTTTTGTGGGATAATCAAAAAGCGTAAAGATTTCTGATAGAAAAATAGCAAAAAGAGGATTCATCCTTTAAGTTTAATTGGCACAAAAACTAAGAGGAGAATCCCGAGATGAGTTATAAGCCAAACCCCAAAAAGAGTCAAGAAAGAACAGTTCCAGTTGATTATTGTCTGCCTTTCGCTGAAATCGGTCATGCTGGACGGTCAAGAAAGAACAGTTCCAGTTGATTATTGTCTGCACCTTCCGTCAGGTCTTCAAGGGTTTCACAACGAAAAAACCATAATAAAAACAAGTGAAAACGGAGAATTGACTTATTGTTTTTACGGATATGTTGATGTTTCCGATTCAGACCGGGTCTGTAAATGCGGCTGAACAATGCATATCCATGATCAATATGTAACAAGGCTGAATCATTTGAATTTTGGCACAACTCCTACAGAGATAGTCCTGACAGTTCAGCGTTTTTTCTGTCCTAAATGCAGAAACACGCATATTCAGCACATAGCGGTGCGAAAGGACGAGATGGAACGCCTTTACAAAGAGGGAAACACCGAAGCCGCCTCGAAGCTCAAACACAGCAGATATATTCTGGTTTCGAGCCGCGAAACACTTCAGAAAAAGGATGAAAAAGCCGAAAAAGAACAGGCTGTTAAGCAGAAAGAATTCCTTTTTAAGAAGAAAAAAAAGAAACTCAAAGGCGGCAACGAGGAAAAGTACAACGCCCTTATAAAAGAAAATCAACTGCTGCTCACAATCGACCTCATCAAGGAAAAACTGAAACTCGCCTACAAGCTGACTGATGAAACGGAAATGGAGGCTGAAATCACTGAAATCATTGATCTTTGCGAATAAGTTAAAAACAGACACTTTGACTGGTTTGCAAAGTTTTTAACCTCCCATTTCAAAGGCATCACAGCACACGCCGTTTACAACATCTCAAACGGCAAAATGGAGGGAATCAATCAGAAAATCAAGACATTACGACGACACGCCTACGGCTATAACGACGATGATTACTTTTTCTTAAAACTTATTGATGTGAGCAGACTCTGAAATGATCAAATCCAATTATCCCACAGAAAAAATGACAGAGCCATAAATTTTTAATTTTAAATCAAAATTTATTGATAATTTTTCAAATTCAATCACAATATCAATGTTAAAAATTTGTTTTTTGGCGTTTGAAAATTGGAAGCGATATTTTAAACAAAATGGAAAATGAAATATTAATCTGGGAGGGCAAAATGACAGAAAACAAAACCGGCGAAATCATTATTTATCAGGCGAATGACGGACAAACAAGAATCGATGTGCGCTTCGAGGAAGAAACGGTATGGCTGACACAACAGCAAATGGCAGAATTATTCCACTCTTCACGCACCAATATAGTCGAACATATTCGGCATATTTATGCAGAAGGCGAGCTCGATGAAAGTTCAACCTGTCGGAAATTCCGACAAGTTCAAAAGGAAGGAACTCGAAACATAGCTCGAGAACTTCCGTTCTACAATCTCGACATGATAATTTCTCTCGGCTACCGAGTTAAATCGATCGTTGCGACAAGATTCCGCCGCTGGGCTACTGAACAGCTGAAAGAATATTTGAAAAAAGGCTTTCTGCTGGACGATCAGCGTTTGAAAGAGCTGGGCGGCGGCAAATACTGGCATGAACTTTTGAACAGGATCAGAGACATCCGTTCAAGTGAAAAGGCAATATTTCGGCAAGTGCTCGACCTTTACGCTACAAGCCTTGATTTTGATCCGGAAAGCAGCGAATCGGTCGCTTTTTTCAAGATGGTTCAGAACAAACTGCATTATGCGGCTCACGGTCACACAGCGGCAGAAGTCATTTTCGAGCGTGCCGATGCAGAGAAACCATTTATGGGGTTGACGACTTTTTCAGGTGAACAGCCTGAGTTAAAGGATATAAGCATTGCCAAAAATTATCTGGATGAAAAAGAAATCAAAATTCTGAACAATCTCGTAGCAGGATATTTTGATTTAGCGGAAATCAACGCGATCGAACACAGACCGATGTACATGAGCGATTATGTGGAACTGCTTGATTCACTCTTGACATCGGGAAGCAGAAAAGTTCTCACCGATGCCGGCAAAATCAGCCATAAACAGGCTGTGGACAAAGCACTGAAAGAATACCGAAAATATCAGGTAAAGACCTTGAGTCCTGTGGAAAAAGCCTACCTTGAAACAATAAAAACTCTCGAAAAAAAGGTGAAAAAGATAAAATGACTTTTTTGCCCGTCAAAAAAATAACCACCCAATTTTATTGAATGATTTTGAAAATTAAAGAAAATTTTGACAAAACCATTCACAATGTAGCAGCAACCATATATTTTAGGGACAAAACATGGAAAATGAAATTTTAGCGCCGCAAATAAAAATCGAAGACAAAATCCTGATGATCCGCGGTCAGCATGTGATGATTGACCGTGACCTGGCAGAACTTTACGGGGTCGAGACGAAAAGGCTTAATGAGCAAGTTCGCAGAAACATTGCAAGGTTTCCAGAAGAATTTTGTTTCCAACTAAACAAAGAGGAATTCACAAATTGGAGGTCGCAAATTGCGACTTCCAATTCTGATAAAATGGGTCTGCGAAGAGCCCCTTATGCTTTTACCGAACAAGGAGTCGCAATGCTTTCAGCAGTTCTGAAAAGCGACAGGGCTATTGCTGCCAGCATATTAATAATGAAAGCTTTTGTCGCTCTACGTCATTTTTTACAAAACAATTACAAACTTTTTGCTGAAATCGATTCAATCAAGAAGCATCAGCTGGAACACGATGTTCATCTGATTGAATCAGACAGACGCATTGACGAACTTTTCGACAAGATGGACAGATACAGGATCGAATACAGGCAGGGAATCTTTTTCAAAGGACAGATTTTCGATGCCTATGCAAAATTCGAGTCTTTTATCACGGAAGCTGAGAAAGAGATCCTTCTGATCGACAACTATGTTGATCTCTCTGTTTTGGAAAGACTCACAAAAAAGCAAAATAATGTAAAAGTTACGATTTATACCCGTTCTAAAACTGAAATATCGGCATTGGATATTCAAAAATTCAACGAACAATATCCGTCAGTTACACTCAAATATACGGAAAACATCCACGATAGATTTTTAATAATCGACGGCAAGATCCTTTACCATATCGGAGCATCGCTAAAGGATCTGGCAAAGAAGTGCTTCGGTTTTGAGATCATGGATTCATCGTGGATCGCGGAAATCCTGCGGAATTTGTGAGAACCATCCTCTTTTCAAAGAACCAACCGCCTGATTTTATTGAATAATTTTCCAATTTAAGAGCAATAAATTTTGAAGCAAAACACAGGTTTCAGAGATTGTATTTCAGCAAAAAATTTAATTGGGAATATATATCAGAGACTAAATATGTTTCAGATCTTCCGCGATCTGTTTTGCCTCATTTACTTTATCTGGCGTTCCGTTTCTCGTCCTGTCCAGCAGTTGTTTACGGATTCAAGTTCATAGAATTCCCTTTTATCAGGATCAGAGATTTGAATAAGTAGGCGATATTGCATCCAGTTTAATTGCGTCCGCACCGCAGACGCAATTGGGTAAGTCTTGTAAAATTGACGACTTTGTTCCAAAGGCGACACAGCTTTGTTCGGCGGCTCAGTCTATCTTATAAAATTCGTGGAGACGATCTCTTCTCTTTTAGGCAGCTGAACTCCTGCTTTTTCAGCCGCATCGCGGCATTTCAGGTGCCATGCGAAGTTGCGGGCGAGGATGCGCATGTTCTGCATTCCTTCGAGATCCTGTCTCACTTCGTCGGGCGTGTTGCCGTGGACCATGTTCCAGTATCTTCCTGAAATTATCGGCATTTCTGAAATCGTCATGTATTTGTTGAGCTGATCCAGTGTAGCAGTCGTTCCGGCGCGTCTTGCACTTGCGACCGTCGCACCCGGTTTGTGCCTGAAGATATCACCTCTTCCTGAAGCGAAAGCGGAGACAAAGACCTTGTCCAGAAAAGCCGTGATAGCACCGCTTGCCGAAGCGTAGTGGACAGGAGAGCCGAAAACGAAACCGTCGAAATTGGCAGCGTAGTCAACAAAAGCGTTAACACCGTCGTCGTTCACAACGCATTTTCCGAGTTTTCCGCAGGCACCGCAGCCTCTGCAGGGCGTGATCGCACCAGTTCCGATCTGGTAGATCACGGAATCTATCCCCTCTTCCTTCAAAGTTTTCTCGATCTCTTCCAAAGCGGTGAACGTACAGCCTTTTTCGTGCGGCGAACCGTTGAAAAGCAATACTTTCATGATTTTCTCCTACTTTATCTCGACAAGCCTGTAGTTTCTGTTTCCGAGTTTGATTTCCTCTGCGTAATCGAGAGTGTGAAGCCCCTTACGGGATTCGATGCGCTCTTTGAGTGACTTTGAATCTGTCGCCGCCCAGACCATATCTATCGAAGCCTGATCTATTGCAAGCGGATCGAGAGAAGCGACGATTCCGATGTCGTGCATGTCGGGTTCTGTCGGGTTTCCGTTGCAGTCGCAGTCAACGCTGAGACGGTTGAGAACGTTGATGAAAGCGATGTTTCTGCCGCCGTTCATTGCCTGGCATACCCCTTTAGCCGCTTCGGCCATCGACTCAAGAAACGCAAGCTGCTCTCCTGTCACCCAGCCTTTCGTAGCCTGTCCTGCCGAGTGTATGTAAATTTTGCCCGAGTGTTCGACATCCGTTCCGCTGCCGAAACCGATCGAAAGGTTCTTTATCGCGCCGCCGAAACCGGCCATCTGATGGCCTTTGAAGTGCGAAAGAACGAGGTATGAGCCGTAATTTTTGAAGTGCGTACCGACATAATCGCCTTTTACGAGATGTTTCGCCCCTTCGATCGGAATAAGCATTTCGCCTTCCTCATCGAGCAGGTCGAACGGAGCTATATCCAAGTATCCGCGCTGTTTGAGCGCCTCGAAATGATCTTTGTTCGTCGCGCGGTTGCCGCCGTAAGCCGTATTGCACTCGACTATCGTGCCGTTTATTTTCTGCACAAGATCCTTTATCAGAGCGGGTCTCAGATGGTTCGACTTTTCCGATTCGCCGGTGCTGATCTTAACGCCAAGTTTTCCTTCGGGTTTCCAGCCGAGTTTGTCGTAGATTTTTACAAGTGCTTCGGGAGTGATCTCTTTTATGAAATATACTACCGGCGCGTTTTCGTCGTTTGTCTGGTGGGGAAGCATGGCTTTTTCCTCCGTTTTGTTCTCTTCCGCAGGAGCGGGAGTTTCGTTCTGAGCAGGCTTTTCTTCTTCCTGTTTTTCTGCAGCCTCAGCTGCTGTCTGCGATGTCTCCGACTTGCTTTCAGCCTTTTCCGAAGCCGATTTGCAGGAAATGACTGCAAACACAAGAACGGCTGATATCAAAAAAAGTTTTTTCATGGTTTTCTCCTCAGTTTGCTTTCAAAACTCTGCGTTTTTCAAACACTGCGAGCACTGCGAATACCGCAAGTCCGCAAACAATGATTATTACACCGAGAACAGTGTCTTCCTGACTGATGTCGAAAAACGGCTCTCCGTCAAGGACTGATGCGACACCGTCAACGCTCCACATGAGAGCGGCACCCCAGAACATAAGGGTCGAAGTGAGCATACTTTTTGCAGGTTTTCCGCTTTTTTTAGCGCGGAACATGAAAAACGTAAAAACTATTGCGGTTAAAATCGTCATAATGAGGCACATTACAAGCCTCCTTCCTTTACTTCGGTCTTTCTGCCGCCGAGAACGCCTGTTACTCCGACGATAACGCCCCATACAGCCGTGGTGAGAAGAGCCATCCCGACTCCCGAAGTCGCCATCTCGTGCAGCATGACCGGAATTTCCTCAGGTGTGTTCAGCGCCGTAAGAAAAGGCGGATAAATCGAAATTTCGCCGTGATAAAGGTGCTCGATCGCAAGCAGAGCAGAGCCGCCGTAGAGCATTTTTTCGAGCCAGCCAACTTTTTCATCAATGAATTCAAGTGTTTTCTGACTGCATCCAGCCTTTTTAACTACTGTTTTTACTGTTGAAACAACGACCGCTTCAGCCAGCGGAACTGTAAAACATGCCATGATTTCCTCCTTAGGATCGGTTAAAAACGAACTTATACTGACACAGTGTCAGAATAAATAAAAATGACACCGTGTCAAGTTTTTTGTTTAAGACCTCGCCACTACCCCCTCTCCATTGTGGCGAAGGGAACGAAAACAAACCGTAGAGACGTGACCTGACACGTCTCGCGAAATCAGAAAGAAATAGGTCTTCGTCTAAGGTCTAAATTTGTGACCTCGAACGAGAATGTGAATTATTTTGGGGAGTTATCGTCAGCACTGCTTTCTTTATCTGGAATTTCCGCGTCTTTTTCTTTATTTTCCAGCTGACCTTTTAAAAAAGTGTTGGCATTCAGTGGTGTTACGACACTTTTTCCGGTTTTCGATTCGAGTTCTTTCCGTGCAACGGTCGCAACATTGCCGCCTTCGTGTGCACATTTCGCATTTTCTTCCAATGTCTGCGGATTTTTTGCTTTCGTTATGCTTGTTACCGAGAGTTCGGCAAGCATATTGAGAATTAATTCCTCATTCGTCATGTTGTCGCGGAGGTTTTCTTTCTTCAAACCCTTGAATTCCTTGTATTCTTTGGCTGTTTTCCCTGCCCATGCACGATAGATAATGTCTGTAAGAGTGGCGTATTGAACCCCTTCGCTGATGTTGTGGGCTTTCCATTCGTCCATCAGATCTTTGCGGATTTCAATCGATTTAAGGCGTTGATTTATCCACTTGTCGGAATATCCAAGCCGCTTGTAGTCAAGCAATGCCTGTTTGATTGAAAGTTCCGGATCCGTCATCTGCTCAAGACGTTCTGCACCCACCTGTGCCAGCCACAATTTGAAAGGTTCTGCTTTTTTTGACGGAATTGACTGAATTATGCGCAGAATTCCTTTTGTATCGGCAGATTGAATCTCACGCCGTTTTCCGTCACGTCCGATCATTTGAAGCGGGGTACAAATTGTACCCCAGTTGAAATTCAGTTCTTCGTCCCGCATCCGCATCTTTTTTATGTATTGCTTCGGATCTTTGCTGTCTGTAAGGATTTCCACCACATCAAAAACTGAAAAAAACCACTCTTCTTTCTCATCATCCCAGACAGAACGCACAAGTTTGTCTTCAAAAAGTTTAATTGCATTTGTTTTTGTCATTAAAAATTCTCTATTTTAATAATTAACTAATATCTATATAATTTAGTATGCAACAAAATAAAATCAAATTATTTTTAGATTTTTATTTTAAGATAATTTCAAAATTTTTGTTTGAGAATTTACAGAAACGTCATAGTATGGCGTCTCAGACTTCATCCCAGACCCTTCTCCAGTGTGGCAAAGGGAACAAATTCAGGCGGAGAATGATCTAAACTTAAAAAATTGCAATCGCGGCCATAGAAACTAAAATTCATTGTTTTGCTCGTTTTTTAGTCCTTTTATAAGCGGATATTAATTAAGGAGTTTTTGATGAAGAAATTTAATTTCGCGGTTTCTCTGGTCATTTTTGTGTTCTTCTTTGCTGCATGCGGATCGGATAACAAAAATGAAAGCAAAAATCCAGGCAATTCAAACTCATCCGACTCTCCGGAGCAAGAAGATGAGGACTATGAGAATGAAGAAAACAAAGAAAATGAAGATAAAGACGATGATGGCAATGGCAATAGCAACAACAATGCAGACTGCAGTCAAGGCTCATACAAATGCAAAGATGACAATTCATATCTATGCGACAACGGCTGGATTTTTTATGCATCGTGCGATAACGGCTGCGATTCCGTCACAGGACAATGCAATCCCGGAAATGAAGAAGATGAAGAATTTGCGGAACTGATCAGGCAAAACCGCGTAGCTGTAAAACTCACATGGAAGCAGGGTTTCAAAACAGAAGCCGAAGCGGAAATAAATTACGACGGTGAAATGGTTGACCTTAATCTTCATTTAATCAAAAGGAACAGCCTTGAAGCTGAAACTTACGGATTTTATTATACAGAAGGTCTGCTCGGGACAGCTCAGCGTATGCCTATTAATGACTGTTCTCCGACAGTCCCTGTATGTGAAAGATACTGGCGTCACGATGACTGTTCTTTTACCGATCAGGGTTACAATGATTCCGCCGAATCAATCCAGTGGAACGCCAAATTTCTTGGCGACAACTATTGGGGCGGCGGCGACTATAAAAACCCGGAAATCATAGTTATGGGTACAACCGGAGAAGACGACATTGTCAATGACCAGTATCTTGTTGTCGTAGGATATATATACTGCTCTTCATCACACTACCCGGACGACCGGTGTGATCCTTCATACAATGAAGATGACTCTGCCTACGAAATCGATGCGAGAGTCGAAATTTTTGTCGACGGCAAAAAAGTTCCGAGAAACGGAACATACGACATGTATTCCGAAACTACGAAAGATTTCAAAATCAAGCTCAACGAATGGAAAGCGGTTGCCGTTATAAAATGGGATTCAGGCAATGCTACTGTCACTGACAGCGCAATGAGTTATGAAGGAATAACAACAGATCCGAAACACCACCCTGTCTGCTATTATGACAACTCGGATGCCCATCTGATTCCGATCTGGGATGCGGAAGAATACAGAAAATACATCGAAACTCCGGACGAGCATGACTACAAGAGAGGATATTGCGAATAAAATCATAATATCTTCGCACATTTCCTTTCTTTTCTGAATCGTTAAATGCTCTATTTTATTTTTCCCTAAATCTCAGAACTGCGTTTTGCAGAAAGCCACGAGTTCATTGTATATTTTGCCGAAAGATATGCCGGTTTTCCTGCTGATTCCGGCGACATCTTCGTATTCCGGAGCGAAACGCTTTTTGTTGTTGTGATAAATGAGTTTTATTCTCGCTTCGCCATACGGGGTGTCGATAAGAAGCGACTCCCGTTCGAGCACTGTCCGCTCCGTCACGCAGCGGCGTATGCCGATAGTCGTAGTGTTGTTGAAAATCACATCTTCGATTTTTTCGGCATCGTTGTTTCTGCAGAGGACTGTCAGCATGTATGCCGGGCGGTTTTTCTTCATGAAGCACGGGGTGCAGAAGGCATCCAGCGCGCCCGCCTCAAAAAGGCGTTCCATCGCGAAACCGAGTTCTTCGCCGGTAGAATCGTCGATATTGGCTTCGAGTTTCGTTACTTCGTCCGCAGGTTCTCTTTTTTCTTCGGCGGCTGTAGTTTCTTCGAAAAATTCGATCAGAAAACCTCTGATAATACTGGGTTTTTCGTAGTTTCTTTTGCCTGCGCCGAGCCCCGTTTCTGCGATTTTGAACTGTTTAGGCAGAATATCGTCCGTCTTTACTGCGGCGGCTATCGCGGCACCTGTCGGAGTCACGAGCTCACCTTTCATCTCTGTCATCTGCAGCACAAGTCCGTGTTTCTGCACGATGTTCACGACTGCCGGGACCGGTATCGGCAGAATCCCGTGCTGACATCTGATCTCGCCCGTCCCCTCGCAAAGATGAGGAATGAAAACGCGCTCGATACCGAGATCATCGAAGCAGAATGCAAACGCGACGATATCGACTATCGAATCTATCGCGCCGACCTCGTGGAAACGGACTTCTTCAACAGGAACGCCGTGCGCTTCGGATTCAGCCTCGGCGACTATCCTGAAAATTTTTCCTGCCAGATTTTTGGCGTTTTCACTCAGTTCAGTGTGCCCGATTATGTGCAGGATGTCGCCCAGATTCCTGTGCTCGTGGTGATGATGGTGTTCATGTTCGTGATGATGGCTTTTACCGAAAAGATAGTCGGTGTCGTGGTCGTGGTTTTCATGCTCTTCATCAAGAATAACATTGAAATCGCAGCATTTTATCCCGTTTTTAACGACTTCCGTTATCTCAACTTTGAATCCGTCTGCCGGAATGGACTCAAGTGCTTTGAGAAGTCCGTTTCTGTCGGCTCCGAGATCGATGAGCGCGGCGACAGCCATATCACCGCTTATTCCCGAATTGCATTCAAAATATAAATTCTTTCCCTTCATCTTACTTTTCCCCTTTCAGCCAAAAAGTTTATCTGCGATGCGATATAGCCTGCGCCGTAGCCGTTGTCGATATTGACGACAGAAATGCCGTTCGCACATGAATTTATCATCGTGAGAAGTGCGGAAAGCCCTTCGAAGCTCGCTCCGTAGCCGACCGATGTCGGGACAGCTATGACTGGAACTGCAACCAGACCTCCGATTACACTTGCCAGAGCCCCTTCCATTCCGGCAACCGCTACGATGCAGTTAGCCTTCTGCAGAAGCTCGGTTTTTGAAAGAAGCCGGTGGATCCCGCTCACTCCGACATCGTATATCCTTTCAACGAAACTGCCGAAAAATTCGGCACTCTGCGCGGCTTCCTCGGCAACGGGAATGTCTGCGGTTCCGGCCGTGCAGACTGCTATGCTGCCGACAAGTTTTTTCCTTTCTTTCCGCACTGTTATGATCTTTGAGATTTCGTTATATTCAGCGTTTTCGAGGACGCTTTTCACGATCTCGAACTGCTCTTTCGTCGCCCTTGTTCCAAGCACTTCGCCGTTTGCAGCATAGAGTTTCGTGAAAATATCCTTAAGGAACTCATCCTTTTTGCCCTGGCAGAAGACCACTTCAGGAAAACCTGTCCGTTTTTTGCGGTCAAGATCAAGTTCCGCGAAACTTATTTTGTCGTTTCCGCTCATTTTCTGATCACCTCGTTCATGCTGCCGCTTCTGAAACCGATGAGATCCAAAGTTGTGTAAACAAAACCTAAACTTCTGAAATAATTGATGATTTCTTCTTTAGCTCTAAGAATTTTCTCAAAATATTCCTTATTGACCTCGATCCGCGCCAAGTTTTCGCCGTGGATCCTTACGCGAAGCTGCAAGAACCCTTTTTCATGCAGAAACTCCTCAGCATTTTCAACCATTTTCAGCTTATTTTCCGTTATAGTTTCTCCGTAGACGAATCTTGATGCAAGGCACGCCGCGCTTGGTCTGTTCCAGGTCGGAAGTCCCATAATTTTTGAAAGTTCCCTGATATCCTTTTTCGTAAATCCGCACTCAAGAAGCGGGCTTTTGATGCCGAGTTCTTGAATCGCCTGCATTCCCGGGCGGTAGTCGCCCGTATCGTCGGCGTTGCTCCCGTCGCAGACCGTGAAAATTCCGTTTTCAAAAGCCAAACTTATGATTTTACTGAATATTTCTTTTTTACAGATGTAGCAGCGGTTTTCAGGATTTTCTTTAAAACCAGGGATTTTGAGCGGATCCAGTTCAAGAACAAAGTGTCTGATATTCTCATTTTTACAGAAATTTTCGGCATCAATAGCCTCTTTTTTCGGGATAAGCGGCGAAATGACTGTGACGGCAAGAACATTTTCCCCAAGCTCATCGTGCGCGACTTTAAGTAAAAATGTCGAATCGACCCCGCCCGAAAAGGCTATCGCGGCACTTCCGCACGAACGGAAAAAATCACGTAAAGCTGAAATTTTATCATTTAGGTCTGAAGGAAAGACTGACAAACTACCTCCTTTGTTTCCGCGTCACGCAGCAAACTACAGTAAAACCGACATCGTGTCAATTTTATACCTGACACTGTGCCGTTTTTTCCAGGAAATTCCTTGAATTTTTCTCGTTCCGTCATATGATTATACGATTTTCTTTGTGAATTTCATTTAAGTCGGATAATATCATGGAGATCAAAATGAAAAAACTCTTCCTTGTTTTTGTTCTGTTTCTGCCTCTATTCTTCGCAGGATGCTCGAATGATGATGAAGAAATTACAGGCGGACTCAATCAGGAGTGCTACCTAAACGGAACATGCAATTCAGGTCTGGTCTGCAATAAGGAAAACAACACCTGCATTGAAGATTCGGGCAGCATCACGGATAACGATACGGATAAAAACGATACCGCATCTGACAGCGGTAAAACTTCAGACAACGATACCGCCGATTCGGGAGACACGGTGTCCGACAACGACAATCCACCGCTCGATTCCTGCGTTCCAAAAGAATCAGGATGTCTTCCTGCGATGGAAAGTGAAAAAGATTCAGGTTTCTGCGACGGCATGGACAACGACTGTGACGGCGTAATCGACGAAGGCTGCACCTGCACAACGGGTCAGACGCAGCCGTGCTTCTCCGGAGATCCGAGCAAAAGAAAGATCGGAATATGCCGTGACGGAATACAGACATGCGTGGTTGACAAAAGCACGAACATCGGAACATGGAACGTATGCAAAGGCGAAATCAGACCGAAAAACGCCGAAACCTGCAACAATGCCGATGATACCTGCGACGGCTGTGTCGACCATCTTCTCACATGCAAACCGCCTATCGACTGTTCCTTCGACATCGGTGAGGCGAGACCTTTTGTAGACAAACTCATCGACGGCAACCAGATTTACGATACCGGTCACCAGTTTAACGACGCGGAAACGGCGACATGGGAATGGACTATTGAAAAAGGCGTCTGCGACACGGTTCTCGGAACAACGAGTTTCACGACGAAAGGTGCGAAAACACTTGCGGATCTGCTTGACGGCGCAGGAAATGCTACAAACGAAATCAAAGGCGTCGGACTTTCTCAGCTCAAAGTCAGATTCCAGCTTTCCGGAAGCCATATCATCCACCTTAAAGTTACTCGTGCAAACGGTGAAGTGTATGAGTGTGAATGGGTTCTGAAAGTCGCTGCCGACGGTCTCAGAATCGAACTCTGCTGGGACACCAACAATCAGGTTGATATCGACCTCCATATGGGGAAAAACGGCGTTACGACAAGCTGGGATCCATACAATTACAATGCCTGCACTCCTGACAACTGCAGGGGTGATCCTTTCGGAACGACAGGCAACCACTCCCAGTACAACTGGAGCCTTAACGGATGGACATACGACAGAACCGAAAACTACAATGCAAACGGAGTATGGTGTGACGGAAACAACAAACTTCCCAACCCGCGTTACGACCTGGACAATCTGGGAGAAGGACCGTATCCGGAAAACATCAACCTTGACAACCCGAACGACGGCGACACTTTCAGAATAGCCGCTACTTATGCATACGGAGGTGCAGACAACATACTCTCTCATCCGGTAATAAACATCTACTGCGGCGGCACGCTCAAAGCGGTCTACGGTCTTGACCCTCAGGTTCAGGATTTCAAAACAAGAAGGGATTTCTGGAAAGCCGTTGAAATCAGGTGGGTCGGCGGCTATTCAAGTGACGAGTGCGTACTCACTCCGAGATGGGATGACAACACCGGTTATGTCGTAAACCACAACAGCTGGGCTTTCCCGGCATACGATAACTGGTAAAAATCAGGATTTTTCAGCCAAAACGCAGATATAGTCCTTTTCGATAATTTCATCTATTAAGATTTTGGTAAAACCTGCTGATTCCATTGCGGTTTTTATTTCTTCTCCGGTACGGATCCTGAGCCCCGAAATCTCTTTTTCCCACTCGAAATTTTCAGGAATGCGGCCGGCAGCTTCGCTGGTTATCATGAAAACGCCGCCGTTTTTGAGAACTCGCAGAATTTCCTTGAAACATCCGGCAAGATTCTCCCAGTAGTATACCGTTTCAAATGCAGTCACGACATCGAAAGAACCATCTTCGAACGGAAGTTTCTTCACGTCTGCGAGAAAAACCTGACATCTGCCGCTTTTAACTTCGCTTTTGTTGAATTTTTTCGTTTCGGCTACCGCTACTTTTGAGAAATCCACCCCGAAAACGCGCCCTTTCGTCATGCCGAGAAGACGCTTTATGTTCGCTCCGCCGCCGCACCCGCAGTCGAGACAGTCGGCGTTTTCAGGAACCTTCAAGTGCGTGAATCCCCAGTCGGCAAGGACGGCGTGACGCTCTCCGTTCAGTTTTCTCACCATGATCCTTCCCAGCAAACCGATCGGTTTCCGCGCCATATTTTTGAATCTGTGATACAGCCAGCTGCTCATTCTCTGCTCCTTTATCTTAAGTTATTCTCAATTATTTAAACCTTCTGAGAGCTACAACCATTATGTTTTCAATAATTTTGTCAATTGCGTCAAACCCAACCTTAAATCCGTTTTCCTTTTCAAACTTGTAAAAAAGATCATCTATATCCTGGGCGATTTTGTTGTGAATATCTGTGTTAGTCTGCCAGTCAACCGTGTCGTGCTTCCGGATTATTTCAGTGATTTCAAGCGACAGGTCTGAAATAACATCAATATTTGAGGAAACATCCACGACATCATCGAGAACAGCCGCAATCACGCCGTAAAAGGCCTGGGCATGAATGTTGTTCTTTATTTTCTCGGGATAAGAAATGTTCGTCGTTCCTTCGCGGTAATCATTCATTATAGCTTTCATTTTGTCGAGGTATTCAGTCTCCGTGATTACGCGGTTTTTATATGCTTCGAGCGCGTCTTTGATGCGTTTTGAAAAACTTTCGTAATAAGCGGGGTTTTCATCGTGTTTTTCTTTGATGCTTTTTGTCAGATGCGCCACTATTGCATCGGCTTTTGACCGCTCACTGCCAAGTTCCTGCAATTCTCTGGCCATTCCTTCACGGTCAAGAATATCCACAGGATTGGTTATATTCCGGATTCCTTCGACCGACATGTATTTATCGAGCAGATTCTGCATCTGCGCCTCGTATTCGCGGTTGTCGATCGAATCGGCATAACGGATTTTAACGCTTCTCCTGACCTTGGAATAAAAGACAAAAGCCGATTTGTATTTCGCAATCTCAGCCTTGTCGTTTTCGAAAGCACTGTATGCCCGCTCTGAGTTCAGAACTGTCGCAAGATCTCTTCCGAAGCAGCACAGGCGGTCATAAAAACCGGCCCGTCTCTTGTCATCTGCAAGAAACAGCTCTATTTCCTCGGTATCGGCTTTGTTCTGCACCGGTTCAAACAATGCCACGAGATGAGAATAAGATTCTCTCAGCTTTCCGACGCACTTCATAACATCGATGACTACACCCTGGATATCCTCAGGATTGAAGCCGTCTAAACCGCTGCCGCAGTAAAGATCCATAGCTTCGTCCAGCTTTTCAAGCAAGCCTCTGTAATCAACGATGAGTCCGTAATCCTTCCCGTCGCAGATTCTGTTTGCTCTGGCTATTGCCTGCAGAAGTCCGTGTTCCTTCAGTTCTTTGTCGATATAAATTACCTGGGTAAGCGGCGCATCGAATCCGGTCAGCAGCTTGCTGCAAACTATGAGGATATCGATATCTCCGTCTATGAACTTGTTTTTAAGAGTTTCTTCATAAGAATCGGCATCACCGTACTGCGCCATCATCTTATTCCAGAACTTTACAACAAGTTCGTTTTTGCTTTCATCATCGACCTCTTCAGCACCTTCACGCATATCGGGTGAAGAAATTACGACAGCGGTCGTCAGATCGCCCAACTCTTCGAAAACATTGTGGTAACGCACGGCATCGCGCTTGAAGTTGCATGCAAGCATCGCCTTGAAACCGGTATCTTTGTATCCTTTAAGGAAATGTTCGTTTATGTCGAGGGCTATGGCCGATATTCTCTTATCTGCCGAATGAAGGTGTTTCAGTCTGCTCCACTTGTTTTTGAGTTCTGTCCTCTGGGCATCGTTCAGACGTCGCGTGATCTTATCAAACCAGAGGTCTATGTTTCTCTCGTCAACATTCTGCTCGACGAATCTGCCTTCATAAATTAGCGGAACTATTGCGTTGTCGGCCTCTCCGTCTCTTATCGTATAGCTGTGGATCATCTTGTCGTCGAAACGGGCTAAGGTGTTTCTCTCCTTTTTCATCAGCGGTGTTCCGGTAAATCCGATGTAGCAGGCATTTGGAAAAACGGTTCTCATTTTGGTCTGCAATTCGCCGTACTGCGTGCGGTGGCTTTCATCGACAAGGACGAAAATATCGCGCGAATACTCTTTCAGGCGTCTGTTTTCAACGGCACTGAACTTGTTGATTACGGTTGTAATGATGTCGGTCTTTCCCTCTTTAATCAAGTCAAAGAGGTTGCTTCCGCTCGTTGCCCTCGCAGGAGACAAACGGGTGTGGGAGAAGGTTTTTGCGATTTGTCTGTCGAGCTCCTTTCTGTCTGTCACGACAATAACACGCGGATTGCAGGAGCGCATCGTTTCAAGGATATATTTCGAAACCATCACCATTGTCAGAGATTTGCCTGAGCCCTGAGTGTGCCAGATTACGCCGCCCTGTCTGTTTCCGCTTTTATTGTCTGTTTTTATTGTCTTCATGATTGCTTCGACGGCGAAGAACTGCTGGTATCGGGCAATTTTTTTCACATTGGCGTCATAAACCACAAAATATTTTATGAGTTTCAGAACTCTTTCCGGCTCGAAAAGAGAAACGATGTTTCTGTCCTGCTCTGTTATTTTGCGCCCTGCCACAAACTGGTCAACAAGTCTTTCCTGCCACTCCGTTTCCTGCTCTTTCCAGACGCTCCAGAATTTTTTGCCAGTCCCGGCCGTTGCATATTTCACGCTGTTTTTGTTTGTTGCAAGAACAATCTGGGCATATTTGAAAAGCTGCGGGATATAATCCTTTCCCTGATTTCTTATCGTCTGCTCTACTGCCTGATCTTCGCTTATGACGGGAGCTTTGCACTCGACAACGGCAAAAGGGATTCCGTTCACGAAGAGGACAATGTCGGGACGCGCGTTATGCTCTTTGTCCCAGCTGTCGCAAGAAAATTCCTCGGTCACATGAAAAACATTATTTTCCGGTTTTTCCCAGTCTATGTATTTCAGGTTGAAACTTTTCGACGTTCCGTCTGCGACTTTTTCAAGGTAGCTTTTGCCGAGCATCAGCGAATCATATATTTTCTCGCTTGTGCGGATAAGTCCTTCTGTCAAAGGATCGGGCTCATCAAGGTCTGAAATCGCCTTTTCCACGTTGTCTGACGAGAATTTATAAATGGCTTCTCCGAATTTGAACTGATTGATTTCATTGAGTTTTCTGCGAAGAATATCTTTCAAGAGAACATTATAGGATGTTCCGCGCTGAGCCATGCACTCAACAGGCGAAATATATTTATATCCCATTTTGCACAGCAGTTCTATCGCAGGATATTTGCTGATGTTGTCTTCAAGATAGAGATCAGACTGATTCAGATAGCTCATTTGTTTTCGCCTCCGTCGGTTTTTACAACCCAATGACCGTTCTTATCAGCTCCGATGCGTTGAATAAGACCTTGTTCTTTGAGTTCAGTAAGTTTTCTGCTTATAGTCATGCGTGATTTTCCAGTTTCTTTAATCAAATCCTCATAAGACGCAAAAGGATTCTTCTTTATAATCGCCAAAATGATTTTTACAGTATCATTTACAGTATCATTTACAGTATCATTTACAGTATCATTTACAGGGACATCCTGCATTTCCACTACATTATTCGCCGGAAAAACAATCGTTACATCGTCCGCTGAAATATCAAATTCCGGCAGCGGATTGCCGTTTTCTCTGCATGCGTCACACATTCTTTCGATGCCGCGTCCCCATGATTCAATGAATCCGGCAAAGAAAAAAGTATTCGCAATAAGCGGATTGTATCTCACTGATTTGTGCTTGCTCATAAATTTTTTAGCGGTCCAGTCTGCACTCAAGGCAGCATCGTTCGATATGACGATTTTGTCGGCATAAACACGGATCTGTGTAGGATTCATGCAGTTGTATGCTCTGTGAACTATCGCATTGTAAACGGCTTCGCGGATCGCGGCGTAAGCAAACGGGAAAGTTTCCACGCGGGTCACGCCCTGATAGCTGATTGCTGCCTTCAAATACTTGCTGAAAATGATATCAACAGTCTTTTGCGCCTGTTCCAGAAGAGGCCCTTTTACCTCATCCTGATAAATGATTTCGGCTCCTTCAAAGAATCCGATTTTTATAAATGAGCCGATAGCTCTTTTTTCTGTATCTTTCGCAAAAAGCAGATATCCGGCTTTGGTCAATTTGCCGCTATCGGTGAAAAGGTTCAGTTTTTCAAGAAGCTCTTTATTCGGAATATTGACATCTTCCGGGTTCATCCGCTTCGATTGTATTGCTTTATCCCTGAAAATCTGGAACGCAACTTCAGACAAAGCCGAAAGCTCTACATTGTTCACTTCTGAAGCATCCCATGAAAGACCTGTCTTTTTGAACAAAAACTGCGTGAGTGCATTGCCTTTAAGCTGCTGTTTCGTGGAACCGCAACGATAGTGATATTCCCCTTTGTAACTTACCGGGAAAGAACTCGGTTCGACTGTTATTTCGATTATGTCGCAACCGTCCTGATGCAGAAGATTTACATCGGGAACGATTCCGAGAATGTCGCGTATCTTATTCGGAATATCCTCCAGCAGCTTTTTGGCGTTCGCCACACCGATGTTTTTGCCGCTGTCGTCTTTGCCGATGAAAAGAGTTCCGCCCTGGGCATTCGCGAAACCGCAAATCCATTTTATGTATTCATCGCGCCAAGATTCCTTGTATTCGATATTCTGCGATTCGGACATCTGCGACCTCCATTAATTATTGGGAAGAATTATTTCCCCTTTATCAAAAAAACTACTACGTCCTTCATCATCTAAAATTACATAACAACATCCCATTCCGTTTTTATTACTTTTAAACTTGATTGCATCTACACTGTGACTTTTATTTTTGTTTAAATATGCACAACAATCAGCAATAAAATTGGGAATCAGATAAGCTGTAAAATTATTCCCAGGATCCTTTTCCGCATTACAATAAGTAATCAACGGACAAGTTTCTGCAGAAATATCAAAAACAGTCATATCTTTTTTTTGTTTTAATTTCATAACTGTGCTTGCAGGATATTCATTATTTTCGACTTCTTTTCTTGCTGTTTCCTCGTCAGTCGCCACATAAAAATATGGTTTGCCCAAAAAATTAAAACGTCCCATTATCGGGACACCATACTGAACTGGTCCCATCTCATTGGGTGTCCAATTTCTATCTCCATTTTTTCTAGCTCTTGCCCTATAAAAAATCTGATCTGATAGCGTGATCGTACAATCTGTTATTTTTGCCTGAACTGCATCAAAAATCTCTCTCCCTAATTCATCAAGCAATGCCAAATATGGAAAATTCTGAAGATGCGTTAAAAATCTCAGCACATCTGCCTCTGGAATATCATTAATAAACTGCATAAAACCATAGTCATATCTTATGTTATTTAAAAGATATTCTGATTCATTTTCATCCTGCGAATTTTTAATATAGACATCTATATACCCTGCCTCATCTCGAGAAATTTTGGAAACCGAATAATAATTTGGAATATAAGAAAGCGAAGTAAAGGTCTCGCTTGGTATTTTTAAAGATGTTGTTATTGCTTTTACTTGGTCAAACAAAGAGGCTGTAGACTCATCAATTTTTACTACATAATTACCTTGGAATTCTTTGAAGCTTTCCAATGCATCAAATAATGAAGAATAAGAATTTTCTACAAAATAATTCGTTGTAGCCAAGACGGATGATAATTTGTTCATCTCTTCAAAAATTCCTGTAGTTTGTAAAATGTTTGGCATTTGCATTCCCCAATTAGGAAAAACTGGGAATTTAGGCCCTGTCAATTTGAGCGATGCTATAGCTGAGCCCTCTTGCATTGATTTTATCGCACTCCCGATTATAGGGTTAGAAGCAGCTTTAAAAACTTGCATTGATTTCATTGCACTCTCTATTGCAGGGCTGCAAGCAGCTTTAAAAATTGATGCCTTTTCAATAGCTTTCTGTACGCTTTCACATCCAGACAGACTCTTATAATCTTGAGATTGCATAGACAAAAACTTCTCATAAAAATCATTTTGCTCGTCTTCGGGAAAAGAATAAAAATCGATATCTTCCTTTTTGAAGTTTGTATTAAGTTCTTCAGAATAACTTTTTTCCATCAGAATAGGAATGATATTTTCGTTATCCGCTTGTTCTACAATATCCGAAATATTTCCAGTAATTTTGGAGAAAAACAATTCGCCATATTTTTCAGTGATTATTGAGCAAGATTCTGACACGTGTGTTGTCCCATTGTTATTTATCAATTCTTTTAACTATTTGTTTTTCCTTACAAAAATATAAAGACCGATGTTTATAAATTGCTTTAAAAGTAATTTCCAACAATTTTCTGATTTCATAGTACAAATCCATATTAAATTTATTCTCCCAGAACTCATTTCCTTTTGCTAAAAGAAGATGAACTTCATTTCTCAAGCTGATAATTTCTTTAATTCTACTCATTTCATTATCATCGAAATGAATAATTCCGATAGCTTTCATTTTAGATAAGGCATCAACTATTTTGCCTCTTTCATTTTTTGTGAAATGAAGTTCGCAAACATCTTTTTTATTGCAATTTTGGGGAGAACAAACGCTTCTACTAAAAGATAAGATTAATGCTTCAAATATCGAGAACAAGTTCAAAATTGAATTTTTGATAAAAATTGTTTTGACAGGACCGTAAAGATAAAAATTATTAAAAAAATAATCATAAAAATCTGCCGTTTGAAGCAAATAGGAAATGTTACTTCGAATGGTATCTGATACGATTATAGTTTCCAAATGATATTTATCTGACAAACATTTCACTGTTCGTACACAGTCCGAAGGAATAAAGATTTTTTCCTCATCAGATAGCATCTCTTCTTGCGACCAGCAAGCATTTGATTTGTGTAAATGTTTTCGATTTCTAGATAAATATTTAGTAATTCGTCCGTTATTATTTAGAATTAATTTTTTTCTTTTTAAAGAAATCATACTTCCACCCTCGCTATTCATGTCAACAGCAGTTGCATCAAGGATTTTTTCTTCAATTTTTCCTGTTCAATTTCGGATTTTAACAGGTCTATTTCTTTATCTGCGGTCGAAAGAACTTCGGCAATGGCTTGTTGTTCTGGGAGAGGTGGAAGAAGAATCAACATTCCTGAAATCATATCGAAACGAACTGAATCCACTGAATTTTTTGCAGACATTCTTTTTACTCGATCGTAAAAATATTCTACAAAATAGTAATACACATATTTGCCAAGAGCCAATTCCTTATCAAAATCACTGATCTTGTATACCCTTTGATGAAAATCGAATTTTCCATTCACATAATGAATTACTTTTCCTACACCAACGCCATCTCCGGCCGTCAGTATGGCCTCTCCATCATAAGAATATGAATTTATTCGCTCTGGAATCGGAGATCGAACATAAAAAGGATATTCTCCATCATCTATTTTATCTTGAGTATCCTTATTTCCTGTCGAAATTTCTGTTATGTTTCCTAACTTCTCTTTCTTCCACCCGCTCTTATCAATCCTCAAACCACCAAGCGTAAATATCGCACCGTCATTTGAAAGGAGCTTCTGCATGAGCCATTTTTTCTGAATTTGTTTTTGCTCCAACAGTTTTTCTTTCAGTTCGATAACCTTGTCTTGAGTTGAAAGGATTTTGGCAATTTTCTGCTGTTCTGGAAGAGGGGGGAAAACTAACGGGAAAGACAACATTTCTTCAGGATCAACTCGACGAGCTTTTCTTCCACCGTCAGCCAACATGCCATAATGCGAGTAAAATTTAGGCTGAGTTATATAGGATAAAAAGTAATAATCATTGACATCAGACAAATCGAAACACGGAAGGTCTATTGTGCTTTCGTAACCATCCAACTCTTCGGGAATAATACCAAAAGCACAATTAAGGAAATCCAGTTTGCTATATATAAACTGCCCTTTTTTTCGTTTATAATATTTTGTACTTTCGCTTCCAGAGTGAACTTCGCGCTTTTCACAAACACCTTTATTCCAAAGTTTAACTGAAAGTTTTTTAGCAATAGAACCATTGCTTCCAGGAATACGACTTTCAGACAAATGCTGAGACAAAGGATGAATTTCCCAATCAGCGGGAATTATGCCAGCCTTTGTTTTTTTATAGCCGTCTGGAATAATACCCTTGCGAATCAAGTCTATTCTTTGCTTACTTTTTGACATCATTATTTCTCGCATTCAAACTAAGACCGTGTTTTATTAACAATTTTAAACTTTCGGGATTCTTTAATAGCTCTTGCACTATTAATTGGTCCACATTGTTTTGTTGAGTAGAATTCATTGTAGATGCCCCAACTGCATTCTGTAACAATGCTTTACGCAAAGCATTTTCCTCGTTAATTTTCTCAAATAAAAGATCTGGGCAATACATATGTTTTTTTATACAATCCCAACTTATATTTTTAAGATTAAGCTTATCAGCCATTTCTTCCAATAATTTAAGATACTTATCAATGTGATTTGGATTTGTTTCCGGTGCCTTAACGGTCTCATTTAAGAAATCTTCAAAAGCCTTGAGCACCTTTTCGTCTTCATAGAAAATTACATCTATAGAATTTAACGCTTTAACATTATCCTCGGCAGCAAAATTGTATCGATGCGACATAAGTGTCTCAAAAATTTTAAATTTACTATTGTATTTCCTTGTTTTTCTTTGTACCCACAATGTAATTAAAGTCGCCAATAATCCTGAAAGTGCAGCCGAAACAATAATTAAAAAAGAACTTTCCATCTTAAACCTCCATTATTTTCCAGAAGTGACCTTTTTACAGCCCCAATTCATCCATATATTTCTTAATTTTTGCCTGAACTCCGGCGAGTTCGTTTTCGAGAGTGGCGATATTCTGCTGGATTTCGTTGATGTCCAGAAGTTCTTCTTCCTCGAAAGTATCGACATAGCGCGGAATGTTAAGGTTGTAGTCGTTGTCACTGATTTCCTGCAATGTTGCGACATGGCTGAACTTTTCTTCGCCTGTGAATGCCGGATCTGTTTTGTAGCGGGTGTATGTTTCAACGATTTTTTCGACATCGCTTTCACGGAGACGGTTCTGGTTTTTCCCTTTTTCAAAGTGACCTTCGCCGCTTGCATCCACAAAAAGGATTTTGTTGCTCGCGCCGCGGTCTTTTCTGAAAACAAGTATCGCCGCCGGAATGCCTGCGCCGTAGAACAGGTTTGCCGGAAGTCCGATGACTGCATCAAGAAGATTGAAACTTTCTATCATGGTGCGGCGGATTCTCCCTTCGCTTGCACCGCGGAAAAGAACTCCGTGCGGAAGTATGATTCCCATGCGCCCTGTGCTGTCGTCAAGGCTGTGCAGCATGTGCATTACAAAAGCGTAATCGCCTTTCGATGCCGGCGGAACACCCCAGTCGAAACGGCGGTAAGGATCAAGTTCAGGAGACATTTTTGCATTCTGCTTTCCTTTTGCGTCAGGAACCGCGTCAACAAGGAAGCCGCTGTCCCATTTATCCAGTGAAAACGGCGGATTTGCAACCACACACTGGAATTTCATAAGTTTGTCATTTTCTATATTTCCCGGATTTGAAAGCGTGTCACCCTGCCAGATTACAGCATCATCGACATTGTGAAGAAACATGTTCATGCGGCAAAGAGCCCATGTCTGCATATTCTTTTCCTGTCCGTAAATCCTTGCTTTCCCGCTTGGAATCTGCTTGAACGCCTTGAGAAGCAGACCGCCGCTGCCGCAGGTGGCATCATAGATCCTGTCGTTTTCCTTCGGTGCGACAAGACGCGCAACCAGTTCGGAAACCATGCCCGGAGTGTAGAACTCGCCGCCTTTCTTCCCTGCATCAGAAGCGAAATTGGCGATCATATATTCGTAGGCATCGCCCAGAATGTCGGAAGAATCAAGCTGGGACGGCCTGAGATCGAGTTCCGAAAAATCCTCGAGCAGATTGCAGAGAATCGCGTTTTTCTCTTTCGGATCACCCAGATCGACCTGGGAATTGAAATCTATGGCACGGAAAACATTGTGAAGTTTCGCGCTGTTGTTGTTTTCGATCGCATTAAGAACCATATTTATTTTCTGACCTATCTCGGGATCCTTGCGGTTTTCATAAAGATACTGGAAAGAGGATGAAGGATCCAGAACAAAACGATTCCTTCCCATGGCGCGGGCAACACGTTCTTCGTCACCGTCATACTGCTTCATGAAATTTTCACGGGTTTCAGAATAGACATCGCTGAGATATTTCACAAAAAGCATCGAAAGAATGTAGTCCTTGTAACGCGAACTGTCGATTTTACCGCGGAAAGTGTCACAAGCCTTGAAAAGCACGTCATTGATCTTCTGTTTAGTGGTCGCCATCGTTTTCTCCATTTAATTTATCGTTTAATTGTTCAAGAATCGCTGAATAAAAACCCCTTTTTTCATTTGCAAGCTGCATCGTCAGTTCGAATTCCTTCTCTGCAGAAATAAAAATATTGCCGATAAATTTCTGTTTTTCTTCAGAAAATCTCGGAATCACAATTTCTTCTATCTGTATCTTGGTAACAACCGGCAGTGCAACTGTCGAAGCACTTTTCTGCATAAGAGCCGCTCTGCTTTTAGCACGCCTTAGTGCCCAGAAAATATATTTGGCGGAAATCAGATCCTTAGCTCTGACAATCGCGAAATGAGAAGGCACAAGCAAACCGTACTGTTCCTTTTTGTCAATAAAAACAACGGTGTAAGGGAAGCTTAGGCGGATCAGAATATCCCCGACACCTGTCAAAAAATCACTCTTCAATTTTTCGTGCGATTCAAAATCCTCCACCATGGAAGTATTTATGAAACCGAAATTGTCGATACACTTCAGATTCAGAAGCCTATACTTGAATTTTTTACTGTCCTTTCCGTTGCTTTTGTTCCTTGTCGTCATGAAACCAGTCCTGATTTCAGCGACATCGCCAAGTTTAACCTGCCCTGAACTGTCAACGGATGACTTTTGTGTCATGTTTCTGTCCTCAAAAAACATTAACGGCTTAAATTATAAGAACATTTTGGGGAACGTCAAGGGTTTTAAGAAAAAAATTTTGAATTATTTTTTTGTGCTTTTTTCAATAGTTGTTTTTAATATTTTTTCAGCTCTTTCCTGAATACTCATTTGTTTCCTCCGTTTTTAAGTTGCATTTTTATCTCTTTTTCGTAACCGCCGATAGGATAGACGACATTCGGATCGGGTTTTATTCTGCTGGTCATGATTTACTCCTTTTAATTAGCCGGATTTTCAAGCAGGTCTTCCATTTTGCAGCCCAGCGCGACGGAAAGTTTGTAAAGAGTCTGCGCCTGAGCTTTGTCGATATCGTTCACTCTCTGTTCGTAAAGCTGGATCGAGTGCAGCTGAACGCCTGATGCAGCCGCAAGTTCGGACTGGGAAAACTGTCTGTTTTCGCGGATGTTCTTTAAATTTGTGCTGACAGAACGTTCCGCGATTTTTTTATCCATCGCCTCGATAAAAGCTGTTATGTCCATTTCGTGATAGACTTTATACATTTTTATTACCTCGGAAAGCGGAACTTTGCCGAAAACCGTTTTGAAACTCTTTGCCGAATGCCACTGATAGTGCGCCAAAGCCCAGCCTGCCCAGTATTCAGGAGAGCGGTCCTGGGAAAACACAGGTTCCGGAAGTTCGCGGCTTGGATCGACCTTTTCCACAATTGAGCGAACCAGTTCTATCCCCGATTTTCCTGCAACGACCGAAGGATTTCCGCGCCCGAATTTGTCGCTTTCGCCGGATATTACGAAAATATCGGCAAAATCGTCGGGTTTCATTCCGCAGACATTCACCGCATAATCGCAAGCCACGGCAAGAGATGTCGCCGCACACTCCAGATAGTCTTCACTGTATGCGCGGATCGCCATTTTTCATTCCCTCCCGGATAATATCCATCACAAAAATACTTTTAGATATCACGGCACGACGGATCTCTTCTTTATAAGCCGCTCTTGCATCAGAGTCACGCGCCGTATATTTCGGGAAATATGTTTCACAACTGACCGCTTCGGCTCCGGTAAAAATCAGCTGAGTAAATGCTTTTTCCGAAACAAGAACGTACTGAATGCCGAGTTTTCCCAGGTGCATAGCCTTTTCCAGACTTGCAAGCGGCAGAGTATTGTTGATGAAATCCCTGGCAAAAGAAAAATAGGAATCGTCAGCGCGGTAGCCAGTAACAACATCAAAAGGAGCCGTATCAACTGCAAAGTTGTTCACGATATACTCTTTTGCCGCAGCTGCGATCTCGTTTTCCAGCGAAAAAGTCCTGTTTTGCAGCAGAACGGCGATCCAATTCAGGACCGAGCAGCGTTTATCCTGCATGTCGAGCACTTTGAGCCCGCTTTTTTTCAGCCTGTATTTGTTGACAAAACCGTTGCTGTTTTCCCTGCACGCCCACTCTTTGGCGACTTCGATCTCCTTTGTGCAGTAGAATCCCTGTCCGTAGTCATTGTGTTTTTTCCCTGCCACAAGAGTCGGTTTCTCAATGATTTTCGTTGATCCGTGATATAGAATCATACTTAAGCCTCCTATTTTGTATCACCACAATGACACGATTTTTTATATCATCACAATGATACTTTTGTCAAGAGCTTTTTATAATTTGGCAATTTGGCGGATTTTTGCTTGGCAAATTGGCGGATTTATTCTCCAAGACAACCGATCGGAACGATATATACGCCGTCGTTCCTGCGATAAGCATAATCACCGACAGCCGTAAGAATCATCATAAAAGAGGGTGCTTTCATTTTTTCGGTATTTATCAGCGAAGAGAGCTTTTTCAGCGTCGCGGCACCGTGTTCTATCGCTGTTTCGCCGCCGAGTTTTATTTCAACCAATCCGAAGGAACCGTTGCGTAAATGCACGACAGCGTCACATTCAAGCCCGTTTTTATCCCTGTAATGGCGGACTTCTCCGTCAAGCGCATCGGCAAAAACCCTGAGATCTCTCACGCACATAGTTTCAAAAAGCAGTCCTAAGGTATTAAGATCGTTAATCAAATCATCCGGACCAAGACCGAGAGCTGCAACAGCGATCGAAGGGTCTACAAAATAACGCGTTTCCGAGCTGCGGATCGCCGTTTTCGATCTTAAATTAGGATTCCACGCAGGCATATCCTCGACAACAAATATTTTTTTCAAAGCGTTTATGTAGGAATTGACCGTGGTATCTGAAAAATCGGAAGCCTCGTTTGTCTGGAGATCCTCACAGATAGCTTTGACCGTGATCTGAGAACCGAGGTTTCTTGCGAGAGAACGCATCAGACGCCTTACTCTGTCAGGATTTTTTGAAATACCGTCAGCCCTTGAAATATCGGAACGCACGACCGCATCAAAATAATCGAACGCCTGAGAAAGAGCTGTTTCATTATCCATTTCACACGCTTTAGGCCAGCCGCCGCGGCATATCAGGAAAGCTATATCCTTCAAATCCAGCTTGTTGACTCCCGATATCTGCTCTGGAGTTTCAAAAAGTTGTTTTATACTTACGCTTCCGTTTGATTCACCTGATTCAAAAAGGCTCATCGGTCTCATCAAAAGCCACGAAAAACGTCCTGTTCCGCTGTGATAAATTTCATCGCTGCTTACCGGAACAGCAGAGCCTGTAAGAATGAACTGCCCGAAACCGTCTCGATGATCGACTTCAAAACGCACCGCATCCCACAACTGCGGAGCAACCTGCCATTCATCTATAAGCCGCGGAACATCACCTTGAAGCAATATTCCAGGATTTATTTCGGCAACCTGAAGATTCTGCTTAAATTTCGCCGGATCCGACATGTAAAGAATGCTGCCTGCAACCTGCTCCGCCGTCGTAGTTTTTCCGCACCATTTTGCACCTTCAACCAGAACAGCACCTTTGCCTTTTAACTTTTTCACCAAAAGCGAATCAACCACTCTGTGTTTATACTTTTTCATTCTACCCTCCAAAAACACAAAAAGAGCATACTGAAAAATTCACTGAAATCAAGCAATTTGGCAAATTGGCGGATTTTTGTTTGGCAATTTGGCGTATTTTCGTTTGGCAAATTGGCGGATTTCCGGATCAGAATTTTCTGAAATAAGGACTAAAATCCTCCCATTCCTATCGTTGCGGAAAACTTGATTTCGTTCTGCATCAGATTGTGCGAAACGCCGACCGCGATCGCCGGTATCGCCAGTTTTTTCAGATACATTTTCAATCCGGTCGAATATCCGAAATTCATTACGAAACTTCCGTCGGAATCCTCTCCGGCAAACTGCTCCAAAAGCCCGTAAGCCGAAAACATAACGAATTTCGTGTTCAGAATGCCGACTTCAAGACCAAAATCGGCGCCTCCCATCTTGGTGCCGTGGAATTTGTCCGGCATTATCGTCGTTCCTACGACCATCTGTGTTGGTCTCAGCGGGACCGGAAGGTTGTTTGACAGGTAAAGCGCATATTGTGTAAGCACCCGAAGGCGCGTAACAGGCAGCGGATACTGTATCGTAAACTTAAAACCGAGGGATTCCGCGCAGCTTCCAGAAGCCAGGACCGTCACAGCGCCGTCTATGCTGAACGATTTCACCGACAGAAACCATTCGTTAAGCGATGAAAAACTGACGTCCCAGCCAACTCCCGGCGTAATTGCGTGAAAAGACTTGACTTTTTCTTTGTATTCCGTGTATTTTTTCTTAACGCCGGCATTGGTGTAGCTGTAGCGCAGACCGGCGTTTATCTTCGAATGTGCCGTAATCTTATCGCTCACTGCGGCATAAACCGAACCGCCCATTGCGTTGTATTCGAATATTTTTTCACCTGAAAGATTCTTCTCCTCGTTGTCGCGGTGGTTAAAAGATGCTCCCACCGTAAAACCGGGGTGTCTGATGTCACGCGTCGGTCTGCTGTAGGCCATAAGCGCGAGCTGGATATTTTTAGAAAAAACTCCGCCAACGACATAGTTGTCCCTGATCCCGAAGGCGTTCGTATCCATCACGAAAGCCCCGCCCATAAAGCCTGTCGAGCTTGAATACATGAAAAAAGGGACCGGAATGAACGACCATTTTTCCTTAACTTTTATGAAAAGCACAGCAGCGCCGTTTTCATCTTTCTTAAGCGAGACCTCAGTCTCGGAAAAAAGTTCCAACTCCTCAAGAGTGACCTTGACTTCATGCAGATCGATACGGCTTTCAGGGGTCCCGACATACTTCCCGAGCACCGAGAGCATATAGGATTCCTTTGTCCTTCCCAGACCTTCGATCTTTACCGCCGACACGAGCGCTCCATTCTTAACATCCTGATTTTCTTCAGCAAAAGCGCAGAAGCACTGGAACAGCGGAATGAACAGAAAAAAGAAAACCAGATAAAATGAAAAATACGGCTTTGCCACTATCCGACTCCTTTCCGAACCACATCAAAACAGCGCAATCATGCACAAAGATTTAATAAAATCAAACTATTCGGTGACACTTATTACTCCTCAGCCGCTTTGCGGCAGCTCCATACCTCCAGACTGCCGTTCTGGCTGCGCAGCAGCCTGAGGGGGTCTGGGAACTGGCTCTCACATTGTGGAGTCACCACACCAGCTTTTCATCCAGAAGTTTCACAAGCTGCTCAAGTCCCGCTTTGTCGGTTTCGGAAAAACGGCTGAGAAGCGGACTGTCGATATCGAGGACCGCGACGATCTTTCCGTTTGAGTGTATCGGCACGACTATTTCAGAGTTCGACGCGCTGTCGCAGGCGATGTGACCCGGAAATTCGTGGACATCGGGAACAAGAAGAGTCTCGTCTTTGAGAAGTGCCGTCCCGCACACCCCTTTTCCAGGCTGGATATGGATGCACGCTGGCTTTCCCTGAAACGGCCCGACCGTGAGAACGCCGTTTCTCACGAGGTAGAATCCCGCCCAGTTGAGGTCTTTCAGACTTGCCATGACGAGAGACGAAATGTTGCTGAGAGCCGCGACGCACCACGGCTCGCTTTCGATTATATCATCCGCCTGTTTCAAAAGGATTCTGTAATCGGTCAATGGATCCTCCATGATTCAATTTTGCCGCATTATATAAACCGCAACACGCCTTGCAGTCAAGTTACATTTGAGCACAACACCAAAATTTGTATGAATGATTCTTGCGAATTTGTATGAACATGGTATGTCTGGCTCGGAATGAAAGTGCCGTTGTTTCTATCAGAACTCTGCAGAAGGATATCGCGGAAAAAGACGATTCAACTGTGGACATAAACACAATATCGTCATACCTTGAAGTTTTTGAAAGGCTTTTTCTGTTTGACAATATCATGCTGTTTTCATCGAATATTCGCTCTTCCGTCAGGGTGAAGCAGCAGGAGAAACGCCATTTTGCCGATCCTTTGCTTGCTTTTCACTTATTAGAGCACGCCTGAAATTCTGCTTAACAACTTGAATATATTGGACTTTCTATCCGAAGCCATGTGCGAAAGAGATTTAAGGATCTACGCCGGATCATTCGGAGGAAACCTCTATCACTATCAGGATTATTCCGGCAAAGAAATCGATGCAGTAATCGAAATGCCAGACGGTTCGTGGAGTGCCGTTGAAATCAAGCGGTGGCTTTGGCCCACGTTTTTTTGCCGCCGGTTGGGCATATCTGCATATTCAATGCCGGCCTGGCACCGTTCACACACAAAAAAACTTGACACGAAACGCTTTTACCGCGTTAATTCAGCGGTTTTATGGAGAATTGAAATGGCGTGGCACAGAATCATAAAAATGAAGCCGAAAGAAAATTTTTTCTTTCATTTTACCATAGAAAGTTACGAAAATCTGGGGCTGATTTCGACTATGAAAAAAGAAGACGGATTTCTGATACTCGACTGCTTCACTACTATGGAAAGTGCAGGTGAATTCGACCGCGTGATTGAAAACGTTCTGAAGGAAATGAAGAAACCAAATGAATAAAAAGTTTTCCGTTTTCATATTTATTTTCCTTCTTTTCGCGAATCTCCACGCAGTTCTCAGCGACAGGATTTCCGGCGACAAAATCCCGTCGTTATCGGCAACCGTATCGCTTGAGGAATCGAATTTTCTATACAACGCGCCGCTGATTCAATACCTCAACCTGAATTTCGGGCTTATGGTCAACCGTTTTCAAAATCCCGGCATGAAATTCGGCATAGGCTGGCAGTGGCTTGACAGCGAACATGTAGCCGGACTTCTGAAAATAGACGGATTTTTTCTCACGAACCGCCATTTCAACAAGATGTATCTGGGCGGAGAAGCAGCCGCCACGGTATCGGCAGGAATAAAAATTTCGGGCTTCAGAGGTGAATTTTTAACCATCGTGACAGCCGATCCGATCGATACTTCCGACACCCGCGTGGCTCTGGAACTTAGGCTCGGCACGTACGTTTCGCCGCACGAATCGGTGAACATCTATCTTGCTCCGGCACTCGGCAAATACTTCGTCGAAAGGTCGAATTTTTACTTCAACCTCGTTCTTGCGACCGAAGTTTTCCTCTGGAAATAATTTTTTCGGAATATTTTTTATACTTTTCCTGTTTCTTTTGCGTCTGTTCATTGTGGGAACCGAGATGGAAGAATTGCTTAAAAACAACATAGATACGATTTTCAACTACGCGCTTTTCATTACCGGAAACCGCGAAAAAGCTCTTGATCTTATGCAGGACACTATCGTCACGGTTCTTTCAAAAAAGCATCTTTACAAAGAGGAAGATCACTTCAAATCGTGGATTTTCAGAGTTTTGAAGAACAATTTCATCAATAAAATCAAGCGTGATGCAGTTATCAACGAAGTTTCGTTCTCAGATCTTCAGAACGACGATTCGCCGGTAATAGATTTTCCCGACACCCGCATAACGCCGGAAGAACTCGGCGATCCGATTTTAAAAAGCAGAATCCGCGAAGTTTTTGAAAACATGCCGTTGGAGTACCGTGAAGTTGTCGAACTGGTTCTTATCGAGGAACTTTCCTACGAAGAGACGGCGAAAACTCTTGAAATCCCGGTAGGAACTGTGATGAGCAGGCTTCACCGCGGCAGAAATTTCCTCAAAAAAGCTTTCGGAAGAGAGGCGGAAGAATTACAAATCATAAGGAAGGAACGGAAAAATGCCTGAAAAGGATTGTGATTTCAACGAACTGTTTATCGAGCAGTTTGCCGACAGGGAACTTGATTATTCCGAAAGTTCCGAAGTTGCGGCGCACATCAGAAGCTGCCCTGTTTGCCGGGAAAAATACGAGAGTATAACCGGCGTGAAAAAAATGGCGCTCGCTTTTGCCGAAAGTGAAAAACTTTCTTTAATAGAAAAAGAGGGCTTTTTGAGACTGATAGATCAAAAAGCGCAGCAAAAACAATCGCTTACAGATTTAATAAAAGGTCTTTTCAGAAACCGTGCTGCAACTTTGGCATTCTCGTTTTTCTCGTTTTCATGCCTTGTCTTAGCCTTCGTCTTCACCCTTTCGAATATAGAAAAAGAAAACAATCTTATCATAAACGAGATAATGAACGCCCATAATCAGGCTCTTCCGGACGAATTCGGCAGCAGTCCGGCGGCAGAAGACGAACTGAAGGAAAAATTCAAAACCGTGACTTTTTCAGAGTTTACGAAAAGACCGAAGCTGAGCGGGAGATTCACGTCGATTGCGGCGACTCCGACGGCAAAAATAACGCTCGATTCCAATGACGACAAAATCAAGGGAACCCTTTTTCTTTCGAAGCAGAACGAGCATCTGGAAAAACTTTTTTCGGACAGCGACTGTCTTGTGAAAAAAAACGACATCTGCAAGGCACGTCACCGCAGCAACGCCGGAAAAGAGATGATATACTGGCAGAATTCCGGAAACAACTACCTTATGGTTTCCGATGAAAGTAACGCCGCAGCCAAAATGGTAAAGCTCATAAGTAACGGATTTTAACAGCTTTTTCTATCATTTAAAATTATCGAAATATTCAGAGAAAGCCTTTGCAATTTTTTCATCTTTGCTGACGACTATGATTTCCCTGTTTCTGTAACATCCGGAGGAGGTCCAGTTCATCGAACCGAAAACTACTGTTTTTTCGTCAATTTCAGCAAATTTGTGGTGGAAAGTCCGTTCGTTTTTCATTCCGGCTTCGTCATATTTCATCTCAGCTCCGATGCTTTCAAGGTATCCGAAAGCCTTTTTGTTAACTATTTTTCCGTCGTTTCCCTGCCAGTTATCGGCAATTATTGAGGTTTTTACACCTCTCCTGACGGCTTTTTTCAGTCCGGTAATTACCGGATTTTTTTGAGTCAAAGTATAAATACCTGCTTTTATTGAGCTTTTAGCACTCATAAACTCGTCTCTGATTCTTACGCATCCTTTTCCTGGATTGAAAAATATCGTTCCGATTTCGGTCTGACACCCTTTTTCGCACCGTCTTACGATTCTTCCTTCAAAGACGTCATCGATTTCATCTTCAAGAATTTCAGCTGCTTCCGGCGCATTACGGAATAGAACGGCATTGTTGAAAGCCGTTCTGTCGGAAGAGATATTTGCCGAAAGAATGACGACATCCCGCCCGTCAAAAACGAAAAATTTCGGGTGATATATTCCGTTCGGCACTTTCACAAGCGAAAATTCGTAGTCAGGTTCCGATTTTTCTTTGTTTTTCCCGGCAGCAACCTTGATTTTTATCCCTTTTTCAGCCTGTTTTTCAAGAAATTCCGTTATCCCGTTCTCGGAATGGGTGTAAGTTGCCGCATACACCGATTTCGTGGCATTCAGTATCATTTTTTCAATCATTTCAGCTATATCGTCATCGAAATAAACTGAAACATTCTCTGTTGTATCCAAATTGTTTTCAACATCACCGATTATTCCGTCATCAAACGTTCCGTCGGCTTCTTCCTTTCTTTCATCCGGATTTTCTTTCAGGCAAAAATAAAGGACAAAAGATGTAAGAACTATCAGCAAAAATTCCGCCTTTCTTGCGTATTTGGCTGAATTTATTGATTTTTTACCCAATCGAAGATCCTTTTGTAAAGCTCTTTAAGAAGTCCGTCTACCTGAGAATCAGGTTTTGAAATGCGCTCCAAAATTTCATTTTCGCGATTTTTGTCATCTTTCGGCAACCCGGCTTCCTTCTTCAGCCTGACGATTTCCCTGCCGATTTCAATTCTTGACGCGATAAGTTTTGCGATATTGTCGTCAATAACATCAAGCTCTTGCCTCAATTTTTTGATTCTATCTTCCATTTTTCCTCAAAAATTCAATCATTTCACAAAAAAGCGGGAACGAAATTCTATGCGAACCGTTCATTTTAAAATCGATTCCGTTGTCAATTGAAATCAGAGCAGAAAGCATTTCCATCCTGTGATCGGAACTGTGCTGCGGCTCGGTTTTCAGAATTTTCCTCACACTGCCGCAAACTGCAAAACCGTCTTCATACTCCGCAGTTTCAAAAAGCGGAGAAAGCCTTTTCACGCTCTCTTCTATCCGGTCGCTCTCCTTGTTTCTGAGCCACTTCGCACCTTTGACCGAAAAACTTTTTCCGATACGCGCCGTCATAAATGCAATAAAAGGTATTTCGTCAATAATTTCCGGCACTTGATTTTCTAAAATTTCAATGTTTCTGCCGATATCGCAAAGCTTCGGAGTTCCGGCGACAGAAAATGAATCCTTTTCTTCCGACATGTTTATATCGTATCCTGCATTTCGGAGCAGAATAAGCGGCACGATTCTTGTTTTGTCGAGATAAATATCTGAAATCTCAAACGGTTTTTCACAAATTAACGAGGCGCAGGCAGCTATGAAAGCGGAAGAGGGGTCTTTTTTCAGGCTTACCGAAAAACCGTTCAGGGAACCCGCGGGAAAGACGGTTATCATGTTTTCATTTTCAACTATTTCCGCTCCCATTTTCAGAAGAAAATCTTCCGTGTTTCTCCTTGTTCTGTATTTAAAATGAAGTTTTCCGCCCGATTTCAGCATCGAAATCAGGTGAAAGGATTTGAGCTGGGCGCTCTCTTTCGTGAGAGCCGTTTCGAGGAAACCGCTGCCGTATAGTTTTTTTGCATCGTAAAAATCGCCGTGATTTCGCGACATCAAAGATTCATCGCCGGTAAGTTCCGGATCAAATCCGAGATAAACTCCCAACCCCATCAGAATGTGCATGAGAGTTGCAGAATTTCCGCAGAAAACGGGCGTATCAGGCTTTCCGGTTTTCCCTGAAATTTTGAACAAGTTACCGTTTTTTCTGACCTTTTTGCCGAAGAATTCAAGAGATTCAAGCGCAGAGACGGCATCAAGAGGAAGTTCTCCGTCTGCCGTGATTTCGATTTCCCTTTCAGTCAGAAGTGAAAAAAGAAAGGCCCGTATAGCGGAACTTTTATCAATCGGAATAAAGTCGTTTAACAAGTTTCCCTCACAAAAAACGAATGATTATGCCACGAGAATGTCTTAAATCAAATTAAAAACGGTGAATTTGAAATTCCGGCTTTGCAAAATCATGAATTTTGATATTTTACACCGGCATTTACGGATAAATTGTGCCGTAGCAAAGTTGCAATTCGCTGCTTTTAATAGTAAAGTGCAGCGGTTTCGGAGGTGCAATGAACCGTTTTTTTGCCGCTTTTTTCATAGTGATTTCAGCTTTCATGCTGTTTTCGTGCGGGAAATTCAAAGATGATTCCGTAGTATATGTTTTCAAGGGCGATGTCGTTTCGGTTGCCGATTTCAAGCTGAAATACAACCTCTGGCTCAGGCAGAACAACATGTCCGATTCGGAGGAAATGAGAAAAAACTACCTTTTCAGGGAACTTTCCGAAAAATTTCTTTATGAAATGGGAAAAAGCGAAGGCGTTGAGGACATTCCTGAAATACGCAATAAAATCGATGACTTCAAGCGGAAAACAATTGTAGAATACATGAGCCGCAGGACAAAACGCGAGGTTTATGCGATTGATGACGAAACGGTTCGGCAGTATTACATAGAAAACAAGGACGAATTCCTCCGCGACAAGCTCTACCGCCTTTACGCAGTGCGTGTCTCAAACAGAAAAAAGGCGGATGAAATCGCACAGCAGCTGAGATCGGGCGCGAATATCCGAATCCTTTCGGCAAGCCTTTCCGATGACGAAATTCTTGCGCGGAACAACGGAGACTGGGGGCTTTTCAGCGCCGACGTGATGGGTGAATCGTGGAAAAACGACGTTCTGGCGAGTTTTCCAGGTGAAATACTCGGACCTTATCTTGACAGCGAGAACTTTTATACAATAATCGAAATCGCCGGTTTCGCCTATAAAAGGCATCTGACTTTCAATCTCGCGTATCCGCTGATTGTCGAAGAGCTGATTGCGAAATACGGAACTGAAAAATGGGATGAATACCGTGACAGAATGATGACGGAATACGGTGCGAAAATAAATGTTGAAAATCTTTGGTGGAAATAAAAATGCCTTTAACTTCTAAGGACTTGGAACAAAAACTTGCCGAACTCGACCAGAAATCGAAAATTTTTTTCGAATCGCTTAACATAAATTCAAAAAGAGAGCGTCTCGAAGAACTGAAAAAACAGCTTGATCTGCCCGAAATCTGGTCTGACACCGCAAAAATGGCGGCTCTCAACAAAGAAAAACGGGTTCTTGAAAACAATCTTGAACTTTTTTCCAAACTTGAAGCGGAAATCGAAGAGCTGACCGTCGCGAAAGAACTTATCGACGAAGACCCGTCGATTGAAGGTGAAGCCGGGCTTATGCTCCGGCAGACCGACGAACTTGTCGGAAGAATCGAATTCCAGAAAATGCTCGGCGGGAAAACCGATCTTATGAATGCTATCGTGAGCATAAACGCCGGTGCGGGCGGCAGAGAGTCGCAGGACTGGGCTGTCATGCTGTCGAGAATGTATGCGAGATGGTGCGAACGCAAAGGTTACGGTCTTGAAATCATTGATAAAATTACCGGAGACGACGCAACGGCGATAAAAAACATCACTTTCATTGCGGAAGGCGATTACGCCTACGGTTATCTCAAAGCCGAAATCGGCGTTCACAGACTTGTGCGGATAAGTCCGTTCGATGCCAACAAAAGGCGCCACACCTCGTTCGCAAGCGTCTTCGTCACTCCGGAAATCGACGATTCGATTGAAATAGAAATCGATGAAAAGGATTTGAAAATCGATACATACCGTTCGGGCGGCGCAGGCGGTCAGCACGTCAACAAAACCGATTCGGCGATAAGGATAACCCACATTCCGACCGGCATAGTCGTCCAGTGCCAGAACGACAGAAGCCAGCATAAAAACAAGGCTACGGCAATGAAAATCCTGAAGTCGCGCCTTTACGAATTCGAACTTGAAAAAAAGCACGAAGAGTCTTCGGAAATCGAAAAACAGAAGAAAGGAATCGATTTCGGAAGCCAGATCAGAAGCTATGTTCTGCATCCCTACAAAATGGTTAAGGATCACAGAACCGATTTCGAAACGGGCAACGCCGACGCAGTGCTGGACGGAGAGCAGATTCTGGATGAATTTATGGAGGACTATCTCCTTAAAGAAGGTGCAAGCAACGAAAACAATTAACTTTTCAGTTTATAGGAGTTTTAAATTATGAATGAATACATCGTTTGGAATATTGATCCGGTAATCGCTTTTATCGGACCTCTGCAGCTCAGGTATTACGGAATTCTTTTTGCGGCGGCGATACTTATCGGCTTTTATCTTGCCCGCAGAATTTACAGGAAGTACGGTTTTCCCGACAAAGTTGCAGACGATCTGCTGATCTGGGGCGTTGTTACCACCGTTATCGGCGCGCGTCTCGTTCACTGCTTTTTCTACGAACCGGCTTATTATCTGAGCAATCCGCTTGAAATCCTCAAAGTCTACAAAGGCGGAATTGCAAGCCACGGCGCAACTATAGGACTTATCATCACCGTTCTCTGCGTTGCGAAAAAATACAAACTGACATTCACTGATCTGGCGGACGGTGTTGTTTTTCCGGGAATTATGGGAGCGACATTTGTCAGACTCGGCAACTTCTTCAACAGCGAAATCGTCGGCAGAATTACGACCGTTCCCTGGGGTTTCAAGTTTTTGAGAAATCCGGATGACATGAAACTTGCAATGAATGCCGCTACCGGGCACTGTGACATTTCAAAAATGGAATGCCTGATAAATTACTGGCCGGTACGCCATCCCTCCCAGCTTTACGAGGCACTCGGCGCTTTCGTGATTCTGATAATCATGCTTGTCGTTTCGTTTGTCCGAAAAGATCACAGAAAGTCGGGGATTTACACGGCAATCTTTATGATTCTTTACTTCTCTTTCCGTTTCTGTATCGAATTTATCAAGGAATATCAGGTGTTTGAAGAAGGTCTCACGATGGGACAGTATCTTAGCATTCCGTTTATAATTTTCGGAATTTTCCTTCTTCGGAATTTCTACAGAAAACAACCCAGATCAGAGCAGAAGGCAACGGCAGATGAAAAATCAAAAACAAAAAAATAAGTTTTTTTCCTTCATAAAAATTACTGTTTTGTCACTTTTTATGCTGCTTTCAAGCGTTGAGGCCACACCTTTCGTCATAAAAAGCGTCGACGGTTCGTGGCTTCCGATGATAGCGCAGTCGTGGGTTGCGAAAAACGGCGGAGTCCTCGTAAAACTTGCCGACGGAATAAAACCTAACGCACTCAGAAAGGAGATGCTTTCAAAAATTCCTGACCTCAGCATAGAAGTTCTCGGCAAGGATCTGTTTTTCCCTACAACTACGCCGGACAGCCTTTTTGAAGTTCTGAAAAATATCGACATCGACGTTTCTGAAATTATGGCAAGGCGTCAGAATACCTACGACAATTCGGAAATGTTTAAAAAAAGCGCAGAAGAGACCGTTCCGAAAGACGAATACATCGAAGCACTTGTTGAAAATTCGGTTTATGACGATCAGAACAAGAAAGTCGTCATTTCCGTAAAAATCCAGCAGAGGGCGAAAAACGGAGCGTTTACCAAACTTTTCGGAAGATACAGAATCGAACATGTCTACAAGACAAAAGACGGCATAATTGATCCGGCCGATGCCGAAAACATGGCGTTCGTTCCGCTCATGATGTTGAAAAAAGGTAACAAAATCAGCTTTGTTCCAACTAAACTCGATTCAAGGACCTTAACGATAATGCCGGATTTTAAAATCAAGTAACAAACAATTGTTCAGAGGTGAAAATAATGAAAGCAGCTTTGATTGGATTGCCATTTTCAGGCAAAAGTACGGTTTTTCAGGCATTGACCGGAATAGAAAGCGGTAAAAAAGAGGAAACCGTCGGAACTATCAAAGTTCCCGACGAGAGAATCGACAGACTTTCGGAAATCTACAATCCGAAAAAGAAAACCTACAGCGAATTCGTTCTCAGCGACTACACTGTCCCGCCGTCAAAAGATACGGCGATTCAGGCAAAAGTGAAAAATATGATACAGAAAGCAGATCTTCTGATCGTGACGCTCAGAAATTTCGATTCACTTATGACTTCAGATCCGGCAGATCCGACAACTGAATACAAAAAAATCAAGGAAGATATGATACTTACAGATTTTGTCGTAATTGAAAAAAGGCTTGAGCGCGAAATGAAGGAAAAGAAAAATCCGCCGGAACTCAAAGTTTTGCAGAGACTGCGCGATCTCTTTGAAAACGGCGAATTTCCTGCTGCCGACACCGTTTCTCCCGAAGAAGCGGAACTCATAGCGAACTACAATTTCCTTTCGATGAAAAAAATCATAGTTCTCGTAAACCAGCCGGAAGGCAGTCAGGATGTGCCGGAACAGCTTGTAAAACAGCTTTCAGACGACGGAATTTCATATTTCTGCGTAAGTGCACCGCTTGAAGTCGAACTTTCGGAACTCGCTCCCGAAGAACAGGCCGAGTTTTTGAAGGATTACGGTCTTTCGGAAAGTGCCTCGGTCAGATTCATAAAAAGTGCCTATTCAGCGCTCGGATTAATCTCTTTCCTCACGGCAGGAAGCGATGAAGTCCGTGCATGGCCTATCAAAAACGGCACTCCGGCACTCTTTGCGGCCGGAAAAATCCATTCCGACATCCAGCGCGGCTTTATCCGTGCCGAAGTCGTCCACTTTGACGATTTCATCAAATACGGAAGTGAAGCGGAGTGCAAAAAAGCAGCGGCTTACAGACTCGAAGGGAAGGAATATGTCGTTAAAGACGGCGATATTATAAATTTCAGATTCAATGTTTAGGAGTAACAAATGACGCTTCTGCATATTTCGACAGTCGGCGACAAGGTTCTGCGCGAAAAGGCAAAGCCTGTATCCGAATTCAATAATGAAATCAAGGAACTGGCAGACAATATGGCTGAAACGATGCGCGCCGCAGACGGACTCGGCATAGCAGGACCTCAGGTGGGTGTGTCGCTGCGCATTTTCGTTATAGATTTCGGCTATCTGGATTTCGTTAAAGCTGAAGAAAACGGTGAAAAGCCGAAAAATGCCGAATTCCGTCCGGTTGCATTCATAAACCCCGAAATTATTGAGAAAGAAGGCAAAATAGTATACGGCGAAGGTTGTCTCAGCGTTCCGAAATACAACGCCGATGTCGAACGTGCCGAAAAAATCGTCTGCAGATATTTCGATATTGACGGAAATCCTCAGGAAATCAAGGCGAGCGGGCTTGCCGCAGTTGCAATCCAGCATGAAAACGACCACTTGGACGGAGTTTTATTCATTGACAAAATAAGTTCACTCAAACGGGGCATTGCACTCAAAAAAGTTAAAAAATTCCTGGGCGCGGTGCGCGAAAACGGCTCGAAAACAGAGACTGTACTTTACGGAAAATAACAGAAGCGGGGTTTCTCTTTGAACAATTTCTACAGAAAATTCATAGGTTTTTCGGCGAAGCATACCTATTTCATGCTGGTTTGTCTGCTAGTCGTTACGGCTCTTGAACTTTTTTACATCAAAAACAATCTGAAAATCGACACAGACCTGCGCGCCCTTTTCAAAGGCGACAACGAGATGGTTCTCGAACTTGAAAAAATGGAGGATATCGTAGGAAGCTACTCGACGGTTCTCGTCGTTGCGCACTCTCCTAACCGTGAAAAAAACATCGAGGCTCTGAGGCTCGTAAAGGAAAAAATTGACGGAAATCCGCTGGTAAGATTCGTTGAATTTGACAGAGACGTTGAATACCTGGAAAAAAACGCCCTTCTTTTTGCGACTGTTGATGAACTTCAGAAAGTAAAGAGCGAAGTTCAGAACCAGATAGCTAAAGCTGTAAAAAAGGAACTCGAATTTGACGGAGAATCGGATGCAAGTAACGAAAACAGTTCAGAAAACAAAGAAAGCACTGAGAATCTGACATCCAAAATGGATGAAGTTCTCGAAAAGGCTGAAAGCTACCGCGCCAAGTACAAAATGGATAAGTTCTACGAAGTCGAAAACGGAACTTATGTAGCGATGAAAGTTCGTCCGGCAGGCGGTGAAACCAATGTGTCCGACAGCAAGAAAATTGTTGATCTGCTTGAAAAGGCCATTTCCGAAGTTCAGCCCGAAAAACTCGGCGTCGAAGTTGAAGCCGGCGGACTTTTCCGCAATAAACTGCGCGAAATGACTGCGATTTACAACGATGTCTTTTCAACTCTGGCTATATGCATCATACTTCTTTCGCTTACGATAATCTTTTATTTCAGGTCGCTGCGTGCGCTTCTTATCGTCTTTTTTCCGCTTTCATCCGGAGTTTTGAGCGCAATTTCTGCAATGCAGTTCTTTGTCGGCGGTTTCAACATAATTTCTGCATTTTCGTTTACGATTTTATACGGTCTGGGAATCGATTTTTCAATCCACCTTCTGGGAAGATTCAGCGAACAGGTTGAGCAGAGTTCAACTACTGAAGAGGCCCTGATAAAGTCCATGCCTGTCGTCATGCCGTCGATTTTCTGCGGCGCGATAACGACTGTCGCGGCGTTCTTTTCTCTGATAATGATTGATTTCAAAGGATTTTCCGACTTCGGTCTTGCGGCGGCACTCGGCGTTTCGACCTCATTTTTAGCGATTATGATTTTTTTCCCGGCAATCGTTTTCTTTTTCGACAGAATGAAACCTTTGCGGATAAAGGCTCGCACGACCGATTTTTTAGCTTCGGTCTATACCGCTCTTTCAAAAAAATCTTCGCTTGTTTTCGCTGTTTTTCTTGTTGTCACGGCATTGGCGGCAGTTTCAATAAAATTCGGAGAAATCGAGTATAACTTCGACAATCTGAGTTTTCCGGGAAAGTATGACGAAAGTATCACGAACCACTATCGGAATGCCCAGAAAAAAGCAAAAACAGACGTAATTTCAACTGGACTTCCGTCCTTCATAGTGACAAATTCCGCCGAAGAAACGGAGGATGCTACAAGAACTCTTACAAAAATAAAGGCTGAAAAGTCAACTTCAATCGAGCTGAAGGATTTGATTTCGATTTACACCTTTCTCCCTGAAGATCAGGAAGAAAAAATCAAAATCATTAAAGATATCAGACGCTTAATCGAGCGGAAAATAAATCTTTTCAGCGATGATGAAATTGAAAGATACAACAAGGATTTCAAACCGTACCTCGAAGTTTCATCCGTTATGGATAAGGAAAAACTGCCGGATTGGATTATGGACAAACTTTCACTTAAAGACGGTAGTTCCGATCGCTTCATAATGGTCGCTCTTGGCGGAAACAAATCAGATGTCAATGATGTTATGAGGATAATAGACGAGTTCGGAACAATCCGTGGAAATATAAATAATTACAAGCTGTTAGGCTCTTATATGCTTCTTTCGGAAATCAAAAAAGTAATAGAATACCATGTTCCGCTCGCTATTGTTTTTGCCTTTTGCGCAGTTTTCATCGTTCTCGTACTGCTTTACCGCTCGTTCATAAACGCTTTTGTCGTTTTTCTTCCTCTCGCGGCAGGCATTCTGTGGATGATACTCACAGCGGTCATTTGCGGAATAAAGTTCAATGTTTTCAATATGATAATCATTCCGACCGTCATCGGAACGGGCATAGATTCGGCAATTCATATCTATTACCGCTACCGCTCAGCACCAGAAAAAATGATCGAAAACCTCAAAAATACCGGCGGATCGGTTTTTTATTCGTCACTTACGACTTTAGTCGGTTTCGGTAGTGTCGCACTTGCAAAGCACAAAGGTTTGCAGTCGATCGGAATCATGGCGTCGATCGGAATCGTCACGGTTACCCTTGTCAATTTGGTCTTTTTCCCTGTAATTATCAGGTGGATTGCCGATTCCAGAGATAAAAAATCGAAGAAAAACGTTTAAAACAGCCCGATTTCTTTAATGAAAACGAGCAAAAGAAGCACCGGTGAAATATATTTTGCAGCGAAAAGCAGTATTTTGTTTATCGGTTTTGAGCCGATTTCCGAGTATTTCTGCTTTTTTGAAATCGCCCAGCCGAAAACGAGTGCGGAACACAAACCTCCGAGCGGAAGCATATAGCATGAAGCGATTTTGTCGAAAAGGTCGAGGAATGGTGTTCCGGCAACATTCCAATAGGAGACGGCAGAGAGGATTCCGAGCAGCCAAATGACTGTTCCCATTATCAAAACAGCCTTTGTTCTTGAGCACTTGTATTCGTCAACCATAAATGATGTCGCAACTTCCAAAAGGGATATGGCGCTTGTTATCGCGGCAAATAGAACGAGTGCAAAAAATGCGATCGAAACGATGTGACCGCCCGGCATTTTTGAAAAAAGAACCGGGAGCGTTTTGAAAATAAGTCCCGGACCGGCACTCGGTTCAAGATTGTTCGTAAAAACTATCGGAAAAATAACGATTCCCGACAAAAATGCGATAAGAGTGTCAATCGAAGCTATCTGAACAGCCGATTTAGTGATGTTGACTTCGCCTTTAAGGTAACTTCCATAGGTTATCATCGCCCCCATTCCGAGTGAGAGAGTAAAGAATGAAGTGCCTAAGGCTTCAAGAAATGAACTGCCTGTCACCCTTGAAAAATCGGGATAGGTCAGGAAGCGCCAGGCCTCTTTCATTCCGTCAAGAGTCAACGAGTAGCAGACAAGCACGAGAAGCAGAACTCCGAGCATCGGCATTAGAATTTTACTTGCAGCTTCGATTCCTTTACGGACGCCTTTCGCTAAAATCATCATGACTGCCGCCATGACAAAAGTGTGCCACGCGATATTGAGCCACGGATTTGCATTCAGGGCCGTGAAAATCTCGCTGATTTCGGTTTCGCTTCCTGAAAATCCGCGGAAACTCAGCATGAGATAATGACAGATCCAGCCTGTAATTACCGAATAATATGAAAGAATTATGATTCCGCACAGAACTCCGGCGTAACCTATAAGAGAAAACGGAACTTTGCCTTTCTGAAAAAACCGGAATGCTCCGACGGGATTGAGCTGGCTCTTTTTACCGAGATAAATTTCGACGATAAGTATCGGAATTCCGACAAGAATGACACACGCAAGATAAATGGCAATAAAGGCACTGCCGCCGTTTTTGCCGACGACATATGGAAATTTCCAGATGTTTCCCAATCCTACGGCACTACCCACCGCAGCAAGAATGAAACCCAACTTGCTTTTCCAGTGATCTCTTGAATACACTCAAGCCTCCTTACAGTTTATGATTAAAAAACTCTATTTGAAAGGTGGAGAAAAAGCAGCACATAAGCCGGATTCTGTTTTAACCAGTCATTCATCTGGAACTGCAGTTGCCTGCAGTCTCAAGCGGTCAACCCGAATGCGTCGGACGGGCGATCCTTATCTGCCTCGGCAGATGGCATTTCTATTAGACCTTGCTCCGAGGGGGGTTTGCCGTGCGGGCCGCGTCGCCGCGACTCCGGTGGGCTCTTGCCCCGCCTTTTCACCTTTTCCCGAATAAATCGGGTAGTTTATTTTCTGCTGCACTTTCCGTAGCATCGCTGCTCCTGGCCGTTAGCCAGCCCTCCGCCCTCTGGAGTCCGGACTTTCCTCTGATAAATCAGCGACTGGAAGTGCTGCTTTTTCACAAGTAAAAGAACTGTTTTCGCTTTATTCGGAAGTCTTTTTGGAAATATCCGTGTTCGGAATGAGTATGCACTGACAGTTAGGACAAACTTCAATTCTTACCGCGCGGAGAACCATGTTATAAAGTTCCGGCGGAAGAGTCATATTGCAGCCGAGGCAGACTCTGTGGTCAGCTGTCGCAATCGCTTTGCCGTTCGGTGACGCTTCAAGTATTCTCTGATATTTGTTGTAAACCGCCGGCCTGATGTTCTGAGCGAGAGCGTCGCGTTTGTCGTAAAGTTTCTCTATGGTTGCGTCAAGCTCTTCCATTCTTTTGGAATTCGCCGCAATCTGTTTCCTGCACTCTTCGATTTCTTTCATAAAATCGGATTCGGTGACATTGAGTTCTTCAGTTTTGATTTCGATTTCACGGTTGATTTCGTTGATTTCGTCAATGAGATCGCGGTTGAATCTCTTCGTGTTGTCGATTTCCCTCAAAAGTGCGTTGTATTCCTCTTTGTTTCTGATTGCAGACTGTTTGCCGGTTATTGTTTTGAGCTTTTCTTCGCCTTTTTTCAGAATTTCGTCTCTTTTTTCCTTTTCTGTTGCCTGAAGTTCGATAGCGTTCTTAAGTTCAGAAATTTTGTTTTCTTTCTCGGTTATTTCGTTCTCCAAGGAGTCGTTTTTGTCCGGCAGAGTGTCAAGTTCCTCCTCCAAGTTGAAAATCTGAGAGTCGATAACCTGCAGGGCTTCCAATTTTTTCAATTCTTCAAGCAAGTGAACCTCCATCAGTTAAAAAGCAAAAAAAAAGCACTTGTTTTGAACAAGTGCTTTCTTAAATTTATGTCGTGAAATTTGTAAATAAACAGCAAATTCAGCCTCCACAAAAAAGTGGTGGGCCCAAGAGGGTTCGAACCTCTGACCATCCGGTTATGAGCCGGGGGCTCTACCAACTGAGCTATAGGCCCGCAAAGCGCCACCTTTATAGTCGAATTCATTTAAAATGCAACAAAAATATGAATTTTTTTAAAAAGCCTCAAGAAGATTGAAATAGAATTTGTATCCTTCCGGTGTAAAACCCATGTCAAAACGGAGATTTATCCTTTTCTTTTTCGCGAGTCTGACTCTTATTCCGAATCCGCCGCCGTATTTGATATCCTGAAAAATGAAATCGGTAAAATTATGCTGTACTTTGCCGGCAGCAAAAAAAAGTGTTGCGCCGAAACGCCAATAGATCGGGAAGCGCCATTCTGCCTGAACTGCGAGCATGTAGTTATCGCGGAAGCGGTCGCCGATATAGCCGCGCATAATGTCCTTACTGCCTATTGTCGGGAGAAATGAGAGCGGAGTATTGCCGTGAACCCCCTCGCAGATCAGCTGAAAGCCAAGAACCGACTCGAATTTCGGTATCGGAATCTTTACAAAAGTGCGTCCGTCAATGAAAAAACGCGAAAAACTGTACCGGCTGCCGAGCCAGAAAGGGTGGTACTGCCAGACGATTTCTGCAAAACTGCCGGCCGTTGGATAGAAGGAGTCATCGGTGCTGTCGTAGCTGAGTCTGAGCCCCAAACCCGAAATAAATCCGGCTTTTCTGTGTTTTTCAAAATAAGATTCCGCCAACCCTTCCTTTTTTGATTTTATGAGCATGTGATAGCCGTGAACAAGCGATATTCCGGCATAAAAAGATTTCCATACCCTGCGGTTCACCGAGTTTTCGAACTGAAATGTAAAAGGCTCGAAAACCTCACGGTCACTTTTCGGTGTACCGTTCCCGATTCCGTAAAAATCTGTCGGATATTTCTTGAACACGAGTTTGCTTTTCCAGTGCCAGTCGGCATGATCCCAGTATAAATTCCCGACATTCGCGTTAAGCATCTGGTTTCTCAGCGTATAGAAAAAAACGACGGCCAACGAATTCGATTTGCTGACATATTCGTCCTTGTAATGCTCTTTGTGCAGAACCGCCGAAGCTCCGAAACCGGCACTGGTATCGCTTGAATAAAACACTATCGGAAAAGCGATAATTCCGAGCTTGTTCCCGTCTTTTTTTGATTTCTCCCCTGTTTTTGCCTGAATTTCACCGGAATCAGGTCCGGTTTCCTCTGCGCCGCAGTTCATGAAAAAGAAGAAAAAGAGTAATAAAAACAGTGCCTTAAAGAGCATTTTAAATAGAAGAATCAGTGTTTGCTTCCACCATCCTTTCAGCAGCAGCGAGGAAATCGGCCGAATCGCTTCTGCCCATCATTCTGGCAAGCTCTTTTATCCGTCCGGCTTTGTCGAGAATCGAAATTTCCGTTTCAACTTCTCCATCGTCAATGCTTTTTCTGACCACGATATGTGTATTTGCCAGAGATGCCGTCTGGGGGAAGTGAGTTATCACAATTATTTGATTTTTTTGAGAGTTTTTCTTCATCTCCAGTGCAGCTTCACGTGCCGTTTCTCCGCCTATCGAACTGTCGATTTCGTCAAAAAGAATGACCTTTCCGTCTTCGTCGTCAATAAGTTTGACGGCAAGAAGAAGGCGCGAAAGTTCGCCGCCCGAAAGAGATGAAATGTCGAACATTTTTTCGGTTCCGATCGTATTTATCTCGAAAACGGCTTCATCAAAACCGTTTTCGTTGAGATCATCGAGTTTATTCAGCAGAATCGAGAACTTAACCCCTTTCATTCCGAATTTGAGAAGGTATTTCAGTATATTTTCTTCAAGCGGTTTCACTGCTTTGAGGCGTTTTTTACGGAGCTCTTCGGCCAGTTTCTCCCCTTTTCTGAGCAATACGGCAAGCTCCTTTTCGGCTTCTTCGGTCTTCCGGGGGATTTTGTTCATTTCAAAAAGCTCTTCGTTGAGCGAATCGAGCTTTTTCAATAAATCTGCAGAAGTAGAAACTCCGTGCTTCATGAAAAGCGAGGAAAGCCTGTCAAATTTCGTCTGAATTTCTTCAATGTTATCAACAGGTTCATCGTATTTTGAAAAAAGCGCCGCCGAAGTTTTCGAAATGTCGTCAAGTTCAATCACGGCCGCCGATATTCTTGCCGGAATATCGCCGATATCGTCAAGTCCGGCCAAATCTGACGCGGATGAATCTGCGCTGTTTAAGAAATCAAGCGAAGAACTGAGCGAATTTATGAACTCAGTGCTGTATTTCACGATTTTCACGCGGTTTTCGGCGAATTTTATTTTGGAAAGAAGTTCTGCCTCCTCGTTTTCGTAAGTTTCTGTTTTTTCAATTTCGTGGATCTGATATTCGAGATAATCTCTTTTTGAAATGTCGTCTTTAGCTTCAAGTTCTTCGATCGTTTTTCTAATCGCCTGAATTCTATTGAAAATTTCTTTATATTCAGCTAAAAGTGCACCGTCTTCAGCCTTGAGATCAACGATTTTCATCCGATACTCTTTCTTGAAAAGCTCCCTGTTTTCGAACTGGCTGCCGATCTCGACAGCATCTCCCAAAAGTGACGACAGAAACGCCGTACTGACCGGAGTGTCGTTCAGATAGACGCCGTTTTTGTCGCCGAAGACGCGCCTGACTAGAAGAGAGTCGTTTTCAGGCTCTATATCGTTGCCGGCAAGAAGTTTTCTGAGCTCGTCATCTCCGCTTTCCAAGGCGATTTCGGCGCATATCTCACCGCATTTGCCCCACTTTCCGAGCAGGGTTTTGGCAAGCCTTTCGCCGCGCAGAGCCTTCATCGCCGAAACAAACAGGCTCTTTCCGCTGCCCGTCTCGCCGGTAACGGTCGTAAGTCCGGAAGACAATTCGATATTCGACTTTTTTATGATGAGAAAATTTTTCAAGAATATGTTCGTTATTTTCATTTCTGCCCCGAAATCACACTAATTTCTGCCGTGAAACGGCTTCTCGTTAATTCCTACACGCCTCAAAATCGAATACGGAACGAAACCGCCTTCGAGCAGGATGAATTTCGAGTGGTTGGCCTCTCTCCCCTGCGTTCCGTCGGTGAAGGTGAGCAGATCTGGAAGTTTGTAGCTTCTGGTGTGGCCGTCGGGTTCCAGTATTTCTACCGTTTCGCCAGCTTCGGTATGATTTCTGATTTCGGCAACGCAGTATCCGTTCTGCTTTTCTCCGGTGATGTTGGCGATGAATTCGGCTTCGGAATTGGAGCCGTCGCCGCCCAGCTGGTAGTCGTCGGGAGTTACGCCGCCTTTCATGAAACCGGTGGAATAGCCTCTGTTTTTTATGCGGTTGAGAAGTCTCGTGATCTCTTCATGCGGGATCTCTTCACCGTCGAGAATCCTTCTGTAAAGTGAGACGACCGATGCGACGTAATGAACGGACTTCATTCTTCCTTCGATTTTGAAGGAATCAACGCCGAGTTCCTTGAGCGGCCGGACATAGTCGAAAAGGGCGAGTTCCTTCGGGTTGAAGATGTATGTTCCGCGTCCGTCTTCTCCGACAGGCATGTATTCTCCTTCGCGCTTCTCTTCGACGACTGCGTATTTCCAGCGGCACGGGTGGGTGCATTCGCCGCGGTTAGCCTTTCTGCCGGTGAGCCAGTCGCTTATCGCGCACCTTCCCGACATGCTGAAGCACACAGCGCCGTGGATGAAAACTTCGATTTCAGCAGCCTTATATTTGTTTTCAGCAATCTCCTTTATTTTTTCAAATGAAAGTTCGCGCGCCAGATTAACCCTTTTCGCGCCGTAGTCGTAATATGCGTTTACCGTCTGCCACGAAACGGTATTTGCCTGAGTCGAAATGTGGAGCGGCACTTTAAGACCGGCTTTTTTGAGGGAGGTGATAACGCCGAAATCACTTACGATAAATGCATCAGCCCTGCATTCGGCAAGGTTCCCGGCTGTTTCTACCAAGTCCTTGTACTCGCCGGAATATGGGTAAATATTCAAGGTTACATAGCCCTTTTTGCCGTTTTTATGAAGTCTTTCCAAAGCCTTCGCTGCATCATCCAAAGAAAAATTTCCTGCAAAAGAGCGGAGGGAAAATCTGTCTACGCCGAAATAAACGGCATCTGCACCGTAAATATCCGCCCATACGAGTTTTTCTGGATTGCCGGCGGGAGCAAGAAGTTCAGCCATTAAACACCTCACACATAAAAGTCTGCGAATTAACGCGGCAAAAACGGTTTATGTCAAGTTTTTGCGCCTGCAGATTTTCCATTTCCGAAAAAAAATCTTGACACTAAAATAAGTTTGCGTAGAATTCCCGCGTTATTTTTTTGTGTGCTCTTTATTGTTGGAGGATTTGATGTACGCAATGATCGATTTCGGCGGCAATCAGCTTAAAGTTGTCCCCGGAGAAAAAGTGTCTGTTTATAATCTGGACAAGAAAGAAGGCGAACTTGTCGAGAACAAAAACGTTCTTCTTTTTGCAGACGGCGAAAATGTTATGGTTGGCAAACCTTATCTTAGCGATGTAACTGTAAAACTTGAAGTTGTAAAAAACTATAAAGGCAAAAAAGTTATCGTTTTCAAGAAAAGAAGAAGAAAAACCAGCAAAGTCAAAAACGGTTTCAGACAGAGCTTCACTCAGCTCAAAGTTCTTGAAATTGTTAAGTAATTCGGAGGGTTATCATGGCTCATAAGAAAAGCGGCGGAAGTGCAAGAAACGGTCGTGACAGTGCAGGTCAGAGACGCGGCATCAAAAAGTTCGGCGGCGAGCCGGTCATTCCGGGCAACATCATCGTCCGTCAGGTCGGCACGAGATGGATTCCGGGCGAAAACGTAGGTCTCGGAACCGATTACACGATTTACGCTCTTACCGAAGGTGTCGTTAAGTATGAAACATTCTACAAAAACGGCAGAGCAAGAAGAAGAGTTTCCGTAGTCACCGAGGCATAAATTTCGTTTAGTTGAATTTTTCAAACTCCCGGCGACGGGAGTTTTTTTTTATTCCGGACAAGGAGTCATTATGAAATTCGTCGATCAGGCAATAGTCGATATCATCGCAGGCAACGGCGGTGCCGGAGCCGTAAGTTTCAGGCGCGAGCCTTTCATTCCGCTAGGCGGTCCCGACGGCGGTGACGGCGGCAAGGGCGGCGACGTCATATTCGAAGGTGACGAGAACGTTATAACTCTTTACGACATCCGCTACCAGCGCACCATCAAAGCGGAAAACGGCCAGAAAGGAATGGGCTCCAACATGTACGGCCGCGGCGGCGAAAGCACGATCGTAAAAATCCCGCTAGGAACTTTCGTCTTCGACCACGAAACATCGGAACTTATCGCCGACATCACGAAACACAGGCAGAGAGTCATCGTTGCACACGGCGGAATCGGCGGCAGAGGAAACGCAAAATTCAAAACGAGCGTCAACAAAGCTCCGCACTACGCGCAGGAAGGTCTTCCGGGCGAACGCAGAAAAGTCCGCCTCGAGCTCAAACTCATGGCTGATGTCGGAATCATCGGCTTCCCGTCTGTCGGAAAATCGACACTCATCAGCGTAATCAGCAACGCGAGACCCAAAATCGCGGAATATCCTTTCACAACGCTTGTTCCGAACTTGGGCATGGTTGAAGGAAAAGATTTCATTCCGTTCGTCGTTGCAGACATTCCCGGACTTATCGAAGGGGCGCACGAAGGAGCCGGACTCGGACACAGATTCCTGCGTCACGTCGAAAGATCGCGCTTTCTCATTCACCTGGTTGAAATAAATCCGGCGCGCAAATCACCGGTTGACGACATCAGAACGATCAACCGCGAACTTGAACTTTTCGATCCTGAACTTGCGAAAAGAGAGCAGATAATCGTCCTCAACAAAATCGATTCATACGGCGAAGAAGAAGAGAAATTAAGAGAAGAACTGCGCGAATTTGCCAAGGAAAAACCTTATTTTGAAATCAGCGGCATTACGCGCAACGGCGTGAAGGAACTCATGGATTTCGTCGGTCAGAAAGTCATCGAATACAGAAACCGCGAAAAAGAAGAATCTTTAAGTTAAAAATTGCAAAAAATTTAAAAATCGGCACAATTTCGCGACTGAATTCCGTTCGGTTGTGCGGAATGAAATTGATTTTACTATTTTGATATAAATCGGGAGAGTTTTATGTGCGGAGTAGTTTCTATCGTCTATGCCGGTGACATTGTCAATCTAGGAAATGAAGCATCGAATCTGCTGAAAAAACTTGAATACCGCGGTTACGATTCAACAGGCGCAGCGTTTATAAAAGAGGACGGCTCCGTCGCTCTGAGAAAAAAAGTCGGCGCACCTTCAAAAGTAGTCGAACAGCTTGAACTTGCAAAATACAACGGATTCAAGTTCATAGGTCAGGTACGCTGGGCGACTTACGGCGCAGTCACCGACGTCAATGCGCAGCCGCATGAAGTCAGCTGCCTAATCCACATGGTAGGAGCGCACAACGGAAACGTCAGCAACACCGACAAACTCAAGGTTTTCCTTGCTGAAAACGGTCACGAAGTCCTTTCCGACAACGACGGAGAAATGGTCGTTCACCTTGTTGAGCACTTCTATTCAGCACTTTCTTCAAGAAAAGCTCCGAAAACCGACGACGAAAAAATCGCACTCATGATAAAAGCGATAAGAAAGGCGCAGAAAATGATCGAAGGAAGCTACGCGGCATGCGTAACCCTGCCTGAACTTCCCGGTGTTTTCGCGATAAAGGCAGGTTCTTCGCTTTATGCAGGCAAAGGCTCGGACGCTTCCGGCAACTTCATCGTCGTTTCAAGCGACCTCACCTCGATTCTTTCAAAAACAAGATTCCTCATTCCGATGTCGGAAGGCGAAGGAATATACTTCGACAGCGAAAACTACAGGCTTTTCTCGCTCAACGAAGACAGGGAATGGGTCCCGAAGCTCAGCAGAAGCAGACTGAACATCGCAGACATCCAGCTTCAGCCGAAATATCACTTCTTCATGGAACAGGAAATCTGCTCATCGCCTAAAAACATAGAAAATTTAATGCTTTACTACTTCAAATCAAAAGAAGAGAAGGAACTTTACTCCGTTTTTGAAGAAAACTGCGACAACGCCAGCGAAATACTCTACTCTCTTCTCGCGCTTTACGATCTTTACGACAGAAGCAAGCTTTCAGCCGAGTTTGAAAAGATATGCGATGTTCCCGTCTTCAAGGAAATTTTTGAAAAAACAAAAAAATTCGCCCCGCAGCCGCAGCATTTCATTTTCCGCTCGGAAGAAAAAACCCTTCTCGAGGAACTCAACGGAATAAACGACAACTACTTCCAGAAACTCTGGCTTATAGATTCGATGCTTATCTGGAAAAAGAAAAGAATGATCATCAGATTCCGTGATGAACTAGTAACGGCACTCAAGGCGACAAAGAAAAACGGCGGCAGGGTTTTCCTGATTGCCAGCGGAACTTCATACCATGCTTCGCTTACCGGCGCATACTTCTTCAACAACATGACCGACATTTCACTCATAACCTCGAATCCGGGTGCCTTCAGGTCGTGCTACATCAACTCGCTTTCCGGCAAAGACATAGTAATCGGCGTGAGCCAGAGCGGCGAAACGAAAGATCTGGTCGATATTTTCAACGAAATCAGGAAAACCGATGAAAAAATAACGCTCGTCACGATCGTCAACAACGAAAATTCGACCCTTCCGCAGGAAAAAAGCGACTTTTACCTGCCGATAATGTGCGGATCGGAAATCGCGGTCGCCGCGACTAAATCGTTCATCAGCCAGATAGCTATTTTCTACATCCTTGCCGCGCTTGTTAAGAACAACGAGGAGAAAGTTTTCAAAAATCTGGGCAGAATCAGATACTTCCTTGATTTTACGCTGAAAAACATCGATGTTCCCGTGACCGATGTCGCAAACAAGCTTTTCCTGCGTCCTTCGATTCACATTCTGGGGACTTCACTTACGGGAATCGCAAAAGAAGGCGCTCTTAAAATCAGGGAAGTCGTTCTCAACCACACCGAAGGCTACGACGCGGCGGAATTCAAGCACGGTCCGAACACTATTTTAGGCAAAAACACGATTTTTTCTCTCAACGACATGGAAAAGCTTCTGAGCAATCTTATCAAAATGGGAGAAAAAATGTTCCTGAAGGGCCTGTTTTCCGACAATGAAGACAACTACGAAATCATCAGAAATGCTACAAATATGATGAAAAACCTGAAATTCAGAAAAATGAACGAAGATTTCATCGAAAAATCATCTGCTTCGCCTGAGGAAAACGCCCGCGCCAAACAAATCGCCGACATATTCAATGCAAGCGTTGACATCGAAGAGTTTTTCTCAAACTATCCGCTCGTTTTCATCTGTCCGCCGGACGAAAGGGACAAACGAATCACGATTTCACAGATCCACACCCACAAAATCCGCGGAGCAGACATCGTTCTTATCGCCGAAGACGATGAAGATCTGAAAAACGCGGCGACCGGCATTCCGGCAGATGCTGAAAAATATTGGGCAAAAGTCATTGAAATTCCCAAAACCGGAGAAAAGAACTTTTTCGTTTTCGAAGCCGCAGTCGTGATGCAGCTTTTAGCTCTCAAAATGAGCGTAGCAAAAATGAAATATCTCAACCGTTACGAAATACAGAATCACGGCGTTCATCCGGATGTTCCTAAAAACGTCAGCAAATCAATAACGGTAGACTAAAAAATTGTTTCGCATAAAAACAAATTTTCTATTGTTTTATTTTTTTAATTGTTGTAAAATTCAGCGCTTTTTTGATTAACTGTTTTTTTGGAGGAAAAAGTAAAATGAAAAAAATTTATGTTCTATTGGTGATTTTAATGACTGTCTTCTTCTTTGCAGCATGCGGTGCGGAAGATGACGACGAAGTTGAACCCAACAACAACAATCATTCGGAATCGGATAATGATGACGAAAGCAACAATTCTGAAAATGACGATAACGAAACGACCGATGAAGATCAGGAACTCATTAACGAAGGAGGAATCTATGTAGAATGCACTCCGGGCGAAACTATGCCGTGTTACGAAGGTCCGAGCGGCACAAAGGATGTCGGAATATGCAAATCCGGCGTTTCAACATGCGTTGAAGACGGAACGGCATGGAGCGAGTGTGTCGGTCAGGTAAAACCTCTGCCTGAAATATGCAGCAACGGCATAGACGAAAACTGTGACGGCGAGGATATGACTCCTGAAAACGCCATCGATTACGACGGCGACGGCTACACCTACTGCGACGGTGACTGCTGCGAATCGGGCTGGGAAGAAAAATGCAGCAACACAAATGCTCCGGAAAGAATCAATCCAACCGCCTATGAAATGGTGGATGACGGAGTTGACAACAACTGCAACGGTCAGATAGATGAAGAGGAACACTGCGATGAAGGGCTTTCGCTTGTTATAGGTGATTATGAAGGAAACGCCGTAAAACTTGCCCAGGCGATGGGACTCTGCACCGGTCTGATTTCTGCGGAACTTTCACTTGCGGGTGAACCTGTTACAGAACAGATTGACACTAATCCGAACGCATGCGGCAGTGAGTCATGCAACTACAATCCTCAGCCGAGACTCAGCCGCGAAAGACCTTATTACGAAAGCGACTATCAGACTTTTGCTGTAACAAATATTTTCGGCACGGCAATGAATCCCCTCGAAGGAATAATGCTTGCCGTTCTTTCAACCGGTCAGTGGAACAGTCCGACACAAAATGCTCAGGTAGCCACCCTCGGTGCCGGTGACATGCAGACTGCAAGCACACTTCCCGAAGACTGGCTTAACATGATGCCGGGATGTCAAGTTCCGAAAGCACCTTCTTGCGGCGGTCAAAATCCGCAGAACGGTCTTACGAACCAGTGCGCAGGTAAAGAAATTCCTGTCGGACAGGATCCGATCATGCTCACGATGAAAATAAAAGCTCCGATAAACGCGGAAGCTTTTGAGTTCAACCTCTTTTTCATGTCGATAGAGTATCCTTCAACAGTCTGCAGCAACAACAATTACAACGATTTCTTTATAGCGCTGCTTGACTCGACTTACAACGATAAAAATCCCGGTGCCGAATATATGAATCCGTACGACAAAAATCTTGCGAAAGATGAATTCGGCAACCCAGTAGGTGTCGATCTCGCCCCGGCCGGACTTTTCAAAGCGTGCAACCCGAACTGCACCAATGCGTTGACTGGAAATCTCAACAAATGGGGTGCCTGCGAAGGTGATGAACTTCTCAACGGAACAGGTTTCGGCACCAATGGAAAAACAGGTATGATCGGCTGCTCTGACGGTCACGGCGGAACCGGCTGGCTCAGAGTAGCAGGAAACGTTGTTCCGAATGAAGAAATCACTTTGAGACTGGCTCTTTTTGAGCAGGGTGAAGTCGGCTACGGTCCAGACCATTCGTGGGATTCTACAGTAGTTATCGACGGCTTCAAATGGCTTCCGAGACCCGGCAAACCCGGCGTAACGCCTAAATAATTCAAAAAACATCTTTTATTTTCCTTAAAAAAACGAGGTCAATTCATGCTTTCCAAAATGTCCGTTCCCTATCTGCACGATTCTCACAGTCACTTCACGCTTTACGCCGGAATGTTCAAGTCCATATGCCTGAAAGAGGTTAAAGCCAGGGAAGCCGCCCTGAATATGTTCGCAGAACTTGAGGACGGAAAACTCAATTCGGCTTACGGCTGGAACAGCGGATTCTTTTCTCTGGAAAAATCTGAGCTTAACAAGTTCCCGCCGCTCATAATCTCAAATCTGTCGCTTCACGGATTCGTTATGAACGAAGAAGCTGAAAAGCTGCTGCGACCTGAATTCGAGGAGATCATTGACAACTATGAAAATCAGGAGTGGTGCGAGGAACATGTGACGGAACTTCTGCTCTTTTTCGTGAAAATCATGCCTGCAACAATTGAAACCATGACGGAATTTGCCGGTTTTCTGCTGAAGGAATGCGGAGTTTATGAAATCGAAGATATGCTTCTGCCGTCGCAGGAAACATTTGAAATAATTGATAATTCTCCGCTTAAAGAAAGAGTTTCCTTCTGGGCAGACATCAATACTTTCCGCACTCTTCCCGAAAAAACGCAGAAAAAAATCCGCGGAATAAAACTCTTTACGGACGGTGCCAACGGCTCATGCACGGCGGCTTTGAGCAGGCCTTATCTGAACGGAAACAAAGGAGTTCTGACTTATGCGACTTCGCAGCTTGTCGGACTTCTTGAAGAAGCTGCAGCAACGGCAAACGGTGTCGCGATTCATGCTCTTGGAGACATTGCAGCGCGTCAGGTGGTCGAAGCAGCCGAAACCGTCAGAAAACACGGAAGCAGTCAGTTCATCAGGCTTGAACATGCGCAGTTTATTGATCTCGAGACTGCAAAAAGAGCTAAAAATGCCGGAATTATTCTTTCGATGCAGCCGAACTTCACCGAAGATTCGCTCATTTATGCAGACAGACTTCCTTACGGATTTGCAGAAAGAAACAACCCTTTCAGAATGCTTATCGACAAAGCGGGTTTTGTTCCCGGCAAGGATATGTTTTTCGGTTCAGACGGAATGCCGCACGGCGCAAAATTCGCGCTGAAACAGTCTCTTTGCCCATTTTTTGAAGGGCAGAGACTCAATTTGAGCGAATTCATCGCAGGCTACTGCATTGATAAAAAGCACGGCGTTTATGAATTTGATCCGACAGAAATTTTCGGATGAGGTGAAAATGAAAAAATCGAGAGTCATAACTTTGGGAAAAGTGAAGATCGGCGGGAACAATCCTCCGGTAATACAGACGATGATAACGACTCCTCTAACGAGAAAGGAAGAGGCTCTTGCCGAGGCTGACCGCGCGCTAGACCTCGGCTGTCAGCTTGTCAGAACGGCTTTCAAACACATTGACGAACTTGACGGACTCCGGTATCTGGTCGAAAATTTCAAAGGCGAGATAATCGCCGACATCCACTTCGACTATAAACTTGCCCTTGCCGCAATAGAAGCCGGTGTCAGCGGAGTACGTTTCAATCCCGGAAATGTCGGAGGCAAAGAAAATGTCAGAGCCATAATCGAAGCTGCGAAAAAACGCCCTGAACTTGCAGTCAGGATCGGCGTGAACGGCGGCTCATTGGATAAAAACATCCTCAAGAAATACGGCGGCGTGACTTGGGAAGGGCTGGTCGAAAGCTCGCTTTTCTGGGCTGAATTCCTTGAAAAAGAACTAGGATTCTACAATTTCAAAATTTCGGCCAAGGCTTCAAATGTTTCAGAAACGGTTGCAGCCTGCAGAAAGATCCGCGAAAATTCGGATGCGCCGCTTCACGTCGGAATTACCGAAGCCGGCGGCGGAAAGCATGGAATAATCAAGGGAACTGCGGGAATTGCGATTCTTTTGAACGAAGGCTTGGCCGATACTTTCAGAGTAAGCCTCACCGCTCCGATCGAAGAGGAACTGAGAACTGCCAACATGATTTTAAAATCTCTCGGAATCCTGAAAACGGGAGGCGAGATCGTAAGCTGCCCGACATGCGGCAGGACACACGGAAAGGTCATTGAATACTACAACCGTCTCGAAGCGTGGTTCGACGAAGAAAAGTGGTGGTTGAAACCCGCTCTCAAAGTCGCTGTCATGGGCTGCGAAGTCAACGGCCCCGGAGAAGCACGTGAAGCCGATCTCGGCATTGCTTTGGGAAAAGAGTGCGCCCTCTATTTCGAAAAAGGGGAGATCGTCAGAAAATTCGACGATCAGGATGAAGCTTTCGGCTTTTTGATTGAAAAAATCAGAACAATCTGGTCGTAATCACGAAATTCCGGATCATTATCCCTGAATCAACGACATTTTTTCAGGCATATCTTCCGAAAAATCGAGTTTTTCCTTCGTCACGGGATGTTCGATCTCAAGTGAATAAGCCCAAAGTGCTATATCGGAACAGGTTTTTGCGTTTTTGTTGTATTTGCGGTCATTCACGATCGGCAGTCCGCGAGATGAAAGCTGGACTCTGATCTGATGCGACCTGCCTGTTTCAAGAGTTATTTTCAGAAGGGTTCTGCCGTTTTTCGATTTCAGAGTTTCGTATGAAAGCCGCGCGAATTTTGCTTTCGGATTACTTTTTTTTGAAACAAAAACCTCGTTTGTCGCCTCGTTTTTGACGAGATAATCCTCCATAACGGATCTTTTCTGCTCCGGAACGCCGTCGACTACTGCAAGATAGCACTTTTTCCAGATGTTCTGCCTTATCTGTTCGCTCAGCCGTGACGCCGCCTTTGAAGTTTTTGCAAAAACCATAACTCCGCCGACCGGCTGATCCAGCCTGTGGACGATTCCCAGAAAAACATTTCCAGGTTTGTTATACTTTTTTTTGAGATAATCCTTCAGAATGCTCTGAAAATCGTCAGTCGAGGCGGAGTCATTTTTCTGAACCGCTATTCCATGCGGCTTTACGACGACAAGAAGATGGTTGTCTTCAAAAAGAATTTTCGGCTGCATGATTCAGGCTACTTCCATTTTATCGCTTTCCACTCTTCATCCGTAAAAAGTTTCGATGTGTAGTGAACCGCCGAAATTGCGTGATACGTAGAATCTATGCGGAGTTCCTCGTTGTCAGGTCTCATGCTGAGTGCGCCGCGGACTTTATCGGGACGTTTCACCCAGTAGGTGTCTTCGTCCTTGAACTGAAGTCCGAGAACGTAACCCATCGTACCGCGCAGAGCTTTCGAGTATGTTTCGACACGCTTCTTGTCGCCTACTTCACGCGCCAGCCTTACTGCTGCAGAAAGACCTTCCGAATAAACTCCGGTTCCCGCAAACTGCGTATTGAGTGCCCCCTGTCTGCCGGGAACGGCATCGCTGCCGAGCGGTTTATACTTTTTGAGCATCCAGTCCATAAGCTGGAAAGCAAAATCGGCATATCTTCTGTCTTTCGTCGCACTGTAAGCTTCCTGATAGGCACGCGTCTGCCATGGAACGAACGGTCCCTGCTGGTTATCCTTCTTGTTCCAGAACGCCTGATAGAACTCATAGGCCTTTTCAACTGCGTCGAGTGCCGGTTTATATTTGGTTTTGTTGTAGTATCTCATCAAAATGAGCAGCGTTTCGCCCGGATAGTACATCTGGTCGACATCCCTGTAATTTCCGGCGAAATCGGTGAGAAGTTTTCCGTCAGGCTGCTGCAGAGAAATTATAGCATCCGCCATTTTCCTCATGTCATCTTCGTATCCCGGGACTTCGAGTTCAAGCATGGCACCTAGCAGGAAAGCGGTTCCGGCAATGCTGTGGACTTTGCGCTGATAAGGCCAGTCAAGCCATTTTCCGCCATGACCTTCCTTCAGAAATCTTGCAAAAGTGTCAATAGCCTTTTTGACGCTCGCGATTTTCACCGGATCCTTCTGGTCTTTCGCAATTTCAGCAAGAACGAAAATCGCGTTGAGATTTCTGAGTCCCCAGTCTTCCGCAGGTTCAAGATCCTTCGACGGAAAGAAAGTATACATATACCTGCCGGCTTCTTCACCTTCGGTAATCTGGTTTTTAAGGTACCACTCCCAGGAATTGTTGACTGCGTTTATCAGATCCTGTCTCGTCACGTTTTCGACATAAACGCGGCTTCTCGTGAAGGCAAGCTCCTTCGCTTTTTCCATTTTTTCGCTCAAAACAAAATCCTGCGTCATAAAAGCGGTGATTTTCGCGGTTTTCCACTCATGTTCCTGAAGTCCGGCATCAACTGCAAGCTGGCGTACCACTCCGACACCGTCTTCGATCTGCGTTCTGACGATGTAAACAGGCAGAATTGCTGCACTTTTGCCGTTCTTTGAGATAGTAAATCCCATTCCCGCCTTCTTTTTTGCGTTAAGAAGCTGCTCTGACGGATTTTTGAGTTCCATCTGCGAATGAAGAACCGAAAGTTCGACCGAAGCAGGAGCTCTGTCGTCGGGTTTGATCTTTTCGGTCAGCTCCTTCAATGCAGACGAAAGAGTTTCCGCCGAAGAAAAAATCATATCGGTAACGTCCGCGTTTCTGAAAATCGAGACCGCAAGCCCGACTTTCTTGCCGCCCAAATCAGCCGGAACCGCCGAAACGACATCTTCCGCACTGCATTTTTTATTAGCGAAACAGCGAATTTTTTCTGCAATGACCTGAGCGTTTTCAAGGGTGATTTTTTCGGTGTTGAAAGCCTCGATCTGTGCTATCATCGGCACTTTGGAGCGTTCTCTTACGACCGTAAAATCGGTTTTTCCGTAAAGTTTGCCGCCTACTCTGACATCGAGACGCCAGTTTCCTGCTGCCATAGGCTTCGCTCCTCTGTAGTAAACGAGCGAACGCTTCCAGATCGGCTTCATCTCCATCACTTTTTTGTATGCTACCTTTCCTTCGGGGTCAATCCAGATAAATTCTGCCGAATAATCTCTTTTCGTCGGATTCCAGTAAGCCCTCGAAGCAACTCTTTCGACATCTACCGGAAAAGTATCGGTAATTTCCTTGAGATCGGACGAATCGGAGTTAGGTATTCCGACGATAAGCGTTTTCAAATTGCTTTCGTGAGCAATCGTGTCGGATTTTTCATAGACTCCGCTTCTGTCGCATGAAGCAAAGAGGGACAAAAAGTACAAAAGAACAAAATAAAATGCCGATTTTCTAAACATTTTTTCCTCCGCAAATCACTTATATATTATTAATCTTATCTTCAAAAAGCCTGCAAATAGCTTCGTTTACAGCTTTAAAAATTTTTGCAAAGTCTTTGTCTTTTTCACCCAGCGCATTGATTTCATTAAGTAAAACTTCCTTTTCTCCCCGAGCCGCCGGACCGGTCAGCCCTTTGATTCCGTTTCTAAAAACGTTGTCAAGCGAAGATTGAACAAGCTGACGGATAAGTTTTTCCGAAACTTCTTCCGAAAAACCTGAAGATTGAAGAAGTCTTAATGCCTGCAGCACGAAAAACTGCGTAAAATTTCCGCTGATTACGGCCGATGCGTGATAAAGCGGATCCGGATTTCCGCCGCACCGGACAAAACCGAGTCCCGTTTTTTTCAGCATTTCTTCAAAAACACTGTTCCTTTCGCCCCAAAGAGTAAAAAGTATCTGACTCAACTCGCTTTTTTTATTAATCGAAGAATAAGGGTGAAGCAGAAAAACACGTTTGTTTTCAAAATGCACAGCCGCCGAAAAATGAACTGCAAACATTTCCGGATTTTTCCGCAAAGTCTCTTCAAGAAGCGGTTTTACGGCTGAATCCGAAACTGCCAGGAACAGAATACCGTTTCTGTTTTCCGGTACTTTTTCAAGAATTTCACAAGTAATTTCAGAAATTTGAAAAAAACTTGAAAGAGCTGTTCCGACATTCCCCTGCCCGATCAGAAAAATATTCATGTTTCAGGATTACATTCCCTGAAGTTTGCCTTTGAGGTCTTCGCCGCCCAGAACGTGAGCGTGGAAGTGAGGAACCGCCTGACCCGAATCTTTACCCGAATTTACGACAACGCGGTAACCGCTTTCAGCCATATTTTCGAGAGCCGCAATCTTTTTTGCAACCGTGAAAAGCGATGCAAAGATCCTTTCGTCATCCTTTTCGATCTCGTTCACCGATTTGATGTGTTTTTTTGTGATTATCAGATCGTGAACCTTGCAAAGCGGATTTATGTCGCGGATAACGATGAAATTCTCGTCTTCATAAAGACGAGGTGAAGGGATATCCCCTTTGACAATTTTGCAGAAAATACAGTCACACATTTTCAACTCCTTAAAATTATTTAGGTTCCGCACCAGTCACTTCAAATTCCCTTTCACCGAGCTTGGTGTAGGTTCCGCCGCAGAGATTTTCGGTTGCAGGAATATCGACTGCGTAAACAACAGCCTTGTGAGTTCCATCTTCGCCCAAAAGTGTCTTTAAACCTTCGTCAAGCGGCATTTCAAAACCGTGGTTGTAGGTCGAACTGCACTTAGTTTCAAGCTCGGCATCGCCCGGTCTTTGAAGTTTTGCGTAAACCCAACGAACCGCGGCTACAGCAGACTCGTCCTTGTTCTTGTAATATTCGATTTTGATAAGAATATACTTCAAAGGCGCATCAAGATCACAAGCCCAGCCTTTGATATAGCCGTTTGACGCCGATTCAAATTCACCGTCCGGCTCATGTCCTGTAGCCGCCGGAGCAATTGTGAGATCGTCAACGACAAGACCGAGATAACTGTGACTGGTTGCATAGCTTATGCTGCCGTTGCTGCTGAATCTCAGACCAAAAACAAATTTATCCGTTTTGCAGGATGCCGGAATTTGCCATTCCGATGTCGTCCAAGCGGTAGTTGAATAACTGTTGACCTTTTGATAATAAGCATCCGCCATCACCCATGGTGACTGTGGTGTCAGAGACTGAATAGAAACAGTTGAATTTTTTGCTGTCGTTGTCCCGTCACCGTTGCATGTCGGATGAATAAAATCATATCCGTTTTCCGACTTTGGGATCGCTCCTTTTGCATAATAAAGAACATTGACCGCGCATCCAGAGCATATGGAGAGATCAACAGGCTGAAGAACTGAAGTATAATCCATATTGTCAGTATATCCGGAATACTGTCCGAAAGAATATGCTCCATTTGAAATAGTAGGATCGTTTACAAGATCCCAGTAAGCATTTGTCGAAAATCCCTGCGTCGTGCCGTCTTCCCAGTCGAATTTTCCGCCGTGAGGCAGCTTTTCTATAGCTGCGGCGCATGTTGCATTAGATACACATTCGTGCGTCGTCAAATCACAGGTCTGGCCGTAAGCCGTAAGACAGTCGTCATTGGAAATGCACATTACGCATTTGCCCAGAGCAGTATCACAGCGGATATTGTTGAAATTTGAAAGGCAGTCTTCGTTTTTTGTGCAGTCGGTAAGCTGACCGACCGGATTTCCCTCTTCGATGTCACCGTCTCCGTTTTCATTGCCGTCATCGCTTGCAATACCGTTTTCGTCGTTGTTTTCGTTATCGTTGTCACTTTCATTCCCATTGTCGTCATTAGTTTCGCCGTCGTTTTCTTCAACGCCGTCTGCATCTGAAGTTTCCGAAGCGTCATCATCCGATGAACCGGAATTTCCCTCTCCATCGTTTGTTACCGGATCAGGCAATCCGCTCTCATCATCGTTTCCGTTTTCCGAACCGTTAATATCTGAATTATCGTCACCGGAGCCGGAATTGCTGCCGTTTCCGCCGGTTGAAGAACCGTTTTCATCCTGTTTGTCAGAATCAGTGATTTCATTAGCGGCATCATTAAGAACACACACTTCATTGATACATGAAAACGAACTGTCAGGACAATCAGCAGCAACAAGACACGACAAATCCTCGTCCGGACCTGAACACGAAACAGCAAATAAAACGCTTAAAAAAAGCGAAATAAACAAAATAAGATTCTTTTTCATATACGCCTCCCAAAAAAGCGTTTGATTTTACTCAAACAAAAAATTTTAACAAAATATTTTTAAGGACTGTGCCGATTTGCATTCGTTTTTTACAAGACAGTCAATTAACGGATTTTCTTAACTATTCTATGCCGAGAATTTTGTGCAGCTGTAGCTGTAATCTGATATTTTTGTGACTTTTGACGAATTTTTCGACAAGTGAAAACCATTCTTTTCCATTCTCGAAAACAGGACTTAAGTATGTTTCGATTCCGTCGAGTAGCTGCAGTTTTTCTTCAACAAAATCAAGATCTTGTGCAGTTGCAACAACGAATTTCATCCACCCTGCTCCGCTTTTTCTCAAAAAAACGATGTTGCGCTCGTCAAAAACGGAATTTCCCGATCCCGGAGTTTTCCAGTCCGTCGAAAAATAGAGCTGCGAATCAGTTTCCGCCGCAGAAAAAGCGCGGTAAAGCGGTTCCAGTTCCAGACTTCCGTTGGTTTCAAGAGATACGCGTTTTTTGGAAAGCAGAAGGAGAAATTTCAGCAGTTCATCTTCCTGACACATCGGCTCCCCGCCTGTAACACACAGATCGAAAACACCGGTTTTATTCAGCTTTGCAGCCGCTTCTTCCGGAGTCTCGGAATAAAATGAATCGCCCGAAAGAGTGTATTTCGTGTCGCAGTAGCCGCAGTTTAAATTGCAGCCGAAAAACCTGATAAAATCGGAAGGATAGCCCTGAAATCTTCCTTCACCCTGAATGGACTGGAATATCGAATTGAGTTTCATCGACTAACTTATCTTTTTGTCAACGATCGCAAGAATTTCTTCAGCTTCTTTGTCAACGACGGCAAGAATTTTATTCATTGCATTGAAGGTTTCGCCGTAGAAAGGATCGTCTTTCGCGAAATTCTTGAGGTTGATTTTGACGTTGAGACCTGCCGCCTTTACGCCGGCCTGAACGAGCAGCGCACCTACTCCGGCATCGCTTGCAGCGTTGATGTTGCCGGATTCGCCGACGGTTTTGAGATTCGGAAGAAGCTCATAAATCTTTTCCATGACCTGAAGCGGAACCGAAATCGCGTATCTGTTCGCTTCGTCCATGTTTTTGTCAGCTTCGGCAATCGCAGCTGCGTCAGTGCCTTTTTTAGCGGCGTTCTGAGCCTTCATGGCCGCCATCATTATGTTGAAAGCGTTGGTATCTTCGTCGATGAGGTTGAGAAGTTCCATTCTTCTCGACTGCATGTCCTTAGCAACGCAGTTCATCTTTTCGTTGTGCTCCTTGTAGCCTTTTTTGTTGTAAGTGAGGTTTGCAACCATGCTTCCGAGAGCAGCAGCGAGAGATCCGCAGAGAGCAGCAACCGAACCGCCGCCCGGAGCCGGAGCGTCACTTGCAAGGAGGTCGGAAAACTCTGTTACAGTGATGTCTGCAAGTCCTTTTCTCTCCTTCACCATGTATTCGATTATCTTTTCTTCTGGTTTGAATTTGACTACATCGCTGAGTCCCAAAGACTGTTCAGCGATTTTGATGAGCTCGGCTTCGCTCTGACCTGCACAGGTTCCCTGTTTTTCAAGGTAGTGGATGCCTGATTCGATAAGCGCTTCTTTCGGAAGAACACCGACGATCTCGCTGCCCGTGACTCTGAGTCCCTTTTCTTCAGCAAGTTTCGAAGCCGCGTCAAAAACGTGATACATGTTCGTGACGTGATAGTTCGTGAGGTTTATCGAAATCTGCGCCCTTTTGAAATCATCGACGTACCATCCGATAGCCTTGCAGTTTTTGAACATGCCGGGATGCATGATCTTTTTGCCGTTTGCATCAAGTTTCGGATTGCCGTCAGCGTCTTTTTCGGGATAACCCTGCTCGCGGAGCCTCAGAGCAATGGCATTCGCCTTTTTTGCGCTCGTCGTGTTGAGGTTTATGTTGTATGCAATGAGGAAATCGCGCGCCGAAACTGCGGTAGCACCTTTTGTCGGACGGAACTCCGCCGGTCCGAAATCGGGTTTCCAGTTCGGATCCTTCAACTTTGCTTCAAGCCCTTCGTATTCGCCGGAACGGACGGTCGCAAGGTTTCTTCTTTCGGGTTTCGTTGCCGCGTATTCGTAGAAATAAACGGGATAATCGAGCTCTTCACCGAGTCTTTTTCCGAGGTCGTGCGCGATTTCGACGCATTCATCCATCGTAACGCCGCTTACCGGAATTACCGGGCAGACATCGCACGCTCCGAAACGCGGATGAGCACCTTTATGATGACGCATGTCGATGAGTTCGTGGCTCTTTTTTACTGCAGCGAATGCAGCCTGTTTTACCGGCTCAGGCTCGCCGACGAACGTAACGACCGTTCTGTTGGTGTCGTATCCTGGATCGACGTCAAGCAGTCTGACACCGCTCACTTTCTTGATTTCGGCAGTGATCTTGTCGATCACGCTCATATCTCTTCCTTCCGAAAAATTGGGAACACATTCGATGATTTTTGTCATTTCAAACTCCTAAACGGGATATAAAAAATTAAATGTCAGAAAGTATGCTTTCTAAAAAAACAAGAAAATCTTCATAAAGACCGTTCCTGTCGACAAGAACGAACGCCGCCGTCACCACAAGAGGAATCATTAATAAAATAAAATACTTATATTCATGCCCGGAGCTTTCTTTTATAAACTCTTCATCAGGTTTCAAATCTGCAATTCTGAGTTTTTGACGGGGCCATTCCTGCACATACCCCATATTTTCCTTTCGGCTCTCCTTAATCTGAAGGATTTCGGTAGGCGTCAGTTTCCTTTCCATACTCGGTCTGCCGTTATTGGCAGACGATTTAGCCATCGTAAGTTTTGACATAGCCTAACCTTTCAATGCATCTATTCCAGGTAAATTTCCGCCGTTTTTCAAAAATTCCAAGGCCGCCATTCCGCCTGTAAAAACATGGTCGAAGCTGTTTGTCAGGTTCGATTTTTTCAGCATAAGTCCCGTATCGCCGCCGCCGACAACCTTGAGAACGGGAAATTTTGCTATTTTTTCGGCAAGTCTGACACTGCCGTTCAAAAACAGAGGTTTTTCGTAAACTCCCATCGGACCGCTCCAGAAAAGCTGGCTGCATTCTGCCGCCTTCCGGGCAAAAAGTTCAACGGTTTCCGGACCGATGTCGAAAGCTGTCATTCCTTCCGGGAAAGAATCGGCATTGCAGGTCATGGTTTCGGTTGAATTAACCGTTTCAGCGACGACAAAATCGACCGGAAGAACGATTTCGACTTTGCGGACACCGGCACTCTTCAGAATCTCCTTAGCAAGCGGAATTTTGCTTTCGTCTACTTCAGTAGCTCCTGAACGGATACCTTTCGCCGCCAGAAAAACATGGGCTACCGCACCGCCGACTATGATTTTGTCGGCAATGTCAAGCATCGGGCGGATAAGTCCGATTTTATCGGCAACATTGGAGCCGCCGAGCATTATGCAGAGCCCGCTGCCGTGTCCCATGCCGAGAAACTTCGACAGAACGTCTACTTCGTCTTTCAACGAAAGCCCGGCTCCTTTAGTATCGGTAAAGCGCGGAAGAACGGCTATAGAGGTGTCTTTTCTGTGCGAAACGCCGAAAGCGTCGTTGATATAGACATCGCACATTTTAGCAAGGTCGCGCGCAAAAGCGGTTGAACCTTTCTTTTCATCTTCGTTGAATCTGAGATTTTCGAGAACAAGTATCTGACCAGGTTTGAGATCCCTCACCATCTGCATCGCCCCCATTCCGACACAATCCTCGAAGAAATAAATATCCTGATCGAGAATTTCGGCGAGTTTTGCAGCAAACGGTTCAAGTGTGTACTGAATATCCTTTTCACTTTCCGGCCTTCCGAAATGCGATGCTATGATCAGGCGGGCATTCCTCTCAAGAATATGCCTGATTGTCGGAATAATTTTTTCCATTCTGTCAAAATCGGCGACATTTTCCGACTCATCCGCCGGAAAATTGAAATCGGTTCTCAAAAAGACCCGTTTCTCCCTGATCGCGAGTTCATTTATACACTTGACACCGAGAGTTTCCAAAAAACCCATCAGATCCTCCGTTTATTAAGCAAAAAGTTTTCTCAGAACGTCGAACATTCTGTTGCTGTAACCCCATTCGTTGTCGTACCAGCTGAGAAGTTTAACCATATTTCCCTGCATTACGGCAGTGTTGAGGGCGTCAAGAATGGATGAGTGCGGATCGCCGTTGAAATCGTGCGAAACAAGCGGCTCGTCACAATATCTGAGAACGCCTTTCATCTGACCTTCTGCGTATTCCTTCATAAGTGCGTTGATTTCTTCCGCCGTAGTCTCCTTTTCGATGATGAAAGTTGCATCAACGACACTTACGTTCGGCGTCGGGACTCTTATCGAAATGCCGTCTAGCTTGCCCTTGAGCTCGGGAATGACGAGGCTGATAGCCTTTGCCGCGCCGGTCGTCGTCGGGATCATGCTGACTGCGCCTGCTCTTGCTCTGCGGAGATCCTTGTGCGGAAGGTCGAGAATGCGCTGGTCGTTCGTGTATGAGTGAATGGTGGTCATAAGACCGTGTTTGATTCCGAAATGCTTGTGCATGATGTAGGTTATCGGAGCAAGGCAGTTCGTGGTACAGCTTGCGTTCGAAATGATGTTGTGTCTCTCCTTGTCGTAGAGATAGTCGTTTACGCCGTATACGACCGTCATGTCTTCGCCCTTTGCCGGAGCGGAGATGATGACTTTTCTAGCGCCGGCTTCAATGTGGAGATTGGCTTTTTCCCTTGCCGTGAAACGACCAGTGCACTCAAGAACTGCATCTATTTTCATATCTCTCCACGGGAGATTTTCTGGATCCTTTTCTGCAAGAATCTGAACTTCGCGGCCGTTGACTATGATCGAAGATTCACCTGCGGAAACTTCTTTATCCCAAGTGCCGTGAACCGAATCATACTTCAAAAGATGAGCGAGAGTTTTAGGATCGGTAAGGTCGTTGATGACGACGATTTCAACAGCATCGCTTCCTTCGGCGATTCTGAAAACAGCTCTTCCTATTCTGCCGAAACCGTTAATTGCAACACGAATTTTTGACATTTTTTCCTCCATTTAAAATTGTTTTTTATTCTGCTGATTCTTCATAGCTTTCGTTTTTACCGTCGTCGGCATTTTCCTGCCGTCTGAAAAAAGCCCGATCCATCATATAAACCGGTTTTGTCCAGTTGCCGTCCATGTTGTCGCCGAAACACGATTTGACCGCATCGCAGCTTGCATCAAGGTTGTCGCATGCCGAAACGATCAGTGCTTCAAGCGTTTTCGGGCGTTTGGGAGATCCGAATTCATACTGCCCGTGATGGCTTAAAATTACATGGATGAGATCCATTTTAAGGTCGCTGTCATCGGGGAAACACGACGAAACCAGCTTTTCTAGCCAGGTCGCACCCATGTAGATATGCCCTAACAGTTTGCCTCTGTCGGAATATCTGTCTACCATCGAAGTCGCCGGATTTATCTGGAATTCGAAGATTTTTCCTATATCGTGAAGCATCGAGGAAAGGACCACGAGCGAAATGTTGACGCCGTATTTTTCATCAAAAACGTCAGAGACCGCAAGTGCCGACTGCGCGACCGAAATCGAATGTTCCCACAAACCTCTTCTGCAGGCGTGATGCATGCTTCTGCCGCCGGGAATCGTCGTGAAAAGATGCCAGATTTTTTCGTTTTCCATGAATTTGTTCACTATTTCGCGGTGTTTCGGAACGAGCACTTCGCAAAGTTCATCCCACTGTTTTCCGAGTTCTTCGCAGGTGTAGAACGATTCCGGAAGAATCCCGGCGCATTCAGAATCGATCTTTTCCGGCGGCACGATTACGGCATCATTTATCGTAATCTGCATATTTGACAGGTATTTTCCCGTTTTTCCGGTAAGAACCTGAATAACGTTTCCCGCCTGAACAGCCTCGGCAGTCTCTTCTGTAATGTCCCATACTTTTCCCGCAACTGTCGAAACGCCGTCAAAAAGATCCAGATCGATGTATTTCTTGCCTGTTTTGCCGACCTTTACTGAAGATTTTTTCACGAGAAAATAGCACTTGGAATCGGGAATTATTATATCGCCGTCTTCTATATCCGAAACCATAAGTCTGTTGCTTTTCATTATCTCACCGCTTGGAAATTCACTAATTTCATAAACGAAGAGGCTTTGAGGCTCGCTCCGCCTACAAGTGCGCCGTCGATATCTTCATTAGACATAAGTCCTTTAATATTTTCAGGTTTTACGCTTCCACCGTAAAGTATTCTCGAATCGGCGTAACCGTATCTTTCCTTCATTATCCTGCGGATGAAGGCATGCATTTCAGCCGCCTGTTCCGGAGTCGCCGTAACGCCGGTTCCTATCGCCCAAACAGGTTCGTATGCGACCGTGATCTTTTCCGGAGCAAGAATCAGGTTGTCGTCGAATGCCGAAAAAATCTGTTCTTCAAGCACATTGAACATCGAGCCGTTCTCCCTTTCCGGCAGCGTTTCGCCTACGCAGAAAATAAGATGGAGACCGTTTTCCTGCACGAATTTCACCTTTTCGCGGATAAGTTCGTTCGGTTCGCCGAATATCCTGCGCCTCTCGCTGTGCCCGATTATGACCGCATTCACGCCAAGATCGGCAAGCATTTTTCCGCCGACCATGCCTGTAAATGCACCTTCGGCCTTCGGATAGACATCCTGAGCCGCGATCTCGATATTTCTATTTTTGGAAAGCGCCGAAGCAAGCGGAATATAGGGATAGGCCGGTGCAATGACGACTTCATTTTCCGAGTTTACCGCCGCATCGCCGAATTCGGCGAAAAAGTTTATCACATCACTCGTCAGATTATTCATCTTCCAGTTTGCAGCTATTATTGATTTTCTCATTTTGACCTCCTGAAAACATCGTTCAACCGCACTTTTTGCGACAAAAGCCGTTAAACAAACAGGGAATTATGCTGAAATTCAATCTGAAATCAAATTTTCAATCAAGTTCTTTTTTCAATACGGAAACGACCTTTTCAGCGACGTCGTTCCCGACAATCCGGGAAGCTTCAGGCGTAAAATGAATTCCGTCGAAAAAGGCAGTTTCGCGATATCCTCTGAAAATATCCTTTTGAGAAAAAATAAGGGGATTTTCACTTTCCGAAACCCCTTCCGCGCACTTGATAAAATAGTTGTTGTAGCCGGCGATACTCATTTCATTTTTGTAAAGCATATTCCGTTCTATTTTGCTCAAAGGCTCCTTCAGCTGAATTATCGGCGGGAAGAAAAAAACCGTTTTTATTCCCTTTTTTTCAAATTTCTCAGAAGTTTTTCTTATCCTTTCATTAAATTTTTCAGAAAACTCCACAGCCCTTCTTTCAAATTCCGGAGTGAGTTTCTGGAAAACCTGATCTTTTGCAAAAGAGGCGAAATATTTAACGAAATCACTTAAAAAAGCCTCTTTTACCACTGCCCTGAGACGGCTTCGTTCCCAAAACGGCTTTTTACTGTGCGCGGCAATATCTTCGACCAGATTCTGATAAACCTCTTCGTTTTCCTTAAACGGTTCCCAATCTATGCTTCCGTCCTTGAAACTGTAATTTATGTCGTTTACGTTTGAATAAAACACCGCCATATCGAGTCCCAGCCTTTCGCCGTCAAATTCGGCAAACGAAATCGCCCGCTGCAGGTCGTATCCTTCGACTCCCATGTTGAAGACGGTTATTTTTTTCTGCGGGAACTCCCGCTGCGCCCTCTGTTGAAGAATAAACGGGATCGTATTTTCCTCTGCAAGATAAATTCCGAGAACCTTCGAACAGCCGAAAACCCCTATCCTGTATTCGTTTTCCCCCTTTTTCGAAGGTTCCTCGCCGCGGAATCCGAATGAATTGAAGCTGAAGCTCTCCGTTTCAGCCTTTTTATAGCGGTAAATCAGCGTCCCCGGAACTTTTATGATTTTTGCTCCGAGAGAAGCCAGATCCTCCCTGGCTTTCATCGCTGTTTTCGCATCTTTTTCGGAAAAAGAGAGACCGGCATAGTATTCCAAATTGTTCAAGGCGTCTCCGAACGGCGTAAATTCCTGCAGAACAAATTCCGAAGCACCGAAAACGGCTGAAACAATCAGCAAAAACAAAAAAAATCTCTTAAGCGAGTTTACTTTGTCTATCCGCTTATTTTTTTTCAAGATAATGTTCCGATTCCAAAATCTTTATAAGATCTCCGGCCATTTTTTCCGCGGCCATTCTGTTTGCCTTGGGCGTCATATGAAGTCCGTCAAAAAAAACGGTTTCATCCATTCCGTCAAACATTTCGCTGTGGTTGACCACTTTCACATCAGACTGTTGCTCAACCTGTTTTATGGTTTCCACATAACACTCTTCGGTAAACTGATTTATTCCAGGAGTATAAAATTCACGCTGGAAAAGTATTTTCTTTTCAATTTCCGAAAGCGGATTTTTGAACTGCGGTATCGGCGGTAAAATAAAAAGAGTCGGAACTCCCCATGCCTTGAAGTAATCGCTGGCTTTTTTTATCCTTGCGGCATAAGATTTAGGAAAATCGTTCAAATTCTGAATAACGTGCGGCGGAACCGGATAGCCCAATTTCTCGTTTTCAAGAGCATTCGATTCAGTTTCATAAAAATCACTGAAAAAAGCAAAATTAAGAATCTGGAGAATTTTTAACATGAACACATTATTATCGCTGCGGGCTCTGAAAATTTCAGGCAAAGCGTCACCTTCGGCAAAAGGTATCAAATCATTCCCGCCTAAAGAATAAGCTTCGTTTAAATCGACTGCCGCCGAATAAAAAACAATAAAGTCGGATTCAAGATCAAAAAGATAAAGACGTGCGGCTTCAATCGAGCGCTGAATATCAAAAGCCTCTATCCCGAAATTGACAACATTTATCCTTTTTCCCTTGTTTTTGAAATGTTTTCTGAGTTTTTCCTGCACAAGAACAGGAATCGTATCCTTATCGGGAAGAAGATAACCCAAAAGTTTGGAATCTCCGAAAATAACAATCCTGTATTCGTTTCTCTCTTTTTTCGTCAGCTCTTCACCGCGGAAACCGAAAGAGTTTATCGTAAAACTTTTCGTCTTTGCGGCTTTGTACTTATAGAGGGTGGTTCCCGGAACAATTTCGGCACGTTCCCCGCATGATATGAGATCCTTGTTGAACTGTTCGGCGTCTTTGCGCTCTGTTTCAGTAAAACTCTGCGCAATGTAGTAATCCAATTCATTTCCGATGTCTTTGAAAGTCGTAAAATTCAAAACAAGTTCGGCAAAAACAAAATACAATATCAGACAAAACAAACCTGCGGCAAATCTGCCTAATGAATTTATTCTGTCAATTCTCGCGCTCCGCATAGCTAGAACCTGAAATAAACGAACGGATCGGAAAAAACCATTGAACTGCTTGTCAGCGCAAACGCGAAAAGAACGGCAAGAAGCAGGGCTTCCATATATTTAAACGCAACCGATTTCCCGAATTTTTTGCAGACATGTCCGTAAACAGGGAAGAGAAATATCGTACCCGCAACAAGTACCGCCGCCGTTTTTGCGTCAAAGAGCTGCACCAACTGGGTAAGAGAGCCTCTCGGAACCAGCATTATTGACAAAAAAGAGAAAAAATGCGCCGGCGAGTTTGTACGAAATGACGCAAAAAAGAGCGGAATAACAACAAACAACGTGTAAACATGCGCCAAAGCACTGCTTCGGAATGAACATTTTTTGCGGTAAAACCTTTCGCAAGTCATAAAAATTGATATCACTACACCGAAAAAGATAAAATTCCAGGCCGCTCCGTGCCACAAACCGCAAATCAAAAAAACAATCCAGACATTGACGATTGTCCTGAATTCCCCTTTTCTGCTTCCTCCCAAAGGAATGTAGAGATAATCCCGGAACCAGGTCGAAAGAGAAATGTGCCATCTGCGCCAGAAATTCGTCATAGAAGTCGCGGCAAACGGATAGTTGAAGTTTTCCGGAATTCTTATGCCGAACATACGCGCCAGACCGATTGCCATGTCTGAGTAACCCGAAAAATCGAAATAAAGCTGGATTCCGAACAGCAACGGCGCCGCCCATGCAGTGAAAGTATCTATTGCTGAAGTATCCAATGAATATATCTTGTCAACGACTGGCGCCAGATTGTTTGAAATCAGCACTTTTTTGGCCAAACCGTAAATAAAACGCTTCAAGCCGTACAGAAATGCAGCATAGTGAACCGCCCGGTATTTAAGCTGCGGAATAAATGTGTCATAACGGACGATAGGACCTGCAACGAGCTGCGGAAAAAACGAAATATAGAGAGCTGTGTCAAGAAACGAAAGATATTTTCTGTCCGGTTTTCTGTAAAAATCTATTATGCATGATACTGCCTGAAAAGTGAAAAACGAGATTCCTAGCGGCAGATGAAACTGTGTCGGCGTAATGTTTATGGAAAATCGTGCAAGCAGCGGAGCAATCTGTGCGGTAAAAAAATTGGAATATTTGAAAATCACAAGGATTAAAATAGCCAGAAGCGAACTCCCTAGCGCGATTTTTGAGCGGTGACACTTGAATTTTCTCATAAAAATAACGGAGCAGTGAGCCGTCAGAATCGTCATCAGCATCAGCAGTACAAAAATTCCCTCGCCGTACATATAAAAACCGAGACTTGCCAAAAGCAGAAAAGGTTTTCTCGCTCTTTCAGGAAGCAGAGCATGAACGAACCAGACGAAAGGAAGAAAAACAAAAAGAAAGACAGGACTGCTGAAAACCATAGGCGACCTCAAAAAAGAGTAAAAACAAAAAAACGCGTCATTTTAATCAGGGACCGGCAAATATCAAAAAAACTCTTTTAAAACACCGCATCCTTCCGCATGTTTTTCAAATACGCCGGCTGAACTGAAGAAATTTTCCCGGAATTAGATTTTCAATTTATTTTTTCCGGGATTTCAATATAATAGCGCGTTTTGTTCGTATTTTCACAGAGGAGGCGGAAATGAGACATCTGTTTTTTGCAGTTCTGCTTGCTCTGTTCTCTGCAGTCTCGTGCGGAGACGGAGCAACGCGCGTCATTCAGGAAGCGGAAGCCGACAGCGACAAAAACCAATCAGAAAAAGGCGATTCGGAAGAAATTTCCGACAATGACGAAGTCGTAAACACTGATGAAGACCTTGAAACACCGAAGAAAGACGATGAAAACTCCGCTGATACAGGCAGCGACACAGACCCGGATAAAGACGGCCAGGACGGAGATAACGCCGATTCCGGTGAAGGCGGACAGGACGAAGATGAAAACACCGTTCACGAAGACAGAACCGTTTCATGCACCGGACTTCCTGAAAATGCTGAATGGAATACCGCGTCGGTAATCACCCAGACCTGGCAGAACGGCGGATATGTGCCGTCCGAAGTCGGCTCATACAGTAAAGAAAAGGCTCCTTCGACTTTTGAAACGACTACACCGGAAGCGGCCGAACCTTCACTGCCGCAATGTCCCGAAGGAACAAACGACACAGGCGGAGTCTGCCAGATAGATAACTGCGGAGCTTTTGCATTTAGGAATACCATAAGCCACTCAACGCTCTGCGGAGTAAGCTCGAACGGCCAAAAAATGTGTCTGAAAGATAAAACAATGTGCTATAAGACGGAGAAAGATGCAAACTCCCAGCAAAATCAGGTGCCGTGCTGCTGCGATTCGGAAATATACGATGTCAGATGGGGATATTCGCTAATTCCGCCGATTTATGAGGCTACAGAATTAACAACCGACGGATTTTCGGTTAAGACATCTGAAATGTTCAGCTGCCACGAGCCCGTTCCGTGTCCCGACGGTTTTGAATACGGCGAAGAAACCAAAAAATGTTATGAATGCCCCGGTGAATTTACATTCGACGCCGAAAGCGGAAAATATCAATGTTCTACCGAAATAGGCAAAGAATGCCGTTTCAAATGCAAAGAACATTTCAGTTGGAACGGAGAAAAATCCGTCTGCGAACCGGCGGAATAACGACAGCAGCCGCAACGAAATCTGAAATAACAAAAAAATATCAAAGTTGATATTATTCGATTTTTGTCTATAATTGGCGGTTTTTTGGTGGAGGTGGACAAAAATGGCATCTGTAACATTTGAAAGAGTCGTAAAAAAATACAACGAAGAGACGACGATTCTCAAAGGAATAGATTTGACGGTCAGAGACGGTGAATTTCTCGTTCTGGTCGGCCCTTCCGGCTGCGGAAAATCGACTTTGCTCCGTACTCTCGCAGGCTTGGAAACGATTTCCGACGGGACAATCAAAATCGGTGACAAAACCGTAAACAACCTCGCACCTAAGGATCGTGATATCGCAATGGTTTTCCAGAGTTACGCACTTTATCCGCATATGACCGTCCGTGAAAACATGGCTTTCGCACTCAAAATGAAGAAAACCGGCAAAGATGAAATTGAAAAAAGAGTGAATGAAGCGGCAAAAATGCTTGATATTACACATCTTTTGGACAGATTGCCGAAACAGATGAGCGGCGGACAGCGTCAGCGTGTGGCCATGGGGCGGGCTATCGTCAGAAACCCGAAGGTTTTCCTTTTCGACGAACCTCTTTCAAATTTGGACGCATCGCTAAGGACCCAGATGCGCGTTGAACTCAAGAAGCTGCATGAACGTCTGAAAACCACGATAATCTACGTAACTCACGATCAGGTCGAGGCTATGACCCTTGCCGACAGAATAGTCGTTTTGAATCAAGGCGTAATCCAGCAGGTCGGAACTCCGGCGGAACTTTTCGATACTCCGCAGAATGTTTTTGTCGCTTCTTTCATCGGCTCGCCTTCAATGAATCTGCTTGAACTCAATGCAAAAAAGGATGGAAATCAGATGATTCTGAACGGTGAAAACATCAACGTCAAAGCCGGTGCTGAAAACGACTTCAATCAGGAAAAAATCATTCTCGGAATCCGTCCCCAGGATTTCGTATTCGACGAAAAGGAACCTGAAATCACCGGGAAAGTCGAAATTGTCGAGGCGTTGGGCAGAATGTCGCTTATTCATGTTTCCGTTTCTGAAAACGTAAAAATAACGGTTGAAGCGGAATTTGAAAAAGCACGCGGTTTCGACACCGGAGATACGGTAAAACTCTCTCTAAAACACGAAAAACTTCACTTCTTCGACTTTCAGACAAAAACAAGATTATCCAATAAAATCGGAAGTTTATGAGGCGCGCAACCTTTTTTCTGATTCTTGTTGCGCTTATTTCGGCAACAGCTTTTTTTCTCTATCAGGAATCTTTGAAAAAGGACGTCAACATCAGTTTGAACTGGAACAACCAAAACAACGTCAAAAAATCCAGACAAACACTTCATCTTCAGGTGCCGAGTGCAAAATACGACGACTTTTTCGCTGAAATCCTGGGCAGTGAGAACTGGGAAAATGCGAAACTGCTTTACCGCAAAAAAGCGGGACTCACTAAATTTATGAACGGCGATGTCTTTTCAGTGACGACAGCCCGCGGAAAAACCGTTTCCTACGATCTGCACCACTACAAAAACAATTCAAAAGGAGAAAAAATCTCCTTTGTCCGTCAGGGGAACGATTTCGTCCGGAAAAACGAGCCGATCGACCTTGAAGAAAAGACGATGATACGCTATTACAAAATAAAAACCTCGTTTTCGGAAGACGATCCGCAGTTTTACGAAATAGCAAAGGAACGCCTCATATGGGACTGGGGGATTCTGGACAAACTGAAACCCGGAGATTCCATAGCATTTATGGTCAAAGGAATCTTCGACAGCGATATTCTGGTAAAAACCTACGGGATCCTCGGATTTTCGATAAAAAGCAAAAATATCGGCGATTTCACTATGACCGCTTTCCGAGACTATATTTACGGCGATTACTTCGTTTCGGGGCATACCGTCGTGCTTTCGCCTCCCGGTGATTTCAGGGCTCCGATCGACAGCGGACGGATCACGAGTTACTACGGTGAACGCAGGGATCCATTCAATAAAAGAAAAAAATTCCACAACGGAGTCGACATTCTGGCGAAAACAGACACTCCGGTCCGCGCAGCCGAAAGCGGAAGAGTCATTTTTGCAGGTGAAAAAGGAGGTCTGGGCAAAGCTGTCGTCATTGATCACGGCAACGGTCTGCGCACGGTTTACGGGCACCTGAACCGCTATCTGACGGCCGTCGGAATGAATATCGTCCGCGGTGAAATCATTGCAGGAGCGGGGAGTACCGGGCGTTCCACCGCACCGCACCTGCATTTCACGGTTATGCAGAACGGAAAAACAGTCGATCCGCTGCTTTTTACATACGAACGCGTCTGGACGGCACCGTTTGACATTTCAGGCAGTTTCAGAACTCTTTCCGCTTCAAGAACAGTCGAACTCGAAAATGCTGTGACAGCGGAAAAAAGTTTTTTTATAAAGGAATGAACAATGACTTTGTATAAACTTAAACAGGTCTGGTGCGGAAAACCTTATGAAAATTTAAGCGTTTCATGCGATTTTTCCGCTACCAAAGAGGCCGTAACCGCCGTTTTCGACATAACAGAACCTTCCGTAAAGGCTGTTTATTCCGAAACTAATCAAAAAGTTTTTGAAGACAGCTGCGCCGAACTCTTTTTATCTTTCGGCAGCGGATTTTACTACAATTTCGAGGTAAACTGCATCGGAACCGTTTTGGCCCAATACGGAAAAAACCGCTGCGACAGAGAATTCTTAAATCCACAACTTATTAAAAATATTGAAGTTTTATCAACACTTGGCAGCAAGCCTTTCGGAATAAAAGACGAAGAAACTTCCTACAGACTGGAAATAAAAATCCCGAAAACAATTTTCGTTTTCGACAACTGCGGAATCAATCCTGAACTGCTTAAAGGCAACATTTACAAGTGTGCGGACTGCTCCCCTACTCCGCATTACATGCATCTGTTTGATATTATTAGCGAAAAACCAGATTTTCACAGACCAGGCTTCTTCAGAAAACTGATATGAAAGCAAAAGCATCTGCCGGAATTCTGCCTTTTCAAACGGCAGCATTTAAAAAAAGAAAAAATTTTATTGACTTTTAATAAAATTTGACAATCATTGTTCCGCTTTGTTCTTTGAACATCGAGATGAATCGTGGAAGAGTGGCCGAGTGGTCGAAGGCGGCGGTCTTGAAAACCGTTGACGTTTACGCGTCCGTGGGTTCGAATCCTACCTCTTCCGCCAGAATATGCGGAGAGGTGTCCGAGAGGCCGAAGGAGCTCGCCTGCTAAGTGGGTATGGGACTAATAATTCCATCGAGGGTCCGAATCCCTCCCTCTCCGCCACTTTTGTTTTGGGCGCCCATAGCCCAATTGGATAGAGCGTTTGGCTACGGACCAAAAGGCTGGAGGTTCGAGTCCTCCTGGGCGCGCCATGCCGGTGATGACAAGAGAAATCGAATATATGAAAGTTGCGCTCAGCCTTGCCGAAAAGGCGAGAGAGACGGGTGAAGTTCCCGTCGGCGCAGTTGTGGTCTTTGAAAACAGAATAATCGGAAAAGGATTCAACAAACGCGAATCCGCCCAGTCGCCGCTTTCCCACGCGGAAATCGAAGCGATATCAGAAGCTGCGGCTTATTTGAGAAGCTGGCGTCTTGAGGACTGCGAGCTTTACGTCACGCTCGAACCCTGCATCATGTGCAGCGGTGCGATAGTTCAGGCCAGGATCCCGAAAGTTTATTTCGGGGCAAGAGATCCGAAAGCAGGGGGAGTGAGATCTCTTTATACGCTTTTGGAAGACGAACGTTTAAATCACAGGGTGGAAGTCGTTGAGGGGATTTTAGCTGAAGAATCGTCTGAGATGCTGTCCGGTTTTTTCCGGGATATCAGAGAAAGACAGAAAACTTCAAAAAAGCATCAAGATCCTGAAAATATTGAATAATACGGAGAGATGTCCGAGTGGTCGAAGGAGCCTGACTCGAAATCAGGTGCGCTCTTTACAGGGTGCCTGGGGTTCGAATCCCTATCTCTCCGCCATCTTTTTATCCTTTTTCCGGTTCATGGAGAGGTGTCCGAGAGGCCGAAGGAGCACGATTGGAAATTGTGTGTAGGCTTATCCCCTACCGTGGGTTCGAATCCCACCCTCTCCGCCATTGTGGTCGGGGGCCGTACAACAAGCCCCGCAAACCCCGTCAGGTCCGAGAGGAAGCAGCGGTAGCGGATAGTTTGTGTGTTGCGGTTTTTCCGACCTTCCTTTTATTTTGCACTTAAAATACCGAATAAAACAACTTCAAACGGTCTTGCTTCGTTTGACAACAGAGTCTTTTTCACTATAATATTCGGGTTTGTTTTTGAAATTCGGAGGTTATTATGAAAAAGGCTGTAATTATTTCATTAATGATTTTTGCAATGTTTTCTCTGGTTTCGTGTTCTGACGATACCGAAGACTATATTGAAGCCGGCGGATCGTGTTCAACGGCAGGGACGGAATCATGCTCGAAAGACGGTTCACAGATTTTAATTTGCATTGATTCATCATGGCAGATAAAAAGGACATGCAATGTTAACTTCGGTCAATACTGCAATCAGGCAGCAAACGGCTCCTTAACCTGTTCGTCAGCCGACAACAGCTCAAGTAGTTCGGACGATTCCTACAACAGCGGAAACAGCGGTGACAATAATAACAATAACGGCGGCGATTCAACCGATAACGGCGACTCCGGCAACGATGAAGAAGACAATTCAACCAACGACAGCGATTCAACCGATGACGGCGGTAATTCTGCCAATGACGAAGATTCGAACAACAGCGGAAACGACTCCGACACTAATAACAATAACAATGACAATGACAATGACACGGACACCAACGACAACGATTCCTCCGATTCTTCGACCCAGCTTCTTGCCCCCGGCGACTGCGCAGATATCATGAGTTGCATGAACACATGCGGCGAAAACGACAGCACCTGCCAACAAAACTGCTACAACAACGGAACCACCGCAGGGAAAAATCAGTTTTATGCATGGCAAACCTGCAACGAAGACAATTCATGCGGATACTATTATGACTGCCTGTGGAACAAATGCCGTGACGAAGATTCATTATGCGGACTTGCAGGAGACACCGCGAACTACAAAATCCCATACGGTAAAGTAATAGTCAATGGAACTTTTAAATATCTTCATGATGAAAATGAAGCAGATGTATATGTTTCGAACTGCATCGAAGGAGGTTTTGCAAGCGGAACATTCGGAAACAACGCAAACATTGTTGATACCTCAAAATATCCGCTTGCATATGCGCAACTCGTAACAAATCCTGAAGACAGTACCGACAAACGCATCATACTTTTCCAGGGACACAACGATACAACGGCAACCGCACCTATTGTCAGAATGCTGATAAAAACAACAAACGCCGGAACATATACTTTCGGACTCGGTGAGTTTAAAGAGGAAAAAGTAAGGCTTTTCGTCAGTGAACAAGACGGTTCCTGCGATCATGCTTTCGGATACGGCTCGGTGACCCTTTCAGCAATAAACTACACTCCCGGCAACACAACGATCACCGTAAACGGTGAAATAGACCTCTACAGCTACAAAGCAATGCCATATTACGGCGGTGACATTTCCGACAATGAATACTGGATCGCTTGTCCAGCAAAATAATCAATATTAATAATAACTTACACTAAATGGAGAACAACTTGTCAGACAACAATTCAGGATCAACCGCAAGACTCATGCAGCTTTGCTTCGGCTACTTCTTTTTCTACATCATAACGGGTGTCGGCGTTAAATTCTTCCTAAAAACGGGAGAGGGTTTCCCCGGACTTCCCGGCATGGAATACCTCTTCTACAGCACGCTGGCGTCAAGCGTCATCGTAACCGCAGCAGTTCTCATCATGCGCTGGTACCGCCTCGATTCGGTAAGAAAAATCAAGGTATGCGGCATAACGATGCCGAGCGAACTGCCTTACATAGTTTTTTCGGGTATCTGCACCGCGGTCGTAGTTCCGACAACCACCCTGCTCTACACTTTCGACCACATTTCAGTCATGGTCGCAATGATAATCATGCGAGGATCAGTCATCATAATCGGCCGAATCGTTGACGCGATACAGATCAAACAGGGCATTTTAAAGAAAAAAGTCTTCATGGAAGAGAACATCGCTATGTGCATCGCCCTTTTCGCAGTGCTCATCAAGGCCTTCACCGGCGGCAACGACGGCAAAGACAGCCCGTTTTCGTCAATTCCGTTCATGGTCATCTTCGCAAGCTACATCGCAGCTTACGCAATCAGAATCTACATCATGAACTATTATAAGAACACCCGTCCGCCTGAAGAAAAAGCAGCAAAGAAGGACAACAACAAGGCATTTTTCGCAATCGAACAGATTGCATCTTTCACCACGATGACGCTCGTCACGATCTGCGTTCTCATCGCGGCAGGCAAATTCGGCGTAACAGGTCCGAGAATCGACCCGTTCGCAAAAGCGTTTTTCAACACGAACTGGGATTGGGCGATCTGGGCAGGACTTGTCGGATGTGCTTACGGAATCAACGCTTTCTTCTCGGTTTTCATCTTCATGTTCAAAGGAAGAACGGCGACTTTTGCAAACCTTGCAAACCGTCTGACATCGCTTATCGCCGGAACGCTTTCTACTGTCATTTTCGCAGCTGTTTTCGGCGGAAAATATCCGGCTATCATCGACTGGGTATCGCTCGGATTCATCTTCCTCGCAATCTACTTCATGGCTAAAGCCGAAAAAAGAAGAAAAACTGAAATGTCAGCGGCAAAATAAAAACCGTAACCCTGCAACGTAATTTTTCGAAATATCAAAATAACGAAATATTGATATTCTCGTGATCACGACTCTTTTTTCAGAAGACTCCAGACGTTGGCATCACGGAAAACGCCTTCGCACACGAATTCGCTGTCGCGCTCGACTCCTTCAAAAGAGAAACCAAGTCTTTTCGGTATATTGTTGCTTTTCACATTATCAGGGGCACACTTTATCTGGATTCTGTTGAGATTAAGCCCGGAAAAGCCGAATTTTATAAGAGCGCGCACCGAATCGGTAATTATTCCGCGACCTTGAAACTCTTCACTAAGCCAGTAGCCTATTTCGCTTTTCCGATTAAGCCTGTCGGTCCCCTTGAATCCGACAAGTCCGGCAAAATCACCTCCGCAGAAAACCGCAAACTGATATTCCTTGCACTCTTCAGGCATGGTGATGACCGAACTGACATAATCGAGAGAATCCTTTACGCTCTTCGTAAACTCGACGAACGGAAGCCACTTTCCCAGATACTCGCGCTGCGAATCGATTGCCTTGAAAATGTGTCCGGCATCTTCTATTTCAAGTTCCTTTAGAAAAACATTTTTCCGGATTTCTATTATTTTCATAACAATTACAGCAAGTTACAAATCAAGAAGCTTTCTCACGGCATAACTCGCAAGCATAAGACCTGCAGCCTGAGGAACAAAAACCGTAGAGCCCTGAACTTTGCGGATTCTTCCCGAATTTTCGGCATTTTTTTCATCGTTTTCAATCGGATCGCATGGAATTTCGCGGCTGAAAACTACAGGAAAATGTTTTTTCACTCCCCTGTTTCTCAGCCTTTTACGGACGAATTTCGCAAGAGAACAGACATCGGTTTTCCAAATGTCGGCGAATTCCAGTTTTTCCGGCATAATTCGTCCGCCAGTTCCCATTGAAGAAATGAAGTTTTGACTACTTTCCAAAAGGGCGATTATCAGATTGACTTTCGGATTGAGGCTGTCGATCGCGTCAATGTGGAAATCGGCGTCAAGCACCATGGACGCAGCGTCCGTTCCGTGCATAAAATCGGAATAAACTTCAATATTTACATCAGGATTTACCGATTTTGCAGCATCCAAAAAGACTTCACTTTTTTTCATTCCGACATTTGTTTCAAAGCCGAAAATCAGGCGGTTAAGATTAGATTCGCTCACCGTGTCGAAATCGACAGCCTTTATCGTTCCGACTCCGCTTCTTACAAGCGCCATCGCAGCGGCTGCGCCTACTCCGCCGAGACCGTAGACGGCAACTGATGATTTTTTGAGCTTTTCTATTCCGGATGCGCCGAAAATGATTTCGTTTCTTTCGGAAAAAGACATTTATTTATTGAACCATTTTTTGATTTTTTCGAGATAATCCTTCAGAGTCGGGCGCTCCTTTATCTCTTTTTCAAACTCTTTGAGCTTCATTATCGCCTCTTTGTGTGCATCGGAAAGATTTTTCGGCACTTCAAGCTTGAAAATTACATAAAGAACGCCTTTGCCGCGACCGTGGACATCGGGAAAACCCTTATCTTTGAGCCTCATTTTCGTATTCGGCTGGGTTCCCGCCGGAATAGTCATCTCGACCGTGCCGTCCATCGTCGGAACTTCGATTTTGTCGCCGAGAGCAGCCTGCGAGTAAGTTATAGGAATTTCTACGAAAATATCGTTACCGTCCCTGACAAAAAGTTCGTCGCTTTTAACTCTTACATCAATGAAAAGATCACCGCGCGGACCGCCGTTGAGTCCGGCGTTTCCCTCACCGGGAACACGTACCTGCATTCCGTCAATAATGCCGGACGGAATTGAAACTTCGATTTTTTTCGTCTCTTTAAGAAATCCGGTTCCGTGGCAGTGGGTACACGGTTTTTCGATGATCGTTCCTTCGCCGTGGCAGGTCGGGCAGGTCTGCGAAATAGAAAAGAAACCGTTGCCGCTTCTCAGCTGACCGCTACCCTTGCAGGTCGGACACGCCTTTCTCGCGCTTCCCTTCTCTGCACCGGATCCGTTACAGAACTGGCATGTCGAAGAACGGCTGAACGAAATTTCTTTTGAAACTCCGGAGTAGGATTCTTTGAATGTAATCGCAACTTTCGAGACCAAATCGGTTCCTTCCTGAGGCATATTTCTTCCGCGTCTTCTGCTGCCGCCGAAAATGTTGTCGAACATATCGCCCAAGTTGCTGAAACCGCCGCCGAAATTAGCGTTCTTGAAAATTTCGGAAAGATCAACCCCTTCAGCTCCAGCTCCGCCGAATGCACCTTTGAGCCCGTCTTCGCCGTACTGGTCGTAAATCTGACGTTTTTCAGGGTCGGAAAGAATTTCATTCGCTTCGTTTACCCTTTTGAACTTCTCTTCCGCCTCTTTATCACCCGGATTTCTGTCCGGATGATACTTCATCGCCATTTTTTTGAATGCCTTCTTTATCTCTTCGGGTGAAGCTGTCCTCGAAACTCCTAGTATTTCGTAATAATCCTGCTTGCCAGCCATACCTTAAAACTCCGTAGATTCCGTCACAAAAAAAGTGCCGGACTCTGCGTCCGGCGTAAAATTTTATTTCTTTTCGGTGAAGTCCGCATCAACGACATCGTCATCGTTGTTTTTATCCGGATTATATTCGCCGGAATCAGGTCCATGAGCGTCCGTCGGATTAGGACCGCTTCCTGCCGCCGAAGCCGATTTGTAAACTGCTTCCGCAAGCTTGTACGCCGCCTGATTGAGATCATTGATAGCAGATTCAATCTTTGCCGCATCGTCGGTCGCAGTAGCATCGCGGAGATCCTGGAGTTTGTCTTCGATTGTCGCTTTGTCTTCAGACGACACCTTGTCACCGTATTCCTTGAGCGACTTTTCAGTCGTGTATATCAGCTGTTCCGCATTGTTCTTGGTCTCGATGAGTTTCTTCCTTTTCTCATCTTCCTCTTTGTTCTTCTCGGCTTCGTTGACCATTCTTTCGATTTCCTCGTCGCTCAGACCGCTGCCGGCCTTGATGACGATCTTGTTCTCTTTGTTGGTACCCAAGTCTTTCGCACTTACGTTAAGAATACCGTTGGCATCAATATCGAAACTTACTTCGATTTTCGGAACACCTCTCGGAGCTGGCGGAATATCTTTCAATTCGAATTCACCCAGAATTTTGTTCTGTGCAGCCATGGACCTTTCGCCCTGGAAAACCCTGATCTGAACGCCCGGCTGATTGTCGACAGCGGTCGAGAATATTTCAGTCTTTTTGGTCGGGATCGTGGTATTTCTCGGGATGAGTTTAGTGAAAACGCCGCCCAGAGTTTCAATACCGAGTGAAAGCGGAGTTACGTCAAGAAGAAGAATATCCTTGACATCGCCTTTCAGAACGCCGCCCTGAATTGCTGCACCGATTGCAACGACTTCATCGGGGTTGACACCTTTGTGAAGCTCTTTCTGGAAGAACTCTTTTACGAGTCTCTGGACTATCGGCATACGGGTCATACCGCCGACCATGATGACTTCGTCGATATCACCGACGGTAAGTTTTGCATCTTCAAGAACCTTTCTGCACGGTTCAAGAGTTTTTCTTGCCAGATCTTCGACAAGGCTCTCGAGTTTCGCTCTCGACATCGTGATGTTGAGGTGTTTCGGGCCAGTCGCATCAGCCGTGATGAACGGAAGGTTGATGTTCGTTTCCATCGTTGAAGAAAGCTCGTGTTTTGCCTTTTCAGCAGCTTCTTTAAGTCTCTGAAGCGCCATCGGGTCGTTTGAAAGATCGATTCCCTGATCTTTCTTGAATTCGCTTACCAAAAATTCAATTATTCTCTGGTCAAAGTCTTCACCGCCGAGGAACGTATCGCCGTTTGTCGAAAGAACTTCGAAAACACCGTCGCCGAGTTCAAGAATTGAGATATCGAACGTACCGCCGCCGAGATCGTAAACAGCGATCTTCATATCCTTTCCCTTGTTGTCTACACCGTAAGCAAGCGCTGCAGCCGTAGGCTCGTTTATGATACGGAGAACGTTGAGACCTGCGATTTTGCCGGCGTCTTTCGTCGCCTGTCTCTGAGAATCGTTGAAGTAGGCAGGAACCGTAATAACTGCATCGGTTACCTGCTCGCCAAGATACTCTTCAGCGGTTTCTTTCATTTTGCTCAGAACCATAGCCGAAATCTGCTGCGGGCTGTACTCCTTGTCTTCGATTTTTACCCACGCGTCGCCGTTTGCTGCCTTGATGATCTGGAACGGAACGACAGATTTCATCTTCATGACTTCGTTGGCTTCATACTTTCTGCCGATAAGTCTTTTGATTGAGTAAAGGGTTCTCTGCGGGTTCGTGATCGACTGTCTTTTTGCAAGCTGTCCTACCAGTCTCTCGCCTTTGTCCGTAAACGCTACGATACTCGGAGTGGTTCTCGAACCTTCCGAATTTGCAATGACCTTAGGCTCTCCGCCTTCCATGATACTTACGCAGCTGTTTGTCGTACCAAGGTCAATACCGATAACTTTTCCCATAATCTCCTCCAGTTATAATGTTAACAATTACCGTTTTCTTCAGCGTTTTCAGCAGTCTCAGAAACATTTTCCGTATTTTCAGCCGTTGTTTCCGGCTGCTCTTCAGCTTTATTTTCATCCGCTTCAGCCGGTTCTGACGATTCAACCGGTTCTTCAGCTTTCGGCTCTTCAGGTTTTGTCGCAGGCATGCCGCTTGCAACGACGACCATCGCCGGGCGTATTACTCTGTCGTGAAGTTTGTAGCATTTTACGTATTCGGCAACGATCTCGTTCGCCTCTTTTCCGTCAACGTTTATCATGCTCATAGCCTGATGTATTGCCGGATCGAACTTTTCACCTATGCTGCTGATGCATACCAGACCGTGCTTGCTGCAAACATTCTCAAATTTCGCAGCAAGATGCCTGATTCCCTGAATAAAAGGATCGTTTTCAGCTTCTTCGCTCTTCGGAATGAACTCCATCGCCTTGTCGAAATCGTCCTTCACCGTGATAAACTCTTTAAAGAAATCCTCGACGGCGAATTTTATCTTAGAACGGAATTCGTTTTCTATTCTCGTTTTCTGATTTCTGTTCTCGGCAACGAGCGATTTGACGTTTCCTTCAAGCTCTGCAATTTTTTCGTCCTTGAGTTTGAGCTGTTCTTCAAGTTTTGCTACTTTTTCTTCGAGTTCCTTGACTTCCTTCAGAGCCTTTCCTTCACCTTTTCCGCCGAATTTGTTGAAAAATTTTTTCTTTTTCGACTTTTCGTGTTCGCCGAGCTCGTTTGCAAAAGCCTGAAGGGCGTTTCCGGCATCGGTAAGATTGTCATCGTTTACATCAATCGCGCCTTCACCATTTTTTTCAAGCTCTTCACTGTATTTCTTTTCTTCTTCAGTCATAACCCCTCCAAAAGGCAACTGCCTGAAATCACTAAACTCTCAATCCTAATGAGCCTCAAAGCACGCTTTTATATAAAGACGGTTTCCGCAAAGTCAACACTCAAAAATCAAAAATTTTTCAAAATCCGACAATAAAACAGATAACGTGTGGATTTTCTCAAAAAATCGAATATAATAATGCGTTTTTTTGATTTGATCACAAATCTGACTTGACAGTAGGGGAAAATGAAAAAGTTTTTTGTCGTTTTAGCTGTTTTTATCGCCGTTTTGGGCTGCTCAAAAGTTGAAGAAAAAGTCGTTTCCGAACAGAAAACGCAGAAAAAAGAGGTGAAAACGGAAGAAAAACCCAAAATCTTCAAAAAAGAGATGAAGGTTTTCACAATTGCCGAAAGTTCGCGGAAACAAACGAAAATCGACGGCAGATTTGAAGAAAGTTATTGGAAAAACGCCTCGAAAGACGGAGAGTTCTGGCTTCCGAGGGGAACTGAACCGAGTCCCGTCAAAACGACAGTAATGACGGCCCGTGACGACAGATATCTTTATGTCGGATTTATTGCGAAGGACAACGACATTTACGCCGGACTCCAAAACAACGATGATCCGCTTTACGACCACGACGACGTCGTCGAAATTTTCATCGATCCGACCGGCAGGGCGACTCCTTACTTTGAAATGCAGGTTTCAGCGGGCGGCGTCAAGTTCGATTCAAGATTCAGCGGCGGACGCCGCAAAAACCGTGATGATTCGTGGGATTCAGGGATAGTTTACGGCGTATCGCTCGACGGAACGCTCAACGATCCGGAAGACAAGGACACGGGCTGGAGTGCCGAAATCGCGATTCCGTTGAAGTCCATCTCTGAAAACCCTCCGAAAAACGGAGAGAGATGGAAAGCCTTCTTTCACAGAATCAACCGCCACACGAAGCTGAAAAAGGCAAAAAAAGGAGACTTTTCCGCATGGACTCCGCCGTTTGGAGGTGACTTTCACAACATAAGGCATATGGGCGAACTGATTTTTTCCGATGAAGAAATTCGTTAGTATTTGCACATTGTTACTGTTTTTTATGCAGATTCCTCTTTCAGGTGAATCGAAAACTGGTCAGATAATTCGCAGCCGTATGGAAAAAGAGAAGGCTGAAGTCGTTTTCGCATCTAAAGTCAACGAACAGGAACTGGAAGTTGCTGAAAAACTTACGTCTGACTCGCTTTTGAAATACAAAAAACTCGTCCTTCTTGAAAAATCGTCGCGCATAATGAAGGAAAACTGCATTCCATTTGATTTCGACTGCATAAAATTCTACGATGTTTCAATAGCTTATCTCACTGACGAGCTTCGCAGGACGGAAAAAGAACTTTACGGATACGAAAAAATGCTTTCCGAAAGCATGAACCGTAAAAAAAACCTCGAAGAAAAAATGGCGATGCTAGAAAAAGGAATCGAAACGGAAATTTCGTCGATAAAAGTGGAAACGGTAATCCCGAAATTGAACAAATTCTACAAATGCTATAAAAAAAGCGGCTGGAACACGGCCCGCGGAGTCTTCATCCAGCCTGAAAAAGCGGCTGTCCTTCCTTTTCCCGCTACCGTCACCGATGTCGCGGCGATGAAAAACGAAGGATTTCTGATTTCGGCTAAAGCGGAAGGTTACGATCTTAACTTCGCTTACGTGAAACAGACTGACGCCAAGCAGAATGAAACGGTTGAAGCCGGAAAGAAACTTTTTTCAGGAGCAGCCGGAAATCCCGTCATTTCCGACAAAGTTCTGCTTTTCATTACGAAAAACAATCAGTTTATCAACCCCGTATTTGTCTGCGAATAGGAGATTTTTTGATTTCTGAAGCGATCAAAATAAATCTTGAAAAATGGGGATTCGATAGTTATTTCAAAGACTTGGCTGACAAAAACCAGGAAAGCGGCCTTATTCCGGCGCGCGTTATCGGTCACAACCGCCACTTTTATGACATCGTCTGTGAAAAAGGCTTTTTTTCGGCAAAAACCAGCGGTTCGATCAGGTATAATTCCGTTCTGAAATCCGACCTTCCGGCTGTGGGCGACTGGGTTATGGTCTCAATACGCCGCGACAAATCATATATCTGCTCGATTCTTCCGAGAAAAAGCCGTATTTCGAGAAGATGCAGCGGAAACATCGTCAACGAGCAGATTCTGAGTGCAAACGTCGACATTGTCTTCATCGTCATGTCGCTTGACGCCAATTTCAATCTGAAACGACTGCAAAGATACATTTCTGTTGTATCGTCTTCCGGCATAAAGCATGTGATTTTACTGACAAAATCAGATGTGTGCGAAAACACGGACGAACTTTTCGAAGAGGTTAGGAAAATTGCCGGAGACAAAGAGGTCTTTGCCGTATCATCATTTGACCAGAATACGGAAAAACTCTTGAAAACATTTGTAAAACCCGGCATTACCGCTGTTTTCATCGGTTCTTCCGGGGTCGGGAAATCAACTCTGATTAACACGATTTCAGGTTCAAATATCCGCGTCACCGGCGAAATAAGCACCGCCGTCAACAAAGGGCGGCACACCACTTCGGCGCGCGAGCTCATTCTGCTCGATTCGGGCGGAATGGTTATTGACACTCCGGGAATGCGCGAGATTCAGAACTGGCAGGAAGAAGACTCGAAAGGATTTGAAATAATTGAAGAATTGTCTCATAAATGCCGTTTTTTCGACTGTCGTCACGACACTGAACCCGACTGTGCAGTCAAAGAAGCCGTCGGAAACGGAATCATTTCTGCGGAACTTCTCGAAATGTGGCGCAAACAGCTTGCCGAATCTGAAGAACTGAAGCGGAAGAAGGCTTTTTCACTGAAAATTCTCGAAACGAAAAAATCAAAAAGGAATAAAAGCAGAGACGTTTCATGAAACGTTTCTACAAATAGGATATTATCGTGATTTAATTGTTTTCTTTCAAAAAATCATGCATTAAATTCAACGCCTTATCGAAAATTCCGGTTGAAACGAGAAGACTGATTCTGAATGAACTCGTGTGAAATCCGGAGATGTGAATGTCGTTCTGTCTGAAAAGGGATGTGAGTTTCAGGAGGATTTCAGGCGTATCGGTTATGCCGTCTCCGATTAAGGAAACCGCCGAAAGATTGTCAAAAACTTCGACCGCATGGTTGAATTTCTGCTTGATTTCGGAAACGAACGAATCGATTGAATAATTTTCCTTTTTGGAAATGATGAAGCTTCCCGTCATGCTGTTTTTGTAGCCGCAGTGAAACGAAATCTGTTTGACGGAAATGTTTTTTTCCGAGCAGAACGAAAGAACGTTGGCGATTGTCGACAAATTCTCCGATTCCGGCTCGTAAGTATGGAAAAGCAGGACGTTTTTTTCGTACGCAACAGCCAGTTTCCTGATTCTTCCCCTGTTTTCGAAGCCCTGAATCACGGTTCCGGGATTCTCGGGAGAAAAGGTGCTTTTGCAGTGTATCGCTATGTTGTGCGCTTTGGCGAATTCGACCGCTCTCGAATGAAGGACTTTCGCTCCTGACTCGGAAAGCTCCTGCATTGCCGGATAGGAAAGTGTTTCAAGCTTTTCGGCATAAGGAATGACGGCCGGATCGGCATTGTAAACGCCGTCGATGTCGCTGAAAATCTCACATTTTTCGGCATCGAGCGCCGCAGCCAGAGCGACAGCTGTCGTATCCGAGCCTCCGCGTCCCAAAGTGGTGATCTCTTTTTTGAAACTTACTCCTTGAAATCCGCAGACGATAACGGCTTTACCTTCCGCAAGCGAACTCAGAACGCGGCCCGGGCGGATTTCGATGATTCTCGCGTTCGTGTGGTTGTTGTCGGTAATGATTCCGGCCTGGGAACCTGTCAGCGAAATTGCGGGAATCCCTTTCGATTCAAGAGCCATTGCGATTATCGCCGCGCTGGCACGCTCTCCGGTGGTAAGAAGCATGTCGACTTCGCGCGGATTGCCGTTCGGAGCAAACTCGGCAGCGACTTTCAGCAGGGCTTCGGTCGTTTTACCCTGCGCCGAAACGACGACGACTGTTTTGTAACCGCAGTCGATGCGGCTTGTGATTATCTCTATAACTTTTCTGATGCATTCACTGTTTTTGAGCGAAGAACCGCCGAATTTCAGCACGATAATCCTGTCTTTCGTCATCTTATCCGGACCTCTTTTGAATATACGAGTTCGTTTTTGTCGTTGAAAATCATGAAGTCATAGATTCCGCCGCTCAAATGGGTGACTCTTGCCGAAAGGTTGTAGCGGCAGACCTCTTCCGAAGATGAGTAGCGGAAGGCTTCCTGAAACGAAATAAAGCGGTCACCTGCTTCAAGATAGTAGTAGTTATACTTGTTTTCGTATGAAAGGTTGCCGTCGCGGTCGACAATCCCCATCGTCGTGTTTTTAGGCGCTAAGATATTGAAATGACGGACGATAATGTCTTTCCCGAAAACCGAAACGTCGTAACTTTCCTCAACGTTTTCAGCTCCTTCATCGGTAAGGCATTCGCTTTGCGACACGTCACCGGGGTAAACAAGCGGAGTCTTGTAGCTTTCCGCACCTCCGCATGAAAGAATCGCGGAGCAGAACAGAGCAGCTACCGCTGAAAATATGAAAAAACGCTTCATTTTTTAACCTCCGAAACAAAAACGCGCTATTTTATTTAAGGGTTTGACAATGTAAAGTAAAGTTTTGTTGCAGCGGAGAATCTCCGCAAAAATGATAAAAAATATTTAAAAGTAGTTGTAAAATCGCAAATAATCCTTATTATGAACTGTTTTTAGTTTATTGGAGGCTGTTATGACTGAAGAAAAACACTCATGTGAAACCTGCTCAAGCACTACATGCAGCGCTAAAAAGAAAATGGCAAATGAAAACGACGAACAGTTTCTTGCAAGGCAGGAGATAAAAAAGAATCTCTGCCGGATCAAGAACAAGATCCTCGTCATGTCGGGTAAAGGCGGTGTCGGCAAAAGTTCCGTTGCAGTGAACATCGCGATGGCTCTTGCAATGGACGGCAAAACCGTCGGTCTTCTCGATATCGACCTGCACGGACCGAGCATCCCGACGATGTTCGGCATGAAGGACGGCAAAATCAATATCAGCGAGAACAACAAGTTCATACCGATCACTTTCGGCGCGCTCAAAATCATGTCGGTCGGCTTTTTCCTTCAGGATTCCGACGATGCGATAATCTGGCGCGGACCTATCAAACACGGAATGATCCAGCAGTTCTTCAAAGACGTCGACTGGGGCACCCTGGACTATCTCGTTATCGATTCGCCTCCAGGAACGGGCGACGAGCTCCTTTCGCTCATCAACATTGTTGAAGACCTCACCGGTGCGGTCCTCGTCACGACCCCTCAGGAAGTCGCTGCGGCCGATGTCAGAAAGTCGGTCAACTTCTGCGAAAAAGCAAACATCAAAATTCTCGGAATAGTTGAGAACATGAGCGGTTACGTCTGTCCGCACTGCGGAAAGGTCACCGATATCTTCAAAGTCGGCGCCGGAACGCAGATCGCGGAAAAATACAACCTTAAACTGCTCGGAAAGATCCCGCTCGATCCAGCCGTAGGAGATTCGGGCGACTCCGGACTTCCGTTCGTCTATGCGCACGGCGAAAGCCCGACTGCAAAAGAGTTTGAATCTGTCACAAGGCAGATCGAGGATATTTGCGAATTTTAATTTATGGAGAATGTCTCATGAAAAAAATCATGAAAATTTTTGTTCTGTTTCTGGCTCTTTTTGTGCTCATTTCCTGCGGTGAAAAAACCGCTTCCAAGGACAGCGCAGCCAGTAGCGAGGCCAGTACCGCGGCAAAAAAACGGGACATTCTCAATGTAACTGTCAGCATCCCGCCGCAGGCTTATATCGTCAAGTCCGTCGGCAAGGACAAAGTCAGAGTAAACACGATGATGGAGCCGTCAAGCACGCCTGAAACTTATGAACCGGGCCCGAAAAAGATGGCTGACCTCAAAGATTCCGCACTTTACCTCAAAATCGGAGTCCCCTTCGAAGCAGCTTCTATCGAAAAACTTGCCGCTGACTACAAAAACATCCGTTTTGCCGATATGGCGAAAGGAATAAATTTCCGCAAAATGGAAGGACATTTTCATCCTCATCATCACTGCGACAAAGGTTGTGCCGAAGCATGTGCAGACTGCAAATGCGGATGCAAGGAAGGCAGGGAATGCGGATGCAGACACGGCGAAAAACTTGAAAAGGAAGAATGCGGCGCAGATGCGTGCGCTCTTCCGGGATTCGACGCTCCGAAAGAAGAAAAACACGAGCACAAGGGAATGCACGAAGGCTGCCCTCATCACAAAGAACACCACTGTGACAAAGCAGACTGCGAAGGCTGTGAAAAGTGCGACTGCGGATGCAAAGACGGAAAAGGTTGCGACTGCAAAGAAAGTAAAGGCTGTGCTGACTGCAAGTGCGGGTGCAAAGAAGGAAAAGAGTGCGGATGCCATCACGGCGACAAAGGCTGCTGCGGTGGTGACAAAGGCTGCAAAGGCTGTGAAAAGTGCGGATGCGGATGCAAAGACGGAAAAGGTTGCGACTGCAAGGACGGTAAAGGCTGTGCCGACTGCAAATGCGGATGCAAAGAAGAAGGCAAAGAATGCAAGTGCCACGAAGGAAAAGGCTGTCCTAAGTGCGGCGGCAAGGAATGTCCCTGCAAAGGCGACAAAGAGTGCTGCAAAAAACACGGCGGCTGTGCCTGCCTTAACGGAAAAGGCTGCCACGGTCATCACCACCATCACGGAATGCACGATCCTCACGTATGGCTCGATCCGATGAACCTTATCATTATGACCGACAACACCGTTGCGGAACTTTCCGCAGCCGATCCTGACAATGCGGCATTCTACCGCGAAAACGGCGAAGCACTGAAAATTGAGATCAAAAAGGTGAATGACGAAGTTGCGGCAGAGCTCAAAGATGTTGAAGGAAAGAGTCTCGTAGTCCACCACCCTGCTTTCGGATACTTTGCGGAAAGATTCGGACTCAGACAGGTTCCGCTTGAAGTCGAAGGCAAGGAACCGGGCGCGGTCGATATGGCGAAAGTCGTCGATTTCATCAAGAAAAATGGTGCGAAGGCTGTATTCATGCAGGTGCAGTTCCCCGATTCCGTAATAAAATCTGTAGCTGAAGAAACGAAAGTCCGCGTTATTACTCTCGATCCTTTGAAAGAAAACGTTCTCGAAAGCATCAGAGAGACCGCTAGTGAGATAAAAGGAGCTTTGATTGATGAAAAATAAGAATTTTATTGAAGAAATCCTGTTTATTCTTCTATTTTCGGCGCTTTCCTGCTTTGCAGCGTGCAGCAGTTCTGACGACAAAGAAGATATGCCTGCGTCGGATGACGGTGGAAATAACGAGGCAACGGATGATGAACAGAAAACGGATGATGAACAGAAAACGGATGACAGCGGCAATACTGCGTCTGATGATACAGCTGATTCCGATACGTCAGATTCTGCGGACGATTCCGGCAGCGGCACGTCGGACACGAACGCCGATACCGAGTCTGCTGACGAATCAGATCCGGAATTCGAGCAGAATGCCGAAGGCTGCACGATGATTGAAGTGCCGAAAATAACCATGGGCGGTGCTTACGCTGATGAGATAAACGGCTATTTGTCACCGGCGATGGGAGAAAACGCTATCGATATAATCAAAATCCTTCTCATGGGAGATATCAAAGAGGGAACATACGAACTCGGAACGGGCCTCAACGAGACTTATATGAACTGCGAACAGTGTGTTTCTGTTTGGGTTGATGCGGAATTAGGAGCAGCAAGGGAGTACTATTTCCAGACTCACGGAACTCTGACAATAACTGAAGTCAGGGATGTTGACGGCATAAAGAGAACTGCCGGCCGAATCAGCAGTCTTATTCTGAAACAGGCCGAAACAAACGAATATATGTCCGATTTCCTGTTTATTCCCGAAGGCAAGTGCGTCGCGGCCGGAATAGTCGAATGGGATACGACGAATACTCCAGGCAATGACGGCGATTAGTTCAAACCGTTTTGAATCATGACTTTCTTTCTGATATTTCTTTTTCTTTTTTCGCTGCAGACTCTTGACGACAACGACAATTTCTATGTCATTTTTGAAAGCGGAAACGAAAATGTCACTTTCTCATCATATCGTCTGAACAACCCGGAAAGAATCGTTTTCGAGGCGGACGGAACTTTCAATGATGCTGAATTTCACGCTCTGCCTAAAATGATAAAGTCGGTCGAAAAAAGCGAGTCGAACGGAACGACACGTTTTATTTTCTTTGTCGAATCGGGAAGCCAGTACACTTTTTTCAACCGGAAAGGGACGATTATAATCGCTTTCAGCAGTTCAATTTTTCTCGATGACGAAAATTTTGACACCGTTGTAGCCAAATTTCAGGCCAAAAGAGAGGCTGAACTTCTCGCGAAGGCTGAAAAAAAGCGGAAAATCAAGGAAAAACGCATTGCTGAAGAAAAAAGGCGCATGGAAGAAGAAAAGCGTCTGGCTGAACTTAAAAAAGCCGAAGAAGAAAAACGGCTAGCCGAGGAGGAAAAACGAATTGCCGAACTCAGAAAAGCCGAGGAAAAAAAGCGGTTGGCTGAAGAAAAACGAATTGCCAAGATCAAAAAGGCTGAAGAAAAGAAGCGGTTAGCCGAAGAAAAAAAACGTATCGCCGAACTCAAAAAAGCCGAGGAAAAAAAGAGGCTGGCTGAGGAAAAGCGTATAGCCGAACTCAAAAAAGCCGAGGAAAAAAAGAGGCTGGCTGAGGAAAAGCGTATCGCCGAACTCAAAAAGGCCGAAGAAAAAAAGAGGCTGGCCGAGGAAAAGCGTATAGCTGAACGCAAAAAGGCCGAAGAAAAAAAGAGACTGGCTGAGGAAAAGCGTATAGCTGAACTCAAAAATGCCGAAGAAAAAAAGAGACTGGCTGAGGACAAGCG
>JAGCXM010000041.1 GCA_017961325.1 bacterium | reverse complement strand
TCCGGTTCGTTCCCTGCAAATAATGCCTTGAAAATCTCCAACAAATCATTAAAATCCATACCCGCCTCCTTCTTGGGTGTTTGTACAATTTTTACCTTAAAAAGGAGGCTCGCTCTTTTCAATGAATTTTTACAGAAAAGATTTTATATTCTCATCAAATCAGTAAAAGCCAACGATTTCGCGAAAGTTAAGAGAATAATTACTTCCAACCTGTTGATTGGGCTACTTTTTCAAAACAAGAGTTTTACTTTCTCCGCCATCACAACTAACAGTTTTAGGAAGAGAGTCACATTTGTGGCACGCGGTTCCGCTGCCTACGTGCCGCCATTCGACCGGAACATTTTTCCAATCAAAGGAAGTTGCCGGGATTCTGTATGTTTTGTTGTTAATCGTATATGTCAAAACAGCGGCGGTTTCTTTTGAAAAAGCATGAATATCGGCATAACATCCTGCAGAAACCACACATGCATTGTCACTGTTGCAGTGTTTGTGCTGCGACCACAAAGTATGCTGGGCGCTTATAAAATAGCTGCCGCCGCTGCTGCCGGTATCAAATAAATCTTCATTAATAGAGGGTATTCCGTCACACTGGGACGGATTTTTCGTTTCAATAGAAAGTTTATACTCGTTTTCAGTAAAACAATCGGGTTTTTTATATACAACCAAAAGCTGGTTACCGGAAAAATTCATTTGAACATCATCTAATTTTTCGCTGCCTCCGAGCATGCAGTAAAGAAATGAATCCGCCTGCGACTTGACGGCGTTTCTAGTAATAACCGTTCCGTCAGCAAAAGTGATTTTTGCCCTCAGATTCCGAAACTGTCCGTATACATCGGGGTTCAGCCTCGTCTCGACTGTATTGCCGAAACCGCTGACCGGCACACTCCAGCTCGAACTTGTAACCAAGTATTCATTCGTATCAGTACTCTCACCGTTTTTATATAAACCGTAAAGGTAATATTCGATTTTGCTGATTCGAGCCAGATTATCAGAGCTCAAAATCCGGCTGTCGAACTTGAAGTTCCCGTTTTTCTTCAGAATCTGTCCGGTCACAGGCGTAAAAGTCGTATTTAAGTCCGCCGTATTGAAATAGATGAAACGAATCTGATCAGACCTTGAAGTTGAAGAAGAAGAAGAATCTACGGTTATCACATAAGAACCCGTTCCGTTCAAATTCGCGGCTTTTATCGTCTGTCCGTTCGTGCAATTTTCAGAATACGAACCGTCACCTTCCTTTGAAATTCTGCAGGTATACGACACTCCGTTTTTGTTTGCCCATGAAACTTCCGTGCTTTTCTGCTCCGTAAAAAAACCGTTTGTAACATTTAGATTTATCGGCTCGACAACACTCATGTCCATGTTTTCCGAAATGTTGTCCTCCTTGCAGTTCCCGACAGCATCGCATGCAATCAATTTAAAATTATTGTAACCGTTCTTGCTGCCTCGAAGATCGCAATAAAACATGTTTTCACATTTAGTGACGCAGTATCGGTCATCCCATGCTCCGTCTAGAGATCGTATCGTCACGTAAGCAGCCTCATTGTTTTCATACTTTACCAAGACACGCGGATATTCCTGATAAAGCGTAACCGATGTATCCGGCGGACATCTGGGATTCGTCGTACAGCCGAATAACAGGTGTGTTTGTGAATTATGTTCATATACGCACTCCTGACTGACAACATCGATCGTAGAAATTGTAGGAGCCACCGTATCAATTATGAACCATATTTGCGGCAGTTTGTGGTGCAGCGAAGGAGTTTGAATATATGAACTCAGGTCGTCATTCGAGAAATCGATCTCATTCCAATCGCTGCAGTTGCCTGTTTTATCGCAAACCTGCACCTTTCCCCTGCATTCGGCAAACTCGGGAAGTCCTTCGAACAATGCCGTTTCATCAGCCGCGAGATTTTTTCTCTCGAACCACTCTTCACCGGCACTGCAGTCGCTAAAAAAGCCGTAGCCATCAGACGAAACGGCTCCGCAGCATCTTAACCTTACGCTCCACAAACCGGCATCTTCATCTGCAGTCAAATCTATTTTGGTTGAAGTAGACCTTGTCACATAAAGCCATTGCGGCAAATTGTCCCAGCCGTCAAAGAGGTATAAATTATTTTTGGTATTGTATGAACGAACCATGTAATTTTCAGGCGGTTCGGCATCGATCTCGAACTCCTTTATTTCGGTCCGTCTGTTGCCAGCCTTGTCTGTCGCCGTGATTCTGAGAGCATATTTCCCGTCAGTTCCGGATATAATACCATCTTCAACGGCCTCATGAACATTTTCCGCAATCTGCACGGCGTCAATAACTCTGCTCTCGTTCTTTTTAGGTTCCGAAAATGTGTCGGTTGAACATTTTATTGTTGTTTTTACCGCAACTTCACCGCCTGATTCCTCCTCATTAACGTTGATTTTTTCCAGACAGTATTCGACTTCCGAAAGCGCGTTGTCGGAAATTTCCGATTCGATTTTGAATCCGTCGTGTCCGTTTGTAAGCATATTTTCAGGAAGCGAAAACTTAAAAACCGGAGCCTGCGAATCAAGAAAAGTTTTAACTGCGGCAGAACTTCCGTTAAAAGCGACATCTTCTGCCGAAACGGTGAAACCGACCTCCTTTTCCTTGCCCGCCCTATCCGAATCGTCGTATTCGACAAGATATGAAAAAGAAGTCTCCCTGTTTGTAAAACCGTCACCATGAATTTCTGCGGGAACAAGTCTCGTATATTCAAATTTTGCACTGTCGTTTCCGCTGATTTCCAACGAGTTCAAATCAATAAAATTGCCGTTGTTAGGTTTCAAAGTGAAATTGAGAACAAAAGCTTTTGCAAAATACGGGTATTTGCCGGCCTTATATTGAATTTCCCCGCCTAAAGGAAGATAAAATCCCAATTCGCCTACGACATCAGAAGAATCTCTTTCCTCCTCCGGAACATATTGCAAAAGATTCTGAAAACCCGAAATTTCAATAACCGGTCCATCAGAATCGATGGCTATGGCTTCTGATTCCGCCGGAAAAAGAAACTGATCGGAATTCATTGAAATCTGATTCAGAATCGAACCGATATTAGTAATGTTTGTTTTGTTGAAACTGCTGAGAAGAAAGCGCTTTACCGCAGTCGCATAGTAGTAACGAAAGAAGTTGGAATCAAGTTCGAAGGTGTTTTCGGTTCCGAAAACGAGTTTCGAATTGTTTTTCTTTCCGTCGAAAGTCAGATCGGAATAATCGTCACGCAAAAGTCCGAGAATACTGCCGATGTTGTAGGCTCCGTGTTCTGAATCTATCTGCATTTCAAGGAAGTAGGAAAGATTTTCCAGCCCGGCGAGAAGAATGAAATATTTCGTGCTGTTATCCATGCTTTTCGTGTTTTTCGGTTCGTCACTCCACTTGAATGAATTGCTGAAATGGTTAAGCATACTCTCTTTTGATTTTTTGAAAGTTTCGTTTTCGCCGGCTCCGGCGGCAATGCGGCTTGAATAGACGATTTCATCTATCGTCGTAATCGGAGTGACGACAATATCGGCATCAGATTCCGGAATGACGACAGCCGAAAGAGTGCCGTTAAATTCACGCAGATCCTTGCTGTCAGCCGACAGGGTCACCGATTCGAACTGTCCGCCTGAAACGGAAACGACGCATATTTGGCCGCGTTTCAGCTCCACTTTCTGCAATCCGGCATAATGTCTTTTGAAATCGTTTCCGCAGTCGACATCGACGCTTTTCACACTTCCCAAAGCATTTGCAATAAAAGGTTTTACGGCAACTGAAACGCTGTTTCTGACATAAAAGTCGAAATCGGCGCTGAACTTATTGTTGTTCATCGTTGCATTACAGTGCAGAATATTTTTCCACTCCGGAAGCTCAGCCGTATTTACCTCGGCGTTATACTGATAACTGGCGGTAGCCGTGTTTACAATCGAATAATTTTCAATGGAGCAGGAAACTCCGTCAACAGCATACTTTTCGTGAGCTGCCGAAACTTTCAAATCGACTTTGCCTTTCGCCGGATTTTCTTCCGTTCCGGTAACGATATTTGTTCCCGATTCATAAAAAACGGCTTTCAGCAAAGGAGCATTATTATCGACAAGTATTGATTTTTCTTCTGTTTTTATATCAATTCCGTCACTTGCGTCACAACTGATTACAACGACTCCCGACTTTATTTCCGAAGTTGAAAAAGTTCCTTTGAAAAATGCGGTTTTTTCATCCGTATCAGTAATTTTCTCACCGTTTGCTGAACAGTTCAGGGAAACGACCGATTTTTCTGGTTCCGCAAAAGCCTTTACAGCGACATTCCCGCTGAAATATTCCGGGTCTGCACCTTCCATCCCCTCCGGATATGCGGTTATCGTGATTTCCACGCCGCCTGCTCCAGAATTTTCTCCGCCTAAAAAAGCGGCCTCACTGTTTCTCAGCTTGTCGCTCCACTCTTTAAGTTCAGCTTCGGAAAATCTGTCGCTCACCTTACCGACGAAATCGGCGGCAAAAACTTTTAAAACGGCGGCATTCACCGGCAAAGTTCCGAATTTTGCTGAAGTCGAGCCGTTTATCACGTTGTCGTCAGTCAGATCGTCAAACAGAAGATTCAGGAGGTTTTCGGTGGAGAACTGCGTTTCCGGAACAGTTCCGTTCGCCTTTGAAACGCTTTCCGCTATTTTCGCCAGACTTTGGATCCAAAGCCAGCGCCTGGTAGCATCCGTCAGGCTGCTCTGCAGCTCGGGGTAAGCATCAGCGGAAATATCGAGATAGCCGAACCACTCGCTTTCAGAAGTTTCCGACTCATATTTTTCAATAAAAGCCGAAAGAAAATCGACTGTAGCCTTAATTTCACCGCTTTCTCCGGTTTTAACGCCTTTCTCCATGCATCCGTTCCATGCAACAGCCTCATCCGACGAGACTAAATCGACCGTTCCTCCGCATATTTTGATAACCAGATCGCCTATATTACGTACCGAATCGAATCTGCATTCGCCTTCTTCATCGGTTTTGCCCGCTGCAATCACCGTTTTTCCGCTTAAAACACTGACTTCGGCATTTTTCTGAATCGTCTTGAGCGTAATGTCAAATTCGAGAGTCCCGTTGTACGGTCGTTTTCCGCCACACGAAACGACACCGCAAAAAATCAGGAGTAAAACAGAGAGCATCTTGATTCTTTTCATACTTTCCCCCATGTGTAGTAATTTATGAAGAATGTCGCACCGAAAAAACCGAACAAATCCAATGAATGGTCATGCGGAGACCACTTGTAAAGAAGCTGGGTCGAAAGCATCACCCACTTCCAAACCCTGAACTGCAGATCGATTCCGCCGGCGACGACGCCGTTTATACTTGCGTAATCATCCTTTTTGTAAGTTGCGATACGCATTCCTTTTTCAGAAATAAATTCCAGATTTGAAAAAGTTTCGACTTTGAAGCCGCCGCCAGCAATCAGGTGAGGAGAGAAAAACGTACCGGCAAAAATGTTGTACCGTACAAGAAGCAGAGCCTGAATGCGCCAATAGTCAAAATACTCTCTGCCGCGGACTTCCAGAAATTCGGAATCTCTCGAAGTGTCCCCTACCCGAGTAAACGAAGGCTGAATACCGATGTCAAAGTTGTCGCTCAGACCGAAAAAGAAATTTATTCCGGCATTCCAGCTCGCATAGACGACGGTCGTCCTGTCGTCTGTTTTTAAAGAAAACGGAAAAAATCCGCCGCCGCCGATATTTATCTGGATTTCTCCTTCTTCGGCATAGACATCAAGCAAAAACAATAATAAAATCAGCAGAACAACTTTTTTCATGCTATTCAAGATAAACAAAAAACGCCGTTCCTGCAGGAACTCTGTATTCCTGCCTCATCTTGTTCGTTTCCTCCTGTTTCTCCAATTCCGATGCGGCCGGATTGACGGTATTGCCTGCCGCAATTCCTGCGGTGCTTCCGACACTTCCGGCAAGACCGGTTATCACGGCACCGACTGTTTTCGTCATTCCCTGTTTGACTTCGGATTTCACGTTTTCTCCTGAAATATCGGTGACTTCAGATTCAATTCCCGGATCCTTGCCCGAAACGGCGAAACCTTTTACGGAAAACTCTTCGCCACCGATGATCAGTTTTGAGAAGGCGAGCTGGGTCCGCTTGTTGATGAAACTTTTAGCCGTTCCGTAGAATTTCGCCCCTTTCGGGATTTCCTCAATTTCTTCGACAACCGTGGCGACAACGGTTGACTGTGCCGTCGAGCGTATTGAAAAATCGAGCTTTACCTTGATTTTGATGTCGTGCAGTTTGAAAATTTTATCGCCGTTTCTGTGTTTTTCACCGTTTTTCAGAAAAACACCGCCGCTTTTTCCGTTTCCGCCAGGAACGAACCGCCTTTTGCGTCCTGCCGAAGCAGGGGAATAAGCCGCAGCATCGCTGAGTTTGGCATAATTTTCGAGAATCTCCCTGTCCTTTTCTTCGTTTTTATTTCTGTGTTTCGACGATCCGCCGCTTTTTTTAGCAATCTCGGCAACTTTTCCGCCGTTCTTTTCAGGCGGAACAATATTTCCTTTTATTTTCGGAATGTTCATCGCCGACTTGATGTTTCCGCTGAGTCTTCCGCGGGCAAATTCGCTGAAATCGCTTATTTTCAAGGATTCCGGAGAATTGTCCTTCTCTTTTCTGCTGCCTGAAAATAAGAAAACACTAAAAATGGCAGCTAAGAAAATCATTGTGAAAAGAAGTGTGAAAAATAGTGCCTTTCTTTTGGTAACATCTTGAATTTCAGGAATTCTGTCTGTATTTTCGGAAAAACGCTCTTTTTCAACTCCGCTTTCCGCCAGAAGTTCCAAAGGCGATTTTTTTCTTTTTTCTTCCATCAGAACGACACCTTCAGTTCAAGTCTGCGCTTCTTCCCGGCACTTTCGTTTACTTCAATTATGTATTCCCGCGAATAGTCGTCGTCGCTTATTTTAAAGGCGATTCCTCCGTTCACGATTTCGTCGAACTGCATTGAAAATTTATCGATGTGATACTGCGCGTTGTCGATTTCGACTTTTCCGCCCTTCGTCGAATAAACCTTTACCGAATCAATGTGAAAACGCTGTCTGTAACGGTTCTTTACCGAAAAATTGAGGGTTATCAAAGCCTCCTTCCCTATTTTGCAGATACGGTCGCTCCTTAAAAAGACGAGATTTTCCTCAGTTCTCGCGGAATAGCTGCTGCACTGGAAAAATTCGCTGAAAGACTTCGCCATCATTCCTATCATGCTTTTGTCAACCTCTTTTTCGATTTCCTTCATCCGCTTTTCGTATTTTTCCTCGAGTTCTTTTCTGAGCATTTCAAGATGTCTGTTGACCGCCTTGTTTGAGGTTTCCCACTCCGGATATGAAAAAATGATGCGGTTGCTCGCTTCCTCTGAGGGCCGTATCACGAAATTGAAGATAAAAGTCTGCCCCGAATTTATCTTGAACTGGACATTCGAGCTGATTCCGTACATCAGAGACTCTTCGCTCGCCTCGTCAAACATAAGTCCCCACACTTTCATCTTCAGAGGATCTGTTTCGACTTCGATTTTGAGAAGTCCGGCATCCCCCACCGTCGGAGTTTCTGTTAGCGAAATGTTTTCGGGAAATTCAAATACGAAAACCTCGCCAAGCGCGATGTTTACTGTCCGGTAAATCACGGTGTCGCTGTTCTGAATCGTGATAACGGCGACTTTTTCTGTAATCGGAATAAATTTCGACTTATCTTTTTCGTTCAGGAAATTTCTGCCGAATGCAGTAAAACCGCACAAGAATATTAGTAAAATCAAATATTTTCTCATTCGACCTGCTCTTTTTCGTTTTCCAGCAGATACTCCTTGCTGTTTTCAGTCAGATATGCCCTGAGTGCTCTGAAATCCTCAAAACTTTTTCCGGCATAAAAATCGACGAGAAGCCCGTCCGGAGATAGTTCAAGCGTTACCGGAACAACAATCAGAAGCGCCGAAAACCACACCAGAGTCGTTTTTTTCTCACTTTCACCGGAATAATCGACGGCGTTTCCGAAAGTAGTTTCGCCCAAACCTTCGATGGTCACCGAAGACCCGACAAGAAAACTCCCCTTTACGATTTTAAGCTTCGTGATTTTGAATTTTGTCTCGAAATTCTTGTTTTTCCATGTGTCGATTTTTTCATTATGAACCGATCTATCAAGCAGAATCTGCCTGAATTTCGGCGTCAGCATGTTGTAGGCCTCCTTCAAATCTTCATCGATATTCGGACTTATACCGTCGAATTTATTGATAAAATCACTAAGAAAACGATGTATACGCACTTCGTTCGTGGATAATTCGAGCGTTTCAGCCTCTGAAAAAACCATCCGTCTGCCGTCTTTGTCAAATGCGATCACCGGCGTAGGCTTTACGGCAAGCGACCATGCGAAAAAAAGAGCACTCAAAGTCAGAAGAAACATCATCACACAAAAAACAAGCGCCAAAATCCTCGAAAATTTCCTTATTTTCTCGATATCGTGAAACTTCAGAGTCTCAAAAAAACGGTTTTCGTTCACTCTTTTCATTTTTTAACCCTGTAACTGTCAATCTGCGTTAAAACTATATTTTTTATGTTAACCGCCGCGCTTCTGATTTGCTCGGAACCCACTGTTTTTGAGGCAAAAAAAGGGATTCCGGCAATGCCGAGCCCGTTGAAAATAAGTCCAGAAATGACGATAACAGTCTCTTTTCCGATTCTGAAAGTATGCGGACAAACACAGAGTTCCTGAGCCAGTTTCATAATTTCGACCTGTGCCTTACCGGTGATGAAGAGAAAAACCGAATAAAGCACAGGCCATAGGGCAAATACAGCAACAGAACGAAAGAAACTCCCAACCGAGGCAAAACCCTGATTCGGAAAGGCTGGAAAAACAAGCGCAAAACAGAGACCGACCATATTCAAAGAGATTAAAGTCCCCCAGCCGAATGAAAAAACGACCTCTTTAGCGACCCAGACAAAAAGCATGAGAAGAAAAACGGACAGCTTAAAAAAATACTGGAAATAAAACGCTGTAAGAAACGCTGTCTCGGCGTCCGTCAGTGCCGGATTTGAAAAAACCGGACATGATTCAGCAGCTGAGAACGGAACTTCCGTAATCATCAGAAGATTTGAGGCGTAGAGTGAAAACGCTTTGAAAAACTCTTCGTCAAGTTCAGCGACAACGGGGAAGCCAGAAGTTATTTCCATAGTTTTTTCAATAAAATCAGGAAGATAGCGATATAAAACCACAATCAGCATGCTTTTCCATGCAACTCCCCAGAAATCAGGTTTCTCCGATTTTTGAATTTTAAAAATTTCAACTACAAAACTTATGGTCAGACCTATTGCAATAACTATGAAGACTGCTTCCCAAAGCCAGCCTGCACCTGCCGATTCAAGAAGGGTCTTCGGGTTGTAGCAGATATTAAAATTCATGTTTTCTCCCTTTCAAAAAATCTTTGACCGCGGTCATTACGAAAACATCATTTTTCAGTGCAAGCAGAGCCGCTTCGGCACAGGCATCGGCAAGGGAAACCCCGAGTTTTTCCGCAAACGCGGCAAGCAGGCGGTTCTCCTCCTTATCGCTTGTCGCAATGGCATAATCAAAAGGCGAAAGCTCGATTTTAACAACCTCGGATTCGGTGGAATCGGCGATCTGAGTCCTGAAAAGGGCAGTAGAATATTCACATTTCACTGTTTTCAGACTTTCAAAAGCGCTTTTTTCGTAATTCGTGAAGCCGAAATCCTCCGCAATCACCCGTTTAGCCTCTTCGTCGTTTGCATGGCTCAGAAAAATCGTCGTCGTAGTGTTGATTTTGATTTTTGAAGAAAGCGACGCCTCCTTGAAACTTAGAAAATTCTGCGTAACCGTCCAGACTCCGGTGTTGTATTTCCGCGCCGTCGAGAAAAGTTCCTCGATCAGATCGGAAAGTCGCGGATCTCTGATGAGCTGTGCCGCCTCGTCGAAAATTATGAAGCTGTTCGTTATTTCAAAGGCGCTTTTTTTCGCCTCCTGAATCACTATAAAAGTCAGAAGTTCCTTCAACTTGCCGTTAAGTCCGCCGATTCCCTGAAGATCGTAGATTATGAAAGGTTCTTTCCCGTAGCTGACAGTCGATTTTCCGTTTATGATTTTTGAAACCGGATCTTCTATAAAACCGGCGAGCAGCTTTTTTATTATTTCTACTTTTGAATTATCAGAATCTTCAATAAAATCAATCAGATCAGACAAAACAGGTTCAGATTCGGCAAGGTACATGTTCCGTATGGCCTTTGAAACGATGTTCCGGAAAAGATCGGCGTTCATATTCTTTTCACGTATTTCAAGAATCAGATCCATCGTGATGTTCAGAAAATTCAGAACGGAACCATTCCACTCTCCGTTTTTAAAAACCTCATCGCGCTTCGGAAACGGGTTCAGAACGACTTTTCCGCTTGAATCTATCGGAACGAAGACCCCGCCGTAAAGTTTCACCATTTTGAGATAGCTTGAATTTTCGGCTCCGGCGAAATCGACAATGAAGATGCGCCCCGGGAAGTCCCTGCTCGCCCTGATATTCGGAAAAAAGGTGTGAGCGATCAAAGTATTAACCGTTACCGACTTTCCGCTTCCCGAGCAGCCGAAAATCGAGCCGTTTTTGTTGTTCCGCCTTGAAGAACCGGCGTCGAAACCGTAAATTTCGTTGAAACGGTTTCGTAAAAACAGCGGAAAACGTCCGTCAGAATTACCGTGACCGTGACGCGCGGCCGGAATCATATCGACAAAATTGGGACTTATTACCCTGTGCTGACGCTCCGAACCGCCCATAAGCGAAGGAAGCGAATTGAAAAACTCCAGATCATGCCCCCAGGTCTCCTCTTCAAAGAAAAATCCTTCGTTTTTCATCAGATTCCTAATGTCGGACGAACGCTTTTCGAGAACGGAAAGAGCATTTTCGGAAATGACGATTTTTGCAGACAAGAACCCGATTTTGTGCTTTGAAACGGTGAGCAGATTCATCAGATCATCCGATTCCTCCGCATTGTGAGCCGCGCCTCTGCCGCTTGAAGCGATGTAGAAACGCTCCTTTGCCTCAAGCGAAAGTAGTTCGCGCGACTGCGGAAGAACGAAAAACGAAACAGAAAAAGTGAAATTTCCTGAAAAAGTGTCAAGAAGACGCGGAATCATAAACGGATGCGTCTCCTTCGGCAGAAATTTCAGCGAAAGAACCTTGCAGAAAACGTTTCCTACCTTGAAATATCCGGGAGTCGCCGAACACTGCTGCTGAATAAGTTCCTCACGCACCGTCATTTCGGGATGTAGTTTCATCTCGCCGCCGAAAGAGATCAGATCATACAAAAGCCGCTTTATGTCAGCCGTTTCAAGGCGTCTGAACTTCATATCGAAACTGCCTACAAGATTCTTGTGATATCCGATATCGACACTGCGTTCTGAAAATTTCGTCTTCGGCGGATCATCCGAAACCACGAAAAAATAACGGCTTTTTTTAACCCCATTTCTGCGGATGAAATTGAGTCTCTGTTTGATCACGGGCTCGCTTTCCGCGGCGGAACGCTCTTCCACGACATCATCACTGTCATGCGAAACGCAGAAAAATTCGACACTCGTCCCCTCTCTGACTTCACTCATAAAAAATGAATAAGCCCTTTGCAGACCGGATGACGAAAAGTAGCAGTCAGCCCCGTCGGTTTCCCAGACGGAAAAACGCTGCATCGAAGTCGTCAGAATAAAATCATCTTCTACAGCCGCGATTTTCAGCATGTCAAAAATACTTTTCACTCCCCTTCTCCGGAATTCTGTCTTTAAAGGCTGAGGTGTAGAAAATCCTGCCGCCGCCCAACATTCTCAAAACCAGAAGCCACCAGTCGGGTTTGCCGGAAAAAAATTTCTCGCGGATGACAAAAGTCGCGGCAAAAACTGCAAGCGGAAAAACAAAGAGAAGGAAAATGTTTTTGAAAACGGCTCCTGCAAAAAAGAAAACCGAAATCAAAAACGCCTGACCTTTGTCGGCAAGAGCCTGTTTTGTCCCCAAAATTCCGTAAACTTTCATATCCAGCCCGCAATAATGCTCAAAATCGACGAAAAGGCAGCCAGAGCCGCGCCGGCGCCAAGAATTTTCAGAGCATCCGACCAGATGTTCCTGTCTTTGTTGATATAGCGGAAAAGAAGGGAAATTATCGCTCCGCCGAGGCCGCCGTAAATGCCGATATACCTTGCGACATCGAAAACCGTGTCGGCCATTTCCTGGAATTTGGACTTTATTCCGCTCGTATCAGAGGCAGCAAAAATAAAATCATTAAAAACAACAACAAGAACAATCAAAAATTTCAAAAGACATTCTTTACGATTTTTCATAAAACCCGCCAAAAAATAAAACAACATTAAAAAAACTTCAGACAATCAATTCTTTAATCAACAAAATATTTTTTGCAAATTTTTATTTAAAATTTCAAAATTATTTTACCAAGTTTTTGTGATTATTAATTTTTTTTGATCAATTCTTATTCGAGAATACGGTTTCAATATAAAATCCCAAGACTTGAAACTTCTCTGTTATTGTGTTATCGTGGCTCGTCTTTATTAGGGAGGTTTTTTATGACAGAAGAAACACCGAAAAGACCGCTCACTCTGGAAGAGCAGTATGAAGAAGATGACCGTCAATGGCTGAAAAATGTCTATCAGGTTATATAGTACTGGCACCCTACATGGTCAAAATAGGCGCGATCACCGAACTCGGCTACCGCGGAATCAGCAGCTGGAGCCTTTGGTTCGGCGCTTCCGTCATGGTTTCGGCCGGATTCACTTCGTTTTTAATGCAGTGGAAAGTTGCTCTCAAGGCTTTTGCTTCGCTCAAAGACCTTTTTTCAACCAAAAAACGCGAACTTACCGACATTGAAAAAGTAGAAGTTCCGATGAGCTGGTTCTTCTGGGGTATTCTGGTCGGCGGTACCGGAATCGCACTGATCATGCTTTTCGCGTTCGACATTCCTGTCTGGGTTTCAGTGCTCGCAGTCATCCTTTCGTTCTTCCTTTCGATCGTTGCATGCCGCGCGACGGGTGAGACCGACACGACTCCGGTCGGCGCACTCGGTCAGGTAACACAGGCTTTCTACGGAATGCTCCGTCCCGGCAGCAAAGTAACGACTCTTATGACGGCTTCGATCACTTCCGGTATCGCAGGTTCTTCGGCTGACCTTCTCACCGACCTCAAAACCGGTTACATTCTGGGCGCAAACCCGAGGAAGATGTTTTTAGCGCAGTTTCTCGGCATTTTTGCGGGAACGGCAGTTATTGTTCCAGCTTTCTATCTCATAGTTCCGACGCCTGACGTTCTCGGAAGCGACTACTTTCCGGCTCCGGCGGCTCAGGTCTGGTCAAGAGTTGCCGATCTTCTGGCTCAGGGATTCGCTACGCTTCATCCTACGGCTAAGATCGCGATGCTCATCGGTGTGGCGGTCGGCGTGATCATTCCGCTGCTTGAAAAATGGTTCCCGAAAGCGGCGAAATTCATCCCGTCGTCGATGGGGATCGGCCTTGCTTTCGTTATTCCGTTCTGGAATTCGCTTTCGATGTTTCTGGGTGCACTTATAGTTCTGATTATCGAACACAAAAAGAAATCGCTTGAAGAATACATTGTTCCGGCTGCTTCCGGAATCATTGCGGGAGAATCGCTTGCCGGAGTATTCATAATCCTTCTCGGCACACTCATCGGGAATTAGCAACCAGCTGATTCCATTAATGTTTACTCTAAGTGAGCTTGACTTATTTTTTTTGCTTGACAAAAAAATTTTCGGCTTTAAAATTTTCAACGGTTTTTTCACAACTATGAATTTTAGGCTTTTAGGTTTTTTTACCAACTTTTTTTAGGAGATTTAAAATGAAGAAATTCACACTCACCCTTTTGGCGATGATTTTCGCCCTTTTTGTTGTCAGCTGCGGCGACGGCAAGAAAGAAACTCCGGAAACTCCGGACACTGACACCCCGGACACTGACGACACGGACACGGTTCCGGATGATGATGCTGACAGCGAATGTGAAGGTGATGATTGCGGCGACACTGGCGACACCTGCACACTTGGCAACGAACTTTACACGATCAATGCTGACCGCTACTTCGCTTTCAAAGGCATGGGAACCATCAATCCTGCAAACGCTTTGCAGAGCCAGACTTCTCAAAGTGCAGCGTCTGTTAAAGTTGCTTATGACGGAATTCCGGGAGCTTCTTTCACTTATGCGGGTAACTACTCTTTCTACGAGTATGGATACAGTCAGATGGTTCAGGCAGACGCTATAACGCTCAATGCTGTAGGCGATGTGACAAGCGCAAGCTTCATTGCAACTCTTGCAACTGTAACTGTTCCGCTTGACTACTTGACCTACATGCAGGAAAACGAAATTTTCGAGCTTGATCAGGCTCCTATCACTGAAGTCGCAGTTCTTAAATGGTCGAAAGACAGCAGATTCGTTCAGCAGTGCATCTACTTCGGCAAAGTTGATGCTACAGGCCAGTACTTCAACGGCAAAATGAAAGTTTGCCACGACAAGAACAAAGAGTTCGCTCAAGGCGAAACGTTCAAAATGAGTATGGTTGCTGAAATCGGAAGCGATGAAGACACCGCAGGCATGTTCTCGGATATCGAAACAGTAGAAGATCTTTGCCCGTGCTTCGACCTTGACCTTCCGGAAGATGATCCTAACAACCAGCGGGTAGACTGCGACACAATCAACTGGAACGGTGGAGCAGAAGAACCGGAATGCGATGCAGAAACCGAAGAACTTAAAGACGGCAAATGCGAATGCAAAGAAGGCTTCGAAAGAGAAGAAGAAAACGGCAAATGCGTTGCAAAAGAAGAAGAAGCAGATCCCTGCAAAGACGTAACCTGTGAAAACGAAGGCGAAGTTTGTGTAGCAGACGCAGAAGCTGAAAACGGTTACAAATGCGAAGTACCGGCTCCGGCAGATCCTTGCGATCCGAATCCTTGCGAAGACGGCGAAACCTGTGCAGCAGCTGACAACGCAGCTGGCTATACCTGCACTCCGGCTGCTCCTGTAAATCCTGATAAAGCAGCTTGCGAAGCAGAAGGCGGAACATGGGCTGAAACAACCTGCAACTGTGCTGACGGAAAAATGTGGAACGAAACTGAGAAAAAATGCGAAACCCCGGTAATTCATGTATGTGAGGGAGACTATGAGTGGAATCCGGAAACTGGAAATTGTGAACCCCCGGCACATGAGTGTGAAGCTGCAGAGGACTGTGGTGAGAATCAAATATGCGATGAAACATTTCATTGTGTAGATGTAGAGATATAACATCATAACCTGCGTTTCACGTAGATTTTTCAAAGGGCACTTCGGTGCCCTTTTTTTTTGCCTTGAATTGCTTGATTTTTTTAAATTTGATTTCTATACTGGGTTTATCGAACTTTGAAAGGTGAGAAAAAATGGATAAAAGAAAAAAACTTGTAAAACTTTTTTACGAAATCAAAGATTTTATCAAGCAAAAATCGGTAAAGTCCGATCCGTATGCATTTCTGCTGAACAAATTCTGGCTTTCGCAGCTTAACAAGCGTCCGGCGGCAAATACTCTGGTAGGAATAGCAAAAAGCGATTTTTCGCTTCTCAACAACGAATTTTCCGACAGACTGGGGCGTGATTTCGTGATGTCGCTTTCGATAAGCGCAATTCTCTCGCTTCCAACTGAAAAGGTGATTGAAATTCAGAACATAAAAGTTCAGCCGAGACAGTCCGTGCTTCTTCTCACCGATTCGATCGTCCTGCCTTACGAAACCGAGAAAAAAATTCAGCTTTTCATCGGTTACTGCCCGGAAAGAACTCACGAACAACCTTTTAAAAACATTGAATATTATCCGATTTCAAGAGAAGCCGAACTTTCGATTTCGATTCAGACGACCCTGTTTGACTTTCTGAACGACGACAACACGCAGCTGAGACCGCAGAACTTCGACATCGTCATCGACGATTCGGTGAATTACTCCTTTCCGAGCGAAAGTCTGCTCAACACCTTGTCCGTTCTGCTGAAATATGACTCAGTTTTCTATCTTTTCGCCAAGAAAATATTCCTTTCATCTCCTCTTACCAGAAAAGACAAAAAGACCCTTTATTCACTTTTTGAAACTGAAGAAATAGACCGTTTTGCCGACTTTCTGCAGATAAAAATGCTCAAAAGAATCGAAGGGCGCGTTCCTGCGCTGCCTCAGAATGTCATTATCCGTGATCTGACAAGCGGAAAAGTGCTTGAACTTGACAGGAACTGCCTCGATTTCAACCATCTTTTCACGTTTAACGACGGCGTAACCGCCGATCAGCTTTCACTCATTGCAAAAATTGAGGAACGCGCAGGAGCAACATGCGGGGATTACTTCAAATTCTTCCTCGGAATGTTCAGAAACGCGCCGGTAGACAAACTCATTGAGCCGCTCAGAAAAAGTGCGGCTTACCGTCCTCTCGTAACATCGAAGGAAATCGTTCCTTTCAACAGTTTCAAGATAAAAAAATACATTTATCCCGATCCCGACGCATTTTTCCAAATCCCGCTGGAAAGCAACTTCGAAAGCAGAAAGCTGCTTATGAAATATCTTTCGGTAAAGCCGGTTTTCGCCTATGACGAAGACGGACTTTACTTCATGAACGACGTCGCGGCGGTCATTCCGCGAACTTCGGAAATAGATTTCTTTTTTGCCGAAAGTTATCTGAATTCAAAAATAGTCGAGTTTTTCTACAAGATAAAATTCCCGCACCACAATAAATTCTTGAAGAAAAACTTCAATAAAATTCCGTTTATCCTCTGTCAGAAAAATATTCAGAAGATTATTTCCGAACTGGTTGTCAAAATCCGCAAAATTTACAACGACATCGCCCTGACCGGCGACAACGAACTTCGGCGTGCCGAAATTTCATCACTTTCGGCAAGACTTGACGGATTTTTCTACCAGCTTTTCAAACTGACTCCGGCTGAAACAGACATTATCGAGCGCTATTTGAATGAAAAATCGGAAGTCCAGGAGATTTAAAATGAAAAATAAATGGAAAATCCTCATAGTCGATGACGATCTTTCGATTTCGAGAAGCTATCAGAAATACCTGGAATCTGAAGGTTATTCCGTCTTCACTGCCAACGACGGGCGTGAAGGATATATCGCAATCGAAAAGGAAAGCCCCGATCTGGTGCTTCTCGACATAAACATGCCCGTTAAAACGGGGCTTGAACTTTTGGAGGATTTGAACAAAACCTTCAACAAAAAAGATATTCCCTTAATAATAATGCTCACGGCCTACGGCGATCTTGATGCGGCAGTAAAGGCAACAAATTTAGGGGCTTACGATTTTCTGAGCAAGCCGGTTCCGCTTGAAAAACTCCGTGCCGCAGTCGAAAGGGCACTTGAAACGCTCACTTTGAAAGAGAGAATTGCACACTTCGTCGAACCTGACAGCACTCCGTTCAAAGACACGATTATCGGCAGAGATTCACTGATGATCGATATTTACAAAACGATCGGAACTTTGAAGGGAAACAAGGCGACAGTGCTTGTTACCGGCGAAAGCGGCACAGGAAAGGAGATGGTCGCAAGAGCGATTCACGAAAACACCGTGCCGGAAGAGCCTTTCATCGCCATAAACTGCGCCGCAGTCCCTGAAAACCTCATTGAAAGCGAACTTATGGGCTATGTCAAGGGAGCTTTTACGGGCGCGGCAACAAACCGCGAGGGCAAACTCGAAGCGGTGAAGGGCGGGACGCTCGTTCTCGATGAAATATCGGAAATGCCTTACGAATTTCAGACAAAACTTCTGCGCGTCATTCAGGAAAAGGACTTTTATCCGATCGGAGCGACTGAAAAAAAGCGTTTTCACGGCAGAATCGTCGCACTCACCAACAAAAATCTGAAGGAACTAGCCGAAAACGGCAAATTCCGCGAAGACCTCTTCTACCGGCTCAACGTCATCACGATTTCGGTACCACCGCTGCGCGACCACATCGGAGACCTGGAAATGCTAACGCTCCACTTCATCAAAAAGGCTAACCTCATGATGAACACTTCGATCCAGAGCATCACGAAAGAGGCACTTGATTTTTTAAGCACTCATTCGTGGCCAGGCAACATCCGCGAACTTGAAAACACGATTCTCCGCGCTTCAATAAAGGCGAAGGACAAAATCCTGACGCGCGACAGTTTTGTTTTCCTCATTCCCGAAAAAAAGGAGCAGAACGATCCCAAGGAAAAACAGAATGTCTGCGAATTTTTCAATACGCCAGACAAGCTGCTCCCTCTTCGCGACGTCGAAAAGAATTACATAGAGTTCGTACTTAAACAAACGAACTGGCACAAAGGTAAGACCGCTGAATTATTAGGAATTACCCGGCCTACGCTTGACAAGAGAATAGAAGAATACGATCTTCGGAAAGATGACTGAATCTGCTGTTTTTTTATTTTTAATCATTTTCTGCGCAACAATCACCTCGGCCTTAGGCTGGCACATAATGATAAAAGGGCGCGGACTTCCTCAGAATCTCTGGATGTTTTTCATCCTGATTTCAAGCGTTTTTATTTTTTCGTCGGTTGCAGCGGTCTACTTTCCATTCTCCAAAGTCTACTTTTTCGTAGCGTTGCTTAGTTTTTCAATATTTTCAACTCTTTACATATATTCTTTTCCTCACGGCGTCCTTCCCAATTTTATCTGGGGAGCAATAATAATTTTGTCGCTCATTGTTTCTGCAGCTCTTTTCGCCTATATGAAAAGTACGATTTATTTGGTTTATTTTGTCGTTCCGATCCTTTTCATCGCAATCGACATTCCTATAATTCTTAGAAAGATCAAATACTTAAACAGCAATGTAAAAAAATACGTAATTTTCAACATTTCAGCCGTCGCTTTGGTTTCGTGTCTTATTTCCCTTGTCTCGGCTTTTGCCGCAATGTTTTACAACCCAGTTTATTTCAATGTTCTGCTTATAATTTTCACGGTCGCTTATGTTTCAGTCATCGGATTTTTCGTCCACACCAACACTATTTCTTCTACAGGAATCAACAAAACGAATTTCTGGCTATTCTTACTATACTCGATATTGGCTTCTTTCCTAATTGAAACATTGTTTTCATTAAGGTTTTTTGTCTTAAAATTATTCGGAAGCGCATACTTTTCGTTAATTGTTCTCATCATGCTTTTTGCGGTTTTCATGATCGCCGGAATTCTGATTTCCTACTTTTCCTCATCGGTCGAAAGTTTTATTCACAAAAGCAGAAACTACTACCAGACCTGCCTTAACAAATACCGCATTGAGATAGAGGATGTAGCTGAAATTTCAACACTTTTTACAAAATTTAACAATTGTGTCACAGATTGGTTTCACGAGATAAAACAGTTCAAATACGTCTATTTCGAGGAACCTTTCGACCGGAGCAGCGCGATCCCTTCAGAACTTTACAGCGGAACCGAAGATTTCCAGCCGCTTTTCAGCGAACAGATTTTTCTGCACGAAACATACCTTTCAAAAAACTCCGCATTGATTTCAGAGCCTCTGCTTGAAGGATTCGTAAAAAAAACCGGCGGCGACTTTTTCATTCCAGTCGTCTATCACAACGAACTTTCAGGTTTTTTCGTAATAAATTCAAAACAGATTTCACATAACGCCATGCTCTGCGTCAACAACATGATTGAAATCACCCTCAACAAATATGAAAAACTCTCTCTTTTCGCGACTGTCATAGAATCAGAAAAAAAAGTAGAAATCTTCAAGCATTTCAATGAAGTCGACAAAATGCTCTCGTTCGTGGCGCATGAACTGCGTTCTCCCATGACCTCGATTATGTTCAACATAGAAGTCGTTAAAGACGCCGTTGACAGAAAAAAGGATGTTGATACGGAATATCTGGATATTTCGCTCAAAGAACTGAAAAGACTCAATGAAACTATCGAAAAAATGCTCGCTTACGGCAGAAACATCAAACTTTCACCTTATCCCTACAATTTCAGATCGTTTTTTGCCGAAATGAAGCAGTTTTTCCGTTATGCAGATCAAACAGTTGATTTTATTGACCAAACCGGAGGCAAAGAATTCGTTTTCGACTGGGATGTCCTGAAAAACGTCTTTGTAAATCTCGTAAACAACAGCCTTCAGGCACTTGAAAAAACCGATCGGCAGGGAAGAATCAAAGTTATCGCAACTAAAAAGAGGAGAAAACTGCTTATCGAAGTCGCAGACAACGGTCCGGGTATTCCGCCGGAACACAGAAACGCAGTTTTCGAACCGTTCTACACGACTAAAAAGAACGGAAACGGCTTGGGACTCGCGACCTGCGAAAAAATCGTAAAACTTTCAGGCGGAACCATTATTCTCAAGGAAACTTCGCCGAACGGAACTGTTTTTCAAATCGTTTTCCCGACGGAACTTGTCCTGGCTAAATAGAAAATTTTGAAAGCTGTCAGCAAAACCTGACACCACCTCTAACATAAAAAACTTTACAAAAGCAACGGTTTACCCTATAAAATCTTGTTTTTGCTTTTTTAAATTGAGGGTTTTTCATCTTGTACAATACTAAAATTCAGGGACTGACTCTTCTACTCTCATTCGTTGCCGTTTTAACTGCCGTCGTTGTCGGTATAATCATATATGCCGGAGATGAGACAACGACTTTCCAGGGATTTGCCGAATCAAATGAAACAATAATAAATTCAGACACTTCCGTAAGCATAAAAAAGATTCTGGTTATGGAAGGCGATTCCGTTTCCGAAGGGCAGAAACTCGCAGAACTCGAAAGTCAGGAACTGACGCTCAGAATCGCCGACATCCGTACGCAGCTTCTTCAGATTCAGACGAAACGGGGAATGAGCGAAGCTGAAATCAAATCGAAAATACTCCAGAACAAAGCGGCTGAACGCGCCGTTACGAGCGAACTCAAAACGCAGATAAAGACTCTCGAAAACCAGCTTAAAATCAACAGAGAGCTTTCCGGCGGGCTTAAAAGCGTTAAAATTACGAACTCATCCGATTCTACGAAAAATCCGGTAGAAATTCAGATTGAATCACTGCAGTCGGCTATGGAAGAGCGGAAAAAAGAGTTCGCCGAAATCAACAGAATGTATAAAAAAATGCTAGAAGGCGGCGGAACTCCGGAAGATGTCGAAGCGGAGAAACTCCAAGCAGAACTAGAATCACTTGAAAAACAGAATTCAAACATGGCGCTTTACGCACCTTTTGAAGGAATCGTCGGCAGCGTTTTCGTAAAAAACGGCAACGGCGAAAAGATTTTTTTCAAGGGCGGTGAAAAAATAGCGGCATACAGCCCGATTCTTTCGATAGTCAACAAAGAACCGTCGTTCGTCAAAGGTTACATTCCTGAATCGCAGTTTTCGGTTATAAAAACCGGAGACAAAGTAACGATTTCGTCGGCAAACGCTAACGAGCCGGTTCACGGCATCGTAACAGGGCTCGGAGGAAGGATAGTCCCGCTTCCGGCGCGTCTTCTGAAAAATCCGAACATCGAGATCTGGGGCAGGGAGATCATCGTGAAGATTCCCGAAAACAACGGCTTCATTTTGGGTGAAAAAGTGACGATTTCAGGCGGCAGAAACGGATTTGAAAGAGTCGCGGAATCACTTTTTTCGTTCCCGCATTCCAAACTTTCCGCTCAAGAAAGAGATAAAAAAAAACTGAATAAACCTCAAAAAACGGAAGAAAGCGGGACGTTTCAGGAAACATCTCTTCGGAACGGCAAGGGAGACACTAACCTCACCCCGTCCCATCTCCAAAATGGCGAAGGGCTTAAAAGCATTGTTTCGGGAGAATCGGTGAAAATAGAGGCGTCAGGTGCGGTTTTCGTTACTGAAACCGGCAGATTCCTCGTCGTTTCGGATGAAACCGAAAGGAAAACCCCGATTGTTTTTTCGGTTGACAAAAACGGAAAAGCGGAAAGAGTTCTAATTGAAAATTTCAATAAAATCAATGATTTGGAATCGATAGCAAAAGAGTCGGGGAATTCATATCTTATCATGTCGTCGCTAAGCTATTCCAAAAAAGGAAAGCTTAAACCCGAAAGAAGAATTCTGGCAAGAATCACCGTTTCGGATAATTCGGCAAAACTTGAAAAACCGGTCGATTTTTACGGAATCCTTAAAGATTTTGCCGAAAAATCAAACTCGGACGCGGCTGAATTTCTGAAAAGCGGAATCTTAGGAAAATCAATCGATATTGAAGGAATGTCGGTTCTCGGGAACTCGCTTTTCGTTGCATTCAAGAATCCGCTTTTTAAAGGAAAGGTGGTGATTTTAGAGATTTCCGACTACGCCGAAATTTTTGCGGAAAGAAAACTGTCCGAAAATCAGCTGAAGCTTTCATTTATTGAAGATTTGCCGAAAGAACGAAGAATTTCAGATATTTACATGATTTCAAAAGAGGAATTTTTCTTCACTGCTTCCTGTACTAACGAAAAATGCGGCGGTTTTTACAGGTTCAAAAACGGAAAAAGCACCATTTTGAAAGACTTTCCGGAACTTAAACCCGAAGGGATTGCCGTTGATGAAAACAAAAATTTTTTCATATTTTTCGATCTAGGTCAGAATGAAAACTCGAAATTTCTGAATTTGGGCAGAATATGAAGCGTTTTCCACCGATTTTTTTCATACTTTTCTTTGCTCAGCTTGTTTTTTGTGAAGATCTTACGATTGCCGAATACATCGAATCGGCAAAAAATGATCCGCGTATCACATCAAAAAAAAATTTGTCTGATTCTTTTGAAAGTTACAGCAACACGCCGTGGGTAAAAAATCTTGAATTCAGAAGTGAAACGGGAAATTTCGACATTCTTGAGCAGACTTACGCTCTGCGCCTCTATTTCAGGGGTTTCGGCGAAACGAAAGCCACCCGCGAATTCATCAAAAACTCGCAGAATATCTACAGACTAGGATACAAATCAGCACGTTCAGAAGTTCTGCTTGAAAGATACAGCGCGATAGTTTACTACATTCAGCACAAAAAAGAACTGAAACTCATCTATTCGATGCAGGAACTGCTTGAAGACAAGCTTTCCGTCACCGAAAAAATCGGAGCGATGACTGCCGAAACGACCGAAATCGACAAAATGGATATCGAAGACAAAATCACCGACTTTGAAATGAAAAAAATCGAACTTGAATCAACGGTCGAATCGATAGAAAACACCGTCCGAAGCGATATGAATTCAGAAAAAAAACCCGTTTTCGATAAAGAAAGAATCATCTCGATAGATGGAATCGAAGAATTCGCCGATTCGCTCGGTGAGATTTCCGGCGCTTCAAAGACGGAATCCGATCTGCAGACGCTGAGGGCGATAGTTGCACGGAACGAAATCGCACTTGAAGAGGCGAAGGAGAGGGACTGGCTGAAATACATTGCAATTGAATACGACACCGAAAACCGCAATGACAGACCTTCACGCGGATTTTCCATAGGTTTTGCGATTTCGATTCCAGGATTCAAGAACAATCAGACTTCAATTTTGAAAAAACATCTGAAATCATTGGAAGAAACTTCCGAGTTTGACACTCAGAGCCGAATCAAAAAGGCGGAAATCCGCAGCGCCCTGATAATGTTGAAGCGTGAAATCAGGCAGTACAGAGTGCTTGCAGAAAGAAAGAAAAAAGTGGAAAAAAGCGGCATAATGTCAAAATATTCCTCGATCGAAGGGGTAAATCCGCTGATGATCATCAAATTAAAGGAACGAATCCTGAAAAAAGAGCTCAAAATGGCGGAACTGGAACTTAAAATCTACGAAAGATACATAAATTTAGCCTATCTTTCGGGAATGTATGAAGATGAAAACGGCAGAAACTTTCTCTACGGAAAAACCGAATGAGCAAAACCAGCACACAGACCGAAATTCCGTCCGTCTTACAGCGTTTCGAATACAAATACCACATTTCCCGCGATATGATCAGGCCGATTTCGGACTTCGTCAAAGCCTACTGTTTTCTCGACAAATATTCCGAGACTTCGCCGAACCAGTTTTACAGGATAAACAACCTTTATTTCGACACGCCGTTCTACACTTTCTTGAAAAACCGTCTGGAAAAAAAGGAAAACCGCTTCAATATGCGGATCCGATCTTACGGCGAAAATCCCGAACCGCCATACTTCTGGGAAATCAAGTGCAAATTCGGCGAAAACAGAAAAAAATACAGGGTAAAACTGAACTGCGACGACATTGAAAAGGTTTTTTACTCTCTAAAAGCTTCGGAAGAATTCGGTCTTACCGGAACTAATGCAAAAAATATGGATATGTTTCAATACCTCGCACTCTCATACAACGCCGAGCCGAAAATTCTGACACAATACGACCGGATGGCGTGGATAAGCGAAACCGACGAATACGCAAGAGTCACTTTTGATGCCAATTTCAAGGCTGTCGAAGAACGCTCTTTCAATATCCGTCCGCCGAAAGAACAGATGGAAAGCTATGACACTTCCAATATTTTCGGAACGGAGGCACAGTGCATTCTCGAGCTAAAAGGTTCTGTAGCAAATCTTCCGCTCTGGATGGTCGATCTTGTGAAAACGTTTGATTTGAAGTCTCTGGCGTTTTCAAAATTCCGCTACGGAATGAGGCGTATGATATTGAACAACAAACCTGAAAACATCTGGTATAATGTTTCAAACTATGGAGAAATATATGACTGATTTCCTGACGAACAACCTTTCTTCTTCGCCGCTTTCACCGCTCAGCGTGATTTTTGCGGCAGCACTTGCGTTCATTCTTTCAGTTTCTGTAGGCCTGACTTACATAAAAACTTTCCGCGGCCTTTCCTATTCGAGAAACTTCGTTCAGGCGCTGATGCTTGTTTCAATCATAACGGCAACGATAATGCATGCTATCGGCGACAGCGTTGCAACGGGAATAGGAACTTTGGGCGCCCTTTCGATCATCCGTTTCAGAACGAATTTCAAGGATCCGCGAGACATTATTTTTATGTTCGCCGCGTTGTCTAGCGGAATCGCCTGCGGAATCGGCGCCTATCTTATGGCCTTCGTAGGGATTATATTTTTCGACATCGCGGCATTCGTTCTCTATTTTTCTCAGGTCAGCAAGGCATCATACTTTGACGGAATTTTACGTTTCAACATTGCGACAAGCGAACTCGACATTCAGAAAATGGGTGAAATTCTGAAAAAACACTGCAAGGTTTTCGCGCTTATCACTTTGAAGGAAATCGCCGTCGGCGAAAGGCTTGAATACGCCTACCACATCAAAATGAAGCCGAAAACGACTTCCGAAGAACTGGTTAAAGAGTTGAAGGAAGAAATTCCCGCAATGCAAAATGTCGCGCTCCTGCTGCAGGAGACGACCGTCGAACTTTGAGGCTGCAATGAAAAGCATAAAACCAGGTAAAATCCCAGAGAGCCTTTTTTTTATATTCCTGTTTATGGTAATATTATCAAGAGTTTATCTTGAAACTGAAGTGTTTGCCAGAACACCGTTCTTTTCATATTTCGTGGCAACTCACCACTCCATGTGGTTTACTTTCGTTTTCTTTTATTTCGCATTGTGCGCACGCTATATTCTCGGGCTAAAAGTCGATAAAATTCAATACCTTGCACTTTTAAGTCCTATCATTTACATTCCGCTTGTCCACGCATGGATTGAGGGAACTCCGATAAAACTCCAGTATCTGCGCGGCGACTTCTCTAAAGCGCTGCTGGATATTTTAACGCTATACAGATTCAGCACACAGGACAGCTATTTCTTCTTTGAAATGATTGCCCTGCTTATTGCGTTCGCAGTACTGAGCTACATCGTTTCCCGCAGCATTTTAAGAACGTTTTTAAACATAATAATAGGCTTTTACGGCAGTATGTTTCTAGCCGGCATGCAACTTTTCGGCGTAGCACCTCATACAAAAGCATACTTCCCGATAAACACGATTTTCAAGAATCACATTTTCCTGTCACTTGTATATTTTACAGCTGCGGTTATCGCGTTTTCCATATGTTTTATGCCGGAAATCATTGAACTTTTCAAGCGCAACAAAAAACTTTTGCTTGCCGCATTGTGCGCCGGACTGATTATATCGTTAAACATTCTCGGCTTTTTGCAGAAACAGCCGAACATCGCCGATTTCATCCTGCTGTCAGTAGTCTGCACAACGACCGTTGTTTCGGCGGTTCTGCTGCATGAAGGGACAAATCTTCCCGGGAACCGCTTTTTCCCGCTGTTTTTCGGGACTGTCTCACTGATTATTTCTTTGGGAATAATATTCGTGAAAAGGGTTTTGCTCTAAATTCCGCTGACGATTTTCCACTTGCCGTCTTCTTTGACGAATTTCATCTGGTTGTTCTCTGAAACCTTGTGATTCGTCATTCCGTCCGGCTGGGTGAAAGCGTTTTCCTCAGCCGGAGGAACAGAACTTTTCATCTTGAAACGGACTTCAAAGAAGAACAGCAGCCTCGCCCGCTCCCTGCTATCGTCATCGAACAGAAGATCCTTGATTATGCAGGTGATGTTCACCTTTTCCAGGCTGTGATACGCATCGGATTTGAGAATCTCTACAAGTTTGTCGTAATCAATATCGTCACCGGCCTCGTCCGTTCCGTTCGTGTCGTAATAATTTTTGGAAATATACTCCAAGAAAATATCGGGATTCTGCTCTTTGAATCCTTTCATATAATAGCCGAAAACAGTCAGAATCTCCTTTGAATCGGGCGTTTCCTCGATATTTGTCCCCTTAATCATCTTTTTGTTGCAGGAAACGGTCATAAACATCGAAAAAATAATCAAAAGCAACATAAGTTTTTTCATTTTGCTCTCCTTTTTATCAAACCAAACAACTATCGCAACGCTTATACATTAAATCGCCGATTTATGCAAAATTACAATGAATTCTAAATTTAAAGCCAGTTTCTGACATCGTTGAAGAACTTAGCCGGCTGATTTACGGAAACGCTGTGCGAACTTTCGGGATAAAACGGGAATGTAACTTCGACGTTTTGACCGTCCGAAAAGTTGACTGTAAAAGAGTCGTCTTTGACCGTTACGCCAGAAACACCGTTGAAACTCTTGAGGGATTCCGGAATACCTTTCGCATAAATTATGATGTCCTCTTCCGCCTGAGTTATGAAAGTTTTCACGCTCTTTATGTTTTCAAGGAACATTTCGCCGTTCACCGTGTCATAATGGCTTACCGCCCCGCTGTAAAACGCCGAATTTATGTCGTAGTTCAAATCAACGAAGTATTCGTCATACGCCTGCAAATCACCGAAAACGCTTTCAAGATTTCCGGTTGAAAGCGGTTTCAGATTTCTCTGCACGATGCGGTTTTTCAAAACGATCCGTTCAATTTCCGGAAGATCCGCAAAAGCAGCATCCGTCAGATTTCTCGAGCATAAGTTGGGAACATCGGCATATCTGAAAACACCGGTCCTGTTCTCGGCGTAAAGTTCGTCGATTTTGCGCGGATCATTCAGAATAAACTCTTCAAACATAGGCATATGCAGCATTTTCGCAGTCGCAACATCGGTGTAGTCGAAAAGCCAGTTGTAAGGCCTGCGGTAAGAGTAAATATCGCGTCCGGCACGCTGTATATAGATCAGCGCATTGTTGTGCTTATTACAATTAAAACCGCTGCATTTGTTGAATTTTACTCCAGTTTCATCCTGAACGACGTAAAGCGGACTGTCATCACGTTCGAGAAGTTCGCCTTCCGCTTCAAACTGTTCGTTTCCGGCAATGAGCGGCTGAATCATGATCTGTCTGCCGAACTGTTTTGCGACATCCTCTTTCGAAGGCATTCCGCTGACATTTGAATCAATTCTTTTGAAATGGGCCGCTATTTCCTCGAAAAGCGTTTCGTCGTAGAAAACCCTGTTGTTTTCCGCATAATCGGCAACATTGAGAAGAATGTTGAGAATCGCCGTTGATCTCGTTCCGCCGTAACTTTCGCCGGCAAGAATGACGGGATTCGATTCAAGCGCCGGATGTGTTTTCAAAAAGCGCAGAATGACGCGGATGAAATCAGCCGCATCGGCAAAAACGTTGAAGTTTGAAGTCGAAAAATAGGTTCTTCTTTCGTTTCTGTCTTCAGGATCGTCTATTATGCCGTAAGAAAATCCGGTCTGACGCGCATCGACATAAAGCAGATTTCCGAGCTGCGTCCAACTCGAACCGTTTTCGGCGAAACCGTCTTCGGAAAACGCCTGATCACCGGTTCTTTTTGCAGTGTTGTATAGAAAAACGATCGCTGACGCCGAACCCGGCCCGCCGTTGTAAAAGACAAAAAGCGGTTTTTCTTCGGGATTCTCGTCAGCCGGCTGGAAATTATACCATATCATCGCCTTTCCTGTTTTGTCAGAACGCGATTTAAGTGAATATTCTACGCCTTCAACAAAGAAAAAGCCCGATTCAAATTCAAGATTCTCAACGATTTTATTGTTGTTGCCGGGCGTAGTGCCGTTGTTTTCCCCGCCGCTGGCGGAATCGTCACCGTCATCGTCTGAACCGCTGGCGGAATCGTCATTTTCCGCGTCACTCTGTTCATTATCGTTCCGTTCATTATCCATCGGATCGTCGTCAACAGTCCCGGTCCGGGTTGTCGAATTGCTGCAAGAAACTGCAAACACAAGCAGCAGGAGAACCGAAAACATTGTTGCCAAATTCTTCATAAAAGAACTCCTAAAAAATAAAAGCCCCTCCGCAGAGGGACTTAAAAATCATGAATCTGCTAAAATCTAGTCAAGAGGAACATCCGTATTCGGATCAGCGATGTCAAAAATGCTGTTTGCATTCTCAAGAAGCGTTGCACAGTCCATTGAATCATCAACTTTTACGAGCTGGAATACACTCATTGACGTATCGGTAACGGTCGTTTTCTGACCTTTGAGGGTCGCGTTCGGTGTGTCGGGGTGAGCGAACTGTTCATCACTCCACTCTACGTTTCCTTCGATCTTGCCTTCGCCTACGACTTTTCCGGTAAGGACGTGGCTGAGTCTCTGGACATAATACATCGGACCGCTTACGAAACCGTTGAATTTAATTGTGAAGGCAGCATTTCCGTCACCGTCGTGATCGAAAATTCTGGCATCATTTTTATTGGCAACCATATCTTCCGTCGAAGGATCACTCATATTCGCACCGCGGAGTTCCCAGTCTTTGTTGAGTTTGAATGTCTTTTCTCCGCCTTCTTCCGCAATTTCAAGGTAAGCCTCTCCTTCGTGTCCCGGGAGATCTGCAGGTTTCCAGTGATGGAAAATCGTGTTGAATTTGGAATCGGGTTCGTTGAATTTTACGACACCTTTATTTGCAATATTGTCGCCGGTTCTGTTGTCGGTTCTGCAGATCTGGTCCGCCTTTTTATTGAAATCAAGTTTGCAGTTCGCATCGGGTTTTATTTCGACAACAAGGTAACGCGTCGTTACGCTCGGAACGTTTTTGGCGAGAGTCGTACTTGATTTAGAACGAAGGATTATCTTCTGAGCCCATGTTCCTACGAATTCCTGTTCAAGTTCGCTGAGCTCACAGTTTTCAGGCTCGTCGGAATCAGTCTGATCTTCTGAATCCGCCTGATCATCGGAATCTGTTTCTTCGACAGAATCGGTCTGATCACCTGAATCTGCCGGATCATCGGAATCTGTTTCTTCGACGTTTCCGTTCCCGTTACCGTTTTCGGTTTCGTCATCTTTTACGTTTTCGTCACCGGTCCCATTTTCAGTATCCGGTTCGGTATTGTTCTCATCTTGTTTCGTGGAAGTGTTATCTCCGCATGAAATAAAGAAAATTACTGCACAGATAGCTGCGATTGAAATCATGAATTTTTTCATTTTTTCCTCCTTAAAAAGTTGCTAATTTTACCATATAACTTCTGCTGAAACACCTATATTCAAAAGAAAACCTTTGCTTGTCCAGCCCGGGAAACCGGGATTATTCGTCTGAAGTCCTGCCTTTATCTCTTCAAATTCTTCCGCGGTAACCTGAGAACCGTAATATTCCGCATCGTCGGGAAGTTCGTCAACAAGTCCTCCGTCCTTCATCTCACGCTCGAGATCCTTCTCTTCCGTTCTGCTGAGTAACCACTGCAGCGAGCCGCTTATGCCGGCGCCGATCTTGACTTGATCCGTAATGTCGAAATATTCGTGGTAACCAAGTGAAAAACCCATTCTGTCGTTGTCAACATAGTTCTCTCTGCCGGTCTGAGCAGGAACCGGACTTGGAACAAAGTTGAAGCCGAATGCTGCCCTGCGTTCAGCATGACGCATGATCAATCCTGCGGTAGCTGAAAAAGTATCGTCCCATTTGTCCGACGGCTTTTCACCGTGACGGTTGACGTAAGTCGACCAGCGTGACCATTCAAAACCGGCCATCGGAGTAAGAATGTAGTCTTTCGGAAGTTTGAAATCGTAGTAGGTTCCGATTGAAAGTTTTATCGGCTGATAACCTGCCGTCATTGAAGAATTCGCTTTAAGATATCCTGTTTTGGTTCCTTCTTCGTATTCCCAACCCAGGACCTGCATTTCATTGTTGAGCTTGACTATCCCGGTATTCGTCGGAAAGTGGAACGTTCCGGTGAGATGCCATTCCGCAACCGGATTGACCACGAACGAAAAGTAAGGCATGACCGAAGCTCCGACATTCATATTCGCATTAATGAGCTGAACCGCCGGATCAGTAGGACTCGGAACGAAAACACGGTTTTGAGTCTTGGTGTAAGTTGAAATCGCAAGACCAGCGCCGATTCTGAAGTAGCGGCCGAATCTTCCTGCAAGAGCAACAGCAGCACTGAACTGTTTAAGCCTGTCACCGTAAAGCTCGAACTGAAGACTGTTTGAAAAATACTGTTCCCTTTCGTCATTAAAAAAAGGTTCCTGAGTCTGTATTCCGGAAAACGGAATAAGTGCATAAACGCCGACGGTGAGCTGACCGCCTATTTTTTCAAGGCTTTTTCTCGCGATGTTCTTGACGGCTCCAAGAGTTATTACGCCGTCAAAAGAGTCATAGTCTGCCGATCCGCGCTTGTTGAGCAGATCTTTTGTCGCCATGGGCGCGTAAAATCCGTCTATACCTGCTCCCATGCTTCCGGTGTCAACATCATAAATAAGATCGGTTATATTGTGTCCGTCAGGTCTTTTCGCGTGGCTTATCGACTTGTTCTGGATTGTCATTCCGAATCCGATTTTAAAGGAATCATCGAGAGTTGCGAGGTCTGCCGGATTAAAGTATGCCGCTTCGGCGCCGGTCGAAATTATTCTCGAAGTGAACGGATGAACAGAATCCTGCGCTCCTACAAGCTCCAAAACGGATGACGCCGCAAGATTCACAGAAAAAAACGCAATAAAAACAATGGATAAAATTTTTCTTTCAAACATTTTCCACCAACCTATATAAAAAAAATTAATTTCAACAAACAGCGAGACTTTTCAGCAAGTCTCCGGTTACATCATCCCCAAATACTTCATCGCTTTTTTTATGTCCTCCCAGACAGGCCGCTTGTAAGATTCGTTTCTGAGCAGGGCACTCGGATGATACGTAACAAAAACCCTTATTCCGTCATACTCGTAGGTCGATTCACGCGCCCTTGTGATTGCGCCTTCCAACCCGAGCAGATTTTTCATTGCAACTTTACCCAATAAAATCAAAACCTTAGGTTTAACAATACTTATTTGCTCTTTTAAAAAACCGATGCAGCACTGAGCTTCATCCGGCATCGGATCCCTGTTTGCGGGCGGACGGCATTTCACGATATTTGCGATATAAACCTGCCCGCGTGGAATTTTCATACCGTTTTCAATTATTTTCGTCAAAAGCTGTCCTGCCCTTCCGACAAAAGGTCTGCCCGACAGATCCTCGTCTTCGCCAGGCCCTTCGCCGACGAACATGATTTCAGCATTCGGATTGCCTTCGCCGAAAACCGTCTTTGTCCGCTTTGCAGCAAGGCGGCAGGCCGAACATTTTTCGGCTTTTATCCGCAGCTTTTCAAGAGGCGGCAAAGATTCATCAATCGGCTCTTCAACCTTTCCCGGAACTTTTTGAGCTGGAAAGAGATCCTTCGGCTTACCGTATCCAAAAGGTTCGGCAGTCAACTGCGCAAGTCCGGACTGAATTTCAGAGGTGAAAGAATCGTCAAACAGAAACGGCTGAAGTTCGTTCTGCCAAAGAAGCCAAGCTTCAAGATGTTCTGAAATATTTGAAGAAATCAATCTTTTTCTTTGCCGTATCTGAGAATAAACAGGTTGTCTTCGATGGCGTTTGCAGCCTCTTCGCGGACTTTCGGATCAGCTTCGTCGCTTACAAGTTTTTTGAGATAATCCTGAACCGATTTGTCGCCGATTTTCGCAAGAGACTGGATTCCGATCGACTTCGCGAGAATTGATTTTTCGCGGACGATGAATTCGTAAAGCGGTTTCGCCCCGCCTGCATTGCCGACCTGACCGATCGACATTGCAGCAGTCGTTCTTATCTCTTCCTTCGAATCTTCGTTCAAAACCTGAATGAGGAAAGGAAGCGATTCAGCGAACTGATAGGTTCCGACAACCGAAAGAATCGTCTTTTTCCAATAGGAATCACCGCTTTTGCCGAAAAGAGAAACAAGGGTTTCGGCAACACTTTTCGATTTAACCTTGTTGAAATAGTTGCTGAACTCAAGTTTTCTTTCGGAAAGTCTTTCATTTGTTGCAGCCTTGAGAACAAGCTCGACCAGATCTGCACCGTCATATTCGGCGATAATCGCAAGAACTCTCGAAAGCCAGTTTGCATCGCCGCTTTCAAGCTGTGTCGCAAGCAATCCTATCGTCTCCGGAGAATCGATTTCAATCAAAGCCCTGACAAAAACCTCTTTGTTCGAAGCAGGCTTCATATCGGGGAAACATTCGCTCGAAGCAGGTGAATACAGGCTGATTTTATTCAGCATTCTTCCGATAACGGGAACACTCTGCTTTGAATAGATGCTCATTGCGGCATATCCGAACGCGGTCTGATTGTCTGCACTCAAAGTCTCGGCTTTCGGCAGAACGTTATGGTCGAAATATATTCCGCCCATGATTTCGCCAGAAAACTTAATCGCAAGACAGGAAAGAGTATCCTTTCCGGCAGTCAGATTGTCATAATGCTCTTCATCGAATTTGAGCTGCGCCAACTTCGCCACAGCGAGAGATTCACGAAGCGAAGTCGTGTCCTTTTTAGCGACGTATCCGTCAATAAGTTTTGAAAAGGCATTCTGAGTCGATTCGTTCTGCATTTTGTCGGCATGCTCGCGGATTCCCTTGACTGCGACTTCAAACAGTTTTTCATCGAACGGGAGCCAGAAATTCATCAAATGGGGAGTATTGAACGAAAAATTCGCTTTAGTATTGTCCTTTGCAAGCGGAATCGTGATGCTGTTCGGAAGCAGTTTGTAGGTTTTCGTGTCCTTTTTCAGAATAAAAACGTAAAGATCTGCTTTTTTGTAGTCGTCACGTTTGTAACGGCGTCTCAGTTTTTCACCGTCAATGCCGGTGATTTCGATCTCACCCGAAACATCGCCGACATAAGCCTTTTCGACCAAAACCTTCGCTTTGGTTTTGCCGCCCTGAATGTATCTGCCGGCGACAATCGTATCGGCTTTAACAATCGACTGAACGAATTCGTCATCGTTGAGCTTGACTTTGTCGTCAAGAACAGAAACACTTTGCGCGAAAAGCGATGAAGTGCAAAAAACAACCAGTAAAAACAAAACTTTTAACATCTCCCACCTCCGCATTCTGCTATAAAACAAAACTTTTCCGAATAGTTATAATAATTTTGACAATATTGTCAACATAATCCGGAAAATTGTCGGAAGAGATTTCCCCGGAAGTAAATTTCGGCTTGTTTTTGACTTAGCACTTCTTTGTGCTATATTCGTGCGCTAATTTTTTTGGGAGGCCAAAATGAAGGGACTTACCTTTCAGGAAATGATCGTTCGACTTGAAAAATTCTGGATGGAACGCGGCTGCATACTGGTTCAGCCGTGGGATCTGGAAATGGGTGCCGGAACTTTCCACCCCGCGACGTTTTTCTACGCGCTGAATCCGGCGAATATAAGCTCTGTCTATGTCCAGCCGTCGCGCAGACCGACTGACGGCAGATACGGCGAAAGCCCGAACAGGATGCAGAGGTTCTACCAGCTTCAGGTCCTCATAAAACCGAGCCCGAAAGATGCCCAGCAGCTTTACTTGGAAAGCCTCAAAGTCATCGGGATCGACCCGGCGGAGCACGATATCCGCTTTGTCGAGGATGACTGGGAAAGCCCGACTCTGGGCGCATGGGGTCTTGGCTGGGAAGTATGGCTTGACGGAATGGAGATCAGCCAGTTCACATACTTCCAGCAGGTAGGCGGTATCGACCTTAAACCGGTTCCGGTAGAACTTACCTACGGTCTGGAGAGGATCTGTATGTATCTGCAGGGAGTCGAAAACGTTTACGATCTGCAGTGGAACGACAAAGTCAAATACGGCACGGTCCACAAGGCTGACGAAGTCGAATTTTCGACTTTCAACTTCAAAGAGGCTCCGGTAGAAAATTTTTTCGCTTTTTTCGACAAATACGAGAAAATTTCGAAAGAACTTATCGAAAAATCGCTTCCTCGCCCCGCTTACGAATTCTGCATCAAGGCAAGCCACGCGTTCAACATTCTCGATGCAAGAGGCGCTATTTCGGTCACTGAAAGGCAGAGATACATCATGCGCATCAGAGACCTTGCGTGTGCCGCTGCAAAAAAATACGCTGAAAGTTTTAAGGAGGGATAAATGTCGGATTTTATTTTTGAAATCGGTTATGAAGAGTTTCCTGCAAGTTTTATTCTTCCTTTTGTTTCGCAGCTTAAGGAAAAAGTCCTTTCCGAACTTGAAAAACAGCGCGTAACTGTCGGAAACTGCAAGGAATTTTCAACATGTTCGAGGACGGCTCTCGTCTGCACCGGACTTCCTGAAAAACAGCCCGACATCCGCGAAAAAGTCACGGGAGCTCCGAAAAAAGTGGCTCTCAACGCTGACGGGACCCTTTCCAAAGCGGGCGAAGCCTTCCTGGCAAAGAACAAAATCACCGACTATTTCTTTGAAAACAGCGAAAAAGGCGAAGTGATCACCGGCTTTGTCGAAGAAAAGGGAAAATCTCTCGAAGAAGTCATCGCTCCGGTTGTAAAGGCGGCTCTCCACGCTGCGAACTTCAAAAAAAGCATGCGCTGGGCTGAAAACACTTTCGCTTTCGCAAGACCGATAAGATGGATCCTCCTTTCGATCGACGGAAAGCCTGTTGAAGACGATTTCGAAGGGATAAAATTCTCGAAAACTTCTTTCGGACACCGCTTCCTTTCAAACGGAGCTCTTGACGTAAATGCTTCGAATTATTACGAAATTCTTACGGCGCACTATATTATGGCCGACAGAACTGAAAGAAAGGAGTTCATCCGCTCAGAAGTCGCGAAAAAAGCCGAAGAACTCGGACTTGTTGCAAATATCGACGAAGCTCTCCTTGATGAAGTCACCGACATGGTCGAATATCCGCATGTCGTCATCGGCAACATTCCCGAAAAATACAAAAACCTGCCGGTCGAGCTCGTTGTCAAAGTCCTCAAAAAAGACCAGAGATACTTCACTCTGAGCGACAAAAATTCGCAGGTCATCAAGTTTGCAAGCGTTCTCAACAACATTCCGCGTGAAGATTCGCTTGTGATCGAAGGAAACGAAAAAGTCGTTTCTGCCCGTCTTTCCGATGCGGCATTCTACTTCAACGACGACCTCGCCAAAGATTTCGCTTCTTTCGGTGAAAGGCTCAAAGGGGTTCTTTTCCAGAAAGATCTCGGGACTTACAGCGAAAAAGTCGAAAGAATCTGCAAAATCGCCGCTTTTATCGCCGGAAAATGCTTCACTCTTGACGCTGCGGCGAAAGAGAGGCTTCTCAAGGCCGGTTCAATGATAAAGAACGACCTCGTAACTGGCGTCGTCTTTGAATTTCCCGATCTTCAGGGGATCATGGGCAGATACTACGCACTTCACGCAGGATTCGAGAAGGATGTCTGCGAAGCGATGTATGAGCACTATCTCCCGATAAACGCAGGAGACGAGCTTCCGAAAACAGAAATCGGAACGATCCTCAGTATGTCTGACAAAATAGACACCATCGTCGGCGGATTCATGGCGGGAATGAAGCCCAGCGGCTCCAAAGACAAGTTCGCTATCCGCAGAAACGCGATCGGTTTCCTCACCGTCGCGCAGAATTACGCTCTCGACATCAGGGAAGTCGTCGAATTCGCATGGAATCTCATCGTTCCGCGCATCAAAAACGCGAAAGATGAGATGAAGCAGGAGATAATCGACTTCATAGTCGCAAGATACAACGCAGTATTAAGTTTCGACACACCTGTCATCCAGGCTGCGACGGCACGCGACGCAGAATTTCCGAAAGTTGTCGCAAAACGGGCAGAGACGATTTCGCGTCTTCTCAAGGAAAGCGGGATTTCCAAACTGGTACAACTTTACAAACGCGGCTGCAACATCCTGAAAAAACAGGAATTTTCCGTCGGAACAGTCAACGAAGCACTTTTCGAGCAGGATGAAGAGAAGAACCTTTTCGCCGAAGTAGTCAAAGTTGAAAACGAAATCAAGAATATGCACGACAACTTCGAAATTGCGATGAAGATCCTCTCGCTCAAACCGGCACTCGACGCATTCTTCGACGCAGTTTTCGTAATGCACGATAACGCCGGGATCAGAACGAACAGAATGAACCTCATCGGTAAAGTTACCAATCTGGTAGCAGAAAATATCGGTGAAATCAGTTTCCTGAATATTTAAATGATGAAAGTAACCCCTTGTTTTTCGTCCGTTTTTCACTATAATTTGCAGGTATGACTTTAATTGGAGGCTAATATGAGTTACGAAACACTTTTGGAACAGATAAAAGCCGCACCTGAAGAGTGCTTGG
>JAGCXM010000040.1 GCA_017961325.1 bacterium | reverse complement strand
TCTTCGTCTTCCTCTTCTGCAGCTTCGGCAGCCTCGCGCTCAGCCTCTTCGCGTTCGCGTCTCAGTCTTTCAGCCTCTTCGCGTTCCTCACGCTCAGCTTCTTCTCTCGCTTTTTCTTCGGCAAGCTTCTCTTCAAGTTCTGCTTTTTCGCGTTCAAGTCTCTCCCTTTCAGCTGCGGCAGCTTCCTGTCTTTCAGCTTCCCGGCGGGCTTCTTCCTCGGCAAGTCTTTCAGCCTCTTCCTGCTTGCGGATCACCTCTTCCTGCTCAGTAATCGTGGTTTTCAGGGAATTGGCGCTCTGACATGACGCTTCAAAACCTTTCTTGCAGGATTTATCGTAAAAAGAGTGCATTTCGCGGAGTTTGTCGAGTTCAAGCGTTTCGCCGTAAGTTTCACTCAGGTAAACACCGATGTAGTAACACGATTCAGCATGATCGGCATCGCAAGCTTTTTTGTAATATGTTTGTGCTTCTTCGTTTGAGCTTTCAACGTTTTCAACCATTGCACGGGCCAGTTTGTAGCACGCCTCTTTCGATCCGCCGTCACATGCCTTTTCATAATAACTGCGGGAAAGCGGAACCCTTTCTTCCTTTCCTTTGGTTGCAACGATCATATCCGCCAGTTTTTCACAGATGTCGTTCATTCCGCTTTCGCAGGCTTTGCCCCAAAAAGTGGTAACTTTTTCGTATCCTTCAGCTTCAGCGAATTTCTTTGACCATGTCTGACCTAAATCGACACATGTTTTCATATCGCCCTTTTCGCAGGCAAGTTCGAAATATTCTTTCGCTTTTTCAACGTTTTTAGCTATCGAACCGCCGCCTTTGGCATATATCTGACCGACACCGCGGCAGGCTTTTCCCAATCCGCGTTCGCAAGTCTCCTTATAAAGATTGAAAGCCGAATCGGTATCTTTGTAGACACCGCCTTTTCCCATAGCCCACATATCGGCAAGAATGAAGCACGATTCATCAAACTTGCCGTCACATGCCTTTTGGAAAAGCTCTCTCGCATTTTTGTTCTCTTCGCTTATGCCGTCGCCGTTCTGCCAGAGCACGGCAGCGTTGTGGCACGCTTCGAGATGATTTTCCTTTTCACAGGCTTCCTGATAGTAGCCTCTTGCCTTGACCTTGTCCGTTTCGCGGGCTGCGTTACCCTTTTCAAAGAGGGAAACTGAACCGCATGCGGCAAAAACAAAAACCGCTACGAATGTCATTGCAACAATGTTTTTTCTCATTTCTTTCTCCCAAAACTGAAAATCTTCACAAAAAAACCGCTATAATTTATTGAATGAAATCTGCAAATCAAAATTTTTCTACATTTTTTAGCAAAAATTGCAAAAAAGCTAATAAAACGACCATGGAAACAGAGGTTGAAAAAATATTTGCCATTTTTGCGAGAAAAAAACATTAAATTTGACTTTTTACCTTTTTATAGCTATTTTTTAAAAGTTTTTTGTTGGGTTGTTTAAATTTTTGGGAGTAAAAAATGGACGAAAACAAGCAGACGAACGCAAAACCGGCCATCGACAAGGAATATCTGAAAAAGCTTGCGGAAAAAATCAAAGCTGAAAAGGCAAGAAAGGAATCGTTAAGTCACAAATCTGATTCGACGCCGACTCCGCCGCCGATTTCTTCAATTTCATCGAAATATCTTCCTGACGACGATGATGAGGAAATTGCGTCCGAAAAAACTGCAATTATCGACCTTTCTGCATTTTCCGGACATTCTTCCGATGCAAGACTGACGATTGTTGACGGAAAAGATGCTGGCAAAAATATCGAAATCACGAAAGATGAAATTCTGGCCGGCAGAAGTCTGGACAACGACTTTGTAATCAGCGACATATCTGTTTCGAGAAAACACTTGAAAATCGTTAAAGAAAATAATCATTTTGTTGTAAACGACCTCGGCAGCGGCAACGGCATCAAAGTCAACGGTTCGAAAGTAACTTCCGCCGAACTTTCCGACGGCGACATAATTTCCGTCGGTGCACGTCAGATAAAGTTCGAAATCCTCAATCCCGAGCTTAAGCAAACGCAGCAGAAACCTAAAAAACAAACTGTTCCGGTTGATGATGATGACAGCGAAGAATTTACTCCGAAAAAAGGGTCTTCCGCGATTGTCTGGATCATCATCGCAATCCTGATCGTCATTGGCGGAGCCGTAGCTTACTTCGTTTTTGCCGGTTCAAACCAAACTCCGGCGCAATCCGAAAGCTTTGTTTTCGGTGAAAAAGAGAAACTTGCGATAGAAAAAATGATCGACAAGAAAGATCTTCAAAACGCTGAAAAAGCAATACTCGATGCAAATGCAAAAACTCCGGGAAGCAATCCTTACAAACTGTGGCTCAATGAACGGCTTGTCTTGATCGGAAAGGAAAGAACCCATCAAATCACTTTCAACAACGCGAAAAACATCATTCAGAAGAACCCTGAAGAAGCGGAGAAACTTCTCAAATCGATCCCCAACTCTTCAATTTTTTCCGACGATGCCAAAAAGCTTCTGACTCTGATTCCCAATAAAGCTGAACAGAAAGTTGAAAAAAAGGAAGAAACAAAGGCCGAACAGAAAAAGGAAGAATCTAAGAAAACTGACTCCAAAAAAGCCGAATCTAAAAAGGCTGAGTCGAAAAAAAACGTAACGAAAAAGTCTGATTCCAAAAAAGCCGAATCCAAGAAAACGGAACCAAAAGCTGAGCCGAAAAAAGAAGAGCCCAAGGAAAAAATAAAGGAAGAACCGAAGGCTGAACCTAAAACGGAAGAACCCGAGACAGAAGAGCCGAAAACGGATCCCAAGAAGGATACTAGTAAGAAAAAAGCCGCGATGAGCGAAGAAGATGCTAAAAAACTTTACATGGAAGCCAATGCAATGAAAGACGACGATCCCGAAGCGGCAAAAGAACTTCTTAAAAAAATCATTGATTCGGTCGATCCCGAGAGCAAGCGCTACAAAAAGGCAAAAGAACTTTTGGAAAAACTATAATTGAGGAGACATTCTATGAAAAAATCGATTTTAATAATATTTCTGCTTTTTGTTTTCACATTTCCGGTTTTCGGTGCAGCGGCATTTGCCGAAGCTCTCGACAAAGACGGGAATTCAGTTACGTGGACATTTTCGTTTGAAGACGGAAAAAATGTAACGAAAGCAAAAAACAACGCAGTAAAACAGCTTAAGCAGCAGGGTCACGCAAACGTCAAAGCCGGCACAACAACCGCTCTCAACAAAGGTTTTTTCGCAGTTCTGCAGACGGCTTACTGGGTTGAAGGCGTTCTGAAAAACAGTTTTGTTTTCGGTTTCAGCTCAAAATCGGTTGACGATGCAAAAAAAGAGGCTTTGAAAGAACTCAGAAAACTTCCAGGCTGGAAAGAAGATCAAGGTTACAGCGTCAACAAAACCGGCGAATTTTAATTTCAGTTTAATCGATAAAATCGCAATAAATTTCACAAGTTAAGGAGACCAAATAGAATGAAGAATTTTCTGCTCAACATGCCGACGGAGATATTTTTCGGCAAAAATCAGATCGAAGTTCTTGGTAAAAGACTCGAGAAGGAAAACGTAAAATCTGTGCTTCTCGCTTACGGTAAGGGAAGTATAAAAAAAAGCGGGCTTTATGACAAAATAATTTCACAGCTTTCAGGAATTTCCGTCAAAATCACCGAACTTCCCGGAATAGACCCGAATCCGCGTATTTCGAGCGTCGCAAAAGGTGCGGAACTCTGCCGCGAAAACAAAGTCGATTTCATCATTGCGGCCGGTGCAGGAAGCGTCATCGACTGCTGCAAGGCGATCGCGGCTGCAAGATACTATAGCGGCGATCCCTGGGATTTTTTCATCCGCAGAACAAGTGTGAAGAAGGCTCTTCCGATCTGCGCGATTCTCACTCTTGCGGCAACCGGAAGCGAAATGAACGGCGGATGCGTCCTTACAAATGAAGAGACGCAGGAAAAACTCGCCATGGGAAGCATAAGACTGAAACCGAAATTCAGCATTCTCGATCCGACTTACACTTTTACTCTGCCGAAAAATCAGACAGTCGCGGGAATCGCCGACATAATGAGCCACGTTTTCGAGCAGTATTTCAGCTATCCGGACGCAGCTTTGCAGGATTATATGTCTGAAGCGGTTCTCAAAACAGTAATTGAAAACGCGCCGGTGGTTGTCGCAGAGCCTGAAAATTACGAGGCAAGAGCAAATATCATGTGGGCGGGAACCGTTGCTCTGAACGGACTTCTTGAGCTCGGCAAAGACGGCGACTGGGCAACTCACATGATCGAACACGAACTCAGCGCGAAATACGATATAACGCACGGCGTCGGACTTGCGATTCTCACCCCGAACTGGATGAAACATGTTCTTGACGGGAAAAACTGCTGCAAATTTGCGAAATACGGCAGAAACGTCTGGAACATAACGGAAAAAGATGACATGAAAGCAGCACTGCAGGCTATTGAAAAGACAAGAGAATTTTTCAATTCAATAGGACTTCCGCAAACACTTTCCGAAATCGGAATCGATGCTTCAAAATTCGATGAAATGGCTGAGTCAGCTCTGAAAAACACCATCGTCGGAACTTTCAAAAAGTTAAACAAAGATGACATCGTCGAAATTTACAGAATGAGTCTGTAGCACGGCAGGAAGCCATTTCTTTATCGACGCAATTCATTGATTTTGTTTATTATTTCTTCGATTTTACGGATATTTTCGACTTTGAATTTTATTGAACTTTCCCCCTGGAAAGCGCCGTTGTTGCTTTCAAGAAATTCAAACAGCGCATCCATGCTTTTCGGAATGAATGATGTTCCCAAAGTTATCGTGAATTCATTTTTTCCGACCGAAATCGCAATCACGCCGCATTTTATAGCCAGAATCTTTATGTAGGTGAGATTCAGAAGATTTTCGGTTGCATCAGGAATTCCGCCGAACATTTCAAGCATGGTGCCACGAACCCAGTTAAGCTCATCAGCAGAGCGTAAGTCAGCGATTTTCCTGTAGAATCCCATCCTGACTTCCGTATCCTGAATGTAAGTTTCTGGAATACCGGCATTGAGTTCGGTCGAAATTTCAAAATCGTTTTCGATGTGCGGGACACCGTTTTTGAGCTCGTCGATCCTGTTTTTCAGCATTTCAAGATACATGTCGTAGCCTACCCCTTTGAGTTTTCCCGACTGACTTATTCCAAGAATGTTGCCGCCGCCCCGGATGTTGAGGTCTTCCATCGCGACATCGTAACCGTGACCCAGCTTGTCGAAACGCTTGATCGTTGCAAGACGGGCGTATGATTCCTGTGTCAGATTATTCATATTCGGAACGAAAAGATAGGCCCTGGCCTCGCGGTTCCAGCGCCCTACCCTGCCGCGGAGCTGATAAAGCTGTGCCATTCCGAACATATCGGCGCGGTTGATGATAATCGTGTTTACGAGCGGAATGTCGATACCAGATTCAATGAGCGAAGTTGCAAGAAGAATGTCGTATTCCCGATTAACGAAGGCGACCATCACCTTTTCAAGCTCTTCAGGCTCCATCTGACCGTGCGCCACTGCAATACGCAGATTAGGAATAAGCTGCTTCAGTTTGAGTTTTATGTCGCCCAGTCCTGCGACACGGTTGTGGACAAAATAAACCTGCCCGTCGCGCGCCAGCTCGGCGAGAACAGCCTCCTTGATTATCTCTTCGCTGTATTCGAGAACGAAGGTCCTGATATTTTTCCTGTCGCTCGGCGCAGTCCTGATGAAAGAGGATTTTCTGATTCCCAAAAGCGACATCTGAAGTGTCCGCGGAATAGGCGTCGCAGTCATCGAAAGCGTTGCGACATCATGCTTTATCTCTTTTATCTGCTCTTTGTGAGTCACTCCGAAACGATGTTCCTCGTCTATTACAAGAAATCCCAAATCGGCGAATTTCACATCTTTGCCGAGCAGCCTGTGAGTACCTACGATGATATCTATCCTGCCGGATTCAAGATCATTAAGTATTTGTTTTTGTTTGGATTTATCGTAAAGTCTCGAAAGCATTTCAATTCTTACCGGAAGTTTTGCGAAACGTTCTCTGAAAGTTCTCAGATGCTGGAATGCAAGAACCGTCGTCGGCGCGAGAACCGCCGCCTGTTTTCCGTTTGCCACAGCAATCATACAGCCGCGCATCGCAACTTCTGTTTTGCCGAAACCGACATCTCCGCAAAGAAGCCTGTCTGTGATTTCACTTCCGGCCAGATCGGCTTCAAGTTCACGGATCGATCGCGCCTGATCAGGGGTTTCCCGGAAAGGAAAATCTCGCAAAAACTCGCAGTAAAGCGGCGTATCTATTTTCATCGATTCCGTTTTACTGACGCTTCTTCTGGCATAAAGCTCAAGAATCGCGGCGGCAACTTTTTCAATTTCGCTTCTTACACGCGTCATCGTCTGCTGCCACAGAGTCGTGCGGATGGAACTTATCCTCGGAAAAACTCCCTCCTCCCAGCGGTAGCGGTAGACATAGTGCATATTATAAACCGGAATGTATATCTTGTCTTCGTTTTCGTAGCGCAGCTGAAGACAGTCTGTGCCGTTCACGTTCACTGTTCCTTCGTAAACGCCTATTCCGAATTTGTAGTGAACGACAAACTCGCCGACTTTCAGCGAATTAAGTTCAAAAATCCTGTTTTCAATGTATTCTTCGTGCCTTATCTCTCTTGTTCTTTTTTTTGAAACAGAAATTCTGAAGAGTTCGGAAGACAAAAACGCCGCGTCAAGATCGGGCAGCGCAAGAACGGTGTCTGCTGCAAACCACTCTTTTTTATCGACAAGAAAGACATTGTCGTATTTCAACTGAAGCGGCAGAGCCTCGACATTCACCATCGGAATGTTGTTTTTCTCGCCGAGTTCACGCAGAATTTCGATCTCGTCGGGTTTGGCAAACACAACCAAGTTGCTGTTTTCTTTAGACAATTTATTTAAAACGAAAATAGGATCGTTCTGAAGTTTCTGAGGAACTGTTTTATGCACGACGGGCATTTTTTCAATTTCTTCGGCTGTTGAAAAAAACGAACTGACTTCAATATCGAAATCATTTTTCGCTTCCGAAAAGTAACTTTTCATACCGAACGGAAGAAAATGCCCCTCTTCGATTCTTCTGATTCTCTCTTTATCTATTTTTTCAAAGTCATCCTTCTCACAAACTTCAGATTTTAATCCTTCAAAGCGGACGGTTTTTGCCTTAAAGCGCGAAAAGAGCGTGCTGTTTCCGGCAATTAAAGGAAAAATATCCCATTTTGGCAGGGTACCGGAAGTTACAAGCTCCTCGGCTTCGATAAGCTGCTGCGTCGAAAGCTCCTCCCCCTTTTCTTCAAGCACTTTCAACCAGTCTCCCCGGAGAGTGTTCGGAAACATAAGCTGAGGAACTCTGACTTCATCGAGAACTTTTCCGTTTCTTTGATTTGAAAACCAGAAAAGTGCAATGTTTTCAAGCTCTTCATCAAAAAATTCGAGACGAACGCCTTTCCCGGGAATGAATATTCCGATGTCTACAATATCGCCGCGGACGGCAAACTCGCCGGCATCTCTGACAATCTGGACTTTTCTGTATCCCATATCGGAAAGCGAGCGGACTAGATCTGAAATTCTGTAGTAGGAATTCTTTTTAAAAATCAGTTCTTCTGAAATTTCAGGAAGAAAAAGCCTGCCGGCAAGCGGAGTAGTGACGATTATATCGGGCTGCGGAGACATTTCGGCGTAAACTTTTCCTGCATCGGGATCTTCTCCGCTCCTTTCAAGAAGCAGAAACTGCGGCGCAAAAAGTACCGTTCTGAGACGGAACGCTGAAAGTGCCGAAACAATAGTCGAAGCATCTCTGAAATTCGGCATCTGAAGTATCAACTTGCCGTATTTATTGAATAAATCTACAGCTAAAATCGGAAAAGCATCTGGAGAAGTCTCTATGAATCTTACCATTTCGCACCTCGAAAAAAGTAATGCCTTATAACACAAAAAAAAATTTTGGCAATCGTAATAAACACCGTGATTCCCGCATTTCCGTAAGAAGTTTGACTTATTTCCGGGTCTCTTTAAAATATATGGTTTTTTGTTTTTCATGGAGGAGTCGCGTGAACCCTATTGAATTAAAAAATGTCAGAAAAGTTTTCAGCCATCCGATGAAAGTCTGGTCGAAGATCGAATCCGTCAAAGATCTCTCTTTTTCGATGAAACAGGGGGAAATCATTGGATTTGTCGGCCACAACGGTGCCGGAAAAACCACTACGATCAAGATGATAATGGGCTTCATAAAGCCAACTTCAGGCGAAATTTCGGTTTTCGGAAAAAAGCCGGGCGACAGGGATGTTAAGGGAAAAATCGGTTTCCTGCCGGAGCGTCCTTACTTCTATTCCGAACTTACGGCGATGGAAGTTCTGAAATATTTCGGCAGACTTTCGGGAATAAACGGCAGAATTCTCACGGATAAGGCGGAAAACGTGCTGAAAAAAGTCGGCCTTTTCGAAGACAGAAACCGCAAACTCGCAAGTTATTCAAAAGGTATGCTACAGAGAATAGGTCTTGCTCAGGCAATAATTCACGATCCGGAACTCGTAATCATGGATGAACCGATGAGCGGTCTCGACCCGATAGGCAGAAAAGAGGTCAAGGACATTATCCGCGGGCTTAAAAAAGACGGTAAAAGCGTCATTTTTTCGAGTCACATTCTGAGCGACATCGAAAACCTCTCCGACAGAGTTCTCATAATCGAGCACGGAAAACTCAAAAGTTTCGGCACCCTGCATGAAATCATCCGCCCGGAAGACGTGCGTTATTCGATCGAATTCACATGCGACAAAAATATGCGCGACGCCGTTTTCTCGCTTTTCGGCGGAGTCCGTCTCGTTTCAGACAGATTCGTACTTGACTGCACCGATATCCGCGATTTCAATGCAAAACTCTCAGAAGTCGTAGCCAAAGGATACACGGTTTTCAACGCGAACGGTTCCTATCCGTCGCTTGAAGAAGTCGTTTTCAAGGATATTCAGGAGGAAGAAAATGAACAGCGTTAAAAGAATAGCAGGCGTATCGTTTTACACTTTTCTCGAAATGGTCCGCAGCAAAGTGCTTTACATCCTTCTTTTCTTCGCCCTTTTCATCTTCGCGCTCGGAATAGGAATCACGCAGATGACGATAGGCAACGTGCAGGACATCATAAGTGACATCGGTCTCGGAACGATTGAGATTTTCTCGACGGTTCTTTCAATTTTCCTCGGCATTTCGCTAGTCCACAAGGAACTTTCACTGAAAACGCTCCACCCTCTTCTGGCAAGACCGCTTTCCCGCCCCGAATATATTCTGGGAAAATTCTTCGGCATGGTATTCCTTATTGTCGTTGAAATTATCGTGATGTGCATAATCTTTGCGATTCTTCTTACCGTTTTCGGCGGATTTTCGCGATTTTTCACTTATCTTCCGGCGGTTTATACGATTTTCCTGCAGACCTGCACCGTCATTTCGGTCGCAGTTCTGTGCTCGACACTCACCGAACCGGCTGTTGCTGCAATGCTCACGATTTCGTTTTATCTGATCGGTGCGACTTCATATAATCTGGTTTACGCAATAACGAGCAGAACTTCGGAATTTGTTGCAAATATAGTCACGACTCTGCGCTACGTTCTGCCCGATTTCTCGCACTTCAACATCAAGGACAACCTTGTTTACGGACGCGGTCTCGAAGGGCTGAGCCTCGGTTTCGCTTCATTTTACGCGCTTTTCATAATCGTAATCGTTCTTTCGCTCGCAGTTATGTTCTTCAATTCAAAAGAGATTTCATAGGAGGCGGAAATGCTTAAAAAAGGTGATACGGCTCCCGAATTCAAGCTTCAGGATTCACACGGAACCGAGATAAAACTCTCCGATTTTTCGGGTTACAACGTCGTTCTTTACTTCTATCCGCGCGACAACACTTCGGGCTGCACGACAGAGGCAAAAGAGTTTTCGGAACTTGCCGACAAATTTAAGGAAAAACACGCAGTCATCATCGGAATAAGCCCCGATTCGGTAGAATCACACCGAAAATTTGAGGAAAAACACGGGCTTAAAGTTCTTCTTCTTTCAGATCCCGACAAAGAAGTTCTGCAGAAATACGGTGCATGGCAGCTTAAAAAACTTTACGGAAAAGAGTCGATGGGCGTCGTAAGAACAACTTATCTTATCGGCAGTGACGGAAAAATCACCGAAGTTTTTGAAAAAGTAAAAGCTGCCGGACACGCTGAAAAAGTTATGGAAACTCTCTGCTCGCTCTAAGGAAATATCTATTACGATACTAACTGTAATATTTCTATTTTTGTGAAAACTAAATTGCGCCCGTATGTTTAAGAAGCTTGTAAGTATTTAGAATAACTACAAGAACTCCGACAAGTCCGAGCATGAGCTTGACGGGGATCCTTTTGCAGAGATATGCGCCCAAAGGAGCCGCAATCATTCCGCCGATAATGAGACCGACAATGATTTCGGTATAGCTTTTGAAATCGCCGATCATTGCAACGAAAGTCGTGGTTTCAGCAATCGTGACGAAAAACTCGGCCGTATTGACGGTACCGATTGTTCTGCGTGTGTCGTGACCCGAAGCCAGAAGCGTACTAGTGACGACAGGACCCCAGCCGCCTCCGCCCATAGCATCGGTGAAACCTCCTGCAAAACCTAGCGGAATCGTGTAGTTCCCGTATTCGCGCGGTTTACCCAACTTCCTGAAAATTTTAGAAAAAATAAAAACACCCATAACAAGAAGGTAAATGTCGATCGCTATGTCGAGCTCCCTGCTTTCAAAGTTGACGAGAAGGTATGCGCCGACGATTCCGCCCAAGATACCGGTAAAAAGAAGGCGAAGAAAAAGCCCTTTGTGGACGTTTTTCATTTTAAGGTGCGAAAGTCCGGAAACGAGGGTCGTGAAGATCTCGGAAACGTGAACGCATGCACTTGAAATAGCACTCGGAACGCCCGCCGTTCTCAAAAAGGTGTTGGAACTTACGCCGTAGCCCATGCCGAGCGAGCCGTCTATCATTTCAGCCGCGAAACCGAGAAGAATATATACGATTATCTGAGCCGTGAACATTTAAACTCCGTTCAAAAATCATTGAAAAGATTACGCTTTTTTAACAGATCCGATCTTTTTGCAGCCTTCGACGATCATCAGAACAGCGAGAATGACAAGAACAACGGCAACTGAACCGAGGAAGTAGTTGGGAGCAGTTACAAAATATTTCCAGATCATCCAGCAGAGAGCGAAAATCGTCATCGCAAGCATGAAGACCGTTGCCCAGAGCGTGTAACGGATCGGTTTGTTTTTCGAATAGAAGTAAGCGGTCAGAATGATGAAAACGAGTGCAGCAACAAGCTGGTTCGCTGCGCCGAAAAGAGGCCATACGCTTGCCCATGAATCAGTGATGCCGAGCAGGAATGCGGGAATTACGGCAACTATCGTGTAGAAGAACTTGTTCTGAAGTTTCGACGGAAGTTTGTCGCCGATCATCTCGTTCGTGAGGAATCTTGCCAGTCTGACGCTTGTGTCAAGAGTCGTCATGATGAAGACGTTAACAATAGTGATACCGATTACAACACCGACTTCATTACCGAAAATGAAGGATGTCAGTCTGCCGAAGCCGTTTCCGTAAACGCCGAGCGCTCCGCCTGAATTTTTGAAGATCCATTGAAGTTCGTTTTCGCCAGTTCCCCACTTTATCGCAGCACCTGCAATGATGACGCAGACGATGCCGATAACCGTTTCCATGAGCATTCCGCCGAAGCCGACGAACATAGCGTCTTTCTCTCTGTCAAGCTGTTTGGAAGTCGTTCCCGAAGCGATTATGCTGTGGAAACCCGAAACAGCGCCGCAGGCGATGACGATGAAAAGGAAAGGAACAAGCGGGCCCTGCGATGAATCCTTGAAAGTCTCGGCAATGACGAAAGGAGCATTCATGTCGGGATGGACGATGAAAATTCCGATGAAGGCAAGCGAGATTCCGAGGATCAGAACCCAGCTCGAAATGTAGTCACGCGGCTGAAGAAGTATCCAAACCGGAGTAACCGAAGCAACGAATCCGTAGACCATAAGGAGCGTGAACCAGATCGAATAAGCAGTTTCTTTCGTGCCGACCGTAATCGGGAACCTGAAACCGAGCCAGATGAGGAAAATGAGTCCGGCAATCGCAATGATCGTGTTCGCCCAGAGCGGAAGCCATCTGTTTTTGCTGATGATGCCGAAAAGCATTGCAAGCGGAATGAGCGCGAAGGTCGGAATAACGAGTTCCGGTTTCGTGATCATCGAAGTTGCGGCAAGGTTGCCGAAAACCGCGATTACAAGGACGATAGTAAGCCAAACAAAAACCAGAAACAGGAATTTTGCCCTCTTTGAAACATATTTTTCAGCCGTGTCGGGAATGCTGACCCCCTGATGACGGACGGAAATCATAAGCGAAAGATAGTCGTGAACCGCACCGATGAAGACACCTGCGACTAATAGCCAGATGGCGGCCGGACCCCAGCCGAAGCACGTTACCGCAACGATAGGACCGACGATAGGACCTGCACCTGCGATCGAAGAAAAATGGTGTCCGAAAAGGACGATCGATGGAGCAGGATAGAAATCGACATCGTCCTTCATCGCATGCGAAGGAGTCGGATTCTCGTCGACCGGATCAATGAGTTTCCTTTTGATTACACTGTTGCCGTACCAGAAATAAGCGACAACAACCCACAAAAGCGAAAAAACCAAAATGTAGATACTGTTCATTTTCACCTCGAAAAAATAAAAAAGCTGACGGATTTTACTCAAAATGAAACAGTTTTCAATAAATTGGAACACTAATTGTTCATATGTTTGAAAAATATCCGTCGAATCAATTTCTTGCATTTAAAATGCACTTGACTATAAAACTTCCGTTTTTTTGTGCTATAACATTTGAATTTTTATATTGGAGACTTACATGAAGTTATCTTTGAACTGGCTTAACGACTACATAGATCTCAGCGGCATCGCTGCGGAAGAGATTGCGAAACAGCTTACGATGAAATCGGCGGAAGTCGAGGATTACGAGTGGCTTTTCAAGCACTTCGACCAGGTCATTACGGCAAAAGTAATGAAAGTCGAAAATCACCCGAACTCCGACCACCTTCACCTTGCGACCGTTTTTGACGGAACGAAAGAACAGACCGTCGTATGCGGCGCTCCGAACATCGCTGAAGGCCAGACTGTCGCGTTCGCTCCGCTCGGAACAGTTCTTCCCGGCAATTTCGAGATCAAACCGGCAAAGATCCGCGGAGTTGAGAGCTGCGGCATGATCTGCGCTGAAGACGAACTCGGCCTCGGCACCGACCATTCGGGCATCATGGTGCTTGATCCGGCGACAGAGATCGGCGTTCCCCTCAAAAAGATATTCAACAGACAGGATTTCGTCATCGAAATCGAAAACAAGACGATAAACCACCGTCCAGACCTCTGGGGTCACTACGGAATAGCGCGTGAGATCAGAGCCATATTCGAACTTCCGTGGAAACGCGAACTCAAATACAACGGAATCAAGGCCGACAGAGTCGACGAAAAATTCGAGATCGAGATCAAAACTCCGAGATGTCTGCACTACCTCGGACTCAAGGTCAGCAACCTGAAGACCGCTCCTTCGCCCGAATGGATGAGAGCAAGACTTGAAAACGTCGGACTGCGCCCGATAAACAACATCGTCGATATCGCGAACTACGTAATGTATGAAGTCGGTCATCCGCTCCACACCTTCGACAGACGTGACATCGCAGGCAATAAGATCGTGATCAGAGACGCATTCGAAGGCGAGAACTTCACGACTCTGGACAATGTTCCGAGAGTTCTCAAATCGACAGATGCAGTCATTGCAGACGAAACGAGAAGCCTTGCAATAGCAGGCGTCATGGGCGGTCTCAACAGCGAGATCAAAGACGACACGACCGAGGTTTTCATCGAATCGGCACTTTTCTCTCCGGCAAGCGTCCGCAGAACGGCAAACAGGCTCGACCTCAGGACCGATGCGGTCAACAGATACGAAAAATCGCTCTGGGTCGAAAACTGCTACCTTGCGATGGAGCGCATCGTCACCCTCATCAAAGAGATAATCCCCGGCGCAACAGTTACTTCGGAACTTGCAACGGCCGACAATAGCGAAGGCTACGGATTCAAAGGAAACATCGTAATCACGACGGACAGGATCCGCTCGCTCCTCGGAATTCCCGAAGCTGACCTCAGCGACGAAAAGATCGTTTCGATGCTCACCTACCTCGATTTCGGCGTTAAAAACGAAGGAGGAAAACTCACGATCGAAGTTCCGGCACACAGAAGAAGCAAAGACGTCTCGATCGCTGAAGACATAGTCGAGGAAGTCGGAAGACTTTACGGCTTCAACAACATCAAACCGCAGAGTCCGCTCTTTGAAATGGAGCAGCCGGCACGCAACAAAGATATTGAAAAGACTGAGATTTTGAAGAATCTTCTTGCTAAAGGATTCGGCGCAAACGAAGTTATGAACTACTCTTTCTACGGCGAAAGCGACCTTGAGCTCGTTCCGTTCCCGAAAGAAAAGATCGCAGAGACGGTCGATGAAAGGGACACGCCTTACCTCAGATACTCGCTTTTCCAGGGACTTGTCAGAAATGTTCACGAAAACCTCAAGAATTTCAAACAGTTCACACTTTTTGAATTCGGCCGCATCTTCACAGTCGACGACGAGAGGAAGAGGATCGGCATAATCGCTGTCGGAACGCCGGAACTCTTTGAATACACGAAGAAAATCATTGTTTCGATAGCAAAAGAACTCAGCACTCCTCCCCTTCGCTTCGAAAGAATAACCGGCAACGCTCTCTGCGGAACTGAATTCCTTCATCCGAACAAGTCGGCAGTCGTCCTTGCAGGAAAGGATCCGATCGCGATCTTCGGCGAAGTCCACCCCGGCATCCTCAAAAAATGCGACATCAACGTTCCGGTTTCATACATCGAGATCGAACAGACGATGCTTTACGAGCTGCCTGAAAGAAACACGAAGTTCACACAGCTCCTCAAATTCCCCTCGACGAGTTTCGACGTTTCGGCGATCGTTCCCGAAAGAACCGAAAGTTCGCAGCTGCTCAACATCGTCAAGAAAGCAGTCGATCCGAAAATCTTCATCGAAACAAAGCTTGTTGACAAATTTACGGGATTCCCGATCCTTCCCGGCTTTGCAAGCATAACGATGAGAGTCGTCCTCAACGCGAAAGAGCGCACTCTCACTATCGACGAGATGAAGGAAACGCAGCAGAAAGTCTTCACCGCTCTGCGCAACGCGGGCTGGAAGATCAGCGGCGACTAACCAAAAAATCAGCTTAACCGGAGTTTTTCATGAAAACACGCATCATCACGGCTGCGATCGGAATTGCAGCGACGGTCGGCATCATATATTTTCTGCCGTCATACATTTTCAACTATCTGATAATAATCCTAACATTCTTCGCCTTTGCGGAATACCTTTCTATGTTCAAGGAAAGAAATCATCCGCTTTTTATAATTGCGGCGATACTCATGCTTCTGATGGCGAATTCCATCATGCGGATGGATGCGATTTTTCTTACGGCGGCAGATCCGGTAACGGCCAACATCGCTGAAATGGCAAAATCGGGCGAGACTTTCTGGAAACTTTACGCTCCGTTAAAACAGTTTTTGACGATACTTTTTGCGGGCGTAGCGCTTATTCCGATGATCGCTCTCACCGGCAAGGACGAAATTGCAGTGAAATTCAGAAGGATGAACGTCTACTTCTTCGGATTTTTCTATTTCGGCATAATTTTCGGCCTTTTCCCGCTGATCAAAAACTATCCCGGTGCAAATTCGCACTGGTTCCTTTTCATGCTCGTCATCCCGTGGGTCTGCGACAGCGCAGCTTACTTCGGCGGCAAAGCGCTCGGCAAACACAAATTCGCTCCTGCCATAAGCCCCAAAAAGACATGGGAAGGAGCGGTTTTCGGCATGATCTTTTCGGTCATAGCGGGACTTGTATTCGCTCTCACGCTTCTTGACAAGGAAAAAGTGTGGTTCGTAATGCTCGTTGCATTCATTGACGGCATTTTCGCACAGTTCGGAGACCTTGTCGAATCGCTAATCAAACGCGGCGCCGGCGTCAAGGATTCAAGCAACCTTATTCCGGGTCACGGCGGAATATTCGACCGGACCGATTCCCTTCTCGTCTCGGCAGTTATAGTTTTCGTCTCACTTCTCTTAAAAAGCTATGTCGGATAAAATCGTAATTTTCGGAATCACGGGCTCGATCGGAACGAATACCGAACGCCTTGTCCGCGCATTTCCCGAAAAATTTGAAATAGTGGGCTGCTCGGCAGGAAAAAATATCGCGCTTTTAAACGAGATCGTTTCGCGCCACAAATCGCTCAAAGCCGTAGCGGTCACGGATGCAGAAGATAAAAATTCCGTCGTTTCCGGCGGAAAAATCTATTCCGGTGAAGAGGGCATGATGCGCCTTCTCGACCTGGATCCCGACAAAATAGTGATGGCCCTTCCAGGAAAATCGGGCTGGAAGATCACTGTCGAAGCGATAAAACGCGGGATTCCGGTCTGCCTTGCCAACAAAGAATCATTAGTGATTTCAGGATATTATTTAGGTTCAAGCGTAACGGCGGACAGATCGAAGATAATTCCCATTGACAGCGAACACGCCGCGCTGATGCAGCTTCTGGAACACAGCCGCAGAAGCGACATCACAAAAGTATATATCACCGCTTCAGGCGGAGCTCTGAGAGATCTCAGCGCAGCCGAAATGGAGGAAGCCGATGCGGCGGCGGCACTGAAACACCCAGTCTGGAGCATGGGACAGAAAGTGACGGTCGACAGCGCGACAATGCTCAACAAAGGTCTGGAACTTTTCGAAGCGTTCTGGCTTTTCGATCTCGAACCGGAACAGCTCGACGTCCTCGTCCATCCTGGCGTAAACGTCCATGCCGCACTCCTTTTCAAAGACGGCTCGAGCCTTTCGCAGAATGCCGTCGGGAATATGCTCGTACCTATTGCAGCGGCACTCTCCTACCCCGAAATGCTTCCCGTAACCGAAAAATTTCCCGAAATGAACTTCTCATACCTCGACAAAACGATGACTTTTCACAAACCCGACCTCGTGAAATATCCGCTTCTCAAAACTGCGTTCGAACTTCTGAAAAACCGCGATTATTCGGGCATGACGGCATACGCTATATCGGATGAAACGGCCGTATCGAAATTCCTCAAAGGCGAAATAAAAGTTAGAGGAATACACAGCATCGTTCAGGCAGCGACAGAAAGATTCTGCGGCCGCAAAACACCGCAATCAGTTGAAGAAATATCTGATTTCATTAAAGAAATCGAAGGATTTGCAGCAAAATAAATTCTTGGAGATAAAAATGAATTCGCCTCAAGACACTCAGAAATTCAGACAATGTTTGGAAACCGCAGAACAAGGCGACAGTGAAGCTCAATTCTATGTTGCTTTCGCCTATGATTCAGGTGTCGGTATTCAAGAAGACAAAGACGAGGCTTTTCGTTGGTACATGAAAGCTGCTTCGCAAGCTAATGATAAGGCTCAGCTGATGATCGGACTGTTTTACGAAAAAGGAATCGTTGTAAAACCCAATATCGAAGAAGCCTTCAAATGGTATTTAAAATCTGCTGAACAAGGCAATACGACGGCGCAAAACCAACTCGGCACATGGTATTTCAACAAAGAAAATCTAAATTTATTTTCCAAATGGTGGAACAACAATCAGGCTTTCAAATGGTTTTCCAAAGCGGCAGAACAAGGGAATCCCACTTCTCAGACAAATATTGGTTACTGCTATTTTTACGGATGTGGCACAAAAAAAGATTACGCAGCCGCTCTTGAATGGTATATGAAAGCGGCTGAACAAAACAACCCTGATGCTCTATTTCAAGTTGGATATTTCTATGAAAATGGCATTACCGTGCAGGAAAACTCAAACCAGGCATTAAAATGGTATCGAAAAGCAGTCGCCCAAGGTTCTTCCAAAGCACAAGAGCGAATAGATGCGATGTCCCGACGCATAGACAGCAACCCCAAAACAGAATCTTCATCAAACACAAATTCTGATGGAAATTTGAATCAAACAACAGATGATAATTCTGGATGTTTAATAGCTATATCTCTCATTACAATTTTTATTTTTGCAATAGGCTTCTCAATAGGCTTATCTAATACCTATGAAGGAGACAAAAAATCATCGAATCATACGACAAGCAATGTTGTTAAAGATACCAGCAATAGAGGCCCAATCAAAATCGGCAATTTGATATGGTCAGACCGTTCATCCAATGGAATGAACTGGAGCAGCGCGAAGCAGTACTGCGAAGACCTGACGGAAGGCGGTTACAGTGACTGGAGACTGCCGAATATCGACGAACTTAGAACACTTATACAAAATCATCCCGGCACACAGACAGGCGGAACATGCAAGATTTCTGAAAAGGCTGGAAAACTCGCATGGAGTGACAGAACTAGTGACTGCTACGGCAGAGACGGAAGTAATTTCAGTAAATTGGGCGATACTGACTGGCTTTGGTCTTCCTCTACTCTATCAGATTATACAATTTACGTGTGGCTCGTGGATTTCTACAATGGGCATGTGCTCAACGACGATAAGTACGACAACGTCGATGTTCGTTGTGTCAGGTAGAGGCAGGTTGCCAGAGACCGCAATTTTTGCTTCGACTGCGCTCAGCAGGCGGAGCATATTTTGCCCGCCGGTTGCTAGAGGCGGGCATTCTTTCTCGCCGTGAGGCGAGTCGAGATTTGTCGGAGCGCACGCGGCTCGCGTGCTGAATTTGCCCTCTCAGTCGCTTCGCACCAGCTCCCCCGGAGTGGGAGCCAAGCGAGCGAGAAGTTTCACAAAACAAGGGGTTGAGGATTCAATTTTCTTTTTTCCCCGTCACTAGTCGTCGCTCAGCGGTATTTTAAAATATCCACTTTAACCTCTGAAAAATAAACAAAAATTTTCAAAATTGACCCTTGACTTGTGGGGGTTGTGACCTGGATTAGCGAATCCTTTGTTTTTTCAGGAAATGCCAAAGAGTCGTGTTTAACACGTCTGTAAAAAGCCAAATTAGAAGATAAACAAATTTTGGGGTTAATTTTTCTTTATTGAGGTTATTATGGTGAGCCAGCTCATTTCGTATGTTAAAACCTATTCCGTTAGCATTGGACAAAAAATATTGTAGATTGAGACTATGCTTTTCCCCAAAAAACTTTTTGACAGATTCATCCCCTAAATACTGACCTAGAGAATGAACTTTCTTTTTTCTCGGTGATTTTTGGTCATTTTTCTCAGAATCTTTTTCTGAGTCTTTTCCATTGTCTTCGTTACTGTCTTCCTTTTGGTTTTTGTTTAATGCGGTATAGATTATACGGAGCAATTTTTCGATCATAGCACATAGTAGAGTCTCCATGGTGTAGCACATTGAATGAAGAACAATTTTGGGACAGTCGTTTTGATGTCTTTGAATGTAATCCAAGTTCTCAACAAAAAATTCGACATCTGCTAGTAGGTTTTCATTATTCTCTCTTTCTCTATTTATGAACGCAATTACCCCATGAATTAATGCCGTGAGGTGACGAAATCCCTCTGGATCTTGAAGGATTTTCTCTATTATGGGACTATGCATTCCTGCAGAAGCGCCAAGTTGTATTCTACGCCTGTTCGTAAAATATTTGTTGGTTTCTTTAGGGTCAAATAGTGGAAGAGAGTCCAATTCTTCGCTGAATTCTTTAGGAATGTCGTCTGCAAGATAACTGACATATTCAACAAGTCCGTTTTGGATTTCTCGGTGATGTGTCAATTCAAGCAGTAGATCTTCAGAGCGCATAGCGCTTTTTTTGTCTTTCATCCATTGTTCAAAAAGAATAGTTGCTTGGCTTTCAAAATCGGGAAAGTTCGATAGTTTTTCCATAAAAATTCTCCGTCTTGTGTTTTTGTTGAATCCAATGTGCTTTTTAATAACCACATCTTTTGAAAGTCAAGACCTTGATGAAAAATTTTTTTAAGAATTTCAAAGGTTTCTGGTTACTGCAGAAGATGATTCACTGAAAAAATGCCGTAATTGGCAAAAATTTTCAATAGAGGGCGTATGAAAGAGATAAAAAAAGACATTTATTGGAGAAAATTGATGCAGACGCCATGGTATGACGTCTCTACGTGAGAAACAGCATAAATTTCAGAATTTGATAAAAATAAAAATTAAATTAGAGAATTTGATATTTTTCTCTTGACATTTTTATTTTCATTCATATAATTCGCAAATGTAAGGTCTCCATTAACCTGCGGGTTACCGCGAAGAGATGAACTTTAAGAAAGGCCGTTCACGAAAGTGGGCGGCCTTAGTTTTTTAGGTGTATCGTGTTTTCACTAAAAGATAAACTCACTTTCGTCAATATTGATCAGGATTACTTGAAATATTTGCACGAAAACTGCTCTGAAGTTTTTTACAAACCGATTGGTTACGACAACAAGCCTTATATCGGAATTTTAATCAACGAAGATGAAAACAAATATGTTATTCCTCTTTCGTCCGCAAAGGAAAAACACAAATTCTGGAACAATATCGAGTCTGACAGATTTCTGATATATGAAATCAGCAATAAAAAACCGCTTTCCAAGAACGCTGTGTTCAAGGAAAATCCCGACGGAACCGTCAAACAGATTTTTTCAGTCATCGACTTGAAGAAAATGCTCCCGATAAAAGAAGGTTTATACACCAGAGTTGATTTGACAACAAATCCTCAAGATTCTGTCGAAACACGGAATTATAAAAACCTGATGAACAAAGAATTTGCTTTCTGTCTAAAAATTCTGCCTCTCATAATCCAAAAAGCGAACGAACTTTACGACAAACAGATATCGACAGGAAAAATAGTGAATTTCTGCTGTGATTTCAGACTACTTGAAGCAAAAAGCAGAGAGTATTCCGCAAAATAAATAATGTCCGCTGCGTCCGCAACGCTAATTAGCGCACGGTTTCACAAAACAGAGATTGAGGTTTTAAGCTAATTTTCACAAAAAAATTGATAAATCCGCCTATTCAGTATGATGCTCTTCCGTAAAAAGCTGATTTGAAACCGAGGTCAAAAATGGTAAAAAAACGTACTTCTTATGTCTGCTCGAACTGCTCCTACACTACTCCGAAATGGATGGGGAGATGCCCCGAATGCGGAGAGTGGAACACTTTGGAGGAAAAGGACGAAACTGTCGTGACGGAGCAGGATCACAGGCTTTTCGCGACTTCTCCCGATGCGGTATACACTCACATTTCCGAGGTCAAAAGCACCGACAGCGAAAGGGTGAAAACGGGTTACAAAGAGTTCGACAGGATCTTGGGCGGAGGTGTCGTCAAAGGAAGCTACAACCTCATCAGCGGCCATCCCGGAATAGGAAAATCGACACTCATGCTCCAGATCGCGCTCGAACTTTCAAAGCAGTGCAAAGTGCTCTATCTGTCAGCTGAAGAGAGCATCTCGCAAGTCAAAATAAGGTTCGAAAGACTCGCCGGAAAGCAAAGCTGCGGAAAACTTTTCCTTTCGAATGAAAGTAACCTCGACAAGCTCAGGGCAAAGCTCGAGGAAGAGGATTTCGACATACTTTTCTGCGACTCGATACAGTCGGTCTACTCCCCTTCCGTCCTCGGCATTCCGGGTTCGGTAAGCCAGATAAAGGAGTGCGCCGTCAGACTTTTAGAGACTGCAAAAAGAAAAAACATCACGGTCTTTGTAGTCGGTCACGTCACCAAAAACGGCGAGATCGCAGGTCCGATGCTGCTTGAGCACATGGTCGATTCAGTCCTTATTTTCGAAGGCGATTCGTCTCTCGGCTACCGGGTGCTGCGCTGCTCGAAAAACCGATTCGGAGCAACCGATGAGATAGGGATATTCACGATGACTTCAAACGGTCTGAACGAAGTAGAAAACCCGAGCCAGTTCTTTTTGTCCGACAATCTTGGAACAATCTCAGGCTCGGCACGCGCGCTCGTTCTTGAAGGAACGCGCCCGTTCTTGGTCGAAGTCCAGTCGCTCGTCACAAGTTCCAATCTGCCGCAGCCGCGCCGCGTCGTAACGGGCATCGACAGCGGAAGGCTCGCCATGATCTGTGCCATTTTAGAAAAAAGATGCGACATCTATTTTTCCAATTTCGACATTTTCGTAAACATCGCCGGCGGACTAAAAATCAAGACTCCGAGCATAGATGTGCCGCTTGCTGCATCGCTCTTTTCATCAGTCTTCAACCTTCCGCTTCCGGTCGACTGGGCTTTTGTGGGAGAGATCGGTCTCGGCGGCGAAGTGCGCGAAGTCCCGGGGCTCGACATCATGCTGAAAGAAGGAACAAGACTTGGCTTGAGCAGAATCTTCGCTCCGGTAGAACGCAGCAATAAAGGAAAAAAATATCCGGGCAAAACAGAGATCGTCAGAATCTCCCACATTGATGAGATCAGGGAACATACCGCTTCAACGAATATTTTCGACAGATAAAAAAACGAATAAAATCAGTAGAGACATTTTATGAAACGTCTCTTCAAACGAATATTATTTCACGAAAAATCTACAAAATCAGCTGTCCTTTCTCCTTCATGACAGCGGGATTGAACGTTGCGAAATCGGCCTGATGGATGAAGACGCCTTCGATCCTCTGAGGACGTCCTTCACCTTCCTTGGCGTGGCAGATGATAATGTTCTGGATCTCAAGCGGAAGATCGTGTTTCGCGGCTGCGATAGCTCCGCTTATCGGGTGACGCGCGCACTTTCCGGCATAGCTTTTTCTGTACGTACCGTCTGCTTTTTCGATTTCCATAAGTTTGCCGACATCATGCAGTAAACCGCCAGCAATGACCCAGTCCAGATTGATTTCAAACGGCACTTTTTTGTAGGTCGAGATCATCGCCTTGGCTATACCAAGAGCACCTTTCGTGACTGCAACGGTGTGTTCGATGAGGTTTACGCCGTCAGTCGGAGTGAGAAGCGTGAACGGGATCTCGCAGAGCTCGTCAAAATTCTTCCAGCCGCCCTCTTTAGCGCAGTCGGCCCAAACTTCGACGACTTTTTCGGCAAGCGCCTTGTCCTTCATTTCGGCAAGAAGTTCGCCGAAAGCCTTTTTAAGTTCTTTTTTCATTTGTTCCTCCTCTTTTTTATCTCACAAAGAACAGTTTCCGGTATTGTAGCCGCCACGGATTTGATTGCAAGATGCGATTTTTCAGAATTTCTCAACCAAGATTTTACGATTTTACGCAAACTAAGCTGCAACATACTGTTTTTATTGACAATTCGCTTCTCAATCAAGTTCAGCCGCATATTTTCTTGTAAAAAAGCAACTTACTTACGCCGTAATACGGACCGGCATATATATCGGCAATACCTAAAGTTGCGATTTTAAGAATAAACCAACCTGCAAAAGAACATTGCATCCTAAAAAATTCGAGCCTGTGTCCCTTCATAATTCTTTCACTTTCTTTCAATACTTCCCATGCTGAAAATTCCGGATTATCTGCCAAAACATAATATGCCATCGTATAACTGTAATCCTTCATTATTCCAGGAATAACAAGAAGCAATGTATGAAGAAAAATTATGAAATCTGAAAGAAAAGATGTCACGATAAGTCTGAAATAAATGCGAAAGGGTTCTGCAAGTTGGCTTAAATGTACATCGTGACATAATATTCCGCGAAAAACAAGGACAAATCCCATTGAAAATACAGGTTTTATCAGTAATATCCAAGACAAATCAACGAACTCTTGCACCTCGCTTATTCTTGGGAGAACAGAATTTAAAGAATAAAAATATAGATAGTAGTACCAACCCAACCAAGCAAAACCTAATGTTACGCCATAATATAGACAAAATACAAAAACATAAATCAAATCTGCCGCGCAATACAAGCCTAGGTAACCTTCAATGTGTTTTTTGGCTTTAGACTTTATACTATCGAATTCTCCGAAGTTTGTTGTTAGAAAATTGTTTAAAAAGCTCATAGAATCAACAATTACAAGACATTAGTTTTTCATCAATCAAGCATAGGCATACATTTTGATTGTTTCAAATTCAGAAGCGTGATTTTTTTCTTCTTCCTCAAGATCGTAGAAATTCTGGAGATTGAGCCAAAATTCAGCCGTAGTCCCGAAGAATTTTGAAAAGCGGATCGCCGTATCAGCGGTAATGGAACGCCTTCCGTGGATTATTTCGGAAATGCGGGTCTGCGAAATATTGATATCCTTCGCCAGACGGTATGCCGAAATGTTCAGCGGAACAAGAAATTCTTCTTTAAGAACTTCGCCCGGATGAATGTTGTGCAGCTTTTCATCTGTGATAATCTGTGATTTTGACATTGTCCGCACCTCAGTTTTTAAACACATTTTTACTAATTCGAAGCGGAAGCATTGTCAAGGGATTTTTTAGAATTTATAACGAAATTTCCGAAAGCAGAGCCGATATCTGGTTTGCAAATTTTACCGGATTTTTCGGCGTGATCCCTTCGACAAGAAGTGCCTGATCGTAAAGGACTTCCGCGATGTCCTTGAGTTTCGGAGATTCCGGATCTGCGTTGTAGATCTCGGTGAGTTTTTCGAAAATCTTGTGATCAGGGTTGATCTCGAGGATCTTCATCGCCTTCGGAGACGGCATTGCCGACATCGAGGCTTCTGCCAGGACCTGTTCCATGTTGAGGCTGAGTCCAGCGCCGCTTACAAGGCAGACTGCGCTGTTTTTGAGTCTCGACGAAAGGCGCACTTCGCTTACTTCGTTTCCGAGATATTTTTTGATGGTTTCAAGAAGAGATCTGCTCTCTTCCTCTTTCTCTTTGCGTTTTTCTTCCTTTGCCTTCTTCTCTTCGTCGGTGTCCAGATTCAGGTCTTCCGCCGCGATGTTCTTGAACGGTTTTTCCTGATAATTTACGAGCATGGTCGAAGCGAACTCATCTATTTTGTCAGTGAAATAAAGCACTTCGTAGCCCTTTTCGGCAACGGCTTCCATCTGGGGAGTGTTTTCAAGCGACTCTTTGTCCTTTCCTGCCGCGTAGTAGATCTCCTTCTGCCCTTCCGGCATCCTTTTTACATATTCGCCGAGAGTCGTCATCCCTTCGCTTTTCGACGATTCGAAAAGAAGCAGATCCTGAAGTTTTTCCTTGTGCGCACCGAAATCAGAATAAACGCCGGCTTTAATTGCTCTGCCGAATTCCTTCCAGAATTTCATGTATTTCTCACGGTCGTTCTCAAGCATGTACTTGAGCGATGCAAGTATCTTTTTCTCAATATTTTTCGATATTATCTTCAGCTGGCTGCTGTGCTGGAGCATCTCTCGAGAAATGTTGAGCGAAAAATCGGGGCTGTCAACGACGCCTTTCACGAAACCGAGGTATTCGGGAACAAGGTCTTTGCACTTTTCCATGATGAATACCTGCTTGCTGTAAAGCGCGAGGCCTCTTTCAAACTGTGATGAATAGAAATTGAACGGCGTTTCCGACGGGATGAAAAGAAGCGCGGTGTATTCGACCTGACCTTCGCCTTTCGCCTGAATAACATCCAGCGGCTCGTCGTAGGAATGGAAAGTGTGGCGGTAAAATTCCTTGTATTCGTCTTCCTTCACATCCGATTTTTCCCTTTTCCAGAGCGGTTTCATCGAGTTCAGAGTCTTATCTTCAAGAACAGTCTCCTTTTCTTTCGTGACCTTGCCGTCGGCGTCCTTTTCTTCGGGGACCTCGTTTTCGACCGTCATTTTGATCGGGTAGCGGATGAAATCGCTGTAACGCGAAACGAGCTCTTCAAGTTCGTATCTGTCGAGAAGCATCATCTCCTTGACAGCATCGTCTTTAAGGTAAAGGGTTATCTCGGTTCCGCACTTTTCGACATTTGCCTTGTCAATAGTATATACTCCGTCACCTTTCGACTCCCAGACGACGCCTTCAGAAACCTTCGCACCAGCAGCTCTCGTTCTGATTTTCACCCTGTCGGCAACCATGAAAGCGCTGTAGAAACCTACGCCGAACTGACCGATGAACTCGGCGGCATTCTTTTCGCCATCCCCTTTTTCGGAAGCCATTTTTTCAAAAAACTCTTTCGAACCGCTGTGTGCAATAGTACCGATGTTTTCAACTACATCGTTATATGTCATACCGATTCCGTTATCGGAAACAGTTAATGTTTTCAATTCCTTATCCGGCGTTATCCTGATTTCAGGCTCGCCGCACTCCTTCAGAAGTTCCGGCTCGGTCAGAGACTTGAATTTGAGTTTGTCTATTGCATCGCTCGCGTTTGAAATAAGCTCTCTCAAGAAAATCTCGCGGTTCGTGTAGATCGAATTGATCATAAGGTCGAGCAGTTTCTGGGTCTCGGCCTTGAAACTTTTTTCAGCCATTTTCTCCTCCGAAAAAACATAATAAAAAAAACCGCTTAGATATATAGGAACCGATTTTGCAAAGTCAATACGCGAATTTTAAAAATGTTTTTTGGAGACGGATTTTTTCTTAAAATTAAATTTCTTGCCTTTACTTTGCCAACATCTAAAATCAATCGGCTTTTTTAAAAATTTAGGAGGTTGAAATGAAAAAAACGTTTTTGACAATTTCTCTTTTGCTATTGGTTTTCCTGCTTTTCGTCAGTTGCGGTGAATCTACAAAGAAAGTTACAACCGGCACAGAAAATGCTGCAGACACTGAACCTGAAGAAGAACCCGAAAAAACAGACACCGACAAAGCCGACTCCGATGAAACAAATTCCGAATGCGGAAACAACATCACAGAAACAGGTGAAATCTGCGACGGCAACGCAAAGGAATGCAGCGAAATTAATCCAGATTACACGGGGTTTGCTGAATGCAAAACCGATTGCACGGGCTGGGATGAAATCACATGCCAATCCAATGCTGATCATGGTGACTCAGGCAGCAACAATCAGGAACCGACCGACACGGACACTGACACCGGCAATGACATCGGCGGCGATATTCCGGCAGATACGAACTTCATAAGATTCACTGCCGACGACAATCCCAACAAACCGGCATTCGTAACGGTTGACGACCTCGATGAAGACGGTCATCCAGACATGATCGTAGCCCAGTACGGTCCTTCACTGTCAGGCAACTACGATATTTACTGGGGAACGGGCAAACTCGACCAGTGGACAAAAGAGACACTGAATATAGGCGGAAACAACGGAATCAGCTTTCCTCACCCCGTAAAAGTCGCCGATGTCAACGGAGACGGGATAAAAGACATCGTCTCTCCAAGCGGATTTCTTGCATGTCTGGTAAATTGCGGAAACATCTTCTGGCTCGAGGGAACAGGAGAGAGAAACAAATGGACAAAACACGAAATCGTAAAGAACAACGACCATTTCTTCTTTGACGTATCGCTTGTTGACATTGACGGCGACGGAATTGACGACATACTGACAAATGCAAGCCAGAAAAAAACCATATCTTTAGGCAACGGACAGGATGAACGTCTCATGTGGTTCAAAGGCAGCAATGCAACTGCTGACAGATTCGAAAAAACTGCAAGAGTTATCTCAAGCGGAAACGGCGGACCATTCCCGAGATTTGTTGACCTCAACGGTGACGGCAAAAAGGATATTGCGTTAGCACAGTATTTCAATTCAAAAATAACTGCAAACGGCAGTTTCATCTGGTTCGAACGGACGGATAACATTGAAAACTGGACAAAACATATCATTGACAACGAATCAGGCGAAAGTTTCATGCTTGAAATCATTGATGACCTTTACGGCGACGGCGTAAGAAGAGCGGTGGGTGTAAACCACGTCAATACGACGGATACCCCGAACGGTCCGAAAGAAGGGGTTTTCATATTTGACATTCCGGCTGATCCCACACAGCCATGGACAAAGAAAAACATCGCAACCGACATCAAATCCAGAAAATCTCCGCTCACCGGTCCTCAGGCGGCACCCGGACTTTTCGGATACGGCGACATTACAGGCAACGGTCTTATCGACCTTGTTGTAAGCGGCGACGGTGACTCGAGAGTATTCTGGTTCGAACAGAACCCGGCAGGAACTTTCACTCAGCACACTCTTGACGGCATGGCAGGAGCATCAATCAACAGCGCCGGGTCCTTCGGTCAGGCCGGCGGCATGCAGATTGTTGATATCGACGGTGACGGCAGAAACGAAATCATAGTAACACTCTACGAAGACAATAAAATCTACATCTATAAATACAACAAATAATTCAAAAAAATCTGGCGGCTTAAAATCATTAGTAATTCATTAGTAATTTCAATTTTTTCTGATTCAAAATTTAGAGATCAAGCCACCTATATTCCGCCGCAATTTGCATGATCTGAAAGAGTTTGTGCCTATTCAGGCTTCACGTCAGCCATTTATTTTAGAGGAGTAGGAGTTTCGTGTCTCTTTTCTAATTCTTGATATAGATTTATTTAATTCCGATTATTGTTTGGATAAAAAAAATGAGGCGACGACCTACTTTTCCACGGCCACTGACCGCAGTATCATCGGCACTGACATGTTTCACTTCTGAGTTCGGGATGGGATCAGGTGGTTCCATGACGTAATCATCACCTCAAAGCTTCGGGCAGTCAGA
>JAGCXM010000039.1 GCA_017961325.1 bacterium | reverse complement strand
TCTGACTGCCCGAAGCTTTGAGGTGATGATTACGTCATGGAACCACCTGATCCCATCCCGAACTCAGAAGTGAAACATGTCAGTGCCGATGATACTGCGGTCAGTGGCCGTGGAAAAGTAGGTCGTCGCCTCATTTTTTTTGCCTTTAAGATAATGGAAATTAGATAAATGTTTAGCTGTTGTTAGGCTGACAGCTTCCTTCCGTCACCTTTTTACAGAATTTACTCTTCGTCAGAAAATTTGTTGATCAATAAATTATTTTGAAATTATCGAAACTTACATCAAAATCCAAGCCGGAACCTGTTCTGAATAAGAGTTTGCACTGCTGATTCCTCCAAAGATCATCCGTGATCTCTTCTCCAAATTTGATCGAAAGAGATGTCCATGCAGGCAGTTCGATCTGGTTGTAGGTGTAATTGCCTGATCTTATGAATGTTTTTGTCTCATCCATATATTTATATTTCAAACTGCTCTCGCCGCAGACAAGTTCAGCCGCGATTTTTGACAAGTTGCCGGTTTTCAGCTCAAATTCGATCCGTTCGGGAAGCAGAGTTTCTTCAGCAGTTTCGATCCATTCAGATTCAAAGGCAGGTTTGTTTTTGCTGTTTTGAGGCTGGATCACCCTGAGAGCAAAATTTCCTGCGTCTGAAATTTCCTTTTCCAGTTTCAATGTGGGCAAAGCACCTTCACTTTTTTTCCAGCCGACTAATGAATCATCGATCCAGACCTGCATATCACTGTTGACAAATTGAGGTCCTTCCGGGTCTTCTGAAACAACGGAAGGGGCTGAGTCATCGGACTCGTCCAGGTCTGCAGCTTCATCATGATCATCATCCGCATGAAGATCAAAATCTTCACTGTCGGAGAGATCCGGGGCGTCTGCTGCATCAAGATCCGGCAATTCATCATCATCGGGAGAGGGGTAAGATTCTTCATCATCAGAGTGACTGCCATCCTGGTGGTCGTTTTCATACTCTTTTTCGGTGAAATCATCGTCATTCGGGTGCAGGACATCGCTGTTTTCATTGTCGGAAGAGGATCCCGCACCATCTGAGACATCTTCGGGATCGTCTGCCGGCGAACCTCTGTCCGGAAGATCCTGCTCTGCATATCCGCTGCTCATATCAGGTTTGTCGATCCCGCATGAAAGCAGGAAAAATGCCAATAACGAGCTGAAAAGACAAGTTTCTAAAATTTTCATGTAAACCTCCGTAAAAAATATTGTTAAACTACAAAACGCATTGCGATATAGCGCTGTATATTTTAATGTCAATATTTTTCTAATTATAAATCTATATTTTAATATGCTGTAAAGTTTTGTCTTTGAACTTATGCTAATATCTCTTTGCAGTAACTGCGGTTTATGTATAATGTCTATTTGCTGTGTGGTTGCAGACAGCACAAGATCGATGAAAAAATGTTGTTATTGCAATTGTTTTTTGTAGAATAAGCGGCTTTTATGATTTTTAGGAGGAATTTATATGGCCATGGATCCGGTAAAGGAAGAGATAAAATCAGTTCTGATCAATTATCCGTTTGATGTTCCGACATTCGCAACGGTTCAGCTGAAAGAGAGATGGGAAAGGCTTCTGACAAAGGTCGATGTGAAGGAAAAGTTCAGCAATAAAACCGTGATGGCGGATAATATTGAAGAATTCTTATCGAATGAAAAAGAAAAACTGTTTATCATTTTTTTCGACTGGATAGTTGACGACTGGACCGTCGAAAAAATAGCCGAATTCGAGTGGCCTGAATTGAAAAGTGAGGAAATAGTTTTTTTTGAAAACGAAAAAGGGCTGCTTCCGATTCTGCTGGCAGGTGAAAACACGCTGGTTTATCTTTCAAAATGGGATAAATGGGAACATTCTGACGATATTTCAGGGCTTGTCGGGTATGCGAAACAGAACGGCGGTTTTGCGGTAAGCGTCAGAAAGCTGGACAACAGTTTCTCAGCCAGAATATATGACAAAAAATCTTCGGTTGCGGCTGAATGGGATCTGTTGAAGTTCCTTCAGTTCAGGCCGGGCGGACTTGTTGCCAAGTATCTCAACAGACCGTTTTCTATAAGGATTACGAGAAGAATCATCAAATATAAATTCGTGACGCCGAATTTCGTTACAATTGCCGACTTTTTCATAGGTCTTTTCGGACTTTCGCTGTTTCTGTTCCCGGGTTACTGGACTGCCGTAATCGGCGCCGTTATCATGCATTTCAATTCGATTGTTGACGGAGTTGACGGCGAAGTCGCAAGGCTGAGACACCAGTCTTCAAAAACGGGGGCAAACCTCGATTCTTTTTCCGATGAAACTCTGGGCGCGCTTCTTTATGTCGTGACGGGATATCACCTGATGATGACCGGAGGAGCCGAATGGTTCACGGCACTAACGGGCGGAGCGGAGTGGTTTTTTTACATAGGACTGTTTACCGGAATAATTTCCTATACTTATGCGATGGTCAACTTCCACTCGAGACGCAAAAAAGGGGGAATCGGTTTCTATTACTGGTGGGATCTGAACAAACCCGTCAAGGTGCTTTCGAGAAAGCCGACGCTGATGTTCTATCTGAAAAGACTTTTGTGGAGAGACAGTATCCTTTTCATTTTCATGCTTGTCACGATCTTCAATGTTCTTGACTATTTCCTGATTATTTCTTTCGTTCCGGCTGTCGTGAATGCTCTTTTGATGTTTACTCACATTTTTATAATAAGAGCCGAGTGGTAGTTATTTTTCCTGAAAAATGTCGGCGTGCTGCTTTGCGACGTTGGGCCACGATGTCTCTTTAGCGTAATCAAACAGTTTTTCGGTGACTTTTTTCAGCAGATCCGGTTTGTCTGCGAATTTCGACATCGAGCGTTTCCATCCTGAAATGCTGAAAGTCGGAATGAAGACGTCTTCTTCCTTTATGAAATCCTTGACTTCGGAAAATTTGACGCAGTCGGAACATATTACCGGAAGTTCCGCTCCGATTGTCAGGTGGAATATTCCGCTTGCTGAGGGATAGTTCTGCCAGTAGGGCATGAGCATCATGTCGGATGCGCCGAAATAAACCGGAAGATCCTCGTTTTTTACGAAGACATTGTGCCACGTTATTTGTTTTGAAAAGAGAGAGAGCACGCGGCAGCACAAAACGTAAAGACGGTTCCAGAATGTGTTCCTGTCAGCCATTCCGGCAATCAGAAGCCTGCATTTTTTTGCTGATTTCATCGCCCTGAAAGCCATGATCACGGTATGATGGTTTTTTAAAAGATGAATGAATCCGAGTATTAAAAAAATGAATTCGTCTGACGGAAGACCGAGCTTTTTTCTTGCTTCAATTTTGTCGGGAAGTTCCAGAAAAGCCGTTCCGTGGGGAATTACATGCACTTTTCCGGTAGGAATTCCGTAGTGTTTTACCGAATTCAGGCACATTTCGTTGTGAACGATGAGATGTCCGTATTCAAGAACGGTTCTGTAGAATTTTTCCCAGTCGATTTTCATGTTTCTGCCGATATCGGCAGTGTGAAGGGTGACGAAGATTTTTATGCCGAGGCGCGAAATCTCTTCTATCATTTTCAGAAATTCGTCCGTGTCGGGAAAAAGAACGAGAGCGTGCTGTATATGAACCATATCGGGCTTTATTTCGGTTATTTTTTTGACTATGTCTTGTCTGAAATCGCCTTTTCTTGAATAGGTGTCGTATACCGGAAAAGTGCTGTCCTGCCTGCCGCCTTCAGAAATTACGCACATATCGAACAAGCCTAAACTGTTCAGCGCATTGGCAAGATAACCGGTATAGTTGGCTATTCCGCATCTGTATGGGGGATAATCTGATATCAACGCCAGTTTCAACATGAATAACGACCTTGAGTTCGGTTAATAATCTATGTACAAAGGTTTTCAACCTCCGTGCGGTTTACGCCGTCACTATACAATTTTTTAGGGCTTAGTCAATGCTGACGAATCCCGGCTTCAGATCCTGGGTTCCGGAAAGCTCCGTGTTTGCACGGACCGGATTTCTTTTCTTTTGAACTAATGCTTGACTTTAACCTTACATTAAATATATAAATCGGTGATTTTGGCGAAACCTCGGATGGAGAGAAAAATGCTTAGAATTTACAACTCAATGAGTGAAAAAAAAGAAGATTTCGTTCCCTTGAACGGTAGAAACGTCGGCCTTTACGCCTGCGGAATGACGGTTTACGACAAGCCGCACATCGGACATGCAAGGAAGGAAGTCGCTATAGATTTGATCGTTAATTATCTGAAATATTCAGGTTTTTCAGTAACTTACGTCAGAAACTTCACCGATATCGATGACAAGATAATTGCCCGCGCAAACGAAAGAGGAATCGATTTCAGAGCTTTGACTGAAGAAAACATCAACGCTTTTTACAGCGCGATGGACGCGCTCGGACTGGCAAGACCCGACATCGAACCGAAAGCTACGGCACACATCGGCGAAATAATCTCGATGGTTCAGAAACTTATCGATAAGGGTTTTGCCTATGCGACACCCGACGGCAGCGTATACTTCGCAGTCGAAAAATTCAAAGGCTATGGCAAGCTCAGCGGCAGAAAACTTGACGAAATGATAAGCGGAACACGTTTCGATGTCGAAGAGACCAAGGCTAATCCGCTCGATTTCGCGCTCTGGAAGGCTTCAAAGCCGGGTGAACCCAAGTGGGAAAGCCCGTGGGGCGAAGGAAGACCGGGATGGCACATCGAATGCAGCGCTATGAGCACGAAATATCTCGGCGATTCTTTCGATATCCACGCAGGCGGCAGAGACCTCATTTTCCCGCATCACGAAAACGAGATCGCCCAGGCTGAATGCGCGACCGGCAAGCCTTTTGCGAAATACTGGGTCCACAACGGTTTCCTCACCGTAGAAGGCGAGAAAATGAGCAAATCGCTCCACAACTTCATCACGGTCGAAGACGCGCTCAAGCAGTATCACCCCGAAGTTCTGCGCTACTTCATGCTTTCGACTCACTACCGCACGCCGATCGACTTCTCGATGGCGAACCTCAAGGATACCGAAAAGAAAATATGCTACTTCTACAACACTCTGAAAACTTTGAATCAGTTCGCAGCAAAGGCGGCAAAACCCGTCAGGAACGAAAAGGCGGTTGAATTCATCAACGAATTCAAAGAGGCGATGGATGACGACTTCAACAGCGCGAGAGTCGTCGCTGCACTTTTCAACCTCTTCAAACACCTGAACGAAGTTCTTGTTTCCAAAAAGACGAGACCCGCTCCGGACGAGTGTGCCGGTTTTGCCGAAGCAATCAGGGAAGTCGGCGGAGTAATGGGCGTCCTTCTTAGAGATCCCGACGAAATCACGAATGAAATCAAAGAGATACAGCTCAACCGCTACGGCATAAAACGTGAAGAGATCGAAGAAATGATCGAGAAAAGAAAGACCTTCCGCGCTGAAAAGAACTTTGAAATGGCTGACAAAATGCGTGAAGAGCTTCTCGAAAAAGGTATTTCAATTCAGGACACGCCGAACGGAACGGAGTGGAGTTTCAACTAATATTTTTTAAAGGAGGAAAATATGGAAAAAGTAAAACTTCTCATCATAGGCGCAGGTCCCGGCGGTTACGTTGCTGCGATCAGGGCCGCACAGCTCGGTCTTGAACCTGTCGTAATCGAACGCGGATTTCTCGGCGGAACGTGTCTCAACCGCGGCTGCATACCGACCAAAGCCCTCATTTCGGCGGCAGAAACTTTCAATGCGATACTCGGCGCAGCAGCTTTGGGCATCACCGCAAGTGCCGAATTTGACTGGACAAAAGTAAACGAACACGCTAAAAACGCGGCGGCAAAGAACAGAGCCGGAATCGCATATCTTTTCAAGAAAAACAACATCCGTCTCGTTCAGGGTGAAGCGAAATTCACTTCGGCGCACACGGTAAAAGCCGGTGAAACGGAATTCGAAGCGGAAAACATAATCATTGCAACGGGCTCGGTTGTCCGCGATTTTCCGAATTTTTCAATCGACAACAGAAAAATCATCAGTTCCGACCAGGCTCTTTTTCAGGCTAAACTGCCGAAAAGTCTAGCAATAATAGGCGGCGGCGTGATCGGAGTCGAACTCGGTTTCGTCTACCGCACTTTCGGAGTCGAAGTAACGATAATCGAAGCGATGAACACAATCATCCCGATGGAGGACGCCGACATTTCGAAGGAGCTCACAAAAGAGTTTAAGAAGAAAAAAATCAAGATAATCACCGGCACTTCTGTTGAAAAAGCAGAAAAAACCGATGAAGGCGTAACGCTCACTCTCGCAAACGGAAACGTCGTCGGGGCTGAGCAGGTTCTCTCCTGCGTCGGACGCTCTCCGAACACGGCGAAACTTAACCTCGAAGCTGCGGGCATCACTCCCGACAGACGCGGTTTCATCCCTGTTGACGAATTCTGCCGCACGGCCGTTCCGGGAATATACGCCGTCGGCGACGTCATCTTCACCCCGATGCTTGCACACACGGCGGAACACGAAGGAATCCTCGCAGTCGAGCAGATAGCGGGAATGAAGGATTTCAAACCGATAAATTATCTTTACAATCCGGCATGCATCTACTGCACTCCGTCAATTGCTTCCATGGGCCTCAAAGAGGCTCAGGCTGCCGAGAAGGGGCTTAAATTCAAAGTCGGCAAATTCCCCTTCAGCGCAAACGGAAAGGCTGTAGCTTCGAACCATACGACCGGTTTCGTAAAAGTCATAATCGACGAAGAGACGCACAAGATTTTAGGTGTTCACATCATCGGAAACGGCGCTACCGACCTGATTGCGGAGTTCATTCCGGCAATGAACGCTGGACTCTCGGCAGAAGAGATCGTCGGATCGATCCATCCCCATCCGACGCTTTCGGAAGCATCTTTGGAAGCGCTCTTGGGTGCACTCGGAAGGGCGATACATATTTAAAAAGCGCAAAAAAATCGGCAAAAACTGAAAAAAAGTTCTTTCATTTATTAGTTTTTTTGATATAATATCTGGCTTTTGTGAGGTTCCTGTTTTTATTGGAGGATATTATGAAAAAATTTTGGGCTTTACTTGCCGCAATGATGCTGATTTGTTTTTTCACTGCTTGCGGAAGTGATGATGATGACGATGAAGGTGATTCAGATTCTAACTTAAGTTCCGACACGGGCTCCGCCGATTCTACTGCAGATACTGCGGATTCTGCAACGGATTCCACGGATTCTTCGTCTGACAATGATTCTGCTGATACAGATTCCACTGACAGCGGAAACACCGATAGCGAGGCGGATACGGAAGACGAAAATGATGGTCCGACCTGCATCTGCGGTCCTGACGGCGACGATGACGACAGTGACGGAATACTGAACGGTGTCGAAGGCTGCGGAGACTATGACGGCGATTCCATCCCTAACTGTATGGATCCTGACAGCGACGGTGACGGTATTCTTGACAATCAGGAATGTCCGGAACAGCCTTGCAGGGATACCGACGGTGACGGAGCTCCTGATTACATGGATCGTGACAGTGACAACGACGGTATTACAGACAAAGACGAAAAACAGAAATACGGTACCGACCCGCTCAAAAAGGATACCGACGGTGACGGTGACGATGATTTGGCGGAAGTAGCCTACGGTTCTGATCCGCTCAATGACAACGACCATATTCCTGCTGGAATTTTCTATGTCGTTCTTCCGTATCAGGCTCCGGACGATGTAACGAGAACTCTTACTTTCTCGACAAAAATCGAAGCTATCGATGTTGCTATTTTCTTTGATGATTCAGGTTCGATGGGAGATGAACAGGAAAAGTTGAGAGACGAAATCAAAACAAGCGTTATCGACGTCATTGCCGAAAAATTCAAAGACAACCCGAACTATGCGGCCTTCGGCGTCGTAAAATTCGGCTGGGAAAAACCTTACAGCGTACGCCAGACAATGACGACCAGTGCGGAACTGGTGAAAAAAGGACTTGACGGATTTGACAACCAGGGCAACGAACTTGCGATTTATTCAATGTATCTGGCTGCCACCGGCGAGGCTTACAACAGCAGACTTCTTCCTTGTGCAATGGGTCAATGCGGCGAGAACATCACGTTGTTCGGAATGCCCATACCTTTAAAACCGACGACCTATAACGTAGCCAAAGCTGACTGTTCCGGTGCAGACAAACTTGGAACGGTCGGCGGACTCTGCATGAGACAGAAATCGATGCCGATTTTCGTCGTAATTACGGATGAAAAATCCGATGACTGCGTTTCTTTCGGTGCACCTGTTACCGCTAACACAGACTGCATGTTCGATGTCGGTGCCAAGGAGCTTTCGATAGAAGCGTCTCTCGGTGCAATGGGAGGAATCGGAGCTAAATTCATCGGTATTGATTCGGGATTCGACGACAACGGCAAAGCGACATACTCTGCCGGCACAAAGGATAAAAAAGGATTTTTCCAGACTTTTGCGACATATACCGGATCTCTTGACGATAAAGGGAATCCTTTTATCTATCACACTGAAAAAGCCGACGGAACGGGCATAGGCGGAAACATTGCCGAGGCGATTGATTCGCTTACGACCTTGATTGAAATGGATATCACCACGGCCGGAATGGCTGATCCGAGCCAGAAATGCAATGACATAAGTGCTGCAAATTTTGTTGTATCATCGAAAACTGTTTCGGCAGATCCTGAAAACGGTGTCTCCGGTCAGAACGACACGACGTTCTTTAAAATCCAGCAGGGAACGGATGTTACTTTCGACGTTCATTTCCACAACGATTTCTGTCTGAACACAACCAATACGTGGTGGGAGTTTGAAGCTTCCGTAAAGGTTATCGGCGGTCAGGCGGCGGCAGACGGCTCTATTGCCAACGGTTCATACCTTTCCAGCCGTCTCGTTCACGTAGTTATTCCCGAAGGCACGATCAGATAGGTTTTCTGAAAATTATCCGATAAATTCGTAGTCTTACGAAATCAATCCGAAAAGTCTCTTCTCTGAAATACTGATTTTCTACACAAAAAAAGAGCCGGACTGAGCCGGCTCTTTAAGGTTATGATGGAGAAAATTTACGATTAGTTCTTAGCGGTAAGAACTCTTTCCATTCTCTTAAGACCTTCTTTGACGTCAGCTTCTGTGATGTCGAGGAACGGTCTGAATCTGATTGAATTGTCGCCGCATGCAAGAACGATCATATTTTCCTTATTCATGCAGTCGTCGATGAATTTGTTTCTGGCTGCACCGTCTTTCATATCGAATGCGCAGAGAAGACCTTTGCCGCGTACGTTGAAGATTTTGCCTTTTGTCTTCTTGGAAAGTGCTTCAAGTCCTTCAAGAAGGATTTTTCCCATTTTCGCTGCGTTTTCAACAAGCTTTTCTTCCTTTATGATCTTGAGGTAACGTGCGGTTCTCTTCATATCGACGATGTTGCCGCCCCAGGTGGAGTTAAGTCTGCTCGATTCAACGAAAACGTTGTTCTTGACCGAAAGAACTCTGTCGTTTGCAAGGATACCGCAAACCTGAAATTTCTTTCCGAAGCAGATGATGTCGGGTTTTACGCCGTAGTGTTCGTGAGTCCACCATTTGCCGCTGAGGCCGCCGCCTGCCTGAACTTCGTCAAAGATAAGAAGGAAATCGTATTTGTCAGCGAACTTTCTGAGTTCCTGAATGAACTCTTTTCTGAAGTGGTTGTCACCGCCTTCTCCCTGAACCGGTTCGATGATGAGACCGGCGATCTGGCTGCCGTATTTGTCGCATGCGTCCTGAATCTCTTTGCATGCGATCTTTTCGGATTCGATGGTCTTCTTCAGATTTTCGCCTTCAAGCGGGAAAATAGCCTTCGGGTTTGTGATTCTCGGCCAGTCGAATTTCGGGAAATACATGTATTTTCTCGGGTCGGAAGTGTTGGTAAGTGAAAGAGTGTAGCCCGTTCTGCCGTGGAAAGCCTGTTTGAAGTGGATGATTTTCATTTCGTTTTCGTCGATTCTGACACCTTTTTCAAGGTTCTTTCTGAATTTCCAGTCGAAAGCGGTTTTCAGTGCGTTTTCAACAGCAAGTCCGCCGCCGTCAACGAAGAACATCTTCTTCATGTAGTCGGGTTTTGCGGTTTCAGCCATAGCTTCTACGAATTCAGCCATGGTCGTGGTGTAGAAGTCGCTGTTGGAGATTTTGTGAAGAGCAACTTCACCGATCTCTTTAATGAATTCGTCGTTGTGAAGTTTCGGATGGTTGAATCCGATCGGCATTGAAGCAAAGAATGAGAAGAAATCGAGGTACTCTTTGTTGTGTTTTGCATCGTACATGTAGCTGCCGTGGCTTTTTTCGGTGTCGACAACCATGTCGTAGCCGTCGCAGAGGATGTACTTGCCGAGAATCTCGTGAACTTGCGTTGCCTTCATTCCTTTGATTTCAGCAGCTTTAACGTCTTTAACCGTTTTTGCGCAGCAAGCTTTTTTTGCGCACGGTTTCTTTGCCGGAGCAGCTTTTGCAGCCGGGGTCGCTTTCTTTGTTGCCATTTTCAACTCCTTAAAAAATTATTAAAAAACGGGACACCAAAATTCAGAAAACGGTTCACGTCTGAGAGATAATCTTTTTTTTGATTTATTGCAACAAAAATGACAAGAATATTCGGAAATCTGCAACTTTATTTGCACGTCATGATATCAAGAATGACCTGATCGGTCTTTTCCATTCCTTCCGAAGCTACAGTCGCCAGATTTTTGATGGTTTTTTCGATGTCGCGCTCGATTATTCCATCGGTTTCGGAGATCTCGATGTTTTCGATCGCTAAAAGCGCACTCTGAAGTGCTGCATTGATAGTCGTCGAAACTTTAAGAGCACATCCCGCCTTTGCGCCGTCGCAGATCATGCCGGAGATGTTTCCTATCATGTTTTTGATGGCGTAGTTTATCTGCGGAAGTCCGCCGCCCATGAGATAAACTATTCCGCACGAAGCTCCGGTGGAAGCTGTGACTGTGCCGCAGAGGGCCGAAAGTTTCGACATGAATTCTTTCAGATGGATCGCTATCAGGTTGCCCAAGTAAAGCGCGCGGATGAGCTTTTCTTCGCTTGCGCCAAGCCTTTCTGCGGTCGCGACTATCGGCATCATTACGGTTATTCCCTGGTTTCCGCTTCCTGAATTGCTCATGACGGGAAGCGTGCAGCCTGCCATTCTCGCGTCACTTGCCGCAGCGGTGAGAGCCATCGCGTAGTTCGCAAGATCGTCGCACAAAATGCCTTTTTTGACGTTGAGGCGCAGAGTTTTGCCGACACGCAGACCGTAGTCGCCGCTCAGGCCTTCGAGAGCGATCTTTTTGTTCATTTCGGCACCTTCAAGAACGTAACGGATCTTTTCAAGTGGCACCTTGTTGATGAAATTCCAGATCCCTTCGACTGTCATGCGGTATTCCTCTGTCTTTTTGCTCTCCTCCTTGTCGAACGGAAGTGCGCTGCACGATTTCTGCGAGAGTATTTTTCCGTTGAGTTCGGTGAGGACTATGTTCGTGTGGCTGCCGCAGATGATCGTCCTTGCACAGTTTTTGCCGCTGAAGCACGCCGCTTCGATGTAGAGTTTGTCGACCTGTTCTTTAAGCGTGATCGAGATCTTTCCGTCTTTCACCATCTTCTTGGCTTCTTCGATCTCTTCGGGAGTGACGCCGCTCAGCACTTCGAGCTCTTTTGCGGGATCTCCGCCTGTGATACCCAGCGCAGCCGCGATAGGAAGGCCGACCATGCCTGTTCCCGGGATGCCGACGCCGAGGCCGTTTTTTATGATGTTTCCGCTGAGAGCGATCTCGGCTCTTTCTGCCGGTCTGCCGAGAAGTTTTGCGGAAGTCGCCGCAGCGAGCGCCACTGCGATCGGTTCCGTGCAGCCGAGTGCCGGAACGACCTCGCTGTTGAAAGCGTCGATGTAAAGCTGAAAATCCATATCAACCTCATTGTCTTCGTTTATGCTGCTGACTACTTTGAAATCGGTGAAAACGCGGTATTCGTAAGCCTTGAGATGAATGTAAAAACCGTGTTCGAAAATATCTTCGGTGCTTAAAGTGTACTCGCGCCCCGAAATAAGCTCTTTGAAGCGGACGAAAGTCCCTTTTTCACGTCTGAGACCGAGGGCAAAATCAAGGTTTATCCGTCTGAGTTCGCCGCTTCCCTTATCGAGCCAGGCGCAGCTCTGCTTGATCCAGCCTGAGGTCTCTGCAAATCTGTTGTGGTAGAAAACAAGTACTTTGCTTTCTCCCCAGCCGTTGGAATATGCGAAAACGTTCTCGTCGACCGAGCCGTCGGATCTGTAGAAATCGTAGAAGTGGAAGTCGTTGACGTGTGCGAAAAGGCGGCGCAGATGCAGAAGCGGGAAAATTTCGCGCTCGTGCCGCTCTACAAGTGTCTGGTTTACACTCTCGTTTTTGTAGGCGCGGCGGTATTCCATGCCGTATTTTTCGGAAAAACCTTCGATCTGACCGTGTCCGAACATCGGAAGCCCCGGCATCGTGATCATAAGCAGCGTAACGCCGAAGTATTTGTCGTTGTCTCCGAACTGCGCGACAGCCGTCTCCTCATCGGGATTGTTGAGGAAGTTGACGTATCTTTCGAGAATGTGCGGATCGAATTCGAGAACACTTTTGACTGACTGCCTGTACTTCGCGTTTTCCTCGTTTTTCATAAAGTTCATAAAGGCGCTGTTGTAGACGCGGTGCATTCCCAGAGTCCGCACGAAATAGCCTTCCATAAGCCAGAAAGCCTCGGCCAGAAGCAGCGTTTCGGGTGCTTCGACAGCGATTCTGTCAACGACTTCACGCCAGAATTCCTTCGGAAAAAACTTGTTGAATTCTTCGGTCGTAAGTCCGTGCTCGGCACGCGATGCGATATCGCCGCCGCTTCCCGGTTCGGGGAACCAGAGCCTGTGGTAGTGCCTTTTTGCAAGTGTCATCGCCGCATCAAACCTGATCACCGGGAAGTTTTTCGCGATTTTTATGATCGTCTGAATCACCTGCTCTCTGACATCGGCACGCATATAGTTGAGCTGCGCCGTATCGTTCCACGGCATGCATGTCCCGTCGTTTCCGTGATAGATGTAGTCGGTTTTTCCTGTCCTGAAATCGACCCGTTTGAAAGTTACCGCCGCATCGCTTTTCGAATAGTAGTGGTCTTCGATATAAATCCCGATATTCGGGTCGCTCGAAAGATTTTCGCCGTTGTATGTGTATGCCGGAAAGGGCGGCTCGTCCGCCGAAATGAACCATTCGGGATGCTCCGAGATCCACTTCGAATCTATCGCCGTGTGATTGGGGACCATGTCGCTCGCAAGTCTGATCCCGTGTCTCCACGCCCTTTCGCGGAGATTCTGCATCGCCGCTTCGCCGCCGAGTTCAGAGGCTATTTCGTAGTCGTAAAGCGAATACGCACTTGCCGCAGCTTCCGGGTTTCCCATTATCTGCTTGATCCGTTTCGATGCTTTGCTGCGCTCCCACAAACCGATCAGCCAGAGTGCCGTAAAGCCGCGTCTGGACAGGGTCTCAAGCTCTTCATCCGGGATTTTATCGAGAGTGCGGATGTCGGCGCAGTACTGTTTTGAAAGCTGGTCGAGCCATACGAAAACGTTTTTTGCGATCATTACGACGCGCGGCATCCAGAACGAATCTTCCGAAAAATTTTCGTTTTCAGGGTTGCCGTCACCCCAGCCGGAAAGCAGCGAATCCCGCGTAATTGCAGGAAAATCCGCGTTTGAAACAGGGCCGAATACCGGTTTTGTTTCTTCTTTTATAATATCTGCGGACAAAAGAAGCATTTTCGAAAAACGCGCCGCAATTTTAATCCCCCAGTTTTTGCGGATGAATTCAAGCTGTCCCGCAAGTGAGTCGGGACTTGCCTTGAAAGGCGCGCGCAGAAGCTCGAGCACAGAGATCTTTTCGCCGCCGAGACCGATCTTCGGACTGCTTTCGAAAAAGTTTTCGGCTATATCGAAAAATCTGCCGTAAGCGGGATTTTTTTCAAGAGCCTCATCTCCGAAAAGCTCGTCAAATTCGGCAAAAGCCGGATTTTCATTGGCGATTTTCAGCAGGATAAGCTCTTCAAGTTCGGTGAATTTGTTCGGAATTCCGTCCGTTGAAGCGGCAAAAAACTCGGCTGCGCTCATTCCGCCTGTCATCGTCTGCTGAGTCGGAAATTCCTTGATAAAATCGATGATCAAAGCCTTTGTGGTGTCGCTACCGAGCTCGCGCTCAGCCTTTTCAAACAGTTTTTTTAAGAAATCGGGAAAAATTTCAGTCCTGTAAAGGTGAAAAACGAAGTGGCTGATCTCGTCGATAAGCCCCATCGCATAAAGGTTTCCCGGAGTTATGTGCTTTTTGCTTTTTTCGGCGGCATACTTCGAATTAAGTTTGTACGCGAAATTCTTCGCAGCCGCAAAATCTGCAAAAACAACGTTCCCCGTGATCGAAAAAAGTTCTTTTGAAAGTCCGAAACGCTCTCTTGCCAAGCGGTTCACATGAAAATGATTCGTCTGCATATTTATATAGTCAATGGTTGTCAGTCTTATGAAAGTGCCTTTTTGACAAGTCCGCTTGCCGTTTTTCCGTCAAACTGGCCGTCGTATTTTTTCTTGAGTTCGGCCATGACAGCGCCCATCTGACACGGTGACTTGTCGGGAAGAGTTGCAACGATCTCTTCAATGATCTTCGCAAGTTCAGCTTCATCGAGCTGCTTCGGAAGAAGTGATTCCAGGATCTCTTTTTCGCGGAGAGTCTCGGTCTTGTCTTTGCCGACTTCGTCCATCAGGGTAATAGTTTCGTTCACGTTTTTGAGGAATTTTTTGATCATCGCGATAGTTTCTGCATCGGTCGTCTCGCGGTTTCCGTCGTTTTTGCCGACCATGACAGCCTCTGCGACTAAAGTCGAAAGGAGATTTCCTTTGACCGTATCTTTCTCAAGTTTCGCCTTCATCATCATTTTTCTAAGTTCGCCAAGCAGCATTTTGACCTCCTTGTTTAAAACCAATTAAAACAAAAAACGCAGTATTATATTGAGTTTTAGAAAAAATGCGAGATTTATAGGTGTTACGAATATGAACTAACACTTCTTAATTCGGGCACATGTTCAGTTTAAGAAAAGTCTGCTAATCAGCGTTTCTGACGCAGCGGGTGTCGCATCCCCAGGTTTTGCTTTCAATACTGACAGTGCCGTAATAATTCACAACCCAGGCGGTATCAGGAGACTTCGCTACCGTAGAAGATGACCAGAATTTTCCGGTTCTTACATTAGGAAAATAAGAATATGGGGAACCCTCTTTATCGTAATTTAATAATGAAGCCAGTTCGTTTCTGTCAGGCAGACGCCAGTCGCTTCTGCCGTCAAACAGAATGCTGTTCAAATTTTGGCAATAATTCAAAGCCTGACGCCAGGTGTTGCTCGATGCATAGCCTTTCTGCCAGACCAGGCCTGTTCTCTTGTCGGTGACGGTTGTGTCATCCTGTGACGTTTCAAAATCACTTGCGACTGATGCTTGTAGTTCTTTTCCGCTGACACAAAGCACGTTGTAAGCATTTGTTTTTGTCTGTGTGTAAAAAGAGCCGGCATCTACATCCAAAGCATAAGCCAAAGTTGCGTTCAGAGGATAGTTCCTGCTTGTCCATAAATATGAAGAATCTGCCACCATATTTTTAAAAATCCAGTTTGTTGAAGGGGTGTATGTGCCGCTGTCAACGATAGTGATTATTTCAAGCGGATTAGGAAGCCTCCAGTTGTTAATTCCTGCGTAATTTACAGCATTCAAATTGTTGCAGTGACTTTGTGCATTGTCCCATGTAAAAGTTTCTTCGGACGGTGACTGCTCCCAGATAAGGCCTGTGTTGTTGTCAACAACGACAGGCTGGTTTGAAACTGGTGCCGCAGCTGCAAAGTTCTGAAGTATGCATGAGGTGCCATATTGCGCATCCTGACCGTAGAAATTTGAATCAGAGAGTTCAGGACAGGAAATTATCCCGGAATTGTCATAGCATTCTGTCTGACCTGTGCAGATATTGCCGATAGTAAGAGGTTCTTTTCTTACACAACGGACATGGTGTTCGAGGTCGTTGTGGAGTAGCTCTCCTTTGCCGAAATTTACGCCCCAGGCCTGATTTGAATCATCTGCAAAAGCAGAAGAAGACCAAAGCACGCTTGTTTCTTTGAATTTGCTGTAGTTGCCGCTTTCGTCATCTTCGCAAAGACAGTCAGTGGTCCAGTCACCTTCTGCCAGATGATTTGGATCTGACACTTTACAATCACCATCTGAAATAGTTCCATGACAGTCTTGTATGAGTGTTCTGAGTTCGCTGATTGTCGGCAGACGCCAGCCGCTGTCAAAGCCGCCGTAGGTTGATGAGTTCAGTCCTATGCAGTACGTTTTTGCATTTTCCAGGCTCATTTCGTCAGTTGTTTTTTCGGACCATATCAGTTTGCCTGCAGAATCATAACAGGAACTGCTGGTTGACGGGCTGCATTCAGATATACATTTATTGATTGAAGAATCATAGTGGAAACCGTCGGTACAGCCGCATAAAAAGGTTGTTATACCAGTTGCGGTACAGACTTCTTCAACATTTGTCAAGCCTTCGCAAGGATTGGTGGAGCATGGGCTTACACATTCAGATTCGTTCCAGAAATAGTTCGTAATACACTTGAAATGGCAGGTTCCCGTTGCTTCGTTATATTCAGAGGCAGGTCCTGCAGTCCATGCGTCAGTAAAATAAAATTGGGTATATGAAGAATCACCGTTCCATTCGGCGTTTGCAGGAAAAGCCGCACACGGTGTTATTCTTGAGCATTTGCGCTGGTTTTCGTCCCACATTCCTCCGACTTGATCGCATTCTGCCTCTTTCGGGGATTTACATGTAAAAGTTTCGTTGTCCCAGACATAGCTTCCTGCGCAAGTGCATTCATAGGTTATCATGTCATGTGAAATACATCCGTCAGCGTGATTTATGGCGGCACACGGATTATCCGTGCAGCTGTTTACACATGCTGTTTCGTTCCAGAAAAATGTTCCCGCACATTTGAAGCGGCATGTTCCTGCTGTTTCACTGTATTCAGTAGCGGTTTCATGAGTCCAAAAGCCGTTGACATATTCCTGAGTGTAAAAAGAATCACCGTTCCATTCGGCATTTTCTACTGGTATCGCAGTGCATGCAACAATTCTTGTGCATTTGTTCTGATCTGCATCCCAGTCTCCTTCAGCGTCTGCGCATTTTTCCTTTTCCGTTTCTTCGTCATTTGTATCTGAATCCGCGTCATTGTCATCAAGTCCCTGCATGATGTCTTCGTCATTTGTATCTGAATCTACATCGTTGTCATCAAGTTCCGGCATTGCATCATCGTCTGTAGGGGCTTCACTGCTGTCCGAAGTTGTGTCGGGTTCAATATCCGTAAGGTTGTCGTCAGTCAGATCAGGTTCAATTCCATCTACATCTTCGTCTGTTACTGTGTCGGACGAATCATGTGCTTTGTTTTTATTATCTTTGTTTGAATCTCCGCATCCGTTAAAAATGAAAAGGAAAAGAATTATAAAAATAAGATGAAATATCCTCATTATGCCTCATAGTTGAAACAAAAAACGCAAAAGTATATTTAATTCAAAATCTGCATCAATTTATTTCGTGATTTTATGCGCCGAAAAGAAGCCGTAAGCGTCGGTGGCGCTGAAGACCGCTTTTTTGATCGCTTCGCTTACGACTTCTGCCGCGATAATTCCGACCAGATCGGTGTCCGTGCTGACGTTTCCGACTGAAAGAGCGTAAATACTGTCGCCGTCAGCCGATGTATGGACAGGATTTATCGACCTTGCGTAGCCGTCCTGCGCCATTCCAGCGATTTTGCAGAGTTTTGCTTTCGGAAAAGCGGCGTTTGTGATGACGACTCCAAGCGTCGTATTGTCTGCGAACTTGTTTTCTTTCGGAATTATGCTCTTTTTCATGTATTCGGAAGTGCTGCGAAGCCCGTTTCTATCCTCGGTGAGAAGCCCAGCGATCTGTTTCCCCGTTTTGTGATCGAAGATATCGCCCAGAGCGTTCAGCGCGACAACGGCACCTATTTGAAGGTCTCCTATCTGCACTGCATAGCTTCCGATGCCCGTTTTCATGCAATAGTCCATGCCGAGGATCTTTCCGACAGTTGCCCCGCACCCGGCTCCGTAGTTGCCGTCGCGGTAGTTGGGATTATCAAGCGCGATTTTTGCCGCCTCGTAACCCATTACGCTATCAGGCCGCGTGAAAGTGTCTCCGACAGTGAGATCGAACAAATCGGACTGCACCACGAGAGGCACTTTTGTGACTGAAACATCGAAGCCGATCCCTCTCTCCTCGAGAAGTTTCATAACTCCGTCCGCCGCGCCGAGCCCGAAAGCGCTTCCTCCGCCAAGAACGACAGCATGGATCTCTTCCGCCGCCATGAGAGGGTTGAGCAGCTGGCTTTCACGCGCAGCAGGGCCGCCTCCGCGGATGTCGATGCCAGCACGCATCCCGTTTTCGCTCACAAAAACAGTGCAGCCGGTCGCCGCTTTTTCGTTCTCGACCTGACCGATTTTTATCCCTTTGATCTCAGTTACAGATATTTCTTTCATTTAAGCCTCCTTTTTGTTCTTCAGCTCGTTTCTGACTTTTTCCAGATCAGCGCAGGAAAGCAGAGGCATGAGATCATCTATTTCTTCTATGCTTTTATTCCACCACTTGAACTCAAGCAGCAGTTCAGTCAGCTCGTCGTCGAAGCGTTTCTTTACGACACGGCAAGGATTTCCTGCTGCAACAGTGTAAGGCGGAATATCCGAAGCCACTACCGAATTCGCCCCGATAATCGCTCCGTCACCGATATGAACGCCCGGCATCACAGTTGCATTCTGGCCGATCCAGACATCATTCCCTATGACAGTGTCGCCTTTGAGCGGCAGTTCTTCCTTTACCGGCGCAAGCGCGTTTCCCCACTTTCCGCCCATTATGTAAAACGGATAGGTGGTCACGCAGCCCATTCTGTGGTTGGCTCCGTTCATCACAAACTCGACACCTTTTGCTATGGTGCAGAACTTGCCGATGATCAGTTTGTCGCCGATAAAATCATAGTGATGCGTGACATGTTTCTCGAACTGGTCAGCACCGTTCACATCATCGTAATAAGTAAAATCCCCGACAATGATATTCGGATTTTTCACAACATTCTTGATATAGCAGAGACTTGGAATCTTCGGATTCGGGAAAGCCTCGTCAGGACTGGGTATTTGTCTGTTTGTCATTTGTCACTCCGATATTTAGATTCTCTTTTTTTCATCCAACTGCTCCGTTTTTCGTCCAATTCTGGCTGATTTTGGACGAAAATCCAATATTTCTGGAGCACATCCATTTAACACAAAGACAACTTAAAAAATATTTGATAAAAGTTCCTAGATATATTATTGTTAATTTGTAAAAATTGTTTATTGCGGTAAAAATATTAAAATCGGAACTCTAATTAACAGTGAAAATGATTTAAAATCAAAAATCTACACAATACGTGGAATTCAGGTGATGCTGGATTTTGATTTGGCTGAAATTTATGGTTACACGACCAAACGTTTTAACGAGCAAGTCAGGAACAATATTGAAAAATTTGATGAAGATTTCATGTTTCAGCTTAACGAATACGAATACTCATTTTTGAGGTCGAAATTTTCGACCTCAAAAACCGAAACAAGAGGTGACCGCCAATATCTTCCTTACGCCTTTACCGAGCAGGGAATTTATATGCTGATGACTGTTCTTCGCGGTGATCTGGCAATAAGACAGAGCAAAATTCTGATCCGGCTTTTCAAAACGATGAAGGATTTCATTATCGAACGGGAACATCTTATCGGTTATGACGATGTTGCAAAACTTGCGATCCAGACTTCGCAAAACACAAAAGATATTGCCTTAATTAAAGAAAACATGGCAACAAAAACTGATGTCGTCAAAATCATTGAAGATTTCAGCAGCAGCGAGATAAAGAAGGATTTTCTCTTTTTGAACGGAAAATCTGTTGAAGCCGATCTCGCTTACCAGCAGATTTATGCCGAGGCGAACGACACAATTTTTGTGATTGACAACTATATCAGTTTAAAAACGCTTGTTTTGCTTAAATCAGTGCGGGAAAATGTAAAAATCACGATATTTTCAGACAATATCCGTCATGGCTTACACAAACAGGAACTCGATGATTTTATTAAGGAATATCCTCATATTGAGTTCTCTTTCAAAATAACCGGCGGTATTTTTCACGACCGCTATGTTATTCTCGATTTCGGCACGAAAAACGAAAAGATCTATCACTGCGGAGCCTCATCTAAAGACGCAGGAAAAAAAGTCTGTACAATTTCAACAATTACGGACAATGCCGTTTATAAGCCGCTGATTAAGAAATTATTGAAAAACCGGGAACTTGTGTTGGGTTAAGCCGCTGCACGCTGCGTAGAGAATTTGTTTAACAACTTCATTTCCCATTTTGATTTCTCCTTTATACTAAAAAACATTTGTTATTTCTCATACTTATCTACGATGCCTTTGATAAGTTTGTCAAGTAATTTCAAAGCATTTTTTTCTGCCATATACCAATCAGATCTTGCTTTTTTGCACTTATTTAAATCAGGCTCAATATTGGCTCTCTTAATTTGTTCCCATAGATTTGATGTAATTGATAATGGGCATTCGTCTAACAACACACCGGGCAACAACGAATCTATGTCGCAAATAGTGTAGTTTCTTGTTTCTTCTTCGTATATTCGAGACAGGATACTAGCGGCTAAATCTCGTTGTTGTTCATAAATCTTAATGTCATTATGAAGATCTTCCATTGCATTCTTTAGGTCTTGCGGAACTTCAAAAAAACGAATATCATGCTTAACTTTTTCCCATTCTATGTATTGAGGACATCTCGATGTTTCATTTTGCTGTATTTCCTTAAAAGCAATAAATGTTGGATACGGATTGCTTGTTAATCTTTCATGGCTTGCTTGTAATTCTTCGTAAAGAGGCTTATATATCTCATTCTTTCGCCTTATAGCGTTTGCTTTTTTTTGTTCATAGTCGCTGATTATAAGAGAACCCCCAAGCGACAAAAGACCACCGACAATAGCTCCAACAATAGCTCCAAAAGTGCTTATTATTGCCCCTTGGTTATTACAATAAAAAATGCGGATATCATCATCATAAAAAATTGCGAATATAACTGTGCATATAATAATTAACGAAAAAAGTATCATTGTTAATATCTTATACTTTGCAATAAAATTGATAAAACAAAATTGTTTAAGGTTTCTCATAATCATCTTTTCCTCCGCTTATTATTTAAAACCTACTTCCTAAATCTATTTATATTTAGTGTGTTTTCCTTAAAGACTGTTACAATCTCCTCTTTTTCCATCCAATCACCTCGTTTTTCGTCCAATTTTGCTGTATTTCGGACAAAAAATTTAAAGTCTACTTCAAGCAAATTTAAAGTATCCTTTCAAAGTCTACTTCACTTTCCAAAACCCATCTCTTTTTGAGCCAATTCTTTCAATAATTCCGTATTCTTGAAGCTTTGCACAGATTTTCTTGACACCAGCAATACTTATGCCTGTTCTATCCGCTACATCCTGTAAAGAATCCGATGGATTTTTCGATAAATAGTCGTAGACTTTCTTTTGATTTACAGTTAATCCTTTCTTTTGAAGAATACGGTTCTTGCGTGCTGAAACATCAGTACGTTCAAATGCCAGCGGAATACTAACTTTTACAGTTCCGTCATCGAAGGAAAATATATTTTTCCCGTATTTTTCAACAATTGTAGGGACTCCGTGTCCGCTTTGCTCCGCATATTTTGATGCCATGAAAATTGTCAGAAGACTTTTGTTTACAGGGACGCTTGTTCCGTTGAAAAAGCCTTCCAGCGAAAGAGAAAAAGGCAGACTTCCATAAGAAACAATCTCTATTCTGTCATCAAACATATATACTGACGGAGCGATTCCTTCGTTCCAGTTATTATGAAGACAGGCATTTACCCATGCTTCCTTGAAACTCGGAAAATCAAACAAAAACAGCTCCTTACGCTTGGAGCCTTTAACATCGACCATAGTCGTGTTGATAGAATTAAAATATTCCAGAACATCCGAAACAGAGAGAAGCAGACATTTTTGTCCATACTCCGTTCTTTTTGACATGACACTTTTATTGTTTCCTTCAAAAACAACGACTTTTATTGAAATATCGTTGTTGTCTGACATCAGATAGGCATTCATGTTATACTTGCCGTCACGGTTAAGCATTCCATAGTTTCCGTAAAATTCTTCCGTGTCTTTAGGATGAATGCCCGAACCTGCAAGAATCGCGAAAAAAGAGCGAAAAGTCAGATCCTGGACAGGGGAGAGTTTTTGTCTTATGAGATCCGCATCAGAATTAGAAAGCATTTTTCTAAGAATTTCATTTGAAGCCTGTTCATCTGCCGAAACATTCCTGAAAAAATATCTGCCGTCAAAAGAATAAGGAATATCAGTGCCTTTGGCAGACACTTTAATATATTTTTTTCCTGCCTCATCAGTTTCAGTTGCAATATCGGCATATACACGAGGTTCTATCTTGTCTCTGATTCGATTGCGGATATCCATAAGAGTGTCCTTGCCGATTCCAAGACCGCAAACATCCCCGTTGTCAGTAACACCGAAGTAAACTAAAGCCTCTCCGTGCCTGTTCAGCATTGCTGTCAAAGATCTCAGCCCCTTATCCAGCTGGCTCAAACTCTCTTTGAATTCTTGAAATTCATTTTCTTTGCCTAAATTCATATTTTATCCCCGTAAACAAGTTTCAAAATAAAGTATACCAAAAAGCATTTTAAAGTCTACTTTTAAAGTCTACTTTTTAACAAACAGCCACCCAAAAAATCAAGCCAATTACGTCATTTTTCGGGAAATGACGTGGTTGAAATACTGGAATTTTGTGAGAAATCGGTCAAAAACAGCCGGAATTTTGTGAAAAATAAGTCAAAAAATACTGGAATTTTGTGAAAATTGTGCTAAAAATGGCAGGAATTTTGTGATGAGGGTCAAAAATGCAAAAGCCGCTTTACAGAAAAATCGATGATTTTCTTATTGAATGGAAGAAAAATCCTGACAGACTTCCCCTTATTGTCAAAGGTGCCAGGCAAGTCGGGAAAACTTTCTCCATCAGGAATTTTGCCAAATCCTACAGGCATTTTGTCGAAATAAACTTCATCGAAGAACCTAAGTATAAAAATATTTTTTCAAGCGGTTACTCACCCGATTCGGTCATAAAGGAAATCTCGCTGCTGAATCCTGATTTCAAGTTTGTTCCGAAAGAAACTTTGATATTCTTTGACGAGATGCAGGCCTGCCCAGACTGCGCCACATGCCTGAAATTCTTTAAAATCGACGGGCGGTACGATGTAATCTGCTCCGGTTCCATGCTCGGAATAAACTACAACGAAGTGACTTCCGTAAGTGTCGGCTACAAGAGAGATTTTGTGATGCATTCCCTTGATTTTGAGGAATTTCTCATTGCGAAAGGTTACGCGGAC
>JAGCXM010000038.1 GCA_017961325.1 bacterium | reverse complement strand
TTACGACTCGGTCGATACCGATATCGAGCTGCCTCTGCCCGGGAATCCGGTCTATTTCGGCACTTATGAGCAGGACAAAGACATTTTGAACGGCAAAGAACCGATTGAGTGGCGCTTCCTCAAAGTGGAGAGATTCAGGGCGTTCCTGCTGAGCGAATACGGTCTGGACGCCTACAGATTCGATGAAAATTACACGGGCTGGAGGGGAAGCGATATACAGAGCTGGCTTAACGAATACTTCTACACGGAGGCCTTCAGTGACGGCGAGAGGGCGAAAATTCTGGAGACAAAAACCAGCTTGAGTGTAAACTCGGCGTATAATTCTTACAGCTATATTGCAGACAAGATCTTCCTTTTGAAGCGGTCAGAGATCGAGCAATATTTCGGTGAAAAGTGCGACCGCCTCGTCTATCCGACTCCCTACGCAAACGCGAAGGGCGCTTTGATGACAGTGAGCGAGAGCTGCGGCGAAGCAGGAGCGGCAGGCGCCTGGTGGATCTATCCGGAAAGAAATAATTCTTATTCGGAATATGTTGACAGCAATGGAGAGATTGAGCTGGAAAACCCCCGCAGATCCGATATTTCGGTGCGTCCGGCGATGTGGATCGAATACTGTGCGGACGACACTTTCCGATGTGACGGAAGCCTAAGCCAAAGGTGCGACAGGGGCAGCTGGGAGGCCGGAACCGAGTGCGGCGTTTACGGATGTGTCCCGAAAACAGGAAGGTGTGCCGAAAAGTTTTCATACGGAAATCTGGTCACGCTCGGAAAATACGAGCAGGACGCCGTTTCGGACAACGGCAGGGAACCGATTGTCTGGAGGGTGATTGCCGCAAAGGGCAAAAAGGCACTTTTGTTGAGCGAAAAAGGGCTGGATATAGGTAATTTCGACAGTAATACGAATATCTGGCGTGACAGCGGAATCCGTACCTGGCTCAATGAAACATTCTTCAACAACGCTTTTGACGATGAGGAGAAAAAAAGAGTATCGACTACGCTGAATTTAACGGCAAATGCTGCGGAGTCGAGGGATAGTCTGACGGAGGACAAGGTCTTTCTTCTGAGCGAGGCGGAGGTCGAACGCTATCTTGTCGGGAAGTGCGACCGAGTACTCTTCCCTTCGCAGTATGTCGAAAATAAAAATGGCAAAATATTCTTTTTAGTTGACAGCGAGTGCGACAGGGCGAATGCCGGAACGGCCTACTGGTGGCTGCGTTCGCAGGGAGCCGACGCCACGTACTACGAAACATACCAGGCGATTGTAGATTATCAGGGGATTTTCGGGCAGGTCCGACTCGACAGCAACAGCAGCTCCGGCTATGTCATCCGTCCGGCGGTGTGGGCGTGGCTCGGAGACAGCCCCGAATGCGAGGAGGAGGCCTACAGGTGCAGCGGTTCGATCCGCGAAATATGCAGAAACGGCTTTTGGAATCAGGAGAAGCTTTGCGGCGAGTGCACTGCCGGAACGAACGAATGCACGGAGTGCACGCCCGGGACCTATCTCTGTGACGGCGGCAAAAGCCGGAAGTGCGTCGACGGCTACTGGGACAAAGGGACAGAGTGCGGCAAAGGCTGCGAAACCGGAACCGGAAAATGCTCCGAAACCGGCTATATCATAGGAAACACTGTAACCTTCGGCAGTTATGAGCAGGACGGCGACCTGTTGAACGGCAAAGAGCCTATTTCGTGGAAGGTTCTGGAGGTAAAAAACGGCTTGGCTCTTTTATTCAGCGAGTCTGTTTTGGATCTCCATTACTGGAACAAGTCGGACAGCACCAATGATTGGGCGACAAGCGACAGCAGAGCATGGCTCAACGGCACGGAAGCCGGAGATTTTTACGAGACAGCCTTCAGCAGCGATGAAAAAAAGAAGATCGCCGAAGTCGATATCACTACAAACGCTTCTGTTTACAGCAATGAGCTGCCGAAAGTAACAAAAGATAAAATTTTCTTTTTGAGCGGAGATGATGCATACCTCTATTTCCGTGACGCATGTCAGCGGATAGCCTATCCGACACCTTACGCGGTTAAACAAGGTGCTTATGAAAGCACATACTCGTTTTGTGAAGGGCAGTCTTCGGGGGCGACCTACTGGTGGCTGCGTTCGCCCGGCTATGAAGATAATTCCGCTGAAAGAATTGAATATGACGGTACAAGCTCGTATTTCAAGGTTTATCTCCCTTCCGGAATCCGTCCCGCGATGTGGGTGAAATTCTAACGCGAAATCCTTTCTGTTTTCAGCCTTCAAATGTGGCAATTTATTTGCCGGAAACTACCATTTTTGTATTTCCGCCATTTTTCTGTTGTTGTAGAATGAAATATAGACACAGTTTCCAAAATGTTTTTCACCGAAATCAAACTTTCAGGCGAATTTATGTTGTTCAAACAAATTTTTTCGCCGATTGTTTTGTTTTATCTGCTTCGAAAAAAAGTCTGAAAAACAGCTGAATGATAAATTGCTATTGCCTTTAAAAACGCTATGATTGCCCGTTTTTAAGTTTTTTGAACTAATTTTTCGGGAGGGATTCATGAAATTCAACGGCAAAGAGTACAAAAATTTCGTTTCGGCTTTCGACGAGTCGAATCTTTTCACCCATTTCGCTCCGAGAAAGACTCCTAACTTCATTCCGCGCGGCAGAAGCAAGGTAAGGACGCTTGATGAAGTCATCGAAATCCTGAATGACGGCGATGTCATCAGCTATCCGCACTACTACAGAACGGGCGACAGAGGTCTCGAGGCGGTCGTTTCAAAACTCCGCGAACACGGCAAAAGAAACATCGTTCTTTACGGAAACGCTATTTTCGACCACACTGATCCGTGGCTTTATGAAGCATTTAAAGACGGAATAATTACAGGTATTTACGGTAATATCTACAGAGCGATGGGAAACCACCTCGTAGTCGGCGACCTTCTTCCGTGGGTCGGCGTGGGACTCAGCCACGGCAACAGAGTCCGCAAGCTTCAGGTCGGCGAAGTTCACGTAAAACTCGCTTTCCTTCCCGTTCCGATGGCTGATATCCACGGAAACGCGAACGGCGTCATGGGAAATCCCGACGAATACTGCGGTCCGCTCGGACTTGCGACTGCCGATGCGGAATATGCCGACTACACGTGCCTTCTCGCGGGAACGGTTTCGGAAGAAACTCTTATCCCCGCTGAAATCACGATGGAACTCACCGATTTCGTAGTTCCGATGGAAAAACCGGGACTTTCGGAAGGAATCGGCTCGGGAACGCTCGATTTCGAGAAGATCCGCTCCAACAAGTTCAACGCTCAGATCGCTGAGAACGTCACCAACATCATGAAGGCTGCGGGCGTCATGAAAGACGGTTTTGCTTTTCAGGTAGGAAGCGGCGCAGGCCTCATCGTTCTCGACAACATCAGGCAGTATCTCAAGGAAAACAACATCACGGCGAACTTCGCTATCGGCGGAATCACTTCGATGCACGTCGAAATGCTTGAAGAAGGGACGCTGCGCCACATTTTCCACGGACAGCTTTTCGAGCCGAGCGAAAAAGTAATAAAATCGCTTCTCATGAACCCGTTCCATATTGCTATTTCGACCGGTTTCTATGCGTCCATCGCAAACAAGGAATGTGCAGTCAACATGCTTGACGTCGCAGTTCTTTCGGCTCTCGAAGTCGACAGAGACTTCAACGTCAACACCGTCTGCGCTTCCGGCAGGATCATCGGCGGAATCGGCGGAGGTCAGGATGTCGCGGCAGGTGCGGATCTCACGATCATGTTCGTTCCTCTCGCTACGGGAAAGGACGGAAAAGGTTTCCCGAAGATCGTCGAGAAAGTCTATACTCGCACCACTCCGGGAGAGGTCATCGACGTCGTTGTCACCGAAGATTTTGTCTGCGTCAACCCGAAGAGCCGCTCTTCATACAAAGAAGCGATCCTTGAGAACGGCAAAAAATACGGACTCAACATCATTCCGATGGACGAACTTCTTGCAAAATCGAAAGAAAAAGCAGAAAGCTTCGGCGTAATTCCGAAGCCGAAACCCACTACAGACGAGGTCGTTCATGTTATCGAATGGCGTGACGGAACCCTTCTCGACACCATCAAAAGGGCTATGCCGAAATAAGCGTTTTTTTATAAATCAGGAGGTAAAAATGAAAAAAAGATTGGTCGTTTTAACGGTTTTGGCCGGATTGTTCTTCGCTTCTTGCGGAAGCCAGCCGGCAAAAGATGAAGAACCCGCGAAACAGTCGGAAACCCCGGCTGCTGCGGAACAGGCTGCACAGCCCGAAAAAACGGAAGCTAAAGCTCCCGATTTCGGAACAATCGGAAACGGTTTTTACAAGCACTGCACTGATGAGATGGCTGCCATAAAGGCAATCATCGCCGACATCAAGGCAAATCCGGAAGGAAGAACGAACATCGAAAAACTTCAGCTTTTCAACAGTTTTGAAGTAAAAGTTGAAGACGCATGGGGCAAAATCGGCATCTACCAGATGAACCACCCCGACGGAGGAATGAGAAACGCGGCTATGGCGGCTGAAAGCGAACTCATGGCGCTTCTCACGGAAATCAACCTTGATGCAGACCTTTACAAAGTCATGGTTGCAATTCCGGCTGACGATCCTGCGTTCGATGCGGAAGACAAGCACTTCCTCAAAGACGTTATCGACGATTTCAAGCGTTCCGGCGTTGACAAAGATGAAAAAACACGCGAAGAAATCAAAAAAATAACGGCTGAACTTGTTGAAATCGAACAAAAATTCTATGCAAACATCGCAAGCGACAGAAGAACTCTCAAAGTTACTGCTGAAAGGCTCAAAGGACTTCCCGAAGACTTCATCAACGGTCATGCAAAAGACGAAAACGGCATGATCACGCTGACGACCGACTATCCGGACTATTTCCCGGTAATGGAATCGGCTGACGACGAAACTCTGAGAAAAGAGATGTATTTCCTTGCCCAGACCGTTGCATATCCTTCAAACACCGAAGTTTTTGCAAATTTCCTCAAAGCAAGAAAGAAACTCGCAAACCTTCTTGGCTACAAAAACTGGGCTGAATACTCCGAAGCAAAACTTATGATCGGGAACCCGGAAAATGCGGAAAACTTCGTAAAGAAAATCGCAGCAATGTCAATGCCTTACGCCAGAAAAGAGGCAGAAGTCCTTCTTGCTAAGAAAAAAGCAGTTCTCGGCCGCGAAGACGTTGAAATCGAGCCGTGGGACAGATTCTACTATCCGCGTCTCGTCAGAATGGAAAAGTTCAACTATAACCCCGAAGATGTCAGACCCTACTTTGAAATCGAGAAAGTCCTGAACGGAATTTTCACGGTAAATTCAAAGATTTTCGGTCTTGAGTTCAAGAAAATCCAGCGCGAAGACGTTTGGCACGAGAGCATTCTTTCATACGACGTCTACTCGAACGGCGAAAAAATCGGAACCTTTGACCTTGACCTCTATCCGCGTGAAAACAAGTACAAACATTTTGCAATGTTCACGAACGAGCAGGGAATCAAGGGAAGACTTCCGAGAATGGCTATCGTCGGCAACTTCCCGACACCCGTAAACGGAAAGGCTTACGTCGGTCACGACAGCGTCCAGACACTTTTCCACGAGTTCGGACACCTCATCAACGGAATCCTTGCAAAAGACAACAAATACGTCCGTTTCGCCGGAACTAACTGCCAGAGAGACTTCGTCGAAGTTCCGTCGCAGTTCATGGAAGAATACGTATGGGACGCTTCGATTCTCCAGCTCTGGGCTACGAATGACGCTGGCGAACCGATTCCTGCCGAACTTGTAGAAAAGATGAAAAAATCGGATGAATTCGGCAAAGGTCTCCACACTTCGAGACAGCTTTACCTTGCCATCCTTTCGCTCGAAGTCTACCTTCAGGATCCCGAGAATTTCGATCACCACGCTTTCGAAAAGAAGACCGAAAGGGAATATTCTCCGTGGAAAACCTACGAAGAAACGCACCAGATCGAGAATTTCGGACACCTTGCAGGATACAGCTCGAACTACTACACCTACATGTGGTCGCTTTCGATTGCAAAAGACTTCTACGGCTACATCAAACAGAACGGCGGCCTTATGAACCCTGAATTCATGGGCAAATACAGAGATCAGGTTCTCAAAGCGGGCGGCGCGAAATCGGGTATGGAAATGGTTCGCGACTTCCTCGGAAGAGACCTTTCGTTTGAAGAGTTCGAAAAGTGGCTCAACCAGTAAAATTCAAGATTTCTAAATGATTTCAACAGTTTATTCACCGGCAAAAATCAATATTTTTCTAAAGATCGAAAGGCGCGAAAATGGGAGCGGAATGCACTTCATCAACTCTCTTTTCGCTCCGATCGACCTTTTTGACGAAATCGACATTGAAGAAAGCGCTTCGTTTTCGGTCGTCACGGAAGGAATCGCCGAAAACATCCCGACAGAAAAAAACATAATTTTCAAGGCTTATGCAGCTTTGCAGGGTTATGCCGGAAAAAAACTTCCGAAATTTGACATAAAAATCAGAAAATCGATTCCGAGCGGAGCAGGTCTCGGCGGCGGAAGCAGCAACGCTGCGGCATTCCTGAAATTTCTGAACGAATACTGCCAGTTCAATTTAAGTTTGGCACAACTTATTGAAATTGCTTCAAGAATCGGAAGCGACGTGCCGTTTTTCATTTACGGCAAACCTGCAATCGTCAAAGGTTTGGGTGAAAAAACCGAACCGGTCGATCTTCCGGAAAGCGACGATTTTTTCGTTCTCGTAAATCCTGAAATCCACGTAAATACGGGGCTCGCCTACTCGCTTTTCGACAAGACTTACCCTGACTGCGACACTTCAAACCGCGTTCCGAAGCAATTTTCATGGAACAACGAAGATATTTTCAACGATTTTGAAGAGATCGTTTTCGCTGAATTTCCAGAAATCGCCCGCGTCAAAGCCGAACTTGAAAAAGCCGGCGCACACAAAGTCTTCATGTCGGGAAGCGGTTCGACGCTCATCGCTATGACGAAAAACGGAGATACTGCCGGAAAAATCGTTTCGGAATTTTCAAAAAGGTTCAAAACGGTAAGAAAGACAGAAATCCTGTTCTAAAACCCGCTCCTTTTTTAGTGCAACAGATCTTTCCCGTGCTTTTGCATCTCAAATCTTTTCCGAAATCGTCTTTCATCTTTTCCTCCGTGTTTGTTGTAAAGCAACTACCTACACAACATACAAGCAGTTAAAAACGGTCGAGTTGACGGAAATTTTTAAAAATTTTTTAAAAGGTTCAAAAACCGGGAAATTTTTTTGCTCGCCGCAGATTTTGTCAATCCGTATTTTTCAGCGATTTCGGATTCTTCCGGCAGTTTGCGTTCAGGATCTTTTCGAAAGTTATCGTAAATTTCTTTGTTCAGAAAGGTGTAGTTTTCCATATTTTCAACATTCAGGTTCGCATCTAAGACTTTGATTGTAAGAAGTTCTGAAAGCATCTGATCGGGTTTCTTGTTCCATTCCGAATCTATTAAGAAAAGAGCTTTTTCCCGCGCCTCAAGCGAAGCAAACCAGTCTTCGATCGGGTTTTTGCCAACAATATCAAAGACTTCCTCAATCATAACACTCTCGTTGTCTTCATGATTTTGCATTTCAAGTCCGAGAGCAGTAGTTTTTGCCAAGTTTAAAAGGTCTGTTATTTCAGATTCGTCCTTTTTTAGTATTGCAGCTACTTTCCCAATGATTGCATCGTTGTCTAAAAGAGGGTCCATTTTAAGTAACCTTTTGATGCATTTGTTTATTTTGCGTATCAGTTTTTGATCTTCATCAGATATTGATAATCCGGTTTTTTGTTCCAAAGATTCTTCACCTTTGGTTGAACCAATCGAGTTTTGCAAGGAGTTAAAGAGATATTTACTAAATTCGCCGCCATTTTTTCTTGCCTTGGAATCTGGAAAGTATTTAAGAGATTCCTTAACTTTTTCAATGACTTCAACAGAATATTCCCTGTAATTTTTATTGGCTTTCCATACAGTGAGAATAATTTTCTCTTCTATAGCCAGTTTGGCGGTTTCGGTGTTTGCAAGATTGAGAGTTTTCAGATATTCATCAAAAAGTTCGTTTATTTTTTCAAATATCTGTTCCATGCCTACTCCTCAAACAATGTTTCAACCGTCTGGATTGCGCGTTCACTGCTTGGAGCTTCGATCAAGTTGGTAATGCTGCTCATCAGATAGAGCGGGGTAACATCGTAAATCATTTCAGATCCGTCTGCTATTTTGCCTGCTTTAAATTCTACTTTGGAGTAGACGATATTGCCGATAGAGCTGTTGAAAAATTTTTCGGCAAACTGGAAAACAGAGAAAAGAAGGAATGCCAGAGGTTTCGGTCCGAAAGTGATATCGGCATAAATTTCAGCTCCTTCTTCCAGTTTTTTTATCAGGGTTTTAAATGTGAACTGGAAGTTTGTTTTTGAAGGATCGAAAGTGTTGGAAAGCGTTTCGTAACTTATTTTTGCACCGACAGTGTTAAAACGGTTAAGTTCTTCTTTGAAAAGTTTTGCGTTTTCGTCCCCGGCATTCTCGCCGCCTTCTGTCTCGATAAGTATGATCTTTACTTCGTCATCAGCTTTAAGTTTGCTGACCAGAGCAGCTGTTGCTGCAAAACAGATCGGCTCCTTGATCTCAAGCAAAGAGTTGCCGTCAACCGGGTAGATGCGTTTTTCCAAATTGCCTTTAAGCGGGAGTGTCACAAATACGATTTTTTTCATTTTTTCACCTCAAATAGACAAATAAATCTGTCTGTCTTTATAAGTTTGTAAATTTTTCGCAACTAAAAGAACCATTCACGCTATATATAAGCGGCGAAAATCCGGAGAGTTGACAAAAATTTTGTAAAAACTTCATAATTGCATGGTTTTATTGATGTTTTTCTTCAGATTTATCCATTTTCGCAAGTTCGAAAGTAAGATAAATTAAATAAATCTGGATCGCAAAAGCGTGATTTTCAAAGAAATCGATCTCTTCGTTTTCGGAGCAGTAGAGAAAACTCATGAATTTTTTCAGATGAGTGATTTCATCTTCATTCAAAACATTGTTGTTGTAGATATTTGTTTTGTCGATTTCCTCTTTCGGGATCTTGAGATAGCCGTCTTTATTGTCAAAATTGAAGACTTTGCGCCATAATTTTTCATTGTTTGCCGCATTGATATTCAAAGGCACCGAGATCTTTTTGAAATAATGCTCCAGAATTGTGAGAAGTTTTTCCGCATGGCCTTTTTTAGCCGCTTTTTTCTTAAGATCGCAGAGATATTTGTAAGAATCAAAAAAAGCGTACAAGAACAGCTTTTCCCAATACAATATCTGGAAATCATTGAACATTTGGAAATCGCTGTATTTGTCGAACAGTTTATAGACGGCGACATTTGCACCCAGGTGGGTGATTCTGTTGCGTTCCGGATATAAAAATTTGTGGTTCAAAGCGCTTCTGTTCGTAAAACGGTCATTTTTGTTGGCTTTGATCGTTTGGCCTTCGAGCGCAGGCTGTCCGTCGTGCCATTTCATTTCGGATTCTTCAAAAAATTTGCAGGTTATTTCCCTATGGAATTTTTCATCGCCGGCAAAAAATATCTGTGTAAAGTCAGGATCCTTGAAACCGAAATCCAGATCTTTCAGTTTTTCGAGATTCCTGGAAACTTTTGTTATTTCTTCGTTTGCTTCTGTATCGGTATAATTCGTTTTTTTTCTGTTCGGAAAGATCTTGAGGATAGATTCCTGATGTTCCCGCACGAAATTCACCACGTTTATGAGTTTTTCCCTCGGAACAGCTTCGTTTGCGGGCGGCATAAAATTTGCCAGAATGCGTAGAACGCCTTCATTCGCCTTGAAATAGTTCCCTTCGAATTTGGTAAAATCGATGTCGGTGAAAGGATTTTCTCTCAAAAATCGCAGCTCTTTGCTGATCTTATTAAGTATTTCGCTCTGTTTTTCAGGCAGATACCATGATTTTTCTTCCAAAGCCGAGTCAAAAAGCTTTTTAATTTTCAATTTTTGCTCGTCTGGGGCGAAAAAAGTACCGGTCTCGCAGATGTCGCGCAACAGAAAGAAAAAGATTCCCTGCATGAGCTGCATATCCTGTTTGAAAAGTTCAGGGCTGGTCAGTTTAATGTTCCCGGGATGGAAAGGTGCTATTGCGGCACGGAGAGCGGTAATTTCATCTGCTGAAATAATCACGCTTGTAATATTAAAAATATTCTTTTCCACAACAGTTTCGGGCGCATGAAAGATCTTTTTCAGAGACTCGAGATCCAAACCTTTTAGCGAGTTGTAAAAAGCGAGAACTTTATCCGGATTTTCGCTGAAACTGCCGCGCAGAGCCTCTTTCTCCGCCGTGATTTCAGCAATAACTTTTTGAAGTTCTTTTCTCGATCTCATTGTATTCTCCATTCAAAACATCAGCCGGTTCTTCAAACCCGCAGAATATAAGCGGTAAAAAAAGGAGAAGTTGACATTTTTTAAGGATTTATTTCGTATCTTTCACAGCTTCAAAAGCTTTTTCGGCTACTTTTTCGTATTTGTCTTTTGAAAATTTATTCCACAACCAGGTTCCGGCAGCTACTGCGGCAGTTCCTACAGCTGCACCGATTGCTATTTTTTCCTCTGTCGTAAGTCCGGATTCTTTTTTAGAGGGTGCGGCTTCTGAAGATGTGTCCTGCACTATTGCCTGATATGCTTCGTTGGCAATTTTTGTGTATTTATCCTGCGACAAAGGAAAAATGCTGAAAGTTGTTAAGAAAACAATTAAAAATACAGAAACTGTTTTTTTCATTTTTCCCTCTGTTTTTAGTAATCTTCACTATAAAGCGCCGAACTTATCAATTGGCCGGATGCATCAATAAAAACAAGACAGACCTGAAAATCCTTGTTTTTTTCTTTATCTATTTTTCTATCCAGTTCTTTGTAAGCAGATTTGTGCTCAGCCAGAACACGTTTCAATTCGCTCCTACTTTCGTTTTTTCCGTTCGCATATTTGTGAACAATATAATGCGTCGTGCCGCTTCTGTATAAAATGACAGTCCACTCATCGTTAGTTTCGAGCACTTTGCCGTTTCCGGCATTGCGCTGCATATTGTCATAACAATTATTGGGGCCGCCGGGTGTCTCATAGTAGTAATACGGAAAATCCTTTGTCGGATTCTGTGCCCAAAGGGTGGCAAAAAGAAACAACACTGTCAAAACCGCAAAAAACTTCTTCATAATTTTTACCTCCATGAAAAATTAGATCCTAGATCAGCCAAATTCATACAAGAATAGTTAGAAAGAGAGATTTGTAAAGGGATTTTAGTTGAATTTCTCGATTTGTTTCCTTATCTCTACCTTATTCATGTTGATCGTTGATGTTTCGCCTCTTGCGTCTTTCTCGTCACCGCCGCCGAAACTCAACCAGTTGAAACTTCCCATTATCATGAAATCATCGTCGCAGATAACGATCTTGGAGTGGTCGTCAGTTTTTATCAGGCGGAAGTTGTCTTTGCCGAGCGAGTCAAAAAATTTCTGCGATTCTTTGTCGATGCCGATCTTGTCGAACCTGTTTCGCGGTTTCATTCCATACTTGACTGTAACGCGCACACCTCTTTTAACGGCATTTTCTATATACCCTTTATAGATTTGAAGTGTCCGCCAGTTGATCCACGGAGATTGGATGCAGATGCTTCTTTTTGCATTTTCAAGAATATAAATGAAGTATCTTTTGTGTTCATCGACCTCTATCGTTTTCCCGTCGGTGATAGCAGGTGATTCCAGAGGTTTTGTTCTCTCGATGATTGTTTCGCGAGTTGTGCCGTTAAATTTATTAACATTTTCCTCCAACAATTCCTGGCTCTTGTGAGAGACATTGTCATAGTCGAATTTCTGCTCTGTCACGAGACGATCGAAAAGGTCCGTAGCTTCCGAGTCTATTTCATGCTCCTGATTGAGGACCAAAAACTTTTCGTTATTCTCGGCATCCTTGAAAAACAAACAGATATATCTTTTGAAATACTTGTTTGTGTCTATTTGCAAAATATCAGTTATATCGAAATCATTGTCCTGAAGATTTTCAATCAGAAGTTGTCTGAGAGTTTTGTTTTCGGAAAAGTCGTCATCCAAATGTTCTATTCTCGGACGCGATTTCACATAGGGTTTGAACTCGATCGCATTAGTCCTTTTTTTGTCATTCTGATCAAGTCTTCCGCAATCAGACATAACTGTTCCGAATATTCCGTCAAAATTTAGATAGCAGGAAGCGTTTTCTGTAACCAGTTCTTTTTCTTTTTCCAAAATTTCCTTGCCGTTTTTGGAAAGTTTCAGCTCGTCCTGTTTCAGATAACCCTTTGTCGTTATCTCCGCCTGGATACTGTCCAGGATCTCTTCATCCAACTGCGTGATTTCACGAAGATAAGAAACCCCGTTATTGACAGTTTCTAGGAACTGGATGATTTTCATCACAGATACGATGACAGGATGAACTTCACGCGCTTTTGTGAGCGAATACTTTACCTTCGCTTTATAAACAGGGTAGTCTATTTCCCGGACATCATACCTGATAAAACCAGGATAAAAATCGCTGTATTTGTGAGCGATCAGCTTCAGATCAGGGATCAAGTTCGTTTTCTTCGCTTCGCTTGTTCTCGCTTCTGTCATTTTATTCTCCCGCATCTATTATTTCGTATCGGTCTCTGTTTTGTGCAATATGTTCAATAATGCTTATAAACGGGTTGTCTTTGTCGGAAACCTGGGCTTCATGCAGAAAATTCATATCGCCAACGATGATCAAAAGCAGTTTTGCCCTTGAAAGCGAGACATTTAACCGTTTCTCATCCGCGATGAAGTCTATCTTCGCTTTTTGGTTTGCTTTTCCGGAACGGACGCAGTCATAGATGATGATATCCCTGTCGCTTCCCTGGAAGCTGTCAACCGTTCCGATGTCGATCCTGCTGTCAGGAAAGTTTCTCTTTATAGACAATTTGCTGCGGAGCAGTTCCGTCTGGGCTTTGTAAGGCGTGATGATTCCGATGTCGTAATTTTGTCCGCCCTGCGCCATGTCGTCGTTTATTCTATGCAGTATCCGTTCAATGCATTCGGCGTTGCATCTGTTGATTTTTCCAGTGTCTTTCTGTTCATCTTCCTTGTTATGCAGTTTCCCGGTATCATACCAGACAACGCTTGAGCTGAAAGAGCGGAGATTGTGCTGTTTCCTTTTATTGACTTCGTCTGTTGTTTTGAGTCTGCCGTCGTAAAAAGGAATGCTGTATAGGTCGCAGATACTTTGTTCCGCACGGTAATTATATTCCAGCATGTGGATAAGATGTTTCCTGCCTGCTTTTTCTATGCGTTCAAACAGCCTCTGGAAGAATGAAGTTTTCGCTTCGTCTTTGTCTTTGATTTTTTCTATTACATCATCGTCGATAACGGGAGCCAGTTGTTTATGATCACCGACCAGGATCAGTTTTTTTGCTTTGATACAGGGAACAAGGAGTTCGCTAAGAGTGGCTCTGCCGGCTTCATCGACGATCACGGTGTCAAAAACGATGTCTCTGAAATTTTTCCATGACGAAATGCCTATCAGAGTGCCGAAAATCAGCCTTATATTCCGAATGAAAAGGGTTGCCAGTTCGGTGTCTTTATTTTCAACAGGATTGTTTCCCATACTTGATGTTATGTGCTGCAGTTTCTCTCTGAAGTCTTTCTGCCACCCCTGCATTTTATTCTTGATCTCATTGTTGTGCGCAATCGGGTTCTCGTCAATGCGCCTGATGTTTTCTTTGATTATTTTATCGAGGACTTTGCCGGGCAGATAATTTTGTGCTGTCTTGCTGATTTTGCTGGGATCGTTTCCGATTCTGAGGATTTTGTCTTCGATCCCGCATATTTTTTCCAGAACATTGTCCACAGCCTGATTGCTCTGTGACGCCACCAGTATTCTCTCGTGAGGCCGCGTTTTTAAAAGCTGGGTCACGATCTCGGTTATTGTTACAGTTTTTCCTGTTCCGGGAGGGCCTTGCAAAACCATTATCTCGCACTCGTTATCCAGCGACAGCGCCTTTCGCACAGCCATTTTCTGATTCTCGTCAAGCTGCTCATTGTAGAACTTGGCAACATCAACCAGATCGTTTTTGATGAATTCTGTGGGACGGTTTATTTTTCTAAGGAAATTCGGGATATAGACATTGCCGTTTTGCAACATGTCAAGAGCCGTTTTCCTTTTGCTCCAGATGATCTCCTCTACCTGATAATCATAACTCAAAAAATATTCGCCGCCTTTCCGCAGAGAGTCTTTGCATTTCAGAACTTCATATTTCTCCAGTTTCATGGTCACGGAAAAACCCGATTTAGAGGATGCGACAGTGCCTTCGAGTCCGTCTTTGCTGTCTAATTTTTCCTTGAGGATAACTCTTTGTTTCTGCTTAAAATCCTTTCGGGGGTCGATTTCCAAGATGTTTATTGCATCGTCTTCGTCTTCTTCGTCATTATCCTCTGCGTATTCCAGAGTCAAAGTATCCTGGCCGGAGTTGATTTCCTGCAAAATCACTTTTTTCGTGTTTTTCTTTTCTTCTATAGTTTTTTTCTCGGCCTCAAGCAGTTTTTCCTCGGTATCGATGCTCTTTTTATCGGTTTCATAACGTTCGTTTTCGCGCTTTTTCTGTTCATACCGTTCCCTTAATTCGGCAATCACACTTCCTGCATCATCATAACCCCAAACAGAGTCGCCTGACCCTGTTATCTTGAATTGATCATTTGTTTTGAGTCCGTATTTCTGCAGGAGTTCGGTTTTTGGCGGATTGTCAAGAATGGCAAAGCAGAAAAATTCGTGATTTTCTTCTTTTGCTGAACAGCAGAATATCAAATCGCCTATTGCGATTTTTACTTCATCGCGTCCGTTTTTGTCTTTCCCGAATTCCCAAAAAGCGTAGAAATCATTGATTTTGCTCTGAATTTCATGCTTTTCAGTATACATCTCGCTATTGTGGTTTTCTCTCCATTTTTTAAGTTCGTTTCCGGATATCTGAATGGCAAAAGTCCTGCAGGGAGCAACCAGTCTTAACAAATCGGCAAGATTCTTTCGGATATTGAACAGTTTCATGCGTTCTTCCGGATGTTTTGCCAGCATAGCTTTTATGAGCTGAAATAATTCCGCATTGATCGGGTCGAGTTTCTCGTCCTGAGATACGATATATTTATAAATATCGTCCAGAGAATCAAAATCCGAATACTCATCCTCGAAAGAAAATTCCTCAAAGCGGGATTCCAATAAAAGTTTCAGCATGCAAAGTCCGAGCGAATATACATCGCTTTCTTTGCAGCATTCTTTTTTCTCGATTTGTTCCGGTGCATAGTAGCGTGTGTCGGGCGAACCGCTCAGAATCGCATAAATATAGCATCTGCCGAAATCGAGCAGATAGGCGTTATCGTTCCTGTCGATCAGTATGTTTTTAGGATTGATATTCCCGTGATAGAAGCCTTTCTGGTGAATATAGTCAACCGCATCAACGATCTGCTGGTAGCATTTTATGAGAGACTCATAATTCTGACCGAACCAATCAGGTTTCAATTCGGAATATCCTTCGCCGAAATCCCTGTCAACAAAATAGAAGTTTCTGTCATCTTCTTCGATTTTAAGATTGCTGATGTTCTGGTGCGAGATCAAGTTGATGTTTTTCGCGATATTAGAGTATTTCCCGCTTGCCGTGGTCTTGGCCACGATCTCTATGCGGTAATCGCAATCGTTGTATCGCGCGATTTTGAGAGATTTTGATTCTTCACTGATGACCTCGTATTTTCCCAAGATTTTAGTCATTTTAAACCCTCCATGTTACAATTGACCTTCAACTCACACCATAATAAGCGTCGGAAAACAACTCGAGTTGACAGAAATTCTCCAGAAAAAACTCCTCTTTTTCTTCTTTTAAAGAACAACTGCAAAGCATCATGCAGATAATTCCAGCGCAAAAGGTGTGAAATCATTGATGTGTTTTTCATTTTTACTCCTGTTTTGGTTGTTGAGTTATGCGGCGTAAAGAAGAGAACGTTCTTCGCACCATGCTCTGTCGTTCTCGAAAGCGATAAGCTCCCTGAGTCTGTGTTTGAATCCACGCTGCGGTTTGTCACTTTTATAAAAAGTCAGATGTGTAAGGTGATAGCATCCGCATTTTTTGCAGAAGTATTTCCTCACGGGAATTTTTTTGGCTGAATTGCTCTCGCCGGAATAATGATGCTTTTTCGCTTCGTTGATAGCGTTTCCTGCCTCTCTTTTTGTGTAACAGATTTTTCCCTCGCTTTCACAAATAATGTCTTTTCCGAAATTGTTTTTCATGTCTTCTTTCTCCTTTTTAACGAACAAAAATAAACTGGTTTCGTAGTTTGAAACCCGAACACGATCATTTTTGTTCATTTTTTGCAGAAAACATTGCCAGAATCCGGACACTTTTTTTGTGATAATAAAATCAACAGGTTAGGGTTGTTATTTAAATTTATCGGTTGGAATAATAGTGAGATCAACGCCGCATGATTCGAACAGTTTTATAAATTTTTCCATAAATCCCGTCCTTTTTTCTTTGTTTTTTTCAAAGAAAAAGACAAAAGGCGCATATTTGCCCGAGTTATTGTATTTTTTGATTGTTTCTGCGGCTTTCTCTTTAAATTCCGTCAAAAACATTTCAAGCACATTCCATGCTTCATGCTGAATACATCTATGCAGAAATGTATTCGGGATTTCATTTCCCCATTCTGTTTCAAGAAAAATATTTGGATCAGCCCCGTGCTTAAGCAATGCGCGGCAAATATCAGCATCATCGGTTTCGGCTGCAAAAGTAAGGCTTGTCCTTTCTGCTCCACGGTTATTGCTGAATTTATATGCGTCCTGATCTTTCGTATGATCTATAAGATAGAGGCATATTTCCTTCAGCTTTTTTATCTGTTCCATGTATGTGCTTTCATCGCCCAAATCATCTTTTATGGCATACTCGTTAAGCAAGACTTGTGCTTCCAGAGTGAGGTAGTTCATTTTGTCGTCAAAGTTCCTTTTTTTGTCTTCAGCATTTATTCTCGGCATATCCGCATATTTCCAATTCGTATTTTCAGGATGAGATATTGCTTTGGGATGTTGAAGGTTGAAAATTCTGCCAATTGTGTAATATACCGGAGATACTTTGCCGGTTGTAAATCTAATGCTGTCAATATCGAGCTTGACTTCAAGAAATTTTTCGACAAATTCTTTGACTAACTCAATATCGCATGAGTCTATGACATTCTGCAAAGGATGAATCCGTTTTCTTTCGGTGACCTTCCTTAAGTGATTTTTATCGGTTTTGCCTAAAATGTGGGTCACTATTTTCCTCAGTCTTTTCTTCACAGGAGATTCAGGGTCACTGTTCTTTGCACAAAAATCCTTGTATGCCATAGTTGCCATATTCAAGGGTGTTTCGCCTAATTCAGAGATAGTATTGAATTCCAACTCTTTGATCGCTGTTTCCGGGTCGGAGAGTCCGAGCCACTTTTCTATCAAGTCAAGAAATTTTTCCTCCAAATCAGTAAACTTTTCTCTTGAAGAGTTGGTAAAGAGGTATATAGCCGCAGAAAGCGGAGGCCTCCTTTGCGCGTCCCCATCAAAGATTTTCAGACGTTTGTTTATACTCCCTTTTTTAAATGCTGAGAGACTATTATAATACTCTTTTATTTTTTCTTTAATGTTTCCCGCACAAAAGACAAAATTCCCGGCTGGAGTCGGTTTTGTTCTGTCGGGAGCGATTTTTATGCCAGAGAAAAACATTTCCTGTGGAAACTCAGCGAAAAAATTTTCTCTCCAATATACAAGTTTGGGAGGTATCTTTTTAGCTGGTTCATCAAAAACTTCAATGGCGTAGCCGTATTCCCAAAACCTTTTTCCATCCTGGGGCAAAGGATTTTCGGCATCCTTTTCAGGATCTATCACCTTACGGACGCTATCCGGATTTAAATCACAATAAACGGAAAGAACAAACGCCTGTTTCAAAAAAACTTCGGCCCATATTCCTGCAAAGTGAATGTTGCCGAACGCTTCATTGTAGAGTTTTTTAGCATTCTCAAATTCGCATTTTGCTACCGCAATATAGGCGCGAAGCCAGTTGCAGTAAAAATCGGAGGCTTCCGGAGCAATTTCTTTTATATTCGAGATTAAATCCTCCGCTCTCTTTTCATCCTGAAGGTAAACATGCTTTATAAGAATCTCCAAAAGAGCCGAATCTATAGGTTCGGATTTGTCTCCCAAAGGATTAAAAAGCCTTTGATGAAACTCATACAAAAGGCCTGTTTTGTTGGACACATTTTTTTCTATATATTCGAAGCAGAATCCTATTTCCTTCCAATTTTCTTCCTGAATTTCCACTATAAAATTCTTCACATTTGCTGTCAGATAAGCTTCAATTAAATGCGCCACCTCCAAGTCTTTTCCTTTTTCTTTACAGAAGTCGAGAATGGTTTTCATATCTTTCCATTTGGCTGGATTTTGACCTTTTTTACAGTTGTTGATAATGATTTTCTTGAAATGATCGGAGAGGACTTGCCCTTTAATTTTACCTGAATACCAGTTCGACAATTTGGTATAAAATTTTTCCAGACTGGACTTTTCCCCATTTTTGTCCTTAAATTTTTTACCCAATTCGTCAAAAACCATGTTGTATTTTGTTTCTGCATCACGATATGAAAAGTCGGCATCATTGTTTGTGCCTATTTCATCAATTTCAAAAAAGATATGCAAAAATCCACGAATTACGGAATCAAGTGTGTAATAAGTTTCAAAAACAGGATATTCGGTTCCTGAAAGCCGGAGCCGGAGACGCAACAGATCGTAAAAATCCAGTATCGTATCCGCAATATACCGAGGCAAACCATACTTATTGCAAAAGTCATCCAAAATTTTAAAGGCAATCCTGTATACCGACTGTTCGTAATGCGGGTTCAAATCACGATAGGAACTCTCTTTTTCTTCAAACAGTCTGTCAAGATGTTTTCTGAAAGCTTCTCTTGACTGCCAGTCAAGTTTCCAATCTTTATGATACTTTTCACAGTAGTCCAGAAAAGCATCTTCCCCGATAAAAGAAACCAGCATTTTGTTGATCATACCGAGCGGCATGTTTCCAAACTTTGTTTTGTTGTCTTCACTCATGGTTTACTCCTGCGCCAAAGACGCCGTTTTGAATTGATTTCCTCATTATAGCTGCATCTGCAAACAGACTGTTGAGTTCCCTTTTCATTTTCACCGGATTCAACATATATTCCTCCATTAAAAATTTGAATTTTTCTTTTCGTCAGACAGGTTGTATCTGCTTTTGAACTTTTCTTCATCAAAATCCATTTCGCCAAGCAGTTCGTCGGCAGGTTTTTCCCAGAGAGAATGCGAACTGTAGGCGTATTCTGTGCCGCCGTTCTGGAAGAATCTGCCGTCAGGGGCTATCATCAGGTAACTGTGAGTCATATCTTCATTGTCTTCAATAACGGTATTTAGTCCGGGGTGACGGTTAAGTTCGATGAAATGCCGCCACTGCTCATCACTTATGCCTTTATCGCCGTTGAAAGGCATCTGGCGCAGGATTTTATACTTCTGTGCGCCGACAGACTTAAGCTGACTGAGCAGATTCTCGTTCCAGTTGAGAACATTGACCACTGAATTGATTTTGATAATCAGTTCCGGATTTGTAGCTTTGAGCGCATCGACCTTTTTGCAAAGTTCTGAAAATGTCATTACTTTCCCTTTAGCGGTGCAGCGGCCTATTTTGACGTTGTTTTCATCGCTGGCCGAATCCACCGATATGCCGACCATTGAGAATTTGCCGATGAAGGGCATCAGATTTTCAAGATAAGAACCGTTGGTGATGATAGACAGCACAAAACCTTGATTCCAGGCTGTTTCAATGACCGGTGCAAGTTTTTTCATGTTAATAGTCGCTTCGCCGCCTGCAATGTTCAGGCGGGTTTTGCCTTTTTCGAAAAGTCTGCTCTCTGAAAGATTTTTCAGAAGTGCAGCGACTTTCTGCGGGTCATCCCAGATTTCCGGCATCTTCTCCCACTCTGAATAGCAGAAGCGGCAGTGGTAGTTGCATTTTGAAGTAACATGCCAGTTGAAAACGTAATTCGTTTTTTCCATATCCTCTCTCCTTAAAAAAACCTTAAACTCGACCATTTTTGTTTGTTTGAGTCGAAAAACAGTGCAGGAATCAGGACATTTTTTTTGTGACAATAAAATCAACAACTTAGAGTTTTTTCACAAATTGGAATCCGCCTCACAGTGACAGGAAATAAGTTGGAAGCATTATCCTATTCCTCCTTTCAACCTCTCGCCCTATCTATAAGCGTCGGAAAACTTCCGAGTTGACAAAAATTTGTCTCAAAAAGTGTAAAGGCACAAAATTATTGGTTATTTCTTACACATACAACTTTGAGTTTATAGTCGAGAATATACGGAAAATCTGCCGAATGTGCTCCTCCGCGATCGTATGCGTCAACAAGCATCGTCATGTGACCGACTCTGGCATTCAAGAAGTCAACGCTCCAGGCTTCTTTAGTGTTTTCCGGGTCGAGAGTTGACGACCAGAAAGCCTCTTTTGATTTGATTTTGCTGAATTTGGGATCGTTTATTTCTTCCAAGAGTTGTTTCTTTGTTTCTTCTCCGAGCTCATAGTATTCCGTTTTTGCCGGCAGCGTGTTGATTCTGCCGCACCCGTTGCAGTCTTTGCTCCAGCATTTTTCATCGAGGCACTGTCTGTTTTCGCTGATTCTGCACCTGCCTCCCGCTTTGGTTTTGTCGCAGTTTTGAATGAGCGTGCGCAATTCATCGATGTTTGGCAGGCGCCAGTCGGAATGGTTGTTTTCTGCAAGGTTTGAGCAGTAATTTTGTGCTTCTTCCCATGTCATCGGATCGGCTGCAACGGACGACCACTTCAAAGACTTGGGATTCGGCAATGATTTCACAGGTTTCCTTTTAGGTTTAACCTTGAAATCGTCATCTTTTCTGTCACGGACGCAAATCACATCTGTATCGTGGTTTATCACCGGCACATAAAGAGCGAGGTCGAGCACCGGACTGTATGTCCAGCCGAACCGGTCTGGCCTTGCATGAGAGCCGTCCCAGATACTGTTTGCCGTGAGAGCGCGTACCCCGTGACTGCTTCTTGCAGCAAGGAAAAAACTTTCGTCTGCATCTTTTTCCGGCTTTTTATATCTGCCGTGCAGCGATTTTAATTCTTCTATTGTCGGCTGGCGCCAGTCGCTGAAACCTCCTTCTCTTAAAGATTCGCAGTATGAATAGGCATCATGCACCCCGAAAGTGTCGTCCATGCAGTCACGGTACAGGTATCCGCAGGGAATTTCCCGTTCTTCGTCTCCTTCACAGATCCAGCTTTCATCGCAAAGTTTTTTTGCTGCGGAGTACATAATGTGCCGCTCTGCAAGCAGCGTTGCTGTGTAATTTTTCTTTTTCGACATCGTGCTTTCAGACCACTGCAGTTTGTCAGGATCAAGTGCTTTTTCCATTTCAATTTTTTTCTCTGCGGCAAAGTCTTTCGGGGAAGATTCCCTGACGCATGCAACATTGCAGAGATCATACTTACACGGACGGCACGGATGCCAGTCAGGATCGGCAAGGCAGCTTTTTCCGCTAACCATCCCGTAACCGTTAAACCAGTCTTGGTTATTTTCCTTTTCGTTAAAAGACCAGAAGCAGCTGTCGTAAAGGCGGAATCCGTTGACATAAGTCCGCAATGTGTCCGCCTCTTTTTCTGTGTAGAATATGCCGCTTCCCTCCTTGAATCCTGAACAATCTTTCATTATTGATTTCAATTCCTCGGTTGTCGGCGGTCTCCAGTCGGAAAAACCGCCTTCGCGCAACTCTTCGCAGTATTCTGAGGTACTATCGTAATACATCGGTCCGGGAGAGGGCTGCGACCACATCAGATTCGGTTTGGCATCGGTTGTTACACTAGACTGCGTCTCGTGCCGTATGACTGGATCGGGATCATTTTCAGTGTCTTGAAGCAGAATTATGTCTTCGTTTTTTGGTTTCTGAACCTCTTCTTTTGAAGAACAGCCGGACATCAAGCAGAGTGTAATCATGCAAAAGTGTAAGATCATTGAGATATTTTTCATCGTTTCCCTCCGTTATGTGGTTGTTTTAGGCAACGCAAAGAAGACGGTATTCTTCGTGCCATGTTCTGTCGTCTTCAAAAGCGATAATGTTTCTGAGTTTTCGTCTGAATTCGCGCTGAGGTTTGTCACTTTTGTAGAAAGAATAGTGCGTAAGGTGGTAGCAGCCGCATTTTGAGCAGTAATATTTCCTTTTCGGGATCTCGTTTGCGTGTCCGCATTTTTTTGCTCCGTTGAGAGCGTTTCCCGCTTCTCTTTCAGTGTAGCAGATCTTTCCCGTGCTTTTGCATCTCAAATCTCTTCCGAAATCGTCTTTCATCTTTTCCCTCCATTTGTCTTGTCAATCAAACGCCTACACGACATATAAGGGGTGGAAAATGAGAGAGTTGACAAAAAATTATCATTTTCTTTTTTTTGATTGGTAGATTTCGATTAATTTCCGGATTCCTGTTTCCAAGTCCGTAAAAGAGAGATCTTTTAAAAAATCTCTGCATTTTTTTGAGTCTCCTATGAATTTTTGGACATCATAACTGCGTGGAGCATTCCGTTTTACCGAAAAATTCAATCCGTTGCTACGCAAAATATCGATTATGTCAGTGATGTTGCGCCCTATTCCTGGAAGGATATGCATGGTTTCTTGCATAAATTCGTTCTTTTCAAGAGCCGACATGCATTGGATAATTGCAAAAACTGTGTCATCTATATGAGTGAAATCTATTATTTGTTCGCCGCCTTCCAGAACCAGCTCGCCGCCTTCAAGGGCTGTTGCTGTAAATTTTGGAATCACACGTTCCGGAATATCATATTCATTGCCGTAAACATTTGAAAAACGGAGAATAAAGTACTTTTTTACGTCTTTCCGGACTATCCGTTCTCCTTCAAGTTTATAGAATCCGTAAATGTTTAACGGAAGGAGTTCCGTATCCTCTGAAACCGGAAATTTTTCCTGTTCACCGTAAACTTCGCGGCTGCTTCCGAAAATCATCCATGAATCGGGATTCTCACTTACGGCTTCGGCAATATATTTTGTTCCCTTGTAGTTCGTTTCGATACAATTCTTTTTATCCTCTTCGGCTACGGCTACACGGCTTACCGCTGCGAGGTGAACCACGCCGTCAAAGTGGTTCCTGCGGATATATGATTTGATTTTTTTCTCATTGCGGATATCGATATTTTCAAAATGAACGGATCTCAGTTTGTCCGCATTTTCAGGGAACTTTTTTATATCGATTCCGTAAAGTTCCGCACCGCAGTCTTGTTCGATTAAAGTCTCCAAAAGCGTTCGTCCGATGAAGCCGAGAGCTCCTGTTACCAGAATTTTTTTGTCTTTCATACCCATAAGATTGTTTCTCCTTTTTCATTTATTATTTTTTTCGACCAGTCGAAATTCGTTACCAAAGCGAATCCGTTGTAGAAGGGTTCAATGTTCATATATCGTTCGGCATAAAGAGGTTTGCCGCAAGCATCCAAATGGAACCAGCCCTTTTCGTCGCGGGCAGGAGCGATATTTTTGTGGAAAACTCCCAGATCCAGAAAGCCTTTTGAGTTCAGAAAAGTGCCGTCTGCTTTTATGTGCCGCCAAAAACCGTTTGAACATTTTACGCAGGCAATTCCGTCGCGGAAATCACCGGCATAAATGTAGTTTTCATCGTAAAGCCGTTTTCCGTCCGTATCAATGTGAAAATAGCTGCCGTTTTTGTCACGGACAGTGCAGATGTTTTCCTGAAAATTTCCGCACCATGCATATCGTTCGGAATATACCGCCTTTCCGTCAGTTCCGATGTGAAAACAACCATCTTTTGATGTTACCGCAGCACGGCCGCAGTAGAAGCCGAAAGTCCGCTCGTAACGTTCCGGATATATCGCATTTTCGTTGACATCAATATGATACCAGCCGCTTTCATCCTCAACAGGTGCGAGTCCCGGTTCGTGGAATTTAAGAAGCGACTTGAACTGTTTGGAAAGGGGCTTTCCGTTAAAATAAAACCGTTTTTCCGTTTGATTGTCTTTTATTTCACGCCAGTTCATCTTAAAATCTCCAATTTTCCGTTAATCACTATGCCATCAAGATTCATCTTTTTCGCTGACTGTAAAGCCTGCTGCGCAGTATGGACTATCGGTTCACCCTGCGCGTTGAAAGAGGTGTTGATAAGTGCGTTGACTCCGTATTTTTCATGCAGAAAAGAAAGAAGGCGGAACATAAACGGATTTTCTGATTTGTCAGCAACAGTCTGTATTCTCGCAGTATTGTTCGCATGGACTACTCCGGCCATTTTTTCACGGTATTCGTTTTTGACAGTGAAGTCCTGAAGCATAAAACGGGCTAGAGACGACACTTTCTGTTCGGCAGCTGTTTTTGCATTTTCCAGCAGCATAATAGGTGCGACAGGACGATACCACTCGCGTTTTTTTACTTCCATGCTAATTTTCCGAGCCAGTTCTCTGCTGTCGGCAAGAGCGACAAGGCTTCTGTTCCCGAGGGCGCGGGGGCCGGTTTCCGCTGTTCCGTTGCAGATTCCCGCAATTTTGTGCTGCATAAGAAGTTCTGCCGTTGCCTTTATTTCAGAATCCGAAACTTCATATTCTGTTTCTGAAAGTCCTATATTGCAGAGATACGGATTGTGAAATTGAATTTTGTTTCCTTTCTGTATTTCCAGAAATGCGGCAGCTCCTATGCTCAGACCGCTGTCATTGCAGCATGGAGCGATAAACACATCCTTGAAGAGACCGCTTTCGACGATTTTCGTGTTCGTAACGATGTTTAGTGCGCAACCGCCGCCGTAATAGAGGTAATCGGCATGAAATTTTTCCTGAAGAGAAGTGAGTTTTTCAAGCACTGCATTTTCAAAAATATGCTGTAAGGTTGCCGCACAATCCTGCAAAAAACCGTTGTGAGTATCAAAGCCGGAACAGACGTCACCGAAACGCGTCCTGATTGAATCAAGGATTCCGCTTCCGCTGAAATTATTGTAGCGGTTGAAAAAGTCGTTTTCACAGAGCCAGATTTCAATCTCAGGATCGTACTTTCCCCAACTTGCAAACCCCATGAGTTTTCCGGGAACGGAACAGTGTTCGTAAGAAGCGGCTCCGAGCATTTTGAACGAAAGTTTGTTGTCGTTGAAAAATTTCGAGGCAAATCCCAAATCGCTCCAATTGTTTTCAATCAGTGAGAGTTTGCCTTCACGATACAAAAAAGCGGAATAGTTTCCGAGACTTGATGCTCCGTCAAAAGAAACGAGAAGACTGCTTTCCCTAAACTCTCCGTAAAAAGGAACAGTGGAAAAAATATGTGCAAGTTCATGCGGGCAGCAGAAAGCCTGCAACTCTTTTCCGCCGAAACCGCCGGCATTGTTCAGGTAAGCGCGCGCCGGAATCAGTGCGGGTGAAAGCGTTTTCCGGAAATCGGACTCGAAATGCCATCTTCCGCCAGAGGAAATGAAAGCGTTTCCGGTAAAATCATTGACGCACACGAAGTCAAAATCTTCGGGCAGATCGATAATTCGATTCTCTGTCAGTTCTTCAATGAAGAGATCCAGCCGGTTGTCATACTTCCGCCGCGTGTAGCGTTCCAGCTGGAGGTATTGAATAATTTCCCCGTCCTGCATTAGACAAATATTGTGATCGTGGACAAAAGCCGGATATTTTGTGTTGTTGCGGTCTTTTATGCCGTAAAGTGAGAGAGTAGGTTTCACTTTTTCGTTCCCTCTGAAAAATTTAATATTATACCATCCAGAAAATCGACCCAATTGTCGGCTGAATATTCTCTTATGTTGTTTGCGAATGCGAAATGAGCAATCAACGAGTCATGTGTTATAAACAAGGTCAGACCATTTTCCGTAGTTTCTTTATACAGCCAGTTGACAGCGTCGGTTCTAAGAGAATTTGCGTCGGCAACGCCTTCGATATTCTCGTTGTGTAAGAATCGCTCGAAAACTCCGAAACATCCGTGATCCAAAAAAGCTTTCCCGGCTGTATGTCCGTTAGAAATATGAAATCCGGGATTCCCAAGCTGATTCGAAAGAATTATCTTAACATCCTGTCTCAAACCTTTTTTTATCATCTCTGCAGTTTGCACACAACGTTTGACGGGACTGGTGAAAATTTTGTTAATTCGATAAGCCGCGAGCTGTTTCCCAAGTTCCGTTGAATCATGTTTTCCTTTTTCTGTCAGGAGAATTTCGTTTCCGAAAGTTCCTTCCGGTATTTCGGCTCTTTCAGCATGTCTGAGAAGAACAGCGATTTTCTTTTCCTGAATACGGTCCGTTTTTGATAAATTTTCTATAATCATGCTTAACCTCTGTAATTTTTTAACATAGAAAAATTTTTCAAATGAAGGAAATATGTTTCTGGTGTTACATCTTGAAAATCTATTTCATCCCAGATATTTACAACAAAACTGTTTAACCAATATTCTTTCTGTTCCCTTACGTCCAGCGGGAGTACGCTTGTCCACAATAACTCGTCATTAGGTTCGGATACTTTTGCTGAAAAACTTTTCTTCATAAGTTCCAAAGAACTTTCATTCAAATAATATACGGCGCAGTTTACTGTGGCCCAATAATTTTTTATCCAAGTAAATTTTGGATTTGGAGTGGCAAGACAGTAGTTTATAAACGGTTCGTCAATCGGTTTTCTGTTATATGTATCCCAGTCAATCCAAAGGACATTTTTAAACTCTTTGACAGCATTATACATTATCCAATGTTTCATTTTGTGTTTTGTATCAAATATAATGTCAGCAGGCGCATCATCAAATACCTTGTGAACATAACACCCTTCTTTTTTTAGGAAGTCTGATGTTTCGGTGCAATCAGCATAACAGACCAATTGCTTGCGGTAATGAGGGTTTATTTGCAGAGAATTATGCACTTCCTCTAATGTCTTTTTACAAGACTTTTTAATTCCGCTGCAAATGTTTTTGTATAATCCGGAGATGCAAGTTATCTTCATAATTTTTTCCTCCTCATATTGCATTTTTTGCAGTTGTCGCTTTCTCCCCATTTTGCGATAAAGTCACGGTATTTCCCGCCGTTCCACATTTCAAGAGGGGAAAGTTCAGCGACGTTGCCGAAGTCTCCGAACTCTCTGCGTACTTCGTCCGGGCAGCAGCAGATCTGGTAAGAGCCGTCGTATTCTATCCATAGTTCTTTTCCGAGAAACTGACATATTGTGTCGCTTGCATCAAGGGCAGGTTCGTTCAAATCAACTGGCGTGAAATTCTCCAGTTTGATTCTGCTTTCGGCGGTTTGGCGGCATTCTTCGCAGACAGTGTTCCAAAGCGTAGCGTTTTCCTTAGTCCTGAGCATTTCGCTTTCTAAAGAATCAGCCGTTTTCCACAAATGATGCCCTTTGATCCTGTCTACACCGTGTTCGACTCCCCAGAGAATGATGTTCTTCAGTTCGTAAAGGTTGGACTTCATGAAGGTGCACTGAAGCGTGACGGTGCTGTTCTTGCCGAGTTTCTTGCGGAGATTCAGATAATATTCAATGTTCCGCAGCTGCTTTCCGGTGTCGATTCCGCACATGATACTTTCGTTTATTTCAGGATTTATCCCGTTGATGCTGAATTTTACATCGGAAATCACCTCCAAAAGTTTCGGAGCCCAGAAATCCACGCCTTTTTGCGGGAATGTTCCGTTTGTAGTGAGGTTCATTTTTATGTTGTTCCTGCGGCACAGCTCTATCAGATCTTCGAAGTTCGAATACAAAAGCGGCTCACCCATTGTTGAGGGGATTATTTCCTTGAGTCCGTGCGGGGCAAGAAGATTCACGGTCTTTTCGATAACGGCGAAATCCATCTCCGGACGACTGGATTTTTTCAGCCTGATGCGGTTGTCGGCAGAAAAGGTGTCACACATTTTGCAGTGAAGGTTGCATTTGTCGGGATTCGTGATGAAAGTCACTCTCCACGGTGCCGGGCGGTGGGGGTAAGTAACTTTTTTCTTTGACAGTTCCGAGTATTTCTGAATGCAGAAAGCGGCATCATCTTTCATGGAACGGACTTTTTCTATCGGAGTTTTCAAGTTAAGCAGCTTCTGCGGATCATCAACAATATCCTGCATTTTGGAGCGCAGATCATCCGTATCTCCGAGTTTGAATGTAAAACCGTCGATTCCGTCATGCACCAGTTCCGCCATTCCTCCTTTGTCGCTCACAAGAACAGGAATTTCTGCGCTCTGGGCTTCCTGAATTACGAGCGGCGCATTTTCAAGCCATATCGAAGGGCAGACGAGAACATCAAAAGAATCAAGGACTTCCTGCAATTTGTCATTGTGATATTTCCCCTTGAATTCGATGTTTTCGCAGGAATATTTTTTGACCAAATTTTCACCGTATTCACTCTCTGTATCGCCCCAGATCACAAGTCCGGCATTGCCCTGTACTTTGCTGAACGCTTCGCACAGAAGATGGACCCCTTTTGTATAGATAATGCGCCCCGTGAAACCGAAAGTGATCTTTTCGTGCAGTGATTTCGGATGTTTTTGAATATTGGAAGTGTTGAACCCGTATTTTGAATAAAAGATTTTTTCCGGTTTGACACCCATATCAATAAAGAATTTTTCCAAAGTATGCGAAGGAGCGAAGAATACATCGATGCAGTCAAGAACATTGCGGATATGCTCGTCGCGCTCTTTTATAAGTTCTGTGCTGAAATCGGGTTTTTTGTAGTGAAAAGCGGCGCATTCAGTGCATTGGCTGATATTCGGCAGAGGGCAGATCTGCCAGTCTTTCGGATTTATCAGCTGACCTCGGTGACAGAACATCCAGAAATCATGAATCGTGAACAGGACCGGAAGTCCGAATTCCATTTTTGCAATAATCGGGATCTGTGTTGAAAGATGCGACAAGTGGCCGACATGGACAACATCAGGTTGAATAAGTTTTACATAATCGCGGAATGCGTCATCAATCACGGGATTGAGATATTTGTCATAGAATGTGGCGTTTTCCGGCTCGTAATTGTTGATATAACGGATGCTCACGCCGCTTTCTCTCGTATCTTTGTGCCAATAAAGCGGCTTCGTTTTGTCTTCGATTCGGTGAAACACAAAGACATCGTTGGTTTTCGCAAGTTCTCTTGCAAGATTGTAGGTATAGACCTCGGAACCTGCCATATAAAACGGCGGATATCCGTGAATTACTATGAGTATGCGCATCAAACCTCCTTGTGTTATAGTTCTTGCTTTTTTGTCAGATGAAAATATCCGCAGATATCACATTGATACACACGCAAACGAATGCCGGACATCTTTTCTCTATACAATCTGGCTGATTCTGCGTTCGCATAAGTCAAATAGCGGTTTTTCGGTTTGCCGTCACTCCCAAGGCAATTTTTGCCATCGAAACGAAAATGAAACATGATTTCCTCCTTTAAAGTCTGTTGTTACTTACCTTGCAAAGAAGGAAATTTAATTTTGGGGAAAATTTCCTGATCTTTGCTTACTTTTATTAGGTTAGTCCCTCCGTCCATCTTTCGATGAGGCGGAGTATAACAGGGGAAGCAAAACCCTGTTCAAGACTTTCGCTCTTAACGAACCTAACGAAGCGGATAATTATAGAAAAATAGAACTTCGTGTCAAGGATTTTTTTCGTAACCGACTAAAAAGCCTTCTTGCCGCAAAGAACCCTTACACTCTCTATAAGCGCTGGAAAACTTCCGAGTTGACAAAAAAAAGATTTTTTAGAAGAATTTTTTAGATAATAATGCGATTTATTTGAGGATTTGTTTTATAAGATGCTGTCAGCTTAGCAGCCGGGGACGTTCGGAGTGTACTGTGCGCACTCGGGAGTCTCGAATGTCGGCAGAATAAGTGCAACACCGGTTGTAATCCAGCATGGATCGCAAACGCAGACTCCTTTCTCACCGGAATAATCACAGTGACCGTGGCTTGCCGGATTAATAAGGAAGCTTGCCTGTCCGCATGACGAGTCGCAATCTTTGATACACATGGTGCCTGCATCGTTGAGATGGTATTTGTCTTCACATTCGCTGCAGTTCGGACCTGTAAAGTGATCCGTGCAGGAGCAGGTTACAGTAGCGGTTTGTCTGTCAGCCGTGCATGTTCCGTGTCCGTTGCAGAAGTGAGCTCCGTCGCAGCTGAGGCAGCCGTTGCCGGAGTAGTATTCCTCGCACTGGCATGTCGATTCGTCCCAGGATGAGCATTCGCTGCAAAGGGCTTCGCTTTCTGCCGAAAATACGGGAGCAATCTCTTTGCACGATTTGGTATTGCTGTCGCATATTTCGTTTGCATCTGCGACCTCGGTACAGTTGTCGTAACCGGAGCAGCTTACACGCTGAGTGACTCCGTCACCGCAAACCATAAGGCTGGTGCAGTCAGCATTGCACTGTCCGTAGACCGTTCCGTTTGTAGCCTTGCCGTCATCGCAGACTTCGCCGTTAAGCCCGACTATAGCCGCATCACCGCAGTAGTTGAGTGTCGCATCTTCTTCGGAAAGTTTGCAGTCAACCGTGCAGCGTTTGCAGGGAACGCCTTCCTGCCCTTCTTCACCGTAATTGCAGTATTCTGTTCCGTTGTTTATGCCGTAATCGCACTCTTCGCCCTGGTCTTCCTGAAGAACACCGTCGCCGCAGCCGTAGAAGCCGGTGCATTCAGCGTTGCAGTGTCCGTAAACACCGTTGAGTTCGCCTTCGTCGCAGTTTTCATTTGCGTTTTCCTTTACGACACACTCTTCAGCCGGAGCTTCAGGAGTGTCGGGAGCTTCAGTGTCGGGAGTCTCGGTATCAGGAACTTCTGTATCTGGAGTTTCCGTATCCGGAGTCTCAGTATCAGGAGTTTCGGTGTCAGGGGTCTCAGTGTCGGCATCGCTTTCTTCTGCCGCAGGTTCCGGGCATACTGCTTTCTGAATAACAGCATCACCGCATCTGTCGCCGAGACCGGTGCATTCAGTATTGCACTTTCCGTATTTTCCGTTGTTTTCGCCGTCATCGCAGGCTTCTTCGCCGTTGACAATTCCGTCGCCGCAGTAGTCGCCTACACCCGCGCAAAGAGCGTTGCAGTATCCGTAAGTACCGTTGTTTTCGCCGTCGTCACACTCTTCGGTGCCGTTTTTAACGCCGTCGCCGCATCTTTCGTCAAGCGTGCAGTCTGCCTTGCAGCCGTTGTAGCCGCCGATATTTGCCTCCGTTCCCTTGTCGCAGGCTTCTTCGCCGTTGACAATTCCGTCGCCGCAGTAAGCCGCCAAAGTGCAGTCTTCATTGCAGCCGCCGTAGTGACCGTCATTAGCTTCGGCTCCGTCGTCGCAGGCTTCTTCGCCGTTGACAATTCCGTCGCCGCAGTATTCTTCAGGCTCAACGGGAGCAGGAGTTACGCAGGAACCGTCCTTGCACTCCTTGCCGTCAGAACAATCTTCGGAAGTTACGCACTCCGGTTTCGGTGGTTCCGGCTTGTCAACACAAACACCTTCACTGTTGCACTCCTGATTTTCAGTGCAGTCGTAATCTCCAACACATTCCGGCTTATCTTTGTTTCCGTCGCCGCAGGAAACAGCAAATGCCGCAATAAAAGCTAAAACTAAAAATGTAATTTTCTTCATTTCATACCTCGTGAAAAAATGAATAAAAAGGTCAAAAACACTAGAAAACCCGACAATTATATTCATTTTTTTTTAATTGCAAGAATTTTTTCAAGCATTTATGCCGACATGTGACCATCATTCCTTGAAAAAGACTTCTTTTAAGCTCGTAAAATGGTGCCGGAGACCGGGCTCGAACCGGTACAGGAGGTTATCCCGAGGGATTTTAAGTCCCTTGCGTCTACCAATTCCGCCACTCCGGCGGAGATAAGTTTGAAAATGGAGGCACCTTCCGGATTCGAACCGGAGATGGAGATTTTGCAGACCTCTGCCTTACCTCTTGGCTAAGGTGCCGACCAAAAGAATTTCGATTGAAAAAGGACATAAAAAAATGGAGCGGGAAACGGGATTCGGACCCGCGACGTCTACCTTGGCAAGGTAGCACTCTACCACTGAGTTATTCCCGCTCTGGCAGACGGCACAATAGTCAGAAACTTTTGAATGTCAAGTTTTTTCTTTCGTTTGACGAACGAATTTGAAAAAGCTTGTATTTTTATTGAATTTTTATAAAATACTTCGGTTTAAAAATCGAGACTCGCCGAGGTCGCAAATGAAGAAAATCACGACACTTTTTTATGTTCTGGCAATTTTGGCGCTTTTTATTCTGATGAGCGGCTGCTCTCATTCAAAAAAAGAAACCGAAACCGGAGAAATTACGGACAATGATGCGATTGACGCTGATAATGTGTCAGATGTTGACGACAGTGAAGACGCTGACTTGGAAGATTCGGAGCAGGATGACGACGATTCCGACATGGATCAGGATGTTAACGATGGTGATGATGCTGATTCAGAAGATCCGGAGCCGGATACAGAGAGGAAAGAGTTTCCCGAATGCAGTCCGACAAGCGGAACCCCGTGCTTGGATCCATCAAGCGGTCTCGTATGGTCATCAAAATCTAACGGCACAATGTATGCCCATGATGCCGCTTATTATTGCCTGGACCTTTCGGAAGGCGGTTATTCCGACTGGCGTCTGCCGTCAATTGATGAACTCAGAACATTGATCGAGAATTGTCGTAAAACGGAAACAGGCGGGACATGCAGAGCCTCAGAGGAGTGCAGGGATAGCCGTTGCGAAGACGACTACTGCGCGGGATGTTCTTCCAATTCAACTGGTTATTACAGCAAATTCGGTGACAGTAACATACTTTGGTCTGATTCATGGCCTGATGATTGGACAGATTGCAACTGGTCTGTGAATTTCAGCGATGGCAGTGTGCATATTGATCGTTCATACGAGTATTACGCTGCCCGCTGTGTAAGGGATGCTTCCAGTGAAAACAGTGAAGATGGCGAAAACAGCGCTTCGGACAAGGTTTGCATTAAAGTTGACGGCAGAGTATGGTCAAATAGCGTCAAGATGTTTTGGTCTGAAGCTGTGGACTATTGCGACAACCTGAATGAATGCGGAATTTCCGACTGGCATCTGCCCACGATCAGCGAGCTCCGTACTTTGATTCAAAACCGTCCTAAAACTGAACCCGACGGGAAATGCGGCGTGACGGACAACTGTCTCAGTTATGACGATTGTTATGATTCGGACAGTTGTAGTGCTATGGATTTCTATGGTGACGGAAGGTTCAGCAAACTCGGTGATATAAACTGGTTCTGGTCATCTTCTGTGCCGACCGACAAACCAAACTCTGCGTGGGGGGTCAATTTCTACTACGGCAAAGTGGGTTCTTACGAAAAGGGGCACTACACTGCTGACGGATGCAATGTCCGCTGCGTGAGCAAGGGAAAGGATAAAGACCCTGACGGATGCGCTTCCGGCGAATACCAATGCCTGCGCTCACAGTCGCTGCGCTGCAAGGACGGTTTCTGGATTCCCGATGAATTTTGCGAAGAGGGATGCGATTCGTTAACGGGGAAATGCCGTTAGCTATTTTTTGCAGGTATTCTCTTTTTCTTCGTAGATGCGATCGATTTCTTTAATCATTTCGAGACTTTCCCCCAGCTGCTTGCGCTGAAGTGCTTCCCTGCCTTGAAAAAGTCTCGAGGCGTGATTCGGGAACATTCAGCCCGCAGATTTTTGCCAGATCGTGAACAGTTTTCTCCCAGCATCCGACATTGGTTTCATCGTGTTTTGACGGGAATTTGGCGATCCACAGAGAGCCGTCAACATCGCGGACTGTTGCTTTCGGCCTTGCGCTTTTGCAAGAATGCGCTCCCTGCGATCCATCAGAGTGCGGCCCCATCTGTCGGGAGCGGAATCGGCAAAAATACCGAAATTGGGTTTCTGATAGGTGAACTGTCTCCCTTGAAAAAGTTCCAATTCAGGATCAATGCAGCATGAAGCAGGATTTTTCAGATATTCTTCGTTGTATTCGAACGAAAAAATCTCCGTTCCGCGGACATTGCTGACATAAAGGATGCCGAGCTCGCGCGGAATTTCGGAAGACCAGTTTTCATAAACATAAATTTTCTTTTCTTCCTGCGCCATTATTCTTCTCCACGTTTCGGAGCCCGTTTTTTAGGCAGAAGCCCCAGATCCTGAAGTTTGCGTCCGAGCTCGTCATCTTTTGCAACAAGAAGAAGATCTCTGTCCATTCCGCCGATTGCGTGGAGAACTGCAGCGTATGCACCCATTGCGACTGAAGAAGAGCCTTTTTCGATGTTCCAGAGCGTGACGCGGCTTACTCCGGCACGTTCCGCAACAAGTTCCGCGCTGAGTTTTCTTCTGAGGCGTGCAAGTTTTATCTGCTCCCCCATTTCTTCCAAAATTTTCTGCGTCGAAGGCATTACAACGATGCTGTGTCCTTTCAAAACAGCCTCTCAAATCAAAAAATAACTTTTGCTATTATGAATATTTAATGAATTTTGTCAATAATAATTAAAGTTGTAACTGGTGATAGTTGAACTGTCGAATAATCAGACAAACAGCATTGAACAGCCGTCGGATTTGCTATTTTCTTTGTTTTCTGCAGAAGCTTCAGAATCGGTTGCGGGAGTTGCGGAATCGCCGTCAGCAGTGTCTTCTTTAGCTGCACCGTCGGTCGAAGCTTCGGTATTTGCAGCATCGCCGCCTACTTGGATGGTACATTCGCAGCACTCGTGGTCTTCACATGAATCAAAGGTTTCAATGCAGTCTGACTCTCTTTTGTATTCGTTTCTCCAATATTCGGAGCGGCAGCAATCCGCGAATTCATGCGCCGTTACAGCTGATTCTGTCGAATAATCGAAAGCATCAATCGGAGTATCGAGAATTTCTTCAATGTTGACAGGTTCTTTGGAACAATTGCTCTTGATTCTTTTGAAATAGGAGGCACACTCATTGAGAATTTCTTCAGCGCAGACTTTTCTTGGAGTCGGGAGTCCTGTTCCGCATTCTTTCTCCAAAACAGCGGTGCATCCTTCCTGACCGAAATACCCGTTTCCGGTTTTTTTACCGTCAACATAGTCGCAATAGCATTCGTATTTTCCATTATTGTCCACTTTGCAAGCCCCTGCATCATTACTGCAGTTAGCAGGGATCTTTTTACACCATCTGTCGATTTCGTATTCGCAATCTTCCTCTGTCAGGAAAGTAAATCCTTCAAAAACAGGATCTGAAAAATTGTACTCGCGTCCGTTGCTGCAAACACAGTTCTGAGACAGTGTTTCGTCAGAAAGTTCAAAGGAACATTTTCCATAGTCCGATTCACACGATACCGTTTCATTTTCCGCAAAAAGTGTCATCGCAAGCGCAAGCATTGCGATAAAAATCAAAATTTTTTTAGTCATGATCAGCCTCCAAATTTGTTTGAACAAAAACACGGCATTATATGTTTTTTTTTGATTTCAATAGTAAAAATATGAAAAAGGCAAAAAAAAAGCGGCTCCGAAGAGCCGCCGAGCTACCATGAAAAAAACTTTGAATTATGCTCTGTCCCAGCCGATCCTCATTGCCTGCTCGTTGAGCGGGATGAGTTTGTGGTGTCTTTCCGGAAGAGTGTGCTCGAGAGCCTTGATAACAGTCTCGATCTGAACGACCGGAAGGTGTTTGAGCAGTGCGCCGAGAGCGATCATATTCATGACCTGAGTGTTTTTGAGCTCGTTTGTAGCGATCTCGATCGCCGGAATTGCAACGACTGTGATATCCGTGCGGGTCGGGTGTTTTTTGATCGTGGAGCTTTCCCAGACAAGAACGCCGCCCTTTTTTACTTTCGACTCGAATTTTTCAAGTGAAGGCTGGTTGAAAACGACTGCCGCGTCATAAGCCTGAACGATCGGGCTTGCGATAGGTTCGTCACTGACGTTTACCATGCAGTTTGCCGTGCCGCCTCTCTGTTCCGGGCCGTAGGAAGGCATCCAGCTTACTTCCTTGCCGTCTTCAATTGCAGCGTAAGCCAGGTTTTTGCCCATCGAAAGGACGCCCTGTCCGCCGAATCCTGCGAAAATCATTTCAGCTAACATATTTCCCTCCTTATTTCTCTTCTGTTGCGGTTACATCTTTCTTTACACCGAGCGGATAGTACTTGAGCATGTTGTTTTCAACGAAGTCAAGTGTTTTGATCGGTGAAAGTCTCCAGTTCGTCGGGCAGTTGGAAACAACTTCAAGGAAAGTCGTTCCAAGGTTCTGAGCCTGGATCTCGAAGCATTTGCGGATCGATTTTTTAGCCTTTCTGACGTTTGCCGGAGTGTTGAGGCAGACTCTTTCGCAGTAAGCGACACCCGGAAGCTGGCTGACCATTTCAGCCATTTTCATCGGGTAGCCTACGTTCTTCGGATCTCTGCCGTAGGGGCTCGTCGTGGTGATCTGGCCTTCAAGAGTGGTCGGAGCCATCTGACCGCCCGTCATACCGTAGATCGCGTTGTTTACGAAGAAGATCGAGAATTTCTCACCGCGGTTGCATGCGTGCATCGTCTCTGCAAGACCGATAGCAGCAAGGTCACCGTCGCCCTGATAGGTAAATACCGGGTGGTTCGGAAGGGTTCTCTTGATGCCTGTCGCTACAGCGCAAGCTCTTCCGTGAGCAGCTTCCTGAAAGTCAACGTCCATGTAGTCATAAGCGAAGACCGAGCAGCCGACCGGGCTGACGCCGATAACATCGTTCTGGATACCCATTTCTTCAACAACTTCCATGATGAGTTTGTGAAGAATCGAGTGGAAACAGCCCGGGCAGTAGTGCATTCTTGTTTTAAGAAGCGTGTCGGGTCTTTTGTAAACGAGTGTATATCCTTCTTTCATTTCTTCCCCCTACATTTTAGCTTTGATTTGTTCAAGGATTTCTTCTGCCGTAGCAAGGATACCGCCTGTTCTGCCGTAGAAGTAGACAGGTTTGCGTCCGTTGACTACGAGTTTGACGTCTTCGATCATCTGGCCGACGTTCATTTCGACATCCATGAAGAATTTTACGTTCGGTTTCGCAGCGAATTCGTCGATGACTTTGGTCGGGAAAGGCCACAGAGTGATAGGTCTTACGAGACCGATCTTGAGACCTTCTTCACGTGCGATGTCGACTGCCTTCTTGCAGACGCGGCTCGAAAGGCCGTAAGCAGTGATGAGGATTTCCGCATCGTCAGCCTTGTAGGTTTCGTAGCGGACTTCTTCGCCTTCGATCTTTCTGTATTTTTCCTGAAGTTCATTGTTTCTTCTTTCCATTGCATCCGACTGGATGTTGAGAGAAGTGATGATATTTCTTTTCGTTCTCTTGCCTTTGCCGTTGGTTGCCCACGGTTTTTCGTCTCTCATTTCTTCAGCGGTTCTTGCAGGAATCGGCTCCGGAAGGATAACTTTTTCCATCATCTGGCCGATTGCGCCGTCGGAAAGAATGAGGACCGGGCACATCCATTTGTTTGCAAGGTCGAATGCGTTGTATGTGTAGTCAACGACTTCCTGAACCGAGTTCGGAGCGAAAACGATGAGTTTGTAGTCACCGTGACCGCCGCCTTTTACGGACTGGAAGTAGTCACCCTGGCTGGGCTGGATCGTTCCGAGGCCGGGGCCGCCGCGCTGAACGTTTGCGATTACGCACGGAATGTCGGCACATGCGATGTAGGAGATGCCTTCCTGCATAAGGGAGAAACCCGGTGACGATGTCGTCGTCATGATTCTTCCGCCTGCAGCAGCAGCGCCGTAAACCATATTGATTGAAGAAACTTCACTTTCTGCCTGAAGAACAGTGAATTTCGGATATTTCGGAGCCTCTTTGCAGAGATACTCGATGACTTCCGTCTGGGGAGTGATGGGGTATCCGAAGTAACCGGTCATACCGGCTCTGAGAGCAGCTTCAGCAAGCGCCTCGTTGCCTTTCATAAAAGCTATCTTTTTGTCCACGTCCGCCTCCATTATTAGTTAGACTGTTTGTAAACGGTGATCGCGCCGTCAGGACACATTACAGCGCAGTTAGCGCAACCGATGCATTTGTCGGGTTCAACGCTCTGAGCGTAATGCAGACCGTAAGAGTTCGTGTCGGCTTCGTTGATAGCCAGGCACTTCATTGGACAGTAGTGAACGCACAGACCGCAGCCTTTGCAGGTCTCTACTGAGATTTCAACCAAACCTTTTGCTGCCATTTTCTCCTCCAAAATATTAGTAATAAGCCAAAATGCGGAGCAATGTAACACCTTGAAATTTAAAAATCAAGTTTGTCCAGTTTCGCGACCCGCCTTTCGTGTCTGCCGCCTTCGAAACCGGTTGAGAGAAAGATTTCGAGCCACGATTTAGCATCTTCAAAAGTCGTGAAACGGCCGCCGAAGGCAATGACGTTCGCGTTGTTGTGCTGTCTCGAAAGTCTCGCGTAATCGGCATTCGTAACAAGTGCCGCGCGGATTCCCCTGAAACGGTTCGCCGCAATCGAAATCCCGATTCCCGAACCGCAGACGAGCAGACCGAAATCAGCCTGTTTTTCCAGGATGTCGCATGCTACGGCTTTGGCGAAATCGGGATAGTCGACCGACTCCGGTGAATTCGTTCCGTTGTCAATGACCGTAACTCCCCTTTCACGCAAAAAACTGACCAGTCTGTCTTTAAGTTCAAAACCGCCGTGATCGGCTCCAGCTGAAATTATCATGTCAACACCTTTATTTTATTACTTTTTTATATTTTTTTCTATAAGCTCTTCAAGCTCTTTTTCGTCTTCTTCGGAAATTTCCGACGCCTTGCCTTTTATCGAATCCTTTGTTTCTTCAGCCGCTTTTTTAGTCTCTTCCACCGCATTACCGGCCGCTTTTTTCGCATCATCAGCCGTTTCGGAAACGAATTTCACCGCTTTTTCGGTCTCTTTTCTGATAACTTTGCCGCTTTTTTCTACGGCATGCTCCGCCGACGGAATCACGCTTCTCCACAGCGGTTTTCCGTTATAGCAGAAGTTGGCAATCAGGAAGAGAAACACGAGAATCCTGACAATAGTCAGAAAAACCGAACCCAAACCGCCGTTTCCGGAACTCTTTTTTTTGCCCATCTGAACCTCCTTCAAAAAAAACGGTGCAATATACCACAAAATTTACTCTCTTGAATAAAATTTTGCGTTTTTAAACCTGATTTTTTTGCGGAGCCTATTTTTTTCAGATTCCGGAACAGCTTCCGGGAAGTGAAGCGAGAGAACTTCAGTGATGCCGCACTCAGCCGAAAAGCGCTCGATCTGCGAATAAAAATAGCCGTTGAAAGAGGGATTCCGCGAATATCCGTCGAAAAAAAGCCGTCCGGAACTGAAATTTTCACGGATGCAGAAAACTTTTCCGTCAAAAGCGGCCGATCTTTTCAATTCCTCCTGAGCAGAAACCGGAAAAAAGAAAAGGAGAGCGCTTAAAACATTTATAAAAATCGCCAAGTATTTGATTTTCTTATCAAAATAAAGTGCCGCAAAAAATGATGAGACGAAAACGACTTTCACGAAAAGCGGAACTGAAACGACCGGTACTGCAGTTCTTTCAGCCGGACCGGCAAAAAACATGATTAAAAAAGATGCCGGAGAAATCATAAAATCGGCAATTTTCAGTGCACCCGACGCCAGAATTTCCGAAAAAGGAATCAGAAACTGGGCAAGCGTTACGAAAGGAACCGACAACGCCACCGTCGGAATCACGAAAAAGTTCACGAACGGTGAAAAAACCGAAAACGTTCCGGTCAGTCCGCCGGAAACGGCAAGAAGAACGTAATTTACGGAAACTGAAACACAAATTATTGAAATTATTGATGATCTGGGAAGAAATCTCCAGATTCTGATAACCGTCGCAACGCACAGCGCACTCATAAAAAAACTCAGCGAAAGCGTACTCCCCGGAATAAAAAGGGAAACTGCCGCAAGAGACAGAAAAAAAATAAAGACCGAATGCGGATAACCGCCTGAAATTATAAAACAATCCAGCAGAAGCACGAATGCAAGCGAACGCAGCGTCGGAATCGAAGCCCCCGTTATCAAAAAGTAGTAAAGAGAAGCGGCGGTTTTCAGCAGAAACAGAATGATGTTTTTTATATGATGACGCAGCGGCGCGAAAAAAAGCAGGGTTTTGAAAAATACGCCGAAAATCAGTATCATAACACCGGTGTGAAAAGCCGAAATGGCCACAAGATGCATCGTTCCCGTCACCGAGAGGGCGTTTCTGAATTTTTGGGAAAAATCACGTTTCCCGGTGGAAAGGGCGAGAAGGAACTCGCTGTTTTCCAGGGTTCTGCACGACTTTTCCAAGCGTTTCTGAAGATTTTTAACAAAATTTACAGTATATGTTTCAGGTTTTTCTTCCTTAATACAGACATCTCTTGCAACGGAAACACAAAAAATAACTGCCGCAAGCAATATTATAAATCTGTTCACCATAAAAACGAACCTTTTATAAAAATTATCTAATAATAAATTGAAAATATTCAAAAAATCAAAAAAAAAAAAAACAGACTCCATAAAAACTTCAACCGCCGCAGATACAATTCAACATTTTTAATTTACATAAATCTGATTATCGCTAAAATTATTTGTCTTATTTTTTGTACGGAGGATTTCATGAAAAAATTTCTGGTTGGATTGATGGCGTTTACATTGGTTTTCATCGCTGCGGCATGCGGCGGCGGCGAAGATGACGGTGAAAGCAGAACTTACTGCACGCAGAACGAAGACTGCGGTGAAGGCTACATCTGCAATACTGAAAAAAGCGAATGCGTCAGGGAAAACGGCTCAGACACCGACAACGGTAACGGAGGAAACAACGGTTCTTCCGGCAGTCAGAACGACGGGAACCAAGGAGGCAGCAACGACGACGGTAACGGCGGCAACAACGGCGGTAACGGCGGCAACAACGGCGAACCAGATTCCGAACAAGGCGGAATTTACGTCACATGCACTCCGGGCGAAACCCGTCCATGCTATGAAGGCCCGAGCGGCACTCAGGATGTCGGCGTATGCAAATCAGGCGTTTCAACCTGCGTTGAAGACGGAAGCGACTGGAGCGAATGCGTCGGTCAGGTTCTGCCGAAAGCTGAAATATGCGGCGACGGCCTGGATCAGGACTGCGACGGCAAAGACCTGACGGCCGGAGAGGCGACAGACATTGACGGCGACGGCTTCACCTACTGCACCGGCGACTGCTGCGAAACCGGCTGGGAATGTCAGGGCAAGGATCCGGCAAGAATAAGCCCCGTTTCGTTTGAAATCGCAGGGAACGGAGTCGATGACAACTGCGACGGACATATTGACGAGGAAGTTCTGTCAATATGCGATTCAGGCATAAATCCGGACACGACGAATCCTCTGGATATGGCGGCTTCGATAGATCTGTGCCCCGTTCAAATCACGACTTACGGCGTAATAAACGCGAAACTTCTTTTCCCCGACGGCACGACAGGCGACATTCCGAAAAACCAGTACAGCGTTATGTCGGCTTACGGCAACAACCTGACTCCGAAAGCAGGAATGACTTTCCTCGCTTTTTCGACAGGAGACCTTACCAGCTCTTCGACGTCAACCACTTACGAAACTTCAAGCCAGCCTCCGCAGGACTGGTTCCAGGCAAACGGAGGTCAAAGTTTTCCCGATTCTCCGGGATGTAAAGGCGGTCTAATACAGCAAAGCGATCCGGGAAAACCGCCGGTAAACGATCCGATTATGCTCGAGCTCGAAATCCGCGCTCCGAACAATGCAGAGGCTTTCAGCGTCGACGTATACTACATTTCAGCCGAATTTCCACAGTATGTCTGCCAGTTCAACGACTTTTTCGTAATGCTTCTCGACTCCTCATTTACAACGGACAACATCGAACTCCAGAATCCGGCAGACAAGAACATTGCAATGGACAGCATCGGCAATCCGCTCGGTATAAACCTTGCAAAATCGGGACTTTTCAATGTCTGCTGTCCGAGAAACAACTATCCGAGCTGCATCAGCGACGAAGAACTTAAAGGAACTCCTTTCACCACGGCAGCATGCAACGCTCTCACGATAGGTGACGCTCACGGCGGAACCGGATGGCTCACGGTCCGCGGCAACATCGTGCCGAAAGAAGATTTCAAACTCAGACTGGCGCTCTGGGACACGAACGACCATCAGCTTGACAGCATGGTTCTCCTTGACCACTTCACATGGTACGAATCGGCCGGAAGACCGGGTATCGCTCCGAAATAGGCATACAATTCATATTCTCAGCACCGTGTAATCATTGAATTTTTTAATCAAAGGACAAATCTTTCCGTCGCCTTGTCGAGAATGTTCTGGTTTATCCCGATATAGCGCAGAGTCACGCTCGGCGAAGAGTGGTTGAAGAGTACCTGCAGCAGCGCGATATCTTTTGTCTGCTGGTAAAAGTGGAAACCGAAAGTTTTTCTCATCGTGTGAGTCCCCATCTTTATTTTGACTCCGGCGACCTTTGCCGCATGGTTCAAAATGCAGTAAGCCCGCGTCCGTTCAAGCGGATTTCCGCTGGTTCTGAAACTTTCAAAAAGATAGTTGTTGTCGTTTTTCGCCAGAATATAGTCTTCAAGTTCCGACCTCAGAATATTGTTCATCCTGAACTTTTTCAGTTTTCCCGTTTTCTGCTCCTTCAGCTCGATGTAGTATTTTCCCCTGATATCGGAAACCTTCAGTTTTAAAATGTCGGAAATACGCAGTCCTGTGTTTATTCCGACCTCGAAAAAAAGGTAATCGCGGTAATTGTTCTCCAGCAGAACAGATTTGATTTTTTCAATATCGGTTCTTTTTCTGATAGGGTCGACCGTTGTCATTTTTCCTCCGTAAAACAAGATTGATAAACTTGAAAAAATATCGGATTTTCCGTGGAGGTCAAGTAAAACGAACTCACTCTGACTCTCTGCAGCGTGAAGAAAGTAATTTAAAGCCTCACCCCTTATTCCCCTCTCCAGTGTGGCCGGGAGATAAGGTTTCCAAGATCCCGAAGTTCTTAAGGATCCTAAGGCCATTAATACCTTAAATTCCTTAAAGAACCTTACTCCTGCTGCGGCTACAAAAATCCCCTCTCCACACTGGAGAGGGAATAAGGGGTTTGGTTTAGATACAAAAAAAACCCCGCCGGAGCGGGGTCTGAAAAGTAAAATTAATTTTATTTTACATTACATCATGGTTCATATTGAAAGCATTATCCATGCATGCTCTTACCCATGCGGTAGCGTTGCTGCTGCCGTCATTGGGAACAGTATCGGGGTCTATAGCTTGAGCATAAGCCAAAGAAGCAGTGGCGCTCATACCAGTAGCAGGACAGACATTGCTGTTATTGGTAGTATAAGCATAGAATTTTCCGCATGCAAAGTCATCGTCAGTTGTGGCTTTATCTGTTTGTGACCCGTTTGGCTTACAACCATTTACGTCAGAAGCAAATTTGCCAGTGCTGGTTTTGTATCCGATTGAAGCTAAACCTTTCGAAAACTGCTGGTCTGTTTTTCCGCCCAGATTGGGATCCTGTTTCCAAAGAATCTGCATTTTTACAACTTCTTTGAGGTTAGTTGCAACTTCAGAAGTTCTCGATTTTTTCGTGTAGTCGCTGTACATAGGAATAGCAACTGCTGCAAGAATACCGATGATTGCGATAACAATCATGAGCTCGATAAGTGTGAATCCTTTTTTCATCTTTCTCTCCTTTTGATG
>JAGCXM010000037.1 GCA_017961325.1 bacterium | reverse complement strand
CGTATTTTTTGCAGATTTCATAAAGCCTTGAAATTTCTTCTTTTTTCCAGATTTTTCCGAGCGGATTTCCGGGAGAGCAGAGCAAAACAAGGTTTACTTTTTCACTTTTCACGCGGTTTTCCATCGAATCAAAATCGAAAGCCCCCGATTCATCCGGATATTCGCACAAAAACCTGTCGCCGTAGATTTTCGGCAGATTGGCATAACTTTCATAAACGGGATCAAAAGACAAAACCGTGAATTTGCCGTCCGTTTTCTGCCGCAGATAAAGATAAATCAGAGAAATAGCTTCTGTCGCACCGTTAGTCACGAGAACGTTTTCAGCGAAAATTCCGCTGGTTCCGCAAAGCCCTGCGGCAACAAGTTCGCGCAGTTTAGGATTTCCGTTTCCCGCAGGATACTGATGAATCGGAGTCTGTGCTAAGGAAACAAGTTCCTGAAGCAGCTCTGCCGGGGATTCGAAGCCGGGAATTCCCTGCGCGCAGTTGATTCCGCCGTTCTTTTTTACGAGATTGCTCATAAAACTTATGAGCGAACCGCCTGGTCTATTCATAATTTACCTGAAGATGTAAGCCAGAATCAGAGAAGCCGTCGCCGTAAGCCCGTCGACATGCGTCCTTTCGTAACCGTGGCTTGCGTTGACACCCTGACCGATAAGCGCGACTCTCGTATCGCTGCACGAACGCAGAAGTGCCGAGCCGTCCGAGCCGTAGAACGGGAAGACATCGGTTTTATAGGCGATTTTGTTTTTCTCTGCGAGATTTATGAGCTCAGTCGTCAGATCGTAGTTGTATGGACCAGATGAATCTTTGGCACAGATGCTGACGCATTTTTCGCTGCCTGCCGTTCCCTTTCCGACGACGCCCATGTCAACAACGATAAAATCGTCACCCTGAGGAGTAGCCGCAATCCCCTGCCCCGTTTCTTCGGTAACGTTGAAGAAAAAGGAAACCCTGTTCTTGAGTTTGCTTTCATTTTTCTTAATAATATCGGCAAGATAAACGAATATTCCTGCAGATGCCTTGTCGTCCAGATGACGCGAATTAACGTAGCCGTCAACGTATCTGAATCCGCAATCCAGAGAAACGAAATCACCGACACTTATCAAATCGCTCAGTTTTTCACCGTTTTCAAGCGAAATATCTACTCTCAGCGAGCAGTTGTCGAAATCTGGAACCATCTCCCGCAGCTTGGAATTTACGTGAACCGCAGGATTTTCGGGAAGGAAAGTCGAGACGTATTCTTTTCCCTTGCGGGTGTGGATAGTGCAGACTTCACCAATTATGTAAAGTGCGGGATAACCGCCGACTGTCGTAATTCTGACTCTTTCCGAAGCATCGTCGACAGCCGTGACTATAGCACCCAAAGCATCAACGTGAGCCGCAAAAAACGTTCCGGGCTTATTCTGCGGACCGAAAGAATAAATCACGGCGCCTTTTTTGGTGACAGTATGGGAAAAGCCTTTTTTTTCAGCGTTTTCCACAAGAAAATCCTTAACTTTACCGGTAAAACCCGTAGGAGACGGGATTTTTACAAGTTTTTCAATCGCTTCTACAATCTTCTCGCCTTTGATTTCACTGAACAGTTTCATCTTTTCCCTCCGAATTTTCTAAAATATGCTGCCAAATATAATCCGCCGCGATTTTGTTTCCTTTATCGTTCCAATGAATGTCATTGGCTATGAAAATACTGTTTATCTCTTCCGGCGTCATCGACTCGAAAACATCAAAAAGTGAAATAAAATCAATATGATATTTGTCAGTATACTCTTTCCATATATCATACTGCATCCTGCCGCTCTTATCCAAAGCATGAACTTTCCACGGCCATACGCCGATGTGCAGTTTTATCCCTTTCGCATCGCATGTCTGACGGATCAGATCAATGTATTTTTTTGCCGAAGCAAGACCCTTTTCACCGTACAGCTTCATCGCGTTTTCATCAAAGGTCCAGAGCGGTTTAAGATTATAGAAATTGGAGAGTCCGCCCCAGATAGAAGCATCTTCGTTATAAGGATTTATCTGAGCGAAGAAATAATTTATCTTGGTTGACCGGTACATGTATGAACCTTTCATAAAAAAGTTGTCGACCGTCTGCCATTTTTTTTCAAAATATGTGAACTCCTTCGGCACGAAATAGTCGTAAACGACCTCATCAATAATGTCGGAAATATCAATAAAGACATATACTTCGTCAATTTCCAGACCCATTTCCAGAAAATGCTTCAGTTTGAGATAGTAAAGTTTCGGAGAATAGCTTATAACCGCAGCGTTAAGAAGTTCGACTCCGCGCTTTTTGAAACGCTCCGAGATTATTCCTGCAGCGGTCTGATTCCACGGATAGCCTACGCCTTCCATGAAACTGTCCCCGAGAAACAGGACGCGTTTTCCGCTTTTTTTCAAAGGAACTTCACGGTTTGTCTCATCGACGAAACCGAGAGAATTCGTATAAATCTGATAAAAAGAGATGCCGTCGCTTTTCCACGAAGTCTTTTCCGCGACATCGGATTTAAGACCGTGATGATAAAAATTGTCAAAAATTCTGAATGAATCCGAGTGATTGAAAAGCATAGCCGCCGCAGAATCGAACAAAGTTATAAGAAAAAGAATAACTATGAAATTTATACCGACGACTTTGAATGCAACCCCTTTAAAAAACTTTTTAAGAATCAGAAAAAGCCCCAGAAAGAAAAGGGCGACATAAAAAACAGGCGTTCCAACAATAAACATGGCAGAAAATTCTACAAAATATAAAATAATTTACAACAACTCCAAAGAGCGGAAACGGCAAATTATATTATTCGCCCGATTTCTTGCAATAACTTTTGCTTTTTTTTTTAAAACCCTTAAAATTTTTTGGTTTTTGAAAACGTGAAATTACAGGTTTTTCAATGGGATACGCAGAAATAACACTGAAACTTCCGACCGATTATTCGGAAAAACTTCTGAAAAAGCTTATTTCAAAAGAAATTTCCGACGAAAACTTCTCTTTTCACATCATCAGGAGAAGTCTTGACGCCAGAAACAAACGCGACATCCACTTTCTGACAAAAATCGGCATAACAGCTGACAATCTTTCAGGAAATCTGCCGATTATCAAAAAACTCGAAATTCCGGACAGGCGCGGAATCAATAAAAAGGCCGTTGTAACCGGCTGCGGACCCGCAGGAATTTTCGCCGCCCTCATTCTGCAGAAAGCGGGATTTTCCGTAACAATAATTGAAAAGGGAAGCGGAGTCGCAAAAAGAAAAGAGAAAATAGATGAATTCGAAAAAACGGGTATTTTCGACAGATTCGGCGGATACTGCTTCGGCGAAGGCGGAGCCGGAACATTCAGCGACGGCAAGCTTACAAGCAGGACAAAAACAATAAGTATTGAAAAAGACTTCATTTTTGACACTTTCATCAAAGCCGGTGCACCTGAAGAAATCGCCTACGAAACATATCCTCACCTGGGCAGTGACAACCTGAAAAAAATCATTCCGGCAATAATTTCAGACTTCAGAGACTGCGGCGGAGAAGTTCTTTTTGAAAGCGAAGTCACAGAAATCTTCAAAAACGGCGACAGAATCAGGGCGGTCGGAGTTTCGGGCGGACACACGGGAACAATTGACGGAGACTTCTTCATCTTCGCAAACGGACACAGCTCGTTCAAACTGTACAAGCTGTTGATTTCAAACGGAGTTCTGTTCACTACAAAACCGTTTGCCATCGGTTTCAGAGTCGAGCACATTCAGGAGGAACTTAACCGGTCGATGTGGCGCAGACCTTCTCTTCCGGGCGTCAAGGCTGCGGAATACCACCTGACGGCGGACTGCAATCCGGGTCATGCATTCACTTTCTGCATGTGCCCCGGAGGAAAAATAGTGCAGTCGGCACCGGACGGGATTTCATCGGTCGTAAACGGCATGTCAAACTATGCTAGAAACGGATTTTTCGCAAACAGCGCGGTCGTCACCCCATTTTCACTGGAAGAAGCGGCAGGCAGAGAAGTTGCAGCAGGAAACGCACTTGATCTGCTCGAAGAAATGGAGCACAATTTTTACAACTTCCGGAAATCGTTTGATATTCCTGCAGCAAGAATTTCAGACATAATCCGCGGCAGAACGACTTCAAAACTTCCGGAATCGAGCTTCTCCTTTAACCTTGTTCCGGCAGATTTAAGCGATTTCTTTCCGAAAAACGTATATGAGAGACTGAAAACCGGACTTGAAATATTTTCAAAAAAGCTCGACTGCTTTGAAAACGGAACGGCGATGGGTTTTGAAAGCAAAACATCTGCACCGATAAAATGCCTGAGAAATCAAGATCTTACAGCCGCACCATTTAAAAATCTGTATATCTGCGGCGAAGGAAGCGGATACTCCGGCGGAATAGTTTCAAGCGCGGCAGACGGAATAAAAACTGCATTGAAAATTGCCTCTGATTAACCTTGACAACAGCCGTTTCAAAAGGTTAAATCCGCCGTTTTATGATTGTTCAAAGGAGCTGAAAATGGCAGAAGAAATGCTTAAAAAATCGACTTTCAAATCCCCATTCGTCGCCGAAATGAAAAAAATTCTGCGGCTTCACCACCTTCACTCGGTCTGCGAATCGGCACACTGCCCGAATATCGGCGACTGTTTCAAAAAAAGGACGGCAACTTTCCTGATTCTTGGAAACAGCTGCACAAGAAACTGCCGCTTCTGCAACATAATCCACAACGAAAACATCCCCCTGCCGGACCCTGAAGAGCCTGCAAATCTCGCCCGCGCCGTTAAGGATTTAGGTCTGCTTTACACCGTAATCACATCGGTTACGAGAGACGATCTTCCTGACTGCGGAGCAGCACATTTCGCAGAAACCGTCAGAAAAGTCAAGGAGTTGTCCCCGGAAACGCTCGTCGAAGTCCTCACTCCCGACTTCCTCGGAATAAAGGAGAATCTCGATATCGTCGCCGATTCACCGATAGACGTCTTCAACCACAACGTCGAAACAATAGCTCCGCTTTATCCGAAAGTCCGTCCGCAGGCAGATTACAAGCGTTCACTCGACGTTCTGTGCTACATGAAGCGAAGAGGTCTCATCACGAAATCGGGAATAATGCTGGGTGTAGGCGAAACGGTTGACGAAGTCCGCGCCCTGATGCGCGACCTGCGCGACGCAGGCTGCGACATTATGACCATCGGTCAGTACTTCCGCCCTACCCTGCAGCACATTCCGGTCGAAAAGGATTACACTCAGGCGGAATTCGACGCCCTCCGCGACTACGGCATGGAAATCGGATTCAAGGAAGTTTACTCGGGACGTTTCGTCAGAAGTTCGTTCAACGCCAGGGAAATCCATCAGAATATGCTTGAAAATCAGGCAAAAAAATAATTTTTTAAGCAAAACCGGCCGGAATTCCCCCGTATTTCATAAAAACCCTTTCGAGGAACCCCTGCGTTTTTTCATTATTTTTCAAGTCTTCTTCAGTCAGAACCGGCACATCAGGAAAAAGTTCGAGGACCCTTCCGGCAAAAAAGCCGTTTGCTTCAAGCGATATGATTTTTTCGCTTTTCCCTTCAAAGAGCTTGGTGTTGTGGACTCCGCAGCTCGGACTTTTGGCCTTAAGAAAAAAGCCGTCAATATTTTTAAGTGTTTTTAAATAGTTGTCTGAAAATTCAATCATTTTTTCAGTAAAAAACATTCCCGTTTCGGGCTGGAAAAGCATATTCTTTCCGTCAATTTTCACGACTCTGATTTTCTCACGCGGACAACCCAGACCTATCGCGATTTCTGGACACCAATGAATGATTTCAGCATGATTTTTGAGCTTTTCGGCAAAACCGCAGAAAAAATCCTTTGCATCGTAACGGCATTTATCAAAGCCGAAACAGCGGCTCATGTAAATTAAAGGTTTTGATATCATTTTGCTATTTCTTTTTTTTATGTCCGAAATTGTAGCCTATGATGATCGCAGGTTCAAAATATGCGACCTCTTTTTGAGCGCACATTATTTCGGGATTTATCGGCACATCAGGCGTTGCCGCAGTTCCGTCTCCGACTTTGAAGCTGTATCCCTCCTCGAACTGATTTAGGGAAAAAGGGCTCAGAGAAAGCGCCACGCGAAACGGTTCGTCACTTTCAGGCCATTCCGGATAGTCGCAGGATGTGAAAAACAGAGTTGAAAGCCGTGCGCATGCGGCAAATATCATTGCCATTTATGTTTCTCCTTCAGATCAGCCAAAAAAACGCTGAATTATACCGAAAAATCAGACCGTTTCAATACCTTACAACCGCATTGTTCTTTTCAGAGCAGAGAATAAGTCCTATTGTCGGGTTGTCGTCTTTTAGTCTGTACTGCGCGTCAAACATACGGATATAGCTGTCCATCTGTCCGACATCGGCAGGAGTGAGTTTGCCGAGTTCAAGCAGAAACTGTTCCGCCGCTTCGTTCATGTACCACAAATTTGAAATGTGAGATAAAATTGCCTTATTTTCAGATAAAGATTCACAAAACTATCATTCACTTTACACCTCGAAATATTTTTTAAAAAGCTAAATATACTCGAAAATCATATTTTTAAATTTTAAAATATCAAATTATTTTTCATTTTTATTTTCATTGATTTTTGCCAGAGCGCCTCTGCCCGCCCGCATTCCCCGTAGAGACGCCATATTATGACGTCTCCATGCCGTGGCGTCTCTGACCTCTCCGTCACTGCGTGACACCTCTCCTACTTCAGGAGAGGCAAGAAGCGGTAGAAACATCTCTGACCTTGAATGGAAATGGGAATTATTTAAAAATAACGGCGCGCGTTTATTAACATCTTAATTTTACAGGAGTATTTTATGATTTACGGTTACATTCGTGTCAGCAGCGACAAGCAGACTGTCGAGAATCAGCGTTTTGAAATCAACAATTTCTGCCAACGACAGCAGTTGCAAATTGACGGCTGGATTGAGGAAACTATTTCGGGAACAAAAAACTATGACAAGCGTGAATTGGGGCGGCTTTTGAAAAAAATTCAGAAAGACGACCTTATCATTTGCGCGGAACTTTCACGATTGGGCAGAAGTCTTTTTATGATTATGGAAATTCTGAGTCTCTGCATGAAAAAAGAGTGCCGGATCTGGACAATTAAGGATAATTACAGGCTTGGGGATGACATTCAAAGCAAAGTTCTTGCATTTGCATTCGGGTTAAGTGCTGAAATTGAACGCAATTTGATTAGTCAGCGGACAAAAGAAGCTCTTGCAAGAAAACGCTCGGAAGGTGTCATTCTTGGTCGTCCGAAAGGAAGAAAAACATCTCCGGAGAAGCATAAATTGCATGGGAAAGAATATTTGATTTCCGAATTGCTCTCAAACGGAATGTCTCAACGGAAAATAGCGAAATTCTTCAAAGTTGACCGAAATACTCTTTCGAGATTTATACGGCAAAATAATCTGGTAAAAAAGTAACGAGCGATTTTGTGCGGCAAAACAGTACTCTTTCGAAGTTTGATGGCTCAAATTCATGGGTGATACTTTCGCCGATAGAACAAAGTATAAAAGCCAAAATTGAAAAAATCGGAACACCGTTAAAAGACTGGGATGTCAATAT
>JAGCXM010000036.1 GCA_017961325.1 bacterium | reverse complement strand
CATCAAAAGGAGAGAAAGATGAAAAAAGGATTCACACTTATCGAGCTCATGATTGTTATCGCAATCATCGGTATTCTTGCAGCAGTTGCTATTCCTATGTACAGCGACTACACGAAAAAATCGAGAACTTCTGAAGTTGCAGTCAACCTTAAAGAAGTTGTAAAAATGCAGGTTCTTTGGAAACAGGATCCCAACCAGGGCGGAAAAACAACAGCTGATTTTGCTACAACTCTTCAGTCAATCGCTTTCAAAACCAGCACCAACAAATTTGCAGAATCGGCTACAGCATGTGTAGACAGTGGTACTGATGATGTGACACAGGACTTTGCATGTGGAAAGTTCTATGCTTACGCTACTTCCGGTAGTAATCAGTGTATAGCAGGCGGTGCATCTAATACAACTGCAATAGCTTATGCTGAAGCTATGGATAAAGCTCAGGTCCCGAATTCTGGTGCTAATGATACTCCTGGTGCTTTCGGTAAAGCTTGCATGGACAATACTTTCAATATGCACAATGGCGTAGCTGGCAACTAAGTTGTTTTCTTGGCTTAACTTTTCAGACCCCGCTCCGGCGGGGTTTTTTTGTATCTAAACCTAACCCCTTCCCTTGTCCTTTCAAACGTGAACGGAGTATAATACGCTGTTGCCGGATCGGTTTTGAAGATGAAATCAACGATATCGTGCAGAGTTTTTGTCGAAGGAGAACGGTGAATGCCTGAAGTGACAAAAACCGCTGACGAAAAAAGGTATGAAAAAGCCGTAAGCCAGAAATCGTAAGATTTTGATTTTATTATATTTCTTGGGACGAAAATCGTATCGCCGACATTTTTTGTCATCAGACTACGCCAAAAATCGTCCATAAGTTCCCGCATGATTTCACTTTCCCGTGCGGCGTTTTCTGCAAGTCTGGCAATATTTTCTTTGTACGGAATTTCCGGCAGAAGTTCATCAAGAGCGGGAAGAATTTTGTGACGGTAGTAGTTTCTGCGGTATTTTGTGTCGTAATTTGAGGGGTCTGACAAAAATTGTCGTCCCTGCATAAAGGCGGAAATTTCGCTTTTGGAGATGCTGAGCATCGGGCGGATTATAAAAAAAGCGCCATTTTGAGTGTTCGATAAAAAATCGCAGCTTGAATTAACCGCTTTTATGCCGCTTAAACCCTTGAGCCCCGTGCCGCGGTCGAAAATGCGCATCAAAACAGTCTCTGTCTGGTCGTCAAGATGGTGTGCTGTCGCCAACATGCTGAATTTGTTGGATTTTACCAAATCAAAAAGGAGCTCGTAGCGTTTCACTCTCGCCCGTTCTTCAATATTTTTTCTGTCGTGAATCCAGAAGTTCTCCTCAAATTCAAGAGAAAAGCAAGTGATTTCAAGCTCTTGACAAATTTTGTCAACAAATTTTGCTTCATCTTCAGACTCCTTTCTCAGCCTGTGACTGACATAAGCTGCGGCAAGTTCGAAATTAAAATCCCGTCTGAGTTCATTGAGAAGATAGAGCAGGGCCAGCGAATCGGCGCCGCCCGAGCATGCTGCCAAAACTGAAAAATTTTTGCCTGAAAAGCCCGTTTTTGCGACGATTTCCTTAAAATCAGCCCGAAATTTTTCTTTTAAATCCATAATTCACTCCAAAAAAACGTTAATTTTTAATATTTGCGGCAAAAAAGGCAAATATTTAGAGAATCCGGGTTGTTTTTTGAAGAAGCGGCAATATATTTAATGTTATCTGACCTCACCTCCAACCCCTCTCCACGGTGGAGAGAGGAATAAAAGGGGTGAGGTTTTTAGGAGGTTTTTCAATGCTCAACATTATCAAAAGCGGGCTTCTGATTGCCCTGATGTCGGTTTTTCTCGTTTTCGTCGGTTATTTAATCGGCGGAGTTGACGGCGCTATGTTCTTTTTCGCGATTTCACTAATTTTCAACTTTTTCAGCTATTTTTTCAGTGACAGAATCGTTCTTGCGGCGTACCGGGCACGTCCAGCCGACCCTATGGAACACGCATGGCTCTTTGATGCTCTTACCAAACTGGCGAATGCGGCGGAACTGCCTGTAATTCCTAAACTTTACGTCATTCCGATCAGCGAACCGAATGCCTTTGCAACCGGAAGAAACCCGAAACACGCAGTCGTCGCCGTGACGCAGGGCCTTCTCAACGCACTTCCGCACGATGAAGTCGCGGCGGTAATCGCCCACGAGCTCGGACACGTCAAGCATTACGACATTCTGATCCAGACTGTTGTTGCGGCTATGGCTTCAGCAATCATGTGGATCGCAACTATCGTGAGATGGGGCGGCGGATTCGTTTTCCGCGGAAACGACAGGAACGACAGCGGTATACTCGGATGGCTTTTCGTCGCGATTTTAGCTCCGATTACCGCGATTTTAGTGCAGTCCGCAATAAGCCGCTCGCGTGAATATCTGGCGGATGACTACAGCCGGAAACTGATGGGAAGCGGCGAATATCTGATCAGCGCCCTGAAGAGGATTTCAGGTTCGGAAGAGCAAATCGTCGAGGCGCAGCAGGGAAGCGCGATTTCGCCCTCAACGGCGCACATGTTCATCTATTCGCCGAAATCGAATTTCATTCTCAAAATGTTTTCGACCCATCCGAGCCTTGAAGAAAGAATCAATAATCTGAGGAAATAATTGACCTCACGCCGAAAAATTAGGGAATCTAAGGAATCTAGGGTGTCTAGGGAATTTAAGGACGGCGGCGTTCGCGGTAGAGACGTCATATTATGGCGTCTCTACGGTAAGGGATTGATTTTATTATATTTCCACCTTCAGACCGTCAATTGCCGGCAAAACGTTTTCCGGCAGTTTTTTCAGAGTCTCTTCGTAGTCGAAAGTGTGGTTCATGTGGGTGAGATAGGCTCTTTCGGGCGCAAGATATCTGATGATGTCGAGAATTTCCTCAAAACTGAAATGTGTCGGATGCTTTTTCTGAACGGTTGAGGAAATCGCCAGAATTTTTGCCCCTTTTGCCTTGTCGAGTTCGCAAGAATCTATCGAATTTATGTCGGCGAGAAGCGCGAAATCCTTGAAACGCAGACTTGTGACAACCGTTTCACCGTGCTTGTGACGAATCGGCAGAATCGTTAAATTCCTGAATGAAACAGGCTCCTTTTCAACAAAAACCGGTTTCAAAAACGGGCGCGGCAGATATTCGTTTTCAAAAAAAAGATAAGGAAAACGCCGTGTTGCGATTTCAAATGTTTCGCGGCTCAGGAAAAAAGGAAGCGGTTCGTCGTTTCTGAACGAAGCCATGCGCAGATCGTCTATTCCTGCGAAATGGTCGCTGTGGGCGTGCGTCAGCCATCCGGCGTCAATGTGCGGAATCCGCGATTTCAAAAGCTGCTGCCTGATTTCATAGGGAAAATCAATCTGCAGAACAGTTTCACCTTCGATCAGAGTCATTGAAAAACGGGTGCGGCGGTTGCGCTCGTCCATGAGTCTGCAGACATCGCAGTTGCAGAAAAGCTGCGGGACTCCGGTTGATGAGCCCGTTCCGTTGAAAATTACCGTCGTCAACTGATAAACCTTTTGAAAAAACCTTTGACCGAACGTTTTTTGTTCAGTTCTTCTTCGTAATCTTCAATAAGTTTCGCCTGTTTCTCCACTTTTTCCTGAAGTTTGGCGATTTTCCGTTCCAGACGGGCGATTTTTTCCTCCGAAGTTTCATTCCGGGGAATTTCTTCTTCCGTTTCTTCCTCTTCTTCCGCTTTTTCTTCGATTTCTTCCTCTTCTACGGACTTTTTTCCGGAAGTTTCCGCTGCAACCGGCAGAGTTTCCTCTTCCGTTTTTTCAGGTTCTTCAGGTTCGGCTGCATCTTCAGATTCATCACTATTTTCAGTCATTTCCGAAATTTCAGCCTGATTTTCCGCGCTGCTTTCCGGCCCGGTACCGGATTTGAAAATTTCTGCACGCCTCTCTTCGAGTCCGGCAATCGTCAGAATTTCGATTTTCGTTTCAATTTCCGGATAAGACTGGTAATCGTCGCCCGTTTTTATGATGACCGCCGTCTGAACGGAGTGATTTTCGCGGCAGTATGCGTCAACTTCATCCGGATTCGTAAGCACAACCGCCTTGTATTCCAGAATGTCGTCGTTCAGTTCCAGAAAAACCGAAAAAAACGGCTGCGGACAGTCCTTTTCAACCAGAAAAGCTCCCCAGATTTTCATGTCAGAAGGAATTTCATCAATCAAAACAGATACCTGGACTTTTCTTTCCCTGGTCATAAACGCAATCGCGCCGAAGCGGTTCAGATAAGTTTCCATGCTCTGCGGCTTGCGGGCGGGAGCTTCGGAAAGAGTCAGCCTTTCAATCGCAGGAATCGGATCTATGTTGTGACCCATGCAGAACTGCCTGATTTTATAGGCTTTTTCTTTCGTGTATTTATTTTTTTCAGCCTCATTGAAGACTATGTTGCCGTTTTTTATCGAATAATCGATGCAGCCCATCATGAAAAACAGCAGGGTTTTAGATTTGCTGTTTAGAAAAAACGGAATATACGAAAATTCGGAATCAAGTTTCCTGAACCACGATTTATATTCGTCTTTCTGCAGCTTTTCGGAAAGATCTACGACCGTAAAACCGACAAATTTTATTACCAGACCGTTTTCGTTTTCAAGAGAAAGCCTGCGGTCGATGGAGAAATTCTCGACAACTTTCTTTATTTGAGAAATATCGCCCGAAAGAATATCGTCCTTTGAAATTCTGAATTCCATTTTCTCTCCGTTTAACAAACCAGAAAACAGCCCCTATTATCACAAACAGCCGACATTTTCCACAGTTTTCAGCTCTTTATTTTATTTTTGTGACGGTTGTATAGAAGCATCGCCGCAATCGAAATGAGGCCGAAGGAAGAAATAACTATCCAGATCTTCCACGGAGCGTAGGCATCCCAGAGAAGCTGGTCAGCAGCATACCTGTCCAGTCCGGTAAGTTCCTGAAAATACGGAAAGAAATCAAAAGTGTCGATGTTCATTTCCGCAATGGTTTCGGGCAGAAGTCCGTCGGGATTTGCAGCTTTGTAGTCATCAACGATTTTTGCAAGAGTTTCAAGCGGAATCTTTTTCACTTCGAGAAGATACTGTTTCGTTATCCGGAGTTTGTTCGCGAAAGCATCGTAAAGCGGACCGGAAACGACGTTTCCGACGATCCAGCCGACTGCGAAAGGAATGTTCGAAAGTCCCATGTAAAGCGCTTTTTTGTCAGCCGGAGCGTTTACACCGATGTATTCGCTGAATTTGGGCGAACAGGTCATCTCACCGAGGCTGAAAAGGGCGATGCAGAGAGCGGTGACGACACCGGCCATCGTAACTCCGGCGCAGAAAAACGCGGCGGTTGTCAGACAGATTCCGGCAGTTATTGCGACAAGACGCGGGAATTTGCCTGTGACTACGCTCCACGGAACTACGAAAAGAACTATGCAGAGCGAATTTATGTTGATGAACTGCTCTGCTTTTACGCTGCCGCCGTCAGTCATGAACGAAGGAAGGATTTTCGCCAGTTCCCGGCTGTCGGTCCACTGGTCGATGAAATTCGGGAAAAGATCCCAAAGCTGCATGAACATGAGCCAGAAGCCGCTGAAAATGAGAAGGAAAACCATGAAATCCTTGTCTTTCAAGGCAGTTACAGTGTCGTGAATCGCGTTTTTCGCCGACTTTTTAGCCCTTGTCTTTTCGGGTTCCTTAAAGAAAAAAGTCGCCGGAATGTAGTTGAGGGCGGTGACTATCGCCGCAGCATAGAAAACATAGCTCCACGTGTAGCCGTCGGCGTCGTTTCCGCGCAGAGTACTCGCCATGACAGGCGCCAGAAGCCCGCCGATGTTTACGACCCAGTAGAAAATTCCGTATCCGACCGAGCTGTTTTCTTCGTTAACTGAACTTGCGACCGTTCCCTGTATCGGCGGCTTGAAAATCGCCGTTCCCGTTCCGACCGCGATTCCCGCGACCATCATGCTCCAGAAACCGGCGGCGTTCGCCATCAGAACGTAACCGAAAACATTGGTCGTAAATGCGACGTACAGACTTTTTTTATAGCCGAAATTATCTGCAAAAGAGCCGCTGAGCATCGAAATCAGGCTCTGACACGCCGCCCAGACGCCGAAAATCAGTCCCTTTTCAGTGAAAGTCAGCGCAAGACCGTGCTTGTCGGCAGTCGCAACCATCCAGAGCGGAAGAACGGCGCGGACGGAGAAAAACGCCAGCCGCTCGAACATCTCCATGATGTTGGCAATCCAGAAATTTTTTCGGAAACTTGTCACCTGGGATCTGAAACTCATATCGGACTCCTTTATCTCATGTCGATAATCATCTGACCGGCCTGGTTTTTCAAAAATCTCAAAGCATCGTCCGAAATGCCGGCAATGCTAACCCAAAGTTCACGCTTTCTGCCGTTCCGGACCATTTTTTTGTGCGAAATGAACTCTGAAAAACCGACCTGGTTCCTGAGAAAAATATTTATGTCCGGCCATGCGTAGTTGTTTCTGTTTTCAGATTTGAATCTTGAAACGAAAACCGAAGTAGAAGCTGAAAGATATGACGGAGTTTCGTCCGGATCGCTTTCCGCAAGCGGATGAATCAGGATTTCCAGATTCGGGAAAAGCTGTTCAAACGCATCCTTCATTATTGCGTCAGCCGCGACGATTCCCTTTAATTTCGGCAATCTGGCAATATCTTCAAAATCTTTATCCACGCAGTTCCCTGCAACATAAATATAGTCTGAAAAATCTTTCGGAATCTGCCGGTCGTAAATCAGAACGCGCCTTTCGACGCTTTTGCTTTTGAATGCGGCAAACTTTTTAACGTCATCCGAAACGAGCGTGAGTTTCGCCCTTTCCGAATATTTTCTGAAATTTTTCTTCTTTTCACTCTTTCCGTTTTCAGTTTTTTCAGGAAGCGGAACGACTTCCGAAAACGGCAGGGTGTAAATGTAGTGCCGCGCCCTTTTCAGAAAGTCCTTTTCATCCTCGGTATATCTGCATATCATCAGAACTGATTCGTAAGTTCCTGAAATTTCTGCAGAAAGCCTTGAGTCATCCAGTTTTTTCACATTCTGCGCATCTACCCATTTTCCTTTATAAAATGCGCCGCTGTAACCGTAAAAGCCGATTAAACCTTTGTCAAAAAAGCGGGCCGAATTTTTGTCAAGCGGAAAAACGTACTCCTTTTTGCTGCCTGTTTTCCCCGGTTTCAGAATCTCAACGCCGACCGGATAGCGGTAATTCCATGATTTTTCAAGGATTTTTTCTTTCGCGCCGTTCGTTCTGACTTCCGGGAAGAAAGTTTTTTCGGAAAAAACAAGAAAATCACTCTCTTCCGGTGCACTCAGATCGGGCTTCATCGAAACGGGAAACTCCAGACCGGGTTTCGCCGTGCTTTTTTCGCGGCAGCGGTTGTCGCAGTTGAAACAGTGCTGCGGAACGCTTTTTCTCGAAAGACAGAGCCCGAATTCCGCGACGCACGACTTATCCGAAACGAAATAAACCGGCTCGAGACCGCCCGCTTTTGCAAGTTCGTAGTCCGATTTTCCGCTGACTACCGGATTTACTTCAAATTTCTTGAAGAAACCGGCGAATGCAATCATCCTGAAATTTGCAAAAAGGGCGATTCCGCCGCCGAATCCTGCTTTGCGCAAAGGTTCCACCAATGCCGAATCGGACAGAAAAACGAAATCGAAAGCGCTGCAGTTCTGCAGAAAAAGATCGAACGGATAAGAATTTTTTTCGTAAAATACGGCTGCCGGCGATTTCTTCCGTTTTAATGAAGCTGCAATCCTGTTGAAAGTTTCAAAATCATCAAAAAACGGAAGTACGGGAATACCGTCGGGAATATTCTGCCGAAGATTGAAAATTTGTTCCGGAAATTGAATAAAATAGAAATGTTTCAAATTTCAGAGACTTATTTCTTTTTACCGGAAGCTCTTTTCGAAGCCTTAAGAGGATTAAGCTTCTTCGTAACAACCTTAACTTCTCTTTTTACATGTGAAGCAAAAGAGCAAACCTGGTCGTTTTCCCAATGAAATGAAGGATCTGCATATTTTTTGCAGAAGCTGCCGGCCTCTGTCGTCTCAACTTTGTCGCAACCTTCGCAACGTTCGTCAACCGGAAGTTTTGTTATTTTTTCGAAATCTTTGTTAGCCATTTCTATACCCTCCAAAATGGTTAAAACCAAAAAAACCGCATTATTATAGTCATTCCTTTTTAAATGTCAATTAAATTGGCACTCTTTTAGGCGGTTACGGTGTCGAAAAAAAGCTGCCTCGCCTTTTTCATCCGCTCTTTCCGCTCCGGTTTGCCGGGAGTCGGATGAGTCGAATTCGTGAGAAGTGATGCGATGATTTTCCTGTCGGGGTCGATTAAAAAAGCGGTACCGGTAAAACCCAAATGTCCGAAACTTCCGGGATTAGCCGATTTTCCGTAGTTTGAATCCTCTCCTTCCGGCCGGTCAAAGCCGGCGAAGTTCAATTCCGCCGCAACCGGCAGGAACCACTGCGTTTTCATCAAGTTGTCAAAATAGCCGACTATTTCCTGCGCACTTCCGAAAAGTCCGGCGTGGGCGGTGATTCCTCCTAAAAAATAGGAGTTTTCGTCCTCGACACTTTTTTCCGGGAAAGCGTTCCGTATTTCTGAAAATGCCGTTTTCGGAGTCGCATTTTCAGGATGAAAAGTGATTCCGGAATATAACTCGTTGTTTTTCTTGAAATTTTCAAAAATCGAATCGAGCGGCTGAGCGAATATTTTTTCAAGAATGAAACCCAGCAGAAGATAGTTCAGATCGCTGTAGCACTTCGTTTTATCATCTGTTCCATGCTGAAAAATGATTGTTTCGGCCTCCTTTTTCCTTTCTTTCAGAGATTTTTCCGCCGGAACAAGCTCGTAAAAGGGAAGCCATGCCGGGAAACCCGAAGTGTGGCTCAGAAGTTCGTAAAGCGTGATGCCTTTGCCTGAATCACCGAAAAAACGGGAAACTTCATCGCCTGCCGAGACCTCCTTTAAGGAAATCAGGTTGTAAAAAAGCGGAACGGCCAGAATCGCCTTCGTGAGTGATGCCAGATCAAACTGTGTGGAATCATTGATTTTTTCGTTTGAATCGGATCCAAAGGTTCCTGAACTTTCACATTTCAGCGAACCGTTTTTCAAAAACGCGGACTGACAGGCGGAATAGAGCCCCGAATCGATATTTTTTTGCAGAAAATCCATTAGAAAACGGTCATTGAGCAGCCGTCACTGCTTTTCGTTTCTGATTTCTGATCTTCCTGGTCGTCGTCGGAAATATTATTATCTGAATCGTCCGAAGAATCGCCGTCGTCATCGGAATTACCCGAATCTTCTTCCGCAGCACCGCATTCTTTCTCGGAAGTCCAGGAAGCCTTTGCTCTCGGATAATACAAAACGCCGGCTGGTCCTTTGTTTATGAAATTAATGTAATATCTTTTGCCGGGTTCGAGATTTGTGAAAGTCCATCTTCCTTTCTCTTCACTTTCGACGACCGAGTCGTATTTTACGATACTCGGATAGTCATGTTCCCAAATTACCGGCCTGCCTTCGCGGACAAGAGCCGTCAGTTTCGGTGCGTTTCTCTGGTCTCCGGTCTCGCTATAAAGCTCTCCGGTTATAGTCAGAGTATCGATACATTCAGGAACATCGAAGTAAAGCTGGACATACATCGGGCTGACTTCCTGAATATCACCTTCTTCATCTTCGATATAGGTCGTAGCGGTCGAAACCGAGTAATATCCGTCGCCGACACCCCCCAGATAGAAGTAATCGGCACGATTCATAACGTTTCTTGCCCTGACTTCTTCAAAGTAACCTCTGTCTGCGAGAATTTGTTCAAAATCGGCCTTCAGAGCTGATGCTGGGCTTGATGCAGCCGCTTCGAGCATGAGTTCACCCCATTCCTTGTAACCGATCTCGCTGTGCGGAACTGACATAAGCGCGGTCAGAAAAATCTTCGCAAAATCGTCTTTCGTAAAACCGTTTTCGAGCATTTTCTGATAAATTTCCCAGTGCGCTCCGACAAGCGGAAGACCGTCATTGTGAGATTCGCCGTTAAAATCCTCGTTCACGCGGTTCGGGTTTGTCGTCGTTCTAAGACAGAGTTTTCCGTCAAGTTCAACAGCACCTCCCTTCTGACCGGTTCCTTTCGCGACATATTCTGCAAGGCACGGATCTTCCGTGATTATGAACGAGAAAACGTCGGCCATACCTTCGTTCATTCCCATGATCTCGTTGGTAAAACCGTATTCATCAGCCCATCCTTCGTATGCGAACCGTGCAATGCCGTCCACAACGCCGTGACCGAATTCGTGATAGATAACGTCACCGTCGTAAGCAAAATCGGCATTGGGACCCTGACCGAAAACAAGGGCGTCGCTTTCGTTGTATTCAAAATCACCGTAGAACATTTCGGCAAATGCAGGATCGTACTTGCTGAAGAAAGCGTTATCCATCGGCTTCAGGTCAGACGTGTTGTATCCGCTGTAATAGCCCATCATCTGAAAGTTTGCGATACCGACGATCGGCTTGGTGCCTCCATGGTTCGGAAGTTCCGTATATTCCTTGAGACCGAGTCCCGCAAGATAGTCGTAAATCTTCGTCATGTGGTAGTAAAGCGCAATTTCGGGATAAACATCTTCTGCATCGAATTTGTATTTCAGAGCATTGTCCCAGTCTTCGTAAATGAAACTGCCGTTTTCCTCTTTGTTCGCAAGCTGCTGCAGTGTACAGCGCGGCAATGTGTATCCGTAATAGTCAATTTCTTCGCCTAAATCGGGGCAGTTGGCCGCAACGATTTTTCTGAGCCCCTTTTCATCGGCTGCAGCGGAAAGGTAACCTTCAGCATCGTCTCCGACCCAGAGAAGGTCGACTTCTATCGGATCGGGAGTGCTGACAGGGTTCATCTCGAAAACTTTCGCTTTGTTCGTAGCAAATTTTACGAGGTTTCCGGTGCGGAGAACTCTGCCGCTGTCTGCGTCGACGAAGAAAAATCTCCCGTCAACCGGACTCTTAGGACGGAAACGGACGCGGTATGCCAGCCTGTATCCGCCGTTGTATCCGATTATGACCGGATTTGAAGCGAAATCAGGTTTGGAAACAGTATCCCCGAACTGCTTTTCAGCCAAAGCGAGAGCAGCCTGTTCAGCTGAAAGAGCCGGCTTCGTGTCAATCGAAAAATCATGCATGCCGTTAATGACATTGACAATTTTACCGTCTTTTTCCTTGATGACGGTGAATTTGCCGACAACCGGAATCCCGTTGTATGACCACGCAATTCTATGGATTGTAATTCCTGAAATCGTGTTGGAATTTTGAATTTCTCCTTTGAAAAGCGGGCTTTTGAGCGATATCATTGCCGGAAGTTTACGCTCTACAAAAGCGGGCATGCTTTTGACGGCAAGCGGTTTTTCAAGCCTGATGACTTCAAATTTCGGTTTTTCGCCGAAAAGCACGAAAACCGCAAAAACAATCGAGAGTGCAGCGAGTAACTTTTTCATTTCATTCTCCTTACAAAAAAAACCGATTCCGGCAAGCAATAAATATTCTTAATTTTTTTTGTCAACAATTTTAGCAAGTTGCATATTGAAAGAATTTAACTCAAAAAAAACTTGATTTTTAGAAAAATATTCGTAATATTCCGTCCGCCTTTCGGGGTGTAGCGCAGGCCGGTTAGCGCATCGGTTTTGGGAACCGAGGGTCGGAGGTTCGAATCCTCTCACCCCGACCATGCAGTCTTTGGCTGCCGGATGCTTTGAGTGTGCGCCCATGGCTCAGCTGGATAGAGCAACGGACTTCTAATCCGTAGGTCAGAGGTTCGAATCCTCTTGGGCGTACCATTTTTGATGTTCTTTTTAATTTGAAGATACGTGGTGGGTGTAGTTCAATGGTAGAGCACCGGATTGTGGATCCGGGCGTTGTGGGTTCGAGCCCCACCTCCCACCCCATTACGCAATGTGGGCCCTTAGCTCAGCTGGTAGAGCAACTGACTCTTAATCAGTGGGTCGAAGGTTCGAATCCTTTAGGGCCTACCATCTTTTTTCTACTTTTGATCACCTCACATATTTTTCGGCTTTCCTTAAAACGGGAAAGGTGTATTGTGCGAAAGTGGCGGAATTGGCAGACGCACCAGACTTAGGATCTGGCGGGCAACCGTGGGGGTTCGAGTCCCCCCCTTCGCACCAGAATCGCTTGTAATAACGACGGTTTTTTGACAATAACGTTTTAAACGGAGAAAAAAATGGATTACAAAATCAATCATCTCAGCACAGTGGAAAAAGAGCTTGAAATCAGTTTTTCCGCAGAAGAAGTTCAGGCTCAGTTCAAGCAGGAATACTCCCAGCTTTCGCGCACGGTAACGGTCAAAGGTTTCAGACCGGGCAAAGTTCCTCTCAATGTTCTGAAGCAGTTCTACGGCAAAAACGTCAAGGCCGACATCGAACACCATTTCATTTCCGAAGGTATGCAGGAAGCTGTTCTCAAGGAAAAACTCAGACTCGCTACGAATCCCGAAATTTTCGACGAGACCGAACTTTCCGAAACGGCTGCATTCAGCTTCAAGCTCCGCGCTGAAGTTTTCCCTGAAATAGATGCCGAACTCAAACCTTTCGAGCACGAATTCACTCCGATCAAATACGACGAAACCATGCTTGAAAACGAACTTGAGGCGATCAAGGCAAGATTCATCGAATACAAAGAGAGCGATGAAGAGCTTACGGCTGAAAAAGACAGACTCGTAATTTCTTTCGTCGGCAGAATCGACGGCAAGGAAGTCGAGAACACCGCAGGAAAGGACGTTACTGTCATTGTCGGCGACGGAAAATTCGTTCCCGATTTCGAAAAGGCTCTTTACGGCCACAAGAAGGGCGACTCCTTCACCGCTGACGTCAAGTTCCCTGAAGATTACAGAGCGGCAGAGCTTGCAGGAAAGACCGTTCAGTTCACGATCGATATAACGAAAGTCGAAAAATGCGAGAACGCTCCGGAACTTACCGATGAATTCCTCGCAGGAAAGGAAGGTTATCCGAACACCGTAGCAGAGCTTAAAGACCAGATAAAGAAGAACATCGAAAGCTACCTTGACGACATTTCGATGCAGGGCAAAAAGAATATCGCGATTGAAACATACGTCAAAGAATACGAATTCGAAGTTCCGCCGTCATTCCTTATGAACGAAAAGAATGCAAGAATCGACGACTACAAGAAAGAATTCAAAGTTGAAGAAGTTCCCGCTGAAGAGCTTGCCAAAATCGAAGACGATGCAAAATTCGCAATCAAGAGATACATAATCCTCAATACTTTCGCCGACAAGCTCAACATCACGGTAACTGACAAAGACGTTGACATCGCTTTTGCTCAGGAAGCTGCACAGTACGGTCTTCCGGCTGAATTTGCGAACAAACTCCGCGAATATGCAGGCGAAGAGAGAATCAATGCGAAAAAATACGAAATAAAAGAGCAGAAAGTTCTCGACAAGATGGTCGAAAAGATGGTTTTCACAGAAAAAGCTCCCGAAAAAGCTGAAGAAAAGAAAGCTGAATAACCGGCATGAAAAAGTTTCCATTTTTATTCCTTTACTTCTCATCTGTGTTTCCTGCGAAGAAGATCCTTTATGGTCTGACCAGGTAGCAGAACCGATGATTTGGGACGAAGCAATAAAATACTGTGGCGAGCTTGCCGAAAGAAATCACGACTGGCATCTGCCTACGATAGACGAGCTCAGAGGCAGGATTGCAAGCTGCAGAGCTACAAGTCCGGGAGGCGCATGTTCCGTTTCCGAAGAAAACGGCAATCTTCCCTTCGGTGCCCTCGAAGAAGCCTGCAAGGGGTGTCCTGACGACGGAGAAACACACGGCACGGGTTACGGTGATGACGAAGATAAAGGCTGGTACTGGTCATCTTCGGCATGTTCTGAAGACGCAATCGTGGCGTTCCGCGTGAACTTCGACACAGGCGAAATCAGCACCTACAACAAAGACCACAAATCCAAAGTCCGCTGTTTCAGATACAAGTACGATTCTGAAGAGTAACAGTAAAATTTTGAATTTAACTTTGCACGGACCGGAAATTACCGCTATGCCCCGGAAGGACAACAATAAATTATTGCTTTTTTGATAATTATCCGTAGAATGCCCGCGTTTATTTTTTTTGGACTTTTAAATTAGAGGTTTTAAATGTTTCAGGACATCAGAAAAAAAGGAAGTTCGCTGCTCATAACACTCATGTTTGCGGCGATTATCGTAACATTCGTAATTTCTTTCGGCCCGGGCGACAAAGCCGGCTGCAGCTCGACACAGAACAATGCCGGAACGGTCAACGGCGAAGTGATCACAATGTCTGAATACCGTTTCGCATACTCGAACCTTTTTGATTACTATCAGAGGATTTTCAGGGATTTCAACAACGAAATGGCGAAACAATACAACCTTTCGGACAAAGCTCTGAACGGTCTTATCGGTGAAATTCTTGTCGCCCAGGAAGCTGAAAAGCTCGGTTTCAGAGTTTCCGACGATGAAGTCAGCAGCGAAATTCTGAAGAATCCCTACTTCCAGAAAAACGGCGTTTTCGACAAGGAATCCTACGACAATATGATCAAGTTCACGCTGAACACGACCGTAGCAGCTTACGAACACCGCGTCAGAATGCAGCTTTTGAGCAGAAAGCTCAGAGATTATCTCCTTGAAAACATTACAGTCTCCGACACGGAAGCGAAAGACGAATTCGTTTCTGCAAACGAAAAAATCGAAGCTCTCGTCTATGTTTTTTCAGACTCGAATCTCAAGGCTGAGAAGAAAGACGAACTTCTGGCTGCAATCACGGATGACGATGCAAACGCTTTCCTGAAAGACAACGAATCGAAAGCAAAAATGACCTTTGAAGACAACGTTTCCAAATATTCGAAAGGCGAAGGCCAGACCGTTTTCGAAGATGTCAAGATCAACGTCGCGAAAGATCTCCTTCTTGCTCCGAAACTTGAAGAAAAAATCAAGGCTGATTCCGCGAAACTTCTTGAAATGCTTAAAGAAAATCCTGAACTTCCGGCTGAAGAGATCGCAAATGCGATTCCGGACTGGGACGTTTCCGCAAAAGAAATTTCCGTTACTAAAAAATCGACTTTCGCGGCTGGAATCGGTTTCAGCCCGAAATTCGTCGAAAAACTTTTCTCGAATCCCGAACCGGGACTTATGAAAGAAGTTTTCACCACCGAAGAAAACAGGCACATAATCGCGAACATCACGAAACACGTTGCTGCAGATACGGCAGACTTTGAAAATTCGAAGGCAAATCTCAAAGCAACTCTTGCAAACGCGAAAAAAGGCCAGATTTACGAAGCTTACGTTGAAAAGCTCAGAGCAAACGCAAAAATCAGCATCAACAGGGAATTCCTTAAACTTTTCGAAGGTTCCGAAAAGTAAACTACTTCTGCAAAATTTTCAGATCAAGTCCGCCGGGATACATGTAACTGACATCCATTCCCCAGCCGTAAACAAGGATTCCGCATGAAGCGGAGCATTTGAGATGGTGGCTCATGAACCACGAATCGAGTTCAAAAATGTAGTAAACTTTGTCGCTGCCGTAGACCGTTCCCTGCATCTCGCCGTCCATTGCCGGCACCGGAGTTTCTCCGTCAAGCGTTATCTCGACTCCTGGATCGGTAATGACTTCAACGAAATTCGCGTTTCCGCCGTCGGTATCGGTATTCTCGACCGAATATGCGAAAAAGTAGTATTCGTCCCTGAACTGTTCGACCGGCGGAATTATCGTCATCGCCGGATCGCCGAAACAGTAGGTGTGCGACGAACCCGGAGAATCATCGCGGCAGTCAGAGCTTATGTCTTCCGCACCGCTTAAATACTGCGTGATCTGTACCGGTTTGTCAGCTTCGATGAACGACGTTCCCGAGGTGAACCAGCTTCCGCCGTCATCAATATAGTTGAGTTCGTATTCGTAGAACTCGCCTGCATTGAGCGTAACCGGCTTTTCAGTGCCGTTCCGGTATTCCTCATCCTTGATTTTGACGGAAACATTCGTTCCGTCGGCTGCAGCCGTGATGCGTACGAAATCGCGTGCGTAGGTTCTCGGCTTGGTTTTGACGACGGCATACTTGTTTCCCCAGCGGTTGACGGGAAGAAGCTGGTGTTCGATGTGGTCGCAGTAGCCTCTGTTGCTCGGAATGTCGGCACATCCGTGACCGGCGAAAACTGCTACCGGAGCACATTTTGAAAGCGGATTTTTACAAGCTATCCTCGTACCGGTAAAATCCGCCATGCCCGTTGTCGTAACGATGTTCAGAACTTCCCCCTTTGCAATTTCAACCGCCATCGGAACACCTTTTGCGGTTCCGGGGATTTTCCCGCTCGCAGCAATGTCCGCCGTCGGAGTTATCTCAAGCTCGACAGTCATATCGTAAGCTCCGATTATCGTAAAATATGCCGGACCGTCGCTGCCGACATTGGTTTCGTCCTGATATGATGCGATAAAATATTCGGAACCCAGCGTATTCGACGGAAGAACGAGCGAAGCATCATTTGAAGAAAGGTTGTAGAACGGGTTGAACTGGTAGACGATGATCGGAAAATCCGATTTTATGTGGTAACTCAAAAAGCTTGCGGCAGTTCCGATAAGCATCCTATCTTCTTTTCTCGGCGTAATGAGGATCGTTTCCTGCGGATTTACCGTGATGACGAAAGAAGAGTCGTGGTTTTCGCACTTCATATCGTCGTATTCGCCGAAAATTGAAGATTTCGTAACCTTGTAGCAGTATTCGAAACTCCCGACTTTCGTTTCGCTGCCGTCTTCCAGAGTCTTGAAAAATTCAATGGTTGCAGTTTCCGTAGGGTGTGAGTTGGCGATGGCTACCGAAAAAGAGTCATTGCTCGTGATTTTTTCGGTTTTTCTGCCGTTGTAGAGTTTCGCCGTGTAGAAATCACATCCCAGATAGCTGCTGCCCACTGAAGCGCATGCGGAATTCGCACATATGCCGGAAGAGCAGACCAGACCTTCGCCGCATTTTTCAACGGGGGTAGTATCTACGCCGGAACCGTCATCTTTGCAGCGAAATATGCTGGTAGGATCGCTTGCGTCGCACATTTTAATACCGGGATTGCAGTTTGTGGCAACCGGCGCCGGGTCGTTGTCGGGAACAGCTTCCGAATCACCGTCGGATTGTCCGTAATCGTTATCGCTTGACGTGTTGGATTCGTCCGACTCGGAATCACCCGTTTCCGGAATGTCCTTATCATCCGACTCCGTTGTGTTTTCATCCTGATCGGAAAGAAGCCCTTCCTCTTTGTCTTCGTCTGAAGATGCACAACCCTCGAACAGAACAATCAAAAGAAAACCTGCAAGAAAAACTGCTAATTTTTTCATTTTCACCTCTTTTGTCCTAATACAAAAAACGCAGTAATTATAGTCAATTCGACAGACAGTCAAGAAATAAGATATTAGCTCGAAGAATTAAAATGCCACTTGTAAAACAATCTCCACTTGACTCTATTTTCATAAAAAATAAACTGCTCAGCGATGTTTTTAAATAATGTTCACGGAGGTGCACATGGCCGCACATTTAAAATTGTTTTTGGCTTTCTTAGGTTTGATTCTCTTCATTTCCTGTTCATCATCGAAATCGCAGAATGATTCCGACTCAATTCCTGATGCAGATTCAGACACTCAGGATTCAGAAACCGTTGATGATGATTCTGGCGCTCAAGAAACAGAAATTGTCGATGATTCTGAAGAAATTCCGGATGAATATGTCGAACCTGTTTATCCCGATCCTGTCTGCATCTACATTTATCCAGATCAGGAAGATTCAAAACTCTGTTTCGGTCCGGTTAAAACCGATGTCAGATGCAATGCAAATCCTGAAGAAAACGGATATGTGACACTTATTGAATCGGAAAATCAGCTCGGGGTTACGGAAGGTCGCATGGATATTAACGATGATTTTGTGTTTTTTGTGTTGAATCCAAAAAACAAAAAATTTTGTTTTTCAGGAGAAACCTATTGTCCGAATATTTACGGATGCAACAGAAAAAATAATTATGTTTATGAAATCGTGGTTTCAAAATTCATACATTCTTCTTTCACAGTAGACGGAGAAAGAATAGTTTTTAATGTTTGGGACGGAATCAGAACTTCCTATGATGTTTCACATCACAAACTCATGGTTGGCAGTTTAAAAACAAATGAAACCTTTGATATTACTGATTGGGGAAGTTTTGGAAAAATGCAAATAAAATATCCTTATGTTGTTTTTTTAGATATTTCAGATAATCCCTTGATATTGAATTTAGAAACCAATAGCACAGAAAAGATTTCTAATTTAAGATGTGACGACGCTCCAAAAATGGACGGTAAACATCTTGTATGTAACGGTCATTATCGTGGAGAAGGGTTGTCAAAAGACGAATTGGATTCAACTGCATGGATTGTAGATTTGGAAACATTCGAAGTGAATCCTCTGAGCATTTTGACATATTCAGGAGAAACGCCTGTTATTTCAGCTGACTATGTTGAACTCGGCTCAAGCAGGGACACGGTTTACTATGAAAACTATCCAGGCAAACTCAGCGGAATGGAAATCTACAGTTTTAACATCAAAACCAAGCGTGAAGAAAAATGGACACCTGAAATAAAAGGGATTTTTGAAGGCAATTTCACCATGCCTGATTTTGAATATCCCTTTTTCAGCTATTTAGCAAACGAAACAGAACAGACTTCAACAGGGGTTTGTTATGTTTTGAACATTGAAACCGGAGAAGTCACCGAATT
>JAGCXM010000035.1 GCA_017961325.1 bacterium | reverse complement strand
GATCCTGAGATGCAGAAATCCCAAGACAACGTATATCTGGGCTGCAAGAACGGTGTTTTCAAGATTGAAGAAAACGGTCTGCAGTCGGTAAGCGGCTCGAAGAACTATCTGCGTGAAGGTTATGTCTTCGACGGAATCCTTTATCAGGTTTTCAGCGGAACACTGCATGAATCCAAGATAGAATCTGAAGAAACTGAAGAAGACGGCTGGTTATAAATTCTTTTAATTAATTCCAAGTTAACTGCAAAAAATCCATTTCCATATAAGAGTCAAAAGTAAGTTCGCCGGCTCTTCAATTTTACACCGGCAGATTTCCTAAAAATATTGATTTAGCTGTTTTTATAATTATTATAAATTGTTTGTGTTTTTTGTAATCATTTTTTAGGAGTCGGAAATGAAAAAAATTTTGTTGGTTATGCTTGTTTGTTCATTGTTTTTCGCTCTTTCCTGCGGCAGCAGCGACAAAAAAGACGGAAAAACCTCCCTTATCGAGAAGAAAATCGCAATGATTAAAGATGACAATCAGGGAAAACCGGTCAAACAGATGGTTGAAATCCTTAAACTCAAAGGCGAAAACGAAGAATTCGTAAAGAAATCGATTATGAAGATTTATTCTGAAGTAACCGGAAAAGTCGCTCCGCATCAGCTTGCGCAGTTTCAGGAATCGCCGAACAGAAATGTCAAGATTCCGGGAAATATTGCAAGAATTCACATCAAAAGCGACTATGTTTCAAGCGCAAACGTAATGCTTTTCCTGATGAAGGGAAACGAGCCGGTCATCTGGGACGAACTCGAGTTCAATACCGAAAAAAAATACGATTTCGCACCTGGAAAATACAATTTTATGATGATCGTCGACCGTCCGGACAACGGCAACGTCTATGTTTTCAAGTATGACCGCAGCTTCAAGGGCGGCGAGCTTTATCTCGGCGAATTCAAAATCATCGGTAAATACAGCAACTCCGGCGAATGCGCAGAAGGTTATCTCCGCGACGACGCTGAAACCTGCATCGCACCTTCGTTCAAAATTTTCGACAACTGCGACGCAGGAACGCATCTTGTTGAACATCTCTGTTGTGAAGAAGGTTTCAACTTCATTATGGACGGTCAGTGCTCGAGATACAGCGACACGGTTGAAAACGTTATCTGTCCGGCAGGTTATCATGAGGCAGGAAAGGGAAGATGCTGCCCGACCGGACAGCTTTTCATTGACAACAAATGTCAGGTCCCGCCGAAAGAAGGGTCTGCAAAATAGTTGAATTTCCTTATGGATCAAAAACTTTTTCCCGAAATAAAACTTTTTAAGGAGCGGTTTCGCGAATTTTTTGAAAACGAAGCCGCTGCATGCGGAAAACTGCTTGTCAGAGAGCTTATTTTCCGCTTTGCGACTGTTCAGTTCAGGGATACGCACGGTTTTACGGCGGGAAAAGTCGAATACATTGCCAAAGTTTTTGACGAAGCACAGGCGGAATTCGGGAGGATTTTCGAGGATTTTGCTGTTTTCTGTATTGAAAACGGTTTTGACGAGACTTTTATAAACTCAGAGATGAAGAAATGGCTGACCGAGATTTCGGAAGAAATGGAACTCGAAAAGGCGGAAAGCTGATTCTTTTCATTCTGCTTTCCGTACTTTTCCACGGACTGATTTTCTTAATAAAAATCGATATTTCCGGTGAAAGCAGTGATGAAGAAAGCCTCGTTTCGATAAAGTATCTGGACGATTCCCCGGCAAAGCTGCCGGCGTCTCCCGTTCTTCCTCCTAAGCCTGAAAGGAAAAAGGAGGATTTGAAACCGAAAGGGCAGATCGTCGATATTGCAAAGCCGAAAATCGAGAAAAAGCCGCAGAAAAGCCGCTTTCTTTCGGAATACGACAGTTCGGTCGAAAAAGAAACCGTTGCTGCGGAGCATGATGAAAACATCAGCGTACGCGGCGAGAAGCTTAAACGGCAGCTTGCGAAAAAGGCCGAAAACGTGGATTCCGAATCTGATGAAAGCATGATGATGCCCGTGCAGTCGGCTGATATGCGGAAGCCTGAACCTTCAAAGGCCGAAAAAATCAAAAAGGGCGAACTTCAGGGTTTTGACGGCCTGGACGGAAACTACGCCGCCGGAAAGGAGAAGGAAATCGCCGGAAAGCTCGACGCAAGGGACGACAAGGATGAAGAAGGGCGCGTGAATGTCGGCGGAAGGTGGATTCCGAAGAAACTGCTGCCTTACCTGAACGGTACCGATGCAGTTCTGATGAGTCCGTCGAACGATTTTCTCGAAGATGTCAAAAAGGGAAATGAAACTTATCTCAATACGCAGAAATTCGCTTACGCGGCTTACTTCAACAAAATTAAACAGGCTATTTCGAGAAACTGGAGTCCTGGAACGGCGATAATCGTGAACGATCCTACCGGCAGAATGTACGGCAGAAAGGACCGGTTCACAAAACTGCAGGTTTTTATTTCGGCACAGGGAAAGCTCGTCAAAGCCAAGGTCATTACGAGCTGCGGAGTCGATTTTTTGGACAGAGAGGCGATAAACGCGTTCAAAATGGCTGCCCCTTTCGCTCCGCCTCCTGAAATCCTTCTCAACAAAGACAAACAGCTTGAAATACGGTTCGGATTTATGGTGACAACACATGAATAATTCAAAAAAAGCGGTCGTTCTTTTCAGCGGCGGTCTTGATTCCACGACCGTGCTGGTCTATGCGCTGAAACAGGGTTATGACGTTTATCCGCTCACTTTTTCATACGGTCAGAGGCATGCGATTGAAATAAAACAGTCTGAAAAAACTCTCGAAAAATACGGACTTCTGCAGCGTCAGACAATATTTTCGATTGACCTTACGCCGTTCGTCAACTGTTCGCTGATCAACAAGAGTCTTGAAGTTCCCGAATTCGCCGAAAACAGGATTCCTTCGACATACGTGCCGTCGAGAAACCTCATTTTTCTTTCGGTAGCATCGGGTTTTGCCGAAACTTTGGGTGCGGAAAAGATTTTCATCGGCGTAAATTCGGTCGATTATTCGGGTTATCCCGACTGCCGTCCGGAATTTGTTGAAGCGTTCAACAAAACTATAGCGGTAGGTACGAAACAGGGCGTTGAAAGCGGAATAAAGGTCGAAGCACCGATCCTCAATATGTCAAAAAAAGAGATAATCGAGCTCGGAATGTCGCTCGGAGTGGACTATTCGCTCACTCACAGCTGCTACAATCCGACTCACGACGGACTTTCTTGCGGAATCTGCGACAGCTGCCGGCTCAGACTTGAGGGTTTCAGACAGGCGGGATTTGTTGATCCGCTGAAATACGCGCGCCGGTAAAGAGTTCTCCGTACCGCAGAATATTTTTGATTTTTTTTACAAAATAATTAAAACATCCGCCGTTGTTGACCTTTTTTAGGAGAAAAAAATGAAAAAAATTTGGTTGGTTTTGATTTTGGCGTGTGTTTTTGTGCTTTCAAGCTGCGGTGGAGACGACAAAGGCGCGACAAAAGTTGAAGATGACAATGTCCAGGAAGAAGCATCTGATGCAGACGCTGCTGAAGAACCCGCAGAACCTGATGAGAAACCGGCAGAGAAGCCTGAAGAAAACACGACCCCGGAAAACTTCAATCCTGAAAATCCGGGATATTTTGTTGAATTCATAATTATTGACGTAAATATGGCAAACCAGCCTCAGACTATGGCTACCGGTTACTTCATGAAGGCTGCCCGTGAGGATCTTAACCCCCACAGCTTCGATGAATCAACGCTTGACACCTGTACTTTTGGTGAGTCCGTGGAAAGTGTGCCTCAGTGCGCTTCAAAAGATGATTGCGCTCCTGAGCAGGATTGTGTCCTCGAATATGACAACAACGGCAATGCTTACCCGAATTCAGAGCACTGCGAGACACTCGGAAGAGCATCACTTGATGTCGGTCCTGTTATGATTTCCGGTTTCAACGGAGGTCCCTATCAGTTTGCCTACGAGCCGGGGGATCAGGCTTACAAGCTAAACGGAACCGGCGACGGTTCGATTCCCGGCGACATGATTGCCTATGGTGTAGACTATACGATTTCCGGCGAAAATATGCTTCCTGATGATCTTGATTCTCTTTCAGCAACATTCACGATGCCTCCTTCATTTGTTATTTCTGAGCCTGTTCCTCAGCCCAACGAAGGCGGCGGCTTCGGTGATATTATCAACGTAACCCCTGGTCAGCCGCTTACAATCAAATGGGCAGGAAACAACGGTTTCGGTTATATTGATGTCAACTTTGTAGTAATGAAGAGCCTTATGGAACAGGTTTCTATTACCTGCAGAATGGTTGATGACGGAGAATTTACGATTCCTGCTGAGTTTACGACAGAAATGCAGCTCTCTGCGGGCGATTCAGGCAACCCGTTAGGTGATATGCTCGGCATGATGAACATAATTACGGTAAACCGTCACGTTGAAGCTCCTATTACAGGTAACGGAATAACTGCAGGAACATTCTCTGCAGAGCAGATGGTTCTCTACACGCTCGGCAACAATCAATAGATAACTTCACAAAAAAATATTTTTCTTAATAAAATCAAGAATCTTTATTCTATTCCGCCCGAAACGATTTTATGAAGCCTTTCGGCAAGTTCCTGTCTGGTTTCATTTTCCATGATACCGGTAGGCGGGAATATTTTCATTTTGACGCGGCCTGAATTGATGACGCAACTGCCGGTTTTCATTATTTTTTCGGCTCCGTCCAAGGAGATCGGAAGAATCTTGCAGCCGCTTTCGGTCAGCCAGAGTGCGCCCGATTTGAATTTTTCAACCTTTTCGGTTCTGCTGCGCGTCCCTTCCGGGAAAACTAAAAACGAGAAATATTTCATCTTTCTTTCGGCATTTTTCAGGGTTTTTACCGCATTGCGCCTGTTGCGTCTGTCTATTGACACAAAATCGTAAAGCCACATCGTCTGTCCCAAAAGCGGAATTCTGAAAAGTTCTCTTTTTGCCATGATTCTCAGATTCAACGGCAAGACTGAGGCGATAATCGGAATGTCGGCGATACTTCTGTGGTTTGCTACTACAAAGTAGGTTTCATCCGGATCAATGTTTTCAAGACCTTCGACATCACAAGTGATGTTGCAGATTTTTATTAATATTTTTGCGAACTTACGGAACATAGGCCCGCCGATTCGCCTTTTTGTCAAAATATAAACCGGGTAAAGCGCCAAAGCTATGAGCAGGTAGGATATCAGAAACAAGGTTACAATGACTATTCGCAAGATATTCCCCTTTGAAAAAAACCGCGGAATTTTAATTAAAAGTACAGAAAAGGCAAAAAAAACGTTTTTTCAAAACATGTCTGAGCTGCGGTAGAAGATTCAGTTTCATGTAAATAGTTTTTTTTAAAAAACTTGCCGTTGTTTCAATAAACAATATAATTCACCGTTTAAATTTTCGGAGGTTCCATGAAGAATTTAAAAATCTGCACGGCAATCAGAAACAAGGATATCGAAGACGAAATCATTAAGATCATCGAAAACGAAGGATGGTTCCATTCAAACGTCAACATTGACGACATCGTGAACGAACACAGATCGGCAAATCAGGTTTTCATTGTTGAAGACAATTATTCCCAGATTCTCAATCTGATCGAGTTCCACAATTCGTCGTTTCTGAATTTTGTGCCGGTGATTGTTCTTTCCGCCGCAGATTCAAAGTGCAAGGATTGGGTCAAAGGCGTTAAATTCCCTGAAAAATATTTTCATACCGGACTGCTTAATTTCAGGCTGATTGCTCCGCAGACGATTCGGACGATGACGGCTCTGGCCGAGGCGAATAAAAGTATCGTTCTCGGCAGATACGGTAACGCCGCAGCTATGGCTTTCAGAAAATTTCCGCTTGATTTCAGGGCTTTTCTCGCAGAAATGCTCAACATAAGTCTTGATATTCTTTATGCGGAGCGCGGGTCAATCATGCTTCTCAACGAAAACGGCAACCTTGTCATCGAAGCTGCGACAAAAAAGTTTATTGTCGGTATGGAAGTTCCGCAGTGCAACGAAAGTGTCGCATGGACGGTCATTAATACGATGAAACCGATTTTTGTCGAAAATATTGACGACGATCCGAGATTCAAAAAGTCGTCTTCAAATTATTCCAAAGACTATTTTATGTCGCTTCCGATATTCTTGAACAAAAAAATTGCAGGAGTTTTCAACCTTTCCGACAAGATGGTTTCTCTTCTTTTTGATAACGAAGACTACGAAAGAGCGAATGAACTTCTTGCTGTCCTTGAACCTTATTTCTGCATAAATAAATTGACTAATTATGTAAGAACATTGAAGAATAGCACAGCTCACTGATAATGTTCCAAAAACTTTCCCCTTTAAAGATAGTTTCCGGCATAACTTATTTTGTCGCTTTTGCCGCAGTTTGTCTTTTCGTTAATGCGCAGATGGAACGTTATGATTTTTTTCTTTATCTTTACGGTGAATCGACCGCTCCGGGTTCAAAGGCGCTTGTCAAGGTGATTTCGCGTGACGGAGAGCTGGTTTTTGCTCCGGATATATTCGTAAACGGCGTGTGTCAGCCTTCACAGCTTATCGATCTGCGTCCCGATCTGCGTGAAATCAAGGTGGTTTTCGGCCAAATGGAAGCGACGTTTCCGATAAAATACAGTGATATAACAAACTATCCTTTCGTTCTTCAGAAACCGCTCGGCATATCGCTGCAGGAGGCGAAAAACGTCCGCAGACCAGTGGATTTCGACGGAAGAAAAATCTATCTTCTGCCGGAAAATTTCAGAGCGGTTTCGGAATTCGAGACAACGGTCGCCCTTTACTGCACGAAAGATGACAAACCTTGCGAAGATACTTCCGTTTTTCTGAACGGCGTCAGATACGGACTTGACAACGGTTTTTTGAAATTTTCAACCGTTTTTCAAAAGGATCAGGGTGTTGATGTTTATTTTGAAGAGGGTGAAAGCGCTTTCGTTCCGGTTCCTTATGCGGGAAAAATGTTCAAATTCATCAAAACGGGAAATTCGCTCACCGTTTCTTCTCTTTCGACAGTCAGGACGGCTCACATCGACTGTTTCAGCAACGGAAAATGGGCGGGAACCGATGTGATTTCGGTCGGTTACGAAGGCGTTGCGCTTCCGCAGGTCTATTCAAAGTGCGACACGGTTCAGGCGAGCATGAACTCGGCAAGTCCGGGCACGATGTTTGCGGTTTATTCAGGACTGAACGAGATTCGGGGAAAAATCAGCGATCCTTATTATTCTTCCTTGGCAAAAGCTCTTCCTAATTTTTCTGAAAAGGCACAAAACTTTTTTATAACTTCTTATAATTCTTCGGTTTTTCAGCCGCTTTCAAAAATATTTTCGGGTGAAAAGCTTGAAAGGGATTTCGTCTCGGCGAAGAAATCGGAACTTGCGCTTTACCGCACGATTCTTATAATTTCATCAATTCTGGGAATGATTCTTTTCGGATATTCGATGTTTAAGAAAATCAAAGTAGTGGTTGACGAGGACGGTGAATTGATTTCGTATTCACTTGCAAAACAGCGGGCGATAGCGTTCGGTGCGCTTGCTTTTTATGCGTTTTTTATTTTCGCACTTTTGTATCTTCTTGATAATTTGGCGTAATCATGAGAAAAATCAAACAACTTTCCGAAGCTATAATCAATAAGATAGCGGCTGGTGAAGTCGTTGAGAGACCGGCTTCTATAGTGAAGGAACTTATCGAAAACAGTATCGACGCCGGAGCAAAAAACATAACGGTAGAGATCGAAGGCGGCGGAAAAAGGCACATTCTGGTCCGCGACGACGGCTGCGGAATGAGCGAAGAAGATATTTTCATGTCGCTTGAAAATCACGCAACGAGCAAACTTTCGTCTATCGAAGATCTTGAATCGATTGCAACTATGGGTTTCCGTGGCGAGGCGATTCCTTCGATTGCTGCGGTTACTAAATTTTCGATTGCAAGCGCGCAGAGTCACGGTGACGGATTCAAGATAGAGACGAAAAACAGTGCCGTTTTGAGAAATTTTCCGGTTTCAATGCCGAAAGGGACGGAAATATGTGCTGATGACATTTTTTTCAATATTTCCGCCCGCAGGAAATTTTTGAAGGAAGATAAGACTGAATATGCTAAAATACGTGAAATTATTACCAATTTCTCCGTTGCATACTACAGTATCTCTTTCTCTTTCAAAAGCGATGCCAAAACGGTTTTTTCATATAATGCGGCAAATTCGCAGATTGAAAGAATTTCTGCGGTCTGGCGCCTTCCGAAAGAATCGATAGGATCGGCCGAAGTTTCTCAAGGCGGAGTTTCGGTCAGGGTTTTTGTTCCTGCTCCGACGGAATCGGTTCCGAACCATTCGGTGATGACGGTAAACGGCAGAATAGTTTCCGACCGCGCCGTAAACTCGGCTGTTTTCGGTACTTTCCGTGAGACGATCGGCGGCGAATTCAGGTCTCCTGTTATGCTTTTCATCACGACTGATCCCGGTTTTGTCGATGTAAACGTTCATCCGGCAAAACTTGAAGTGCGCTTCGTAAATACCGGTCTCGTGACAGCTTTGATAAAGGAGGCGATTATAGAATCACTTCATTCAATCAGGGGCAGGCGCGAAAGTAGCGAAATTACGGAAGTCACGATTCCGGTATCCGTAGAAAATACGCAGGTTCCACAAAATCAGGAAGCTGGCGAACCGGTCAAACCTGAATTAAACCGAAACGGTGTCGGAAATGACGGGCTGATTCACGGAAAAATTACGGCACAACCTAAGCGTGATGCGGTTTTTCCCGCTTTAATCGGTGAAAGAAGCAGCCGGATTTATGAAAAACCGTTTCTCCGCCGCGACGAAATTCCGAAGTATGTTCCTGTTTCGCAAAGTTGCGTCGAAAGTGATCGCATTGTTGTTCCCGAAATAGAACCTGAGAGGGAGAACCTCTTTTCGATGAAACTGCGCGATTATAAAAAAATAGGAGTGGTTTTCGGGGTTTATCTCGTTCTTGAAATGAAAGACAAAATCGTTTTTTTGGATCAGCACGCAGCACACGAAAGGATAACCTACACGAGGCTGCAGAATGCCGTTTCGATGAAGAACGGGCTTTCGCAGGAGCTGATCGCTCCGCTTCTGATAAAACTTTCCTCGTCGGAAATCGCAACTTTGGAGGAAAACGGTGAGAGATTCAGAGAGTCGGGTTTTGTAATCGACGTTTTTGACGAAACTTCGGCTACTCTCCGCGCCACTCCGGCGCTTGGTTTTGAAACGGACTGGGTAAAGGTAATTAAAGAAATGCTCGGCGAACTTGCCTCTTACGGCGATTCGTTTGAAATGAAGCAGTTTTTCATGTCGCATTTGGCCCAGAAAGCCTGCAAAGCGTCGGTCAGACGGAACGATGTACTTGCCGACGAGGAGATCGACGTCCTTATTGACGCCGTCAACAAAAGCGATTTCATTTCGTGTCCGCACGGCAGGCCGTTTTTCTTCATAATGACCAAAAACGAATTCGAGAAAAAAGTGCAGAGACGATGACTTTGATATTTATTCTCGGTCCGACCGCGTCGGGGAAGACTTCTCTTTCCGTTGAACTTGCGAAAAAATTGAACGGCGAAATCATAGGCGCCGATTCTGTTCAGATTTATAAGGATCTGGTCATCGGTTCAGCCGCTCCGACACCGGATGAAACGGGCGGAATACCCCACCATCTGATAGGAGTCAGAGATTTAAAAGACGAAATAAGTGCCGGAATTTACATAGAATCAGCGCTTCCGATAATTGAAAGGATAGAAAAATCCGGTAAGACGCCGATTGTTGTCGGCGGCACGAATTTTTACGTTGACGCACTTGTCAACGGGCTTTCGCCGGTTCCTAAATCGGACTTCGGGACAACAGGAAAATTTGAAAGGGAGTTTGACCGTTTTTCAACGGAAGAACTTTTTTCCGAGCTTTGCAGAATAGATCCGGAGTGGGCGAGGCAGATATCTTCGCCGAACGACAGGCAGAGGATCAAGCGCGGACTTTTCGTGGCGAAAACGACAGGCAGAACCCTGAGCGAATGGAACAAAATGTCGAGAATCAACGCATACAAAGGCAATTTTATCGCTTTGGGAATATATATAAGCCGTGAAAATCTTTATGAAAAGATCAATCTCCGCACGAAAATCATGCTTGAATCGGGACTCATTGAGGAAGTCCGTGCAATAAATGAAAAGGGTTTCGATTCTTCAAACTGCAAAGCCCTTGCATCAATCGGTTATATCGAAACTGAACGCTATTTGAAAGGCGAAATCGCGTCAATTGAAGAACTTTCCGCACTCATCGCGCAGAATACGAGACATCTTGCAAAAAGACAGCTCACATGGCTTAGAAACCGTGATTATGTCGTGTGGAAAAAACCTGAAGAAATTCTTGATACAACCATAAATTTGTAGAGGTGTTTCATGAAACGTCTCTACGTTAAATACTAATAAAATCGGGATGTTGTTGATTAAATGTTAGTTGAATTTCTTGTCGAGTTCGTAGAATATCGAGAGGTAGAGAGCATTTGAAACCTGCCAGTCACGGACGACAGCATAGTCTCTCTTAACATTGAGTTCATAGTTGAAAGCAACATATTTGTAAACGTTGAAGTCAAGTCTAAGGCGTGTTTCGAACTGCAGGGAATCAAGCTCTGAATAACTGTCAGCGGTTCCGTCTTCGCTGTAATTGGCTTTTGTGTCATCAGGCATATAGAAAGGTTTTGTGACTTTTGCCAAGAAGTCATAGCCGACAACTCTGTCTTTAAGGAAGCCTTTCAAAGTAAGACCAGCTTCAGCACCGAGTTCGTAAACATCGTTAAGCTCTTTAAGCTCGATCTCTTCAGTTGTATCATCGTCGTCAAGAGCAAGCGTATTTCCTACCCAAACTTCTCTGGCTGAAAGACCGGCATAGATTTCAAGGTTTGCTTCTTCACTTTCTACCGGACGAACGAAAATACCGGTTCCTTCCGTGAGATAGAGAGGTTTGCCGGGTTTTGCAGTTTTGAATTTTCTTTTTTTACCGTCGGAATTTCTCGTCTCGTTGTTTGAAACGACATAATCATAGTCATCGCTGCGATAGTCGTAACCAGGAAAGAAATGTGTTTCCAGACCGGCTTTCAAATAGTAACCGGCAATCTTGTGGAACATAAGGTTGTAACGGAAATCAATTTTGAAAAGGTCGTTTGCAATTACCCAGCCGTTAAATGCAGGAGTTTTACTTACGCCTTCTTTCCAGTTGAGGTCGGTAAGAACTTCGTGCATACCCTCTTTGTACTTGTAGTTGAAAACGATGTTTGCATCCGTCTGGAAGTAGTGACCGTCAGTCTTTCCTGAAACATGATAGTTGTGCATGTAGCTTGCCGAAAGCTGCGGTTTGAAATAGATGGAATGACGCGGATCAGCAGGTTCTGCTGCTGCAGGAGCAGCTTCTTCTGCGGGTGCCTCTGCCGGAGCTTCAGCCGTTGCATCAGCAGCCGGAGCTTCTTCTTTGGCAGGTTCTTCAGCCGGTGCAGGCTGTTCTGCCGGAGCTTCTTCTTTGGCAGGTTGTTCAGCCGGTGCCTCTTCTTTAGCAGGTTCTTCAGCCGGTGCAGGCTGTTCAGCCGGAGTTTCAGCCGCAGGAGCAGCTTCCTGTTCGGCAGCGGGCTGGTTTTCATCAGCAGCAGGAGCTTCTGCCGGAGCTTCCTGAGCCGTCAAAGAGACAAAAATAAAAACAAGTGAAAGCAAAAACACAAAATGTTTCATCTTTTCCTCCAAAATAAACAAAAAAATTAACGGGCACTATTCTACACTAAAAAGGAATTTTTGCAAATTTACGATGGTTCCACCTATGTTCGGGCTTAATTTGTACTTAATTTTTTAAGAAAAGATTGCAGCAGTTATTCGTCTTCGTCGCTGCCGGAGAACTCTTCGACGCTCTGACCGAGCAGAAGCGCATTCTGATAATGTATGAGCGGATCGATTATCATGTCAAGCGAACCTTCCATGATTTCGTTGATGCGGTAAAGGGTAAGTTTTATGCGGTGGTCGGTGACGCGTCCCTGCGGAAAGTTGTAAGTCCTGATCTTTTCGGATCTGTCGCCGCTTCCGACGAGGCTTCTGCGCTGCGTGCTGACCTCCAGGTCGCGTTTTTCGCGCTCGAGTTTGAGAAGTTTCGCTTCAAGGACTTTCATCGCCCTTGCTCGGTTCTGGATCTGGCTGCGCTCGTCCTGCATCGCGACGACGATTCCGGTCGGGATGTGGGTAATTCGAACCGCGCTGTCAGTTTTGTTGACATGCTGGCCGCCTGCGCCGCTTGAACGGTAAACATCGATTTTGAGATCCTTTTCGTCGATCTGGACCTCATCGATTTCGTCAGCCTGAGGAAGGACCGCTACCGTGATTGCCGAAGTGTGGACTCTGCCCTGCGATTCGGTTACGGGAACGCGCTGTACGCGGTGAACGCCGCCTTCGTATTTGAGTCTGCCGTAAACGTCTTCTCCCGAAATTTCGGAAATGACTTCCTTGATTCCGGCACCTTCCGCCGTGCTGATAGACATGATTTCGACTTTCCACTTGTTGAGTTCGGCGTAACGGCAGTACATGCGGTAGATTTCTTCGGCAAAAAGAGCCGCTTCGTCGCCGCCCGTTCCGGCGCGGATTTCGAGAATCGCGCTTTTTTCGTCAAGCGGATCTCTCGGAAGAAGCAGAACATTGAGTTCGTCGGTGATCGCGTTGTATTTTTCCTCGAGTTCGGGAAGTTCTGCCTTGATCATCTCGATGAGTTCCGGGTCTTTTTCGACCGAAAGCATCTCTTTCTGATCCGCGATCTCGCGCTCGAGTTTGTCCCATTCGAGATAGTTGTCGACGATTTTTTTCAGGCGTTTGTATTCGCGCATGAGTTTTGTGTATTTTTTCACGTCGCCGACGGTTTCCGGCTTCGCTATTTCCTTTTCGATGTTCAAAAAACTCTTGTGAATTTCGGCGAGTTTGTCTTTGATTTCAAGCATTGAGTCCTCTTAATAAAAAAATCCCGCCAATCTCTCAGAACAGGAAATTGACGGGAGTAAAACGGAAAAACGGCTACTTTTTGCCGGCGTAGGTGTCTCTTTTGTATTTTGCGTTGAATTTCTCGATTCGGCCTGCGGTGTCGACGATTTTCGTCTTACCGGTGTAGAACGGATGGCAGTTCGAGCAGATTTCTACGTTGTAGCCTTCTTTTTTGGTGGAACGGGTAACATATTCCGCTCCGCATGAACACTTGACTGTTATAACTTCAAGCTTCGGATGGATTTTGTCTTTCATTTTAAACTCCTTAAAAAATCATGGAACAAAAAAATCGCAACATGATAATCAGATGAATGAAAAAAGCAAGTTTTTTAAGTTTTTGTCAACATTCAGCCGTTTGTCAGAAGAGACAATATGCCGTTTTTATTGTGTAAAAAACCTGTCTTCCCCGTATGAAATAAAGTCTTGCCATTGTTTTATCGGAGCAAAATCCGGCTTAAAATTTGACTTTCGGAATTTTCTGAATATACTGTCGCGGTTTTTTGGTTTAGGTCATTTTATAGGGAGATTGTTATGAAAAGAACATATCAGCCGAGCAAAATTTCGAGAAAAAGAACTCACGGCTTCAGAAAAAGAATGAGAACAGCTGACGGCAGAAACGTCATCAAGGCACGCAGAAAAAAAGGCAGAAAGCTTCTTTCAGTTGCTATATTTGAAAAGTAGTCGGCGAAAATCTTTTGGTTTTTTCTTTTTCCAAACAGGATAAAATCAGAAAAAGTCATGATTACTCGAGGTTGAAAGCCGAGGGTAATGTTTTCAAGACTAAACTGCTTGTCTTTAATTTTATGGAATCCGATAGAATGAGACTAGGTCTTATCGTCACGAAAAAAGTCGGAGATTCCGTCACGAGAAACAGAACAAAAAGGTGGATCCGTGAGGTTTTCAGGCTCAACAGAACTGCCTTTTCGCGTCCGGTCGATCTTGTCATAATTCCGAGAAGAAGCGAGCTTAGTTTTGACGAGATCAGGCGCGATTTCCTCTATTTTGCGGAGAAGTTCAATGGCAAAGTTTCTGATATTTCTCGTCAGACTGTATAAAAAATTTCTTTCGCCATACTTCGGCGGACAGTGCAGGTTCTATCCGACATGTTCGACCTACATGATTCAGGCAATAGAAAAATACGGTGCTTTCAAAGGCTTAGCCTTGGGAATATGGCGTATCCTTCGCTGCAATCCTTTAAACAAAAACTGTGGTTACGACCCTGTAAAATAGGAGTGAGAAATGAATAAGAATTTCATACTTGCGATGATCCTTTCGGTTGCTGTAATGTTCATCTGGAGCGAATTTTTCGCCCCGAAACCGGACCCGGAAGCTATAAAAAAACAGCAGGAAGCGGCCGAGCAGGCTGAAAAAGCGGCTGAAAACGCACCGAAGAACATAATCGTCGCCGAAAAGCCTGCCGCAAACGCGGGTGTCACAACGGCACAGCTTTCGGCAGACAAAACCAACCCGGAAAAAACGGGAAGCATTGCAAACGAAGCTCTTGAACTCACGTTTTCGACTTTAGGCGGCAAAGTCACAAAATCGCTCATCACAGAAGAGAGATACAAATCAAAGGAAGTCGATCTTTCGGTCGGTCTGGCTCAGGGCGCGTACTTTCCGGCAATGAGCTCGGTTTTCGGAGAAGAACCCGCTTACGAACTTGCTTCTCAGAGTGCCGACTCCGTCACTTTTGTCTATGAAAATCAGGGTGTTACCGAGCAGAAAACAATAACTTTGAAAGACAACTTCAATCTCACCGTCACAAAAACGATAGTCAACAACGGCGAAAATGCGGTAGAATGGACTCCGGCAGTTTCTTTCGACTCGCAGTTTGAAAACTCCGACATTCTTTCATCCTACAACAAAAAGTTCAAGATCGTCGCTCAGAATGCAGACGGAAAGTTCGACGAACTCGAAGACAGCGGCGACATCAAGGACTTTTTCGAAGCCGGAGATCTCGTAAACTGGATCGGAGTCAACTACGGATACTTCATTTTCGCAGTGATCTCGCCTGAAAACAGACTTCACGCAGTGGCAGAGATCGATTCCAAGAAAAACCTTTCGCGCTTCACCGCAACGGCTGAAAAAATCATCGTCAATCCGGGTGAAAGCACAACTAAAGAGTTTTCGCTATATTACGGTACTAAAGAGCGCGAACTGCTGAAACAGAAAGAAATGGGACTTGAAAAAACGATCACTTTCGGCTGGACTTCGTTTCTCGCCGAGCCGCTTCTTTTAGCACTCAATTTCTTCTACGGCTTCCTCGGAAACTACGGTCTTGCGATAATCCTTCTCACGATCGTCGTAAAACTCCTTCTGTGGCCGCTTTCGAATGCAAGCTACAAGTCGATGAACAAAATGAAGGCGCTGCAGCCCAAGATCAAGGAGCTGCAGGAAAAATACAAGGATGACAAGGAGACGCTCAACAAAGAGACGATGCTTCTTTACCAGAAAGAGAACATCAATCCGCTCGGCGGCTGCCTTCCGATGTTCATCCAGATGCCCGTTTACATTGCGCTTTACTACATGATCCAGAATGCAGTCGAGCTCTTCAACGCGCCGTTCCTGCCGTTCTGGCTTACCGACCTTTCTGAAAAGGACCCGTACTACATAATCCCGATCTCGCTCGGCGTCATGATGCTCCTGCAGACCAAATTCACGCCGCAGACCGCCGACAACAAGCAGGCAAAGATCATGATGTACACGATGCCGATAGTTTTCACGTGGATTTCGCTAATGCTCCCGAGCGGAATGACTCTTTACTGGTTCGTCAACACCCTGCTCGGCATCGCACAGCAGTTCTACATCAATAAAAAATACAAGAACGCTTAAAATTTGTCTTTCAACCGCTTTTCCCTAAAATATTTCGTCTTTTTGATGATTTAACTTGAAGATAGCGAGTAAAAGAATACAGGCGAATGAAACTGTTGCCTTTCTTTTGTTTTTGCCTATAATTCTTTGGTTTTCAGGTGTGACCTCTGATAATTCGTCTTCACACGGATAGTGGGAGAGGTAAAGTTTTTAAGGAGAAAAAAATGAAAAAAATCTTTGCAATTTGTGCGATTTTCGCAGCACTGCTTTTTGTCGTTTCGTGCAGCGACAGCAAGAAAAGCGATGAAAAAACAGACAACGACGTTGTCGATACCGAGCCGGAAACACCGGATGAAGATGATCCTGCAACGGATGACGACGAAAACACGGAGTCGGCAGACGAAGACGATAACGGCGAACCGGCAGGTCCGTGCAACCCGAATCCGTGCGAAAGTATAGCCAATTCAACAAAAGAGTGTGAAACGGAAAATGAAAGCTACAAATGCGGATGTAAATACGGCTATAAATGGACAGGTTCTTTCTGCGTATCAATTTCGTCATCGTCTCTGCCGGAATGCAGTACATCATCGGATACGCCGTGCGTAGAATTGACAAGCGGTCTCATTTGGTCTGCAAAATCATCGGATCGTATGGACTGGGATAGTGCTATGGAGTATTGCAACGGCTATTCAGAGGGTGAATTGAGCGGCTGGCGGCTGCCGAATATCAATGAACTCAGGACACTTATTAATAATTGCGGTTCGGTAACGGACGGTCCCTGTGCGGTAAAAGATCCTGACTGTTTGTCTCACAGCTGCTGGAGTGATGATTGCTATTGTGATGTTCTTAACGGAACGATTGACGGATATTACAGCAAATTAGGAGACAACAACAATATTCTGCTCTGGTCTTCGTCCACTCGGTCGGATAGCACGAGTTCCGCATGGTATGTCTATTTTGAACAGGCGTATGTGAACAGTGTCTACAAGTCAACAAAATATTCAGTCCGTTGTGTCAGATAGCGATTCCCGTGAGACAGCGTTTTTGTGCGTTTGTAAAAATTCTTTACATTTTATTTTTTTAATTTTGAAAACTTAAAGAATTTTGCCTTTTCAGCCGTTTTTTCATCTTTAAATGCCGTTTTAAAGGTTGGCACGCATTTTGCTTCCTAACCGGGCTTTTGCTTTTTTATAGTTCATTATTCACTTTATATCTTTATTGGAGGTTTTTTTATGACAGCACGTGAAATCAAGCCCGCAGACGGCAAAATGTTGGTTTTCTTCGTTGGTATGGGAGCAATCACATCCACGGTTCTTACCGGTATCTTCAACATCAGGAAAGGACTTCACAAACCTATCGGTTCTCTTACTCAGATGGGACACATCAGACTCGGCAAAAGAACGGAAAACCGTTCTCCGCTCATTAGGGAATTCGTTCCGCTCGCAAACATCAACGACCTTGAATTTGCAGGCTGGGATATTTTCACAGACAATATGTACGAATCGGCTAAACACGCAGCTGTAGTCCGCTCGGAAGACCTTGAACCGGTAAAGGACGAAATGCTCGCAATCAAACCGATGAAGGCTGTTTTCAACCACGAATGGGTCAAGAAACTTGACGGTCCGAACGTAAAAACCGGCAAAAACTACATGGATCTCGCTCATCAGCTTATGGACGACATCAAAAACACGATGAAGGAAAAAGGCTGCTCAAGAGCTGTTATGATCTGGAACGCTTCGACCGAAGCTTACCATAAACCGTGCGAAATCCACAATACGCTTGCTGACTTCGAAAAGGCTATGGAAGACGGTTTCCATCCTGAAGTTGCGCCGAGTCAGGTTTATGCTTATGCTGCTCTTAAAATGGGACTTCCCTATGTAAACGGTTCGCCGAACTGCACTGTTGACAACAGAGCGATCCAGGAACTTGCAGACAAAATGAAAATGCCTATCGCAGGAAAAGACTGGAAAACCGGTCAGACCCTGATGAAGACGATAATCGGACCCGGACTCAAACTCAGAATGCTCGGCCTCAACGGCTGGTTCTCGACCAACATCCTCGGAAACCGCGACGGCGAAGTTCTTGACGATCCGGCTAACTTCAAGAGCAAAGAGGTTTCGAAACTTTCCGTTCTCGACACAATCCTTGACGCTAAAAACTACCCGGAACTTTACGGCAACTACTACCACAAAGTTCGCATCAACTACTATCCGCCGAGAGGAGACGACAAGGAAGCATGGGACAACATCGACATTTTCGGTTGGCTCAACATGCCGATGCAGATCAAAGTAAACTTCCTCTGCAGAGACTCCATCCTTGCAGCTCCGGTAGTTCTTGACACGCTTCTCTTCATCGACCTTGCAAGAAGAGCTGGAATGTACGGAATCCAGGAATGGATGAGCTTCTACTTCAAGTCCCCGATGGTTGCAGAAGGTCTCTATCCGGAACACGATGTATTCATTCAGCACACCAAGCTGAAAAACACTCTCAGATACATGATGGGCGAAGAGCTTATCACGCATCTCGGCAACGAATACTACGATTATTCGAAAGAAGACTAGTTCTTTCGGGATTTGATTTTTCGCGGGGGCTTCGGCCCCCGTTTTTTTTGTTCGAAAACAAGAGATGTTTTTTGATTTTTCTGTTTAAAGGAAAATTCGTTTATTCGGCTTCGAACGTTATTATTTTTGATTCGATTGCTCTGCCGCCCGGCGTGTAGTATACAACGAGAATTTTGTTCCCTTCAAGTTCAACCATGCCGGGATATCCGCATTCAGCCGTACCGCAGTCAAGGATTTCGAGGACATCCGACCATGTGTTACCTCCGTCGAGCGAGTATATCATTGAAACGGCTTCCCTGTTCACATTTATTCCCCAGTCGAGCCACCGGAAAGAGCTGACGATAACACCGTTTTCAAGTTTCAGAAGTTCCGGTGCGTGAGCGACCAGTCCCAGACTTTCATACGACGACCAGGTTTTGCCGGCGTCTTCCGAAACAGTCTGGACAAGATCGCCTTTGTTGCTCGGACTTGCACCTTTGGCCGTTCTTGCCTGAATGATCCAGCGGGTATCGGTAACTTTGAGCAATGCCGGTTCCTGAAGCCATGTTGTTCCATCGATTCCGGCTTTGACTTCGTTCGGCGTCCACGTTTTGCCGCCGTCGGCGCTTTCATAGAGAACGACTTTTGTTTTCGGAGTTTTTCCCATCTCTTTTCTGTTGAGGGCGTCACCGAAATAGCCGGGAATGATTATTTTTCCATCGTGTTCTATCACTGAACTCGAAGAAGCCGTGACTGTGATTTCGTTGCCGTTTTCATCAAGCCAGATGCCGTTTTCATCCAAAGTTGACGTTTCGGAATAGTCGAAGATGCCCGTATCAACCTGAATCTGTTCGTCAAAATTGAATCCGCTTTTGTCGGAAACCGCAAAAAACAGGTGATGGACCCAAGGCTCGGAATAATTATCCGCAGGGTAACGGTATTTAAACCAGTTCATCGCAACTCTTCCGTCCGAAAGAACAGCAATTGAAGGGTCTCGGTCGTCAATCGCAGGGTCATCCAGCAGAATATCTGGATCATCCCAGTTTATTCCGTCCTTGGAAAAAGCAGCGACTATCAAACCGCTTTTGTCGACGTGATTGCTGCCGCTTCTGAAAACGGTCATCAGTCTGCCGTTTTGAAGCCTGACGACATCAGGAAATGCAAAGTGTCCCGAAGTATCGGCAACCAGCGAAGATTCTTCCGGAATATTAAAATTGATTGAAGAAACGTCTGCCTTGCCGCTGTCATACTCGGCATCATCGCTTGTTTCATCGTTATCGGACATTTCGGCTCCGTCGGCTGTTTCCGTATCGGTGTCATCTTTCGGTTCTTCATCCTGTTTCGAAGATCCGCCGCACGAAACTGTAAAAGCCAGAAAAACAAAAATTACTGAAATTATTGAGATTTTACTTTTTATTTGCATATTTTATACCCCGCTTGTTCAAGTTCTCCCGTCATATCTCCCTCCGGAGTCGCGGCAGGCAGATACAAACCGATTTTTGAAGTCGTGAATTTAAAATTACCGGCAGATCCGGCCGAAACGTTGACCGAATCGACTTTCAAGGTGCCGTATCCGACAAGCATTACGCAGTCCTGTTCCGAATTTGTCATGACATCTTCTATGAGCATATTGACCTGATTTTCATCGGAAATACCTATAAAAAGTTCTTTCCCGGCTGAAAGAGCCGATAACTCAACTCCGAACATGACATCCGGAGTCGCGTACTGGCAGTTCATAGAATCGTTGCAAAGGTATGAAGTCTGATAGAAATAGAGTGCCGAAGAATCGTAGTAAGCTGTGATCCAGTGAACGTTCGCCTGCGGATGCGGAATGGAATAGGTTTCGCCGTTCATGGAGATTGAAGCGTTGAAAAGAGCTGTCTTCCAGAGCTCGTCTTCCTGATTTTCCATTTTTTCAAACGCAGTCAAGCCGTTGTAAAGATAGGTTAGTTCATGCGTTCTTGCAGAAAATGAGGCAAGCGGCTGGGCGCTCGGCTGGGAACTTTCGCAGTTATCGGTGTTCCAGCCGCTGCATGAATCGTTGCATATGGCAAAATTCGATGAGGAATATTGGTCGTCAACTTCTGAGCAGTTTACATAATCACCTTTCTCGCAAAGTTCGCCCTCTTCTTTTGTTCCGTTTCCGCATTCGGAGCCGTTTTCATCCGGATCGTTGTCTGAAACTGAATCCGAAGCATCATTGTTTTCGTCTTCGCTCTCCGATGTATCGTTCTCCGATGAATTACCGGAATCGGCATCCAAATCGTGATTTGCCGGATTATCGGTATCGCCGTTTTCACCTTGTTTAACGCAAATATCGTTTTCCGAGCAGATCAGTCCTTCATTGCAGGTTTTGTTGGGGTAACACGTTCCGTTCAAAGTTCCCTGAACCGCAGCATATTCATGTTCGGGATCGTCTCCGCCGCAGGATATGAGCAGGAAAAGAGCTAGCAGAATAAAAAAGAAATTTTTCATTGGAACCTCGTATTTGTTGAGAAATATTAAGGATTTCGAAACTTATTCTGCCGGTTTTTCGAAGACTTCCTTGCCGTCAACGCATTTCCAGCCCTGTTTTGCAAGCTCTTCGTGGTCGAAGTTAATGCCCTCTTTCGCGCAGTTTGCAAGCAGGAACTGTTCCATCTCTTTGAATTTGCCGACTCTCGAATAGATGAGTGCGGTATTTCCCATTTTTCTCTCTTTATGGTTGATGTTCGCGCCTTTGTTGATGAGAAGTTTGACGAGGTCGGTGTGACCGTATTTCGCAGCAAGTGCAAGAACGTGCCAGCCTTCGTAGTCATATTCTTCGATGTCAACTTTGGGAGCCGTGACGTCTTTCCATTCGGTGTCGAAGGGGTTCCTTTCCCACCAGTTTTTCGATTTCTCTTTCTCTCTCATCTTTTCGAGTTCTTTTTTGGTGAGTCTGACTCTCTTCGTCCAGGTCTTTTTGCCTTCTTCTATAATGTAGTCGGCAGTTGCGACAAGTCTCGCCTCTTTGCCCGGATCTTTCGGGTCGACTTCCTGAGCAACGACATAAAAAAGCGGTCCGCGGACATTTTCACCGTCGGTCTCTTCGAGTCTTGCGCCTTTGGAAATGAGGAACTTCATAATTTCGACATAACCGCCTTCAGCAGCATAGTGAAGAAGGTTTTTCTGGTCGCGGTCGTAGGAAGTTCTCGTAATCTTTCTCTGGAAAAGCATATCGCGTTCTTCTTCCTTGCCCTGGCCGAATTCATAAATTATCGTTTCCCTGCTCTGCTCGACATCGTCTACAAGCACAGGAGATCCTTTCTGAACGAGAAGTTTTACAAGATCGAGATCGCCCGTTTCAACAGCGTAGAAAAGCTCGGTTTTCTGGCGGAGATGGACATCTTTCTTGTCAAGATTTTCGATAATTTCCTCCATTCCAGGCTGAACTTTGCCTTCAATTTTGAGAACGAGCGGTTTTTCCTTGATTACGAGTGGTTTCGGTTTCCATACTTTCGCTCCTTTGCCGAGCAGGTATTTTGCCAGATCCATTTTGTTAGCCTTCATTGCGAAAATAAGCGCCGAAAGCTCGTATTTGTCGGTTGCATTGAGGTCTGCACCTTTTGAAAGCATGTAGTCGACAAGCTCTTTCGAACCGCTTTGCGCAGCCATCATGAGCGGAGTTCTGCCGAAGTTGTCGGCTTGTGCGAGATCAGCCTTCGCATCAACGAGTGCCGAAACGATTTCCAGATTGCCCTTTCTTGCGGCAGCCATAAGCGGCGTATCGCCGTCGTCGCGCTTCGTATTGACGTTAGCACCTTCTTCGATGAGGTAGCTGAGGAGATCTTTTTTGCCTTCCGAAGCAGCCATGTAGAGAGCGGTTCTGCTGCGCTCGTCTTTAGTATCGACAAGAGTTCCTTTGCCGATTTCGGCTTTGACTTTGGAAAGATCGCCTTTCATTGCGGCTTCGACGATTGCCGGAAGCTCCTCTTTCGCCTGATCATCGACAAATTTCGGTTTTTCCTTCTTTTTTGCCTCTTCAGCCTCTTTGTAGGCTTTGTTCCTTTCGGCAGCTTCCTCCATTTTCTTCATCATCGGATCCTTGCCGTCTCCGCATGCGACAATGGAAAGCAGACAAATCAAAATCACGAAAAATTTTTTCATTTTTGACTCCAAAAAACAGTTGAACACAAAAAACGGCGGTTTATACCCGTAAGAATGGATTTTATCAATTTTTTAAAAGGTAAAAGTGAATTTTTTCTCCATTGACTTTTTATTAGTTCCCCGATAAAATCCATCGTTTGTCTGACCTTTTTCAGTGGAGGGTTTTAATGAAAAAAGTTCTATTTCTGTTTCTGTTGATTCTAGGATTGTTTATTGTTTCTTGCGGCGGTTCTGACGGTGACAACGATTCTGAAAACGGCGGTGACAACGGCACGAGCGACAGTCAGACAGCCGATTCCGGCAGCGGTTCAGGCAACAGTTCTGCCATCTGCGGCAACAGGGCTGCAGAAGCCGGGGAAGTATGCGACAGCGAAAACAAGGCATGTTCATTACTTGATTCAGGCTACACCGACGGTTATGCAGTCTGCAAAGCCGACTGTTCCGGCTGGGATAAAAGCAGCTGCACCGGAACTCCGGTCAATCCGGACCCGGGAGACACAGGCGACAGCGGCGATACCGGACAGGCTGATACGGGTGACACCGGTTCATCGGATACTTCCGACTCCGGCGACACCGTAGACAACAGCGATCCTAGAGACGATGCAGACGGCATCACATACATCCATCTCAAAGGAAATTCGATCGAAGTCGACGGCAAAAATGTAACAGTTGCCGGAACGACGGCGACGATCACGGCTTCGGGTGTTTTCGAGATCGACGGCACGCTCAGCGACGGACAGATCCTTGTCAATGTCGATAAAGAAAAGGACAGCGAATATGTTCACGTCGTTTTCAATGGAGTCAGCATTACGAACTCGAAAAACTCTCCTTTTGCTGTCATGGGTGCCAAAGATGTCAGAATCTTCACGGCAAAGGATACGCAGAACACCCTGACCGACGCTTCGACCTATGTCTTTGCGGAAGCAGGTGCAACTGAGCCGAATGCCGCGCTTTACAGCAAGTCCGACCTCAGGCTTGCGGGCGAAGGCACTCTGATCGTGAAGGGTAACTACAACGACGGAATTTCTTCGAAGGACGACCTAGACATCGACGGCGGCACACTCATCGTCAACGCAAAGGACGACGGTATCCGCGGCAAGGATTCTGTCGTCATCCGCGGCGGGAACATCACAGTCAGTTCGGAAGGCGACGGCATCAAATCGGACAACACCGAGAAACTAGAACTAGTTGCTGTTCAGGACGACGGTACCGTAATAAACGATGCCGCGTATAAAGACATCAAAGGATACGTCAAAATCAAAGGCGGCACGCTCATGGTCAATTCGACGAAAGGCGATGCGATCCACGCGATTTCATTCGTAGAAATCATCGACGGAAATATAGACATCACTTCCGGCGGCGGCAGCGTTATTACGACTTCGTCGAGCGGCGGAGGCTGGGGCGGCGGCGGTCCTGGCAGCAGTGCCGGACAGAAGTATGAAGGAGAGACTTCGCTCAAAGGGATCAAGGCAAGCATTCCGAGCAGCGTTGACGGCTATGCAGACCTCAATACCAATATTGTTTATATCAAAATCACAGGCGGAACTGTCAAAATCAATTCAAGAGACGACGCTATCCATTCCGGCGGTCTTGTCTACATCAAAGGCGGTGACATTGAGATCGCTTCTGATGATGACGGAATCCACGCCGACAACGAACTTATGATTTTGGCGGGAACGGTCAACGTCACGATGTCCTATGAAGGTTTTGAAGCATGGTATATCACGGTTTCAGGCGGTACTACCGCTGTTTACGGCAGAGACGACGGCTGGAATGCGGCAGGCGGAAACGACAGCTCAGGTTCATCAGGCGGCGGTCCCGGTGACTGGGGCGGCGGCGGATTCCCAGGCGGCAACGGAAGCACCGGTTATCTCACCATTACAGGCGGATTCCACTACATCAAAACCGGAACCGGTGATGTAGACGGCATCGACAGCAACGGCACGATGACCATTTCAGGCGGTGTAGTCGTTGTCGAATGTCAGATCAGCGGCGGCATGGGCGGCTCGTTCGATTCCGACGGTACTGCGAATGTCACCACTCAGGCAGCTCTCGGATTCAGCAGATCAAGATCGGAAAAAGGGACGAATTATAATATGAGTTTCAATTCTAACACGATCTACGGCAACGCAAACATCGCGTTCAAACCGACAACTTCGGGCAGCTACATACAGTCGTTTACCGGTCAGCCTTCCGTTATAAACGATGTTTCCGGCTACAATGTCCAGCCGTTCCCCAACGGTGTCGAAGTTTACTACAAATAAAATTCATACGTCTTGACAAAAACAACGGAATTTCGTTAAATTCCACAGTTTTTTGTTAATTTTTCAATGGAAGGATTCATGTTTACCCACGTTCTTGTCAGATATGACGAAATAGCTCTCAAAAAACGCAACCGCGCATGGTTCGAGGATCTTCTTCTCAACAACATCAGATCAAGTATTGCCGGCCTGGCTTCGGCACGCAAATTCCGCGGAAGGATGGAGGTCGAACTCAAAAACGGAGATTCGCTTGACGATATCGTGAACCGCCTTTCGCTTATTCCCGGAATTTCAAGTTTTTCTCCGGCGTTCAGGCTTCCGCTTGATGCAGGCTGGGATGAAATAGTCGAAAAAGCGGTCGAACTTGCGAAAATTGCGGAAAGGGACGGTACGAAAATCCTCAAAGTGATCTGCACCCGTTCGAACAAGGCTTATCCCGGCAATTCGATAGATCTTCAGAAAAAGCTTGCCGGCGCGGTTCTTTCGATAATGGACGGCGTTTTCAAAGTTTCGATGAAAGACTACAATTTCGCACTCGAAATGGAGATTGACAGCAGCGGAATCTACCTATTCAGCAAAAGAATCGCCGGAATCCGCGGTCTTCCCGTCGGCAGTGCCGGCGAATATCTCTCGCTTCTTTCGGGCGGAATCGACAGCCCGGTCGCGTCGTTTCTCACGATGTGCCGCGGCGGGAAAGTCAACTATATCAGCTTCTATTCACCGCCCTACACAGGCGAAGAGAGCATGAAAAAACTAGAGGATCTGGCGCGTCACCTCAAGAAATATCAGGGCGTTTCGACAAAACTCTACATTGCTCCGCTCATTGACATCCAGCTTCTCATCCGTGCAAGATGCTTTGAAGGCTACCGCACGATTCTCTTTAGACGAATGATGTTCAAAATTGCAGAAAGAATAGCGGTCGAAAACGGTTACCAGGCCCTGATCACGGGCGAATCGCTGTCGCAGGTCGCAAGCCAGACGATCGAAAACCTCACCTGCATAAACGATGCAGTCAAAACAATGCCGGTCATCAGACCGCTCATAACATTCGACAAAACCGACACCATCAAAATTTCCGAAAGAATCGGTGCTTTCCCGATTTCAATCAGAAACTGCCCCGACAGCTGCACGGCATTTCTGCCAAAGTCGCCGATAATAAAGGGAAAATTGGACAGAGTTCTTGCCGAGGAGAAAAAACTCGAACCCGAAATTTCCGGTCTTCTGGAAGAATCCCTGAAAAACCTCAAAGTTATTGAGATTTAGATTGCATAACTTGCGAATCTGGTTATATTAGCGGAGTTTTGGCCGCGAGGCACTTTTGAAACGGAGAAATTTATGAAATTAGCGAAAATAAACTGGAAAAACGCGATATATCTTTTGACCGTTACGCTCCCCGTTTTTATCATCGATTTTCTGACCAAAAACTGGGCTCTTTCGCTCAAAGGCAGGGAAGGAATCGTTGTCTTTGAAAGCTGGTGGAGCTTCATTTACGTTGAAAACAAAGGTGCTCTGTGGGGGCTCGGCGCAAACTTTCCGGATTCCGTAAGACAGCTGATTTTCCTGGGTTTTTCAACAGTTGTTACGCTTTTGGTCATTTACCTTCTTCTCGCTTATGCAGAAACGAAATTCATGAAAATCATCTACGGTCTAATCATAGCAGGAGCGTTCGGCAATCTTTACGACCGCTTTTTCAGAGGTTTTGCGGTAATTGATTTCATCGACTGGCATGCAGGTGAAATCTACCACTGGCCGACTTTCAACATTGCCGATGTCGCAATCGTTGCTGCTATCTTTCTTCTCGCTTTTGAGATAATGTTTCTCCAGCCGAAACGGGAAAAACATCAGAAAGAGGCTAAATAATGCGTCCGACCCTGTTTTCAATCGGTGATTTCTCGGTTTCTTCATTTTATGCGGTCGTTATTTTCTGCGTCATCGTCGGAAATTTCCTGACATGGTGGGAAATCAGACGCAACGGACTTGATATAAAACTGGCCCTGAAAGGTGCCGTAATCACTACGTTTATGGGCTATGTCGGAGCTAGAGCTATGCATGTCGTTTTTGACGGATTTCTTGATATCTACGTTCAGAAACCGCTCGCGATCTTCGCATTCTGGAAGGGCGGACTTGCGTTTTACGGGACTGTCATTTTCGGTCTTCCGACGGCTGTATGGTGGTTTACAAGCCACAGAGCCCCGCTTATGAAATATCTCGACTGCTATGTTTTGGGGCTCGCTTTCGGGCTCGGAATCGGCCGTTTCGCCTGCTACTTGAACGGCTGCTGCTTCGGTGAAATTTCGGCATCTCCATTAGCTCAAACCTTTCTTAAATACGGTTTAAGCGCGAAAAACCAGTTTGCACGCGACATTCTCCTCAATTTGAAGGAGCTTCCGCTTCCTGTTCTGCCGACGCAGCTTGTTTCGGCTTTCGTCACAACTTCGATTTTTCTCGTTCTCTGGTTTTATTTCCGCAAGAGAACCAAAAAGGACGGCGCTATTCTCGGGCTCTGGCTCACGATGTATGCGACTTTCCGCTTCATAATCGAATTTTTCAGAGCCGATGACCGCGGGCTTTTCTTCAACAACATGATTTCTACTTCGCAACTCGTTGCAATCGTTACGTTTTTAATCGGTATTGCGATTTTTGTACTTCCTTCCGAAACCACTTTGAAAAAATCGGAAAAAGCAGAATGATCGAAGAGTTCAGAACAGTTTTAGAGTCTACTCAACCTGTTGAAATAAAAGAGAAAAACAGCCGTTTCATATCGCAGTGCTTTCCTGTTGCAACAAAAGAAGAGGCGGAAGAAACCGTCAAAAAACTCTGGAAAATTCATTATGACTGCACCCACATCTGCTTCGCCTACATTCTGGGTGACGGCAAAATCGAAACTTTCCGATACAGTGACGACGGCGAACCAACAGGCACTGCCGGACTTCCGATTTACAACGAAATTCTGCGCAAGGAGCTTTTCAATGTTTTAGTCACAAGCGTCCGTTATTACGGCGGAATCAAGCTCGGGACAGGAGGCCTCACCAGAACCTACGGCGCATCGGCGAGAGCGGCACTTGACACGGCGAAAGTAGAAACCGTAATAATCAAAAAGGAGGTTTCCGTAGAAATACCGTTCGACTTCACCGGAATTGCCATGAGCTATATCGGCAGATTTGACGGATTGGAAATAAAATCAACTACTTACACTGAAACAGGAAGTTCTGTGACCGTCAGGATACCGATTGCTTCCGTTGAAAAATTCATCGCCGATCTGGTTGAAAAAAGCAGCAGCAGGATAAATTTGAAAGTTATCTGATTTTAGGTCTCACCGTCGGAGCGACATCGAAATCGAGTGCGGAAAAATTCCCGTTTAAAAAGTCGTCCATTGCGGCTGCGGCAACCATCGCACCGTTGTCCTGGCAGTATCTGAGTTCCGGCAGATAAAGTTCCAATTTATATTTTTCCGCAATATTTTCAGCCATTTTCCTGACCGCACTGTTTGCGCTGACTCCGCCGGCAACGACGAAAGCCGTATATTTTTTTCTTGAAAGGGCAAGCTTTACCTTCCTTTCGATAAGCTCGACTATTCTATTTTGAAACGAAGCCATGAGAGAGGGCATATCGACGTTCCCTTCGTCGAGAAAACGTTTTACGGCGGATTTTATTCCGCTGAATGAGAAAACTATCTCGTCTGCGTATTTGTTGTTATTCTTTAATAAATACGGCAACTTATATTTTGAGGCGTCGCCGTTTTCAGCCATTCTGTCGATTATCGGGCCTCCCGGATAGCCCAAATCAGCCATTTTCGCAATCTTGTCGAAAGCCTCTCCTGCGGCGTCGTCCATAGTTTCCCCAAGCAGGTTTCTTTCGTTTTCTGAAATTTCTATGAGTGAAGTGTGACCACCCGAAACGACAAGCGACAGATAGGGAAATTCAGGCCTTTTTTCCCTTTCCAGAAATGCCGAAGCTATGTGCGCGTTGAGGTGGTTTACCGCTATTACCGGCTTCTGCCAGCCTGCCGCAAGCCCTTTCGCTGCACTCACTCCGATAAGCAGACTTCCGATAAGTCCAGGATAGTTCGTTACTGCTATCGCTGAAATGTCGTCTTTCGTTTTTCCCGATTCTCTGATGGCGGCATCGACTGCAGGAACAACCCAGGCAAGGTGGTTTCTTGAAGCGATTTCGGGAATTACCCCGCCGAAAAGACGGTGAACGCTCGTCTGCGAAACGGTTTTCACCGACAGAACATGAAAATCCGAAGAAACAACGGCGACCGAAGTGTCGTCGCAGCTGCTCTCTATGCCGAGAATATATTTTTCAGCCATTTTTCACCTCGAAAAAACAGACGGCTTAAAATAAGACGCTTTTAAACGAAATCAAGAATATTTATCCTATTTTTCTTCTCGCTTTTCGCAAAAATAACACTATAATCGGCTGTTTTTGTGATTTTTGGAGGTAGAAATGGGCAAAATTGCGGTATGTATCCCTACTTACAACGAAAAAGAGAATATTCTGGCGATAATAAATGCTGTTCACGTCGAACTTCCGGATGCCGATGTGCTGATTGTCGATGACAGTTCGCCTGACGGAACGGCTGATCTGGTAAAAAATCATGCAAAGGAAAATGCTTTCGTTTCAATAAAAGTCAGGCAGAAAAAGGAAGGTCTGGGGGCGGCATACCTTGACGGATTCAGCACTTTGATCGAAAAGGGATATGAAAAAATAATACAAATGGATGCCGATTTTTCGCATAAGCCGGAATATCTTCCCGAAATGGTGAAAAAATCGGATGAAGGATATACAGTCGTAGTCGGTTCGCGCTATGTGAAAGGCGGAGGAACCCTGAACTGGAGCATTGACCGCCGCATCATTTCAAGAGGCGGCAGCTTTTATGCAAGCACTATTTTAGGACTCGGTGTCCACGATGTCACGGCCGGATTCAAGTGCTGGAACGCAAAACTGCTTGAAAAGGTGATTTCTACTCCGCTTGTCCTTTCCGGCTTCGGTTTTCAGATAGAAATGGCTTTCAGAACGAAAATCTGCGGCGGAAGAGTGTTCGAACTGCCGATAGTTTTTCCCGACAGAACCGAGGGAACAAGCAAGATGAGCGGAAAAATCTTCAAAGAGGCGCTTTTCGGCGTGTGGAAACTCAGATTTATGGGCAGAAAAATAATGGAAAAATAGATGGATGCGTTTGAAATAATAAAACTTATCAGCGAATCGGAAAAGAAGACTCCGGTTCGCGCACTTTTCAAAGGGAACCTCGGAAAATGCGATTTCTCTTCTTTCGCAGAAACTTATCAAGGTGTTGATTTTATTGAAGTTTATGATGAATTCGATAAGGTTTCGGATTTTGCTTCGAATCATCCGGAAGTCAAACTTTCGCGATTGGAAAATGACAGGCGCAATTCTGCGATTCCGCTAGCCGACCTTACTAAGATCAATGCGAGAATAGAACCTGGCGCGGTCATCCGGGAAATGACCGAGATAGGCGGTAAATGCGTGATAATGATGGGAGCAGTAATAAATATCGGAGCAGTCATCGGCGAAGGAACAATGGTCGATATGAACGCAGTCATCGGCGGACGTGCGATTGTTGGTAAAAACTGCCATATCGGCGCAGGCACGGTGCTTGCGGGCGTTATCGAACCGCCGAGCGCCCATCCCGTAACCATCTGTGACGGAGTTATGATCGGTGCGAACGCCGTTATTCTCGAAGGTGTCACCGTCGGAGAAAATTCCGTCGTAGCAGCGGGATCGGTCGTAACGAAGGATGTTCCGCCTTTCTGCGTAGTTGCCGGGGTTCCGGCAAAAATAATCAAGCAGGTTGACGGAAAAACCAAATCCAAAACAGAACTTGTCGATGCCTTGAGAAACCTTTAAATGTTGGAAGTCAAAAACATTTCAGTTTCTATAGACGGGAAGGAAATTATAAAAAACGTTTCCTTTTCTGCCGGAAAATCAGAAAACATATCGCTCATCGGTACGAACGGAGCGGGAAAAACTACGCTTCTGCGTGCCGTTTCATCGCTTCTTAAATATTCCGGCGGTATTTATGCAAACGGTTCGGATCTTGCCATTCTCAAAGAAAAAGAGAGGGCCCGCCTGATTTCTTTTGTCCCGCAAGGTGCTGAAATCGCAGGTGATTTCTGTGTCTCGCACTTTCTGGAACTGTCAAGATACCTTTACCGCAAACCTTGGGAGACACTTTCAAAAAACGACAAGTCCGCGATTGAAAAAGCGGTCGGACTAACAGGCATCGCTGAATTTACGGAAAGAAAACTATCAACGCTGAGCGGCGGCGAAAGACAGCGTGTTCTTATCGCCGGAGCGATCGCTCAGGAAAGTTCGATTCTGCTTCTGGACGAGCCTCTGACCTACCTTGATCCTGTTCAGAGGATCGGAATTGCTGAAATAATCAGAAAAACTGCAGAAAGCGGCAGACTCGTGATAACCGTTACCCACGAAATCAATGAAGCTCTCGTTTTTTCCGACCGTATTCTGGCACTTAAAAACGGAAGTCTCGTTTTTGACGGAACGCCGAAAAGCCTTTTGGAAAGCGGAACTCTCGCAGCTCTGTTTGACTGCGGCTTTGTCACGTTCGGAACACTTGAAAACGGCAGAAATTTAGTCTTTCCGGAAATAAATTCTTAAAAAACTCAACAGAGTAAAGTTCCAAGTTCTTCTTTTTGTCTTGAAAAGATTTTTGTGAATTTATGAAAAACTAAGATTTAACTATTCAGAATTTAAAGAGATTTTTGTTTAGGAAAGATTTGATTAAGGCTGGGTATCGTCGTCGTTCGTTTCTTCGTCCTGATCGCCGTTTTCTTCAGGATCATTGCCGCCGTTGTCTGGCGCAGGATTGGTGTCGCAAGTTCCGATGCGTCCGCCGTTTTCGTCAACCTCTGTTACGCGTTTTACATATTCACTTGCGTTCCAGATCGGAAGAAGAACCGCATCAGACATATCGTATGTGCAGACAGGATGTTTTTGGGAATCGAGTGTAATACCGTATGATCCCATTGAACCCGCGGTGTTATCTGATACTATCGCGTTTCCAGGATAGGTCGGATTGTTTTCCGGAGGCATCAAGGAGTTGTCCCATTTAACAACTGCGATAGCTTTCCACTCATTGACTTTTATTTTGAAATTCCTTGTTGCATTAGCGTATTCGTCAGCTGGACGGTCAGCTGTTACATCTCTCGGAACTTCTATACCGTCAATAAAGATTTCGACTCTTGCATCAACCTCATGAACGGCATCTTCTCCTGCGTAAGTTTCATCACAACGGTTTGGTCCGTCATATTTTGAAGTACAGCCTACGTAGCCTACAACCAAAAGATATTCGTCATCAATTACTGGAACATCCGGAACACCGTCTTCATCTTTGTCTTCAATCGGACCAAGACCTATCGTTTCAGGAGTTTCGTAGTTGTTGCCGCCCCAGGTGTTATCGATATCGAGCGAAGCATGCCACTGAATCGTTCTGCCGGCTTCAACTTCTGACAAGCCCTGATCGCTGAACGAGCAGTCGTCGTGACGCCAGTATTTTTCGCATTCCGGCAAGGTGTAAGGGCAAGCACCTTCCTGATCAGCCGTGCGCTGAGATGTTCCGAGCACACCTTCTGTCGGAGTAAAGCCATACTGAGAAGCTTCAAGACTGTTCTTTTTAATCATGTGAATATCGATATCGATCATGGCTCCTTCTTTCGATTCCGATTCAGCTTTCGTTTTGAAACCCTGTTTCCAGGTAAGCTGAGCAACGACACGAGCCTGCGGAATGATTTTCGGAACAATTGTTATGTCGGCTGTATCGCTGACAAGATCGGTTTCTTTATCGACCGTTTCAGCCTGAATGTTGACTTTGTAGTATTTCGTACGACTCTCTTCGCAGTATTTCTGGCGGCAGAGAAGGTAATCCGACAGTGTTTTGAAGAAGTATTTATCAGGATTGTCTTTGTTGTCCGTAGGTTCTTTACCGCATTTAGCGCACTCTTCTTCGTTGTATGATTCGTTGGGTTCATTGATTTTTCTCGGAGTGATCATAAGTCCGGTAAACGATGCACGTTTCGGATTGTCTCTGACACCGTCATCAGGAATCCACTGACCGACGGAATCGCTGCTGCTTTCGGTAAGACGGAGTTTTGACTCTTCAAGAAGCGGGGTCGGCGATTCGGTCATTTCCCATTTGTATTTGATGTAATATTTGCTTTCCCATTCAGGATCACACTCATCCGGATTGTCCTTTTTAGCGACGCATGTCTCTTTAAGGTTCATCTGAACTTTATCGTAAATGTTTCTGTAGGACATCGGTTTCTGAATCGGATACTCGAAAGTAACGTGAATGATCGGTTTCGGCGGTTTCGGAGCCTGTCTCGTTACCTGAATTCTGTAACTCGTTGAATTGTTTCCGCAAGTCTCTGTTTTGCCTTTCGTCGGGTCATTTGTGCAGATTTCAATCGAAAAATCACCTGACTGTTTGTATTCATCACTCGAAAGAGCCTTGTCTTTGAGCGCCTTTACGGCCTTGCCGGAATAGGAAAGAAGAATTGTGAAAGAAGAGTTGTATTTTCCCTTTTCAAATCCGTCCTTGCAAACTTTTTTGTCTTGAATAAGAGGGCAAAGAGATGCGATATGATCAGCTTCGTTTTCCTTTGACATATTGTCGAAAGTCAAAACTTTTTCCCCGAAACTGTCTTGAACCGCGATACCCTTTTCCATTTTCTGAATCTGCATTTTGAAAAGTTCTTTATAGTCCGCATCGTCGAGAGATTCTATCAGTCTTCCGTTCGGATCAAGCAGGTTGATTTTTCTGATTTTAAGTTCGCCGGTAACACCGCGGTTGTAGATTTCGAAATTTTCAGTGATGAATTCGTCATTGCTTGCTTTTGCCGATTTTACGACAAAACCGCCGTTCTCATGAATAGCGCCTTCGCCTTCATCGTCTGCGTTCTCATCGGAATCATCGCCTTCAACCGTAGTTCCATTGGTGTCTGTATCGTCACCTTCGGTCGGGTTCTCATTGTTTTCAGTATCGTCGACTTCGCCAGGGTTGTTGTCGGCATCGTCATTTTCTTCAGGATTTTCCGCAGGCGTAACATCGTCGTTTTCCCCGGAATTGTTGTCACCGGATTGAGACGCGCTGCTGTCATCCTTTTCCCACGGATTGTAGTTAAAAACTTTTTTCGCAGGATTTGAAGCGATTTCAGGTTTTCCTTCTACATCGTAGCTGTTGCACGAAACAACTGCCGAAATTCCGAGCATTAGCAACATAACTACCAGTAATCTTTTCATTTTTCTGAACCTCCAATAAAATTCAAAGCATTTTCAAAGCCCAAACTTCGCGCAATTATATGGATTAGAAGTTAAAAGTCAAAAATAAAAATCAATCTTTCAAAAACTTTTTTTCTTGAAATCAGGTCGTCCGGCAGCGGTTGCGGAACTCAAAAACCGGCATCGAATTTTTCTGTAAATTCGAACGAATCACACCAGTTTCCGCCTTTATCGAGCCTGAACCAGCGCCCGCGTTTCAGCGATTCGTTGAAGAAATGGAGAAATTCAGAATAATTTTCGTCATTTCTGTGGTCAAGCGAATAGTTCAGGAACCTCGAAACTTTAAGGAGAGATGCAACATTTGCCCGTTTTTCGTCATCGAAAGGATAAAGCGCGCTTCCGCGGCAGAGCCGTACGTTTTCGGGGATCCCCATCTCTTCGAACATCGGGACTCCCGGCACAAGGTAAAGCGGGCTCAGACCGCCTTTGACACCGAGTCTGTTGAGGTGAAGCAAGGTATTGAATGTGTCGCGAAGTTCGGTTCCCGGAAGACCCGGAATGAGAAAGACTTCGATTCCAGTCTCTCCCTCTGTCCGCCTGATTATTTCCTCGATTTCGGTGATCCCGTGCGGCCGGTGAAGCCCTTTTGCAACATTTTTTTCTGCTGAAACAAGCGAAAGGTCGAGCTTGATGAAACCCGAAGAAACGAGCCTTTCGGCAAAAGGGAGGATGTTTCTTGCAGTTAGGCCGTTCATTGCGGTGAAGCACAAGCCTTTCGTGTGCATTTCTTCAAGAATATCAAGTATTTTAGAAGTGTATTCGCCGTTTGAAAAAATGTCGTCGTCTTCAATATCGACTACTTCAGCGCCGATACTCGAAAGATATTCGAGTTCCCTTTTTATGTGAGAAATTTCCCTGAACGCCAGCCTGTTGTCACGGTGTATCGAGCAGAAGGCGCAGCGGTTGCGGCATCCGGCTGAAAAAATGATTTTCGCAATTTTCCTTTTTCTGAACAAGCGCAGTTTTTCACGTTTCGGGATCAATCCGTCGCACCACGCAGGATCGAACGAGGGTTCGTTGAAGATAATCCCGTCATCTTTCCTGTAAATCAGTCCCGGGACTTTTTCAAAAGAGATTTTCCTATTGATCGCATCAGCCAGAAGCGGCAGAGTCACCGCTCCGTTTCCGCAGACAAGATAGTCTGCGTTCGTGTTTCCGGCAATCCCTTTTTTCTGTGCGTTTATAGCCGTTCCGCCTGTAACGACGGGAATATCGACGCTTTTTTTTATCTCGGCTGCAAGAAGTTCGACATCCGGATGATAAGGGGAAAAAAGCGAACTCAAAGCGACAAAATCAAAGTTGTTTTCTTTAATAAAATCAACTATCTTTAAGAAACTGTCGCCTAATCTTTTGTAGCCGTTGTGAAGCGAAAACGGCGACATGTCCTCTTCGTAGAATTTTTCGAGATAAGAAAATTCCGGAGGCATTGCGACGCGTTTTACTTTGCCTGAAAGAGTCGCGTCGTAAAGGGTTGCCTCGTGCCCTGCTTTTTCCAAAGCCTCCCTGATGTAAAGGAGTCCCAGCGGCTCCATTCTGTGCGTCGTGAAGTAAAAATCGAAAACCGGCGGCGCGACAAGAAGAATCTTCAAGACTGCACCGTCAGTTTTTTCTGTTGAATGCGTTCATTGCCGCTTCAGCGCCTTCAAAAAGCAGCGTTTCGATGATTTTAGCCCATTTTTCACGGGATTCGGCAATGATTTTGAGCTCTTCTTCCGAAAATTCCGACAAAACATAGTCGGCAGTGTTGTTTTCAGGTTCCGGCTTTCCTATACCGAGTCGGATTCTCGTAAATTCAGGTGTTTCAAGCTCGGTGATTATCGACTTTATGCCGTTGTGACCGGCGGAACTTCCGTTTTTTCTTATTCTCTGCGAACCGAAGGCTATATCCATATCGTCATGTGCGACGATTATATTTTCGGGTTTTATCCGGAAAAGCTCTTTCGTTTTTCTGACGGCAAGACCGGAATTGTTCATGTAGGTCGAAGGCTTGAGCAGAATAATGCCTTGATCTTTGATTTTTCCTTTTGTTATGAGTCCGTTTATCTTCGCTGAAAAGGTGAAATCCCCGAAATCAAAAGTAGATGCGATACTTTCTACAAACATGAAACCGATGTTGTGACGTGTAGTAAAGTAGCGGTTTTCGGGATTGCCGAGACCGGTTATCAGGAAATCTTCACTTGGATCTTCAGAGAAAAAACGGAAGCACAAAATGATGACCGAAAGCGATTATTCGCCGCCTCTTCCTTTGTTGATTACGATAACAGGAGCATCCTGCGTGAAAACAGGGCGGACACCCTGCGGATAGGGCAGAGTCGAAAGTTTGATGCGGTCGCCGATTTCGTTGTTGGTAACATCGACAACTATTTCAGCCGGAACGTCAGCCGGTTTGCAAGCGACTTTTACTTCCTTTACAACCTGGAAAATTTTTCCGCCGGCGATTTCGCCTTTCGATCTTCCCTGTTTCGTAACGGGAACGACGATCGTGATTTCCTTGTCTTCAGAAACCGTCATGAAATCAACATGGATGATGTTGTCCTTTACCGGATGGATCTGAAGGTCGTGAGCGATTGCAAGGTATGATTTTCCTTCGTAATCAAGACTGAAAATAACATTTTTTCCCTGCGGAGTGTGAAGTCCCTTGATAAGCTCTTTTCTTTCTACCGCACCGCTGATGTTGCTTTCGAGACCTTTTCCGTAAATCTCTACCGGCACAAAACCGTTGTTTCTTACAGCCTTAACACTTTTTTTGCCCTGTTCCCTTTTTTCGACTGCGAGCTTAAAAGTTTCCATAATTTCCTCCACATATCAGTAAAAAATGGCTGGGGCAGAAGGATTCGAACCTCCGGATGCCAGAACCAAAATCTGGTGTCTTACCGCTTGACGATGCCCCAAAGCCTGTTAGTAAACTCTTTCTAAAAAGAACACCCCGAAAAAATCGGCCGCAGTTTATAGTCAAACAATGTCCGTTTGTCAAGATTTTTTTGAAGTCCGGCAAATTCCGCACGTTTCAGCGATTTCCTTATATTTCAGAATTCTGAGCTGCGTCAGGATCTCGGAACTTTTTCTACCGGCATTCCAGTATTTTTCGGGAAGTTTCACATCGAAAACCGGAAGCATTTTTTTGATGAAGGCCCTCGCTTCGTCATTCTGGCGGCTGTTGTCTGCTTTGACGGCATCCATGAAACCGTCGATTCCGCAAGAGCATTTGAGGATTTCATTTATGATTCTGATTGCTTTTTTCGGCGTTATTCTGTCTATTTCGCGGACGATCATGTGGTATTTTGCTACGGTTTTTGCAGCAAATCCGTATCGGAAAGGGACGTTTTTCATTCTTTTGCAGAAGTTTTCGATTATCGGAACTCCGGCTTTGTCATGTCCGAAATGATGGGGGTAGTTGTCGGGCGAAGAGGCAGCCTTACCCCAGTCGTGGCAGAGCGCGGCGAACATTGCAACCGGGTCGTTGCTGCCGGAAAGTCTTAGACGGTCCATCGTTTCGACCGTGTGGATGAACGAGTCTCCTTCGGGATGATACTGAATAGGACCGGCCGGAACGCCGATCAGGTCTGCCACTTCCGGAAAATGGTATTTCAAGAGGTCAGCCTCTTTCAATATCTCGAAAAAACGGCTCGGGCGGGGGTAGGTGAGTGCCTTTTCAAGCTCGTTCCATACTCTTTCGGTCGAAAGTGAAAGCAGCTCGTCTCCGATTGAGCGCATGAGTTCTATGGTACTTTCATCGACTGAAAAATCGGGAAATTTGGCAGCGAACCTCGCGACGCGGTAGACCCGGAGCGGATCTTCGGCGAAAGCTTCCGAAACATGGATGATTCTTTTGTTTTTCAGGTCGTTGATTCCGCCGTAAGGGTCGATGTATCTGTCCGGAAAATCGGGATCTTTGGCAATTGCGTTTATCGTGATGTCGCGACGCTTCAAATCTTCTTCCAGAGTTATGTCCGGTGAAAATTCGACGTCGAAGCCGGTGTATCCGTGACCGTTTTTCCGTTCACGCCTTGCAAAAGCGTATTCGCAGCCGTTTACGAGGAAAACGGGGAACGATTTGCCGACTTTTTCAGCTTTCGGGAATTCTGCCAGAAATTCGGCTTCCGTCGCTCCGACAACGACAAAATCCCTGTCAAAAGCTTCTATTCCCAAAATTTCATCGCGGACAGAGCCACCGACCTGATATATTTTCATGGTTAAAAAGATTGCTTTTTGTAAAAGATTTCCCTTCTGTCTGCAATAACATCGTTAAAATCATTAAGTTTTTTGTTTCTTGAAAGATTCGTGTCAATTTCTGCCGCGAATACTCCGGTCTTATCGCTCGGAGCGTCAACAAGATAGTTCCCGAGCGGGTCTACGATGACGCTTTCACCGGTATATGTGAATGACTCACTCTCCCGTGATTCCGTGCCGATGCGGTTCGAAGTAGCAATGTAGACCCTGTTTTCAATCGCTCTCGCGAATGCCGCACGCTGGAAGTAGGGCATTACGATGTTCGTGCAGTGTGCGATTAAATCTGCGCCCAAAAGAGCTAAAGTTCTGAAACTTTCTGAAAAGTACCAGTCGAAGCATATCGCCTGACCGATTTTGACACCGCGCCATTCGTTGACGAAAAAACCTGTATTTCCGGGTGCATAGTAAAGTTTTTCTTTATAAAAGAGGTGCGATTTGCGGTAAACGTGTCTCTCTCCTTCGGGAGTTATGAAAATTGACGAATTGTATATCTTTCCGTCTTCCGCCGCTTCGGGAAAACCGAGAATTACCGCGCTGTCGCGTGATTTCGACCACTCGGCAAAACGCATGATATTGTCAGAATCGACTCTGTCGGCAAGCTTTACGGCCTCTTCCTTTGAAACGACCTGATATCCTGAATAAGACATTTCCGGCAGAATGTAGAGTTCAGCTTTCACAGAATCCATCATTTTGAGCAAATCGGTTATATTACTGCTTTTTTCTCCGAAGACAGGGTTGTTTTGAACTGTTGCGATTTTCATAAAAACTCCGAAAAACTAATTTTCAAACTCAAAATCGGTAGGCTCGTACTGCGGCGTCATTCCTTCCGAACCACCGTCGAAGGAAGCCCAGTCGCCGTCGCCTGACATGCTGACGCCCTGCATCCTGAGAATGAGATCATCGGGGCTTGATGCGTTTTCAAGCGCCTCTTTTTCAGAAATGTGACCGTCCTTATAAAGCTGGAAAATCGACTGGTCGAAAGTCTGCATTCCATAGTTCTGATAACTTTTTTCGATGACATCCTTCAGCTCTTTGAATCTTGCTCCGTCAAGGATGATCTCTTTGACAAGCTGCGATGTGATGAGTACTTCGACCGCAGGAACACGCGAACGGCCGTCTTTCTTTTTGATAAGACGCTGGCTTATAGCCGCCGCGAGGACGCTGCCGAGCTGCTGGCGGATCTGACCCTGGTAGTTGGGCGGGAAAACTGCTATGATCCTGTTGATCGTTTCGACTGCGTTCAGCGTGTGAAGCGTGCTTATGACAAGGTGCCCAGTTTCAGCTGCGGTGAGTGCGATTTCTATCGTTTCAAGGTCTCGCATTTCACCGACCATTATGACATCAGGGTCCTCACGCATGGAAGCTCTGAGAGCGGTCGCAAAAGACTTCGTGTCAATACCTATTTCGCGCTGGCTTACGATGCTTTTCTTGTCGCGGAGAAGAAACTCTATCGGGTCTTCAATGGTTATGATGTTGCAGTCACGCGTCGAATTTATGTAATCGACTATTGAAGCCATCGTCGTCGACTTACCGCTTCCCGTAGTCCCTGTTACGAGAATCAGTCCGCGCCTGCGGTCGGCGATTTTTTTGATTACCGGCGGCAGAATCAGTTCATCTATTGATTTTACCGAAAACGGAATCGTTCTGAAAACGGCACCGAGCGAGCTTCTCTGCTTGAAAACGTTAACCCTGAATCTGCCGACGCCTGGAACGCTGTAGGAAAGGTCGATTTCCGAGCTTTCTTTTAGTGCCTTCCTCTGGTCATCATTGAGGATTCCGGCAATCATCGGGTTGATTTTCTCAGGCTTTAAGACCTCGTACCTCTTATCCATTTTGTGGAGCGTGCCGTTGATTCTGAAAACCGGTACACTGTATGTTTTCAGGTGGACATCGGATGCGCCGAGCAAAACAGCGTCATTGAGAAGCAGGTTCAGAAATTTGAGGCTGTTCTGAAAAATTTCATTCATTATTTGTTCCCCGCAGTACTCTTTTTCTGTTTTTTATCGTCTTCCGTTTCTTCTGGTTTCGGCTGAGCCGTTTCTTTCAGAGGTTCGTCTCCTTCTTTGAGCATATTGTGCTTTTCCTTGATTTTATAGACGATTTCCTTCATAAGCTCCGGATTTTCCTTCAAAGTTTTTGCCGCATTTGAGATGCCCTGGCCGAGTTTTTCGTCGTTGTAGGCATACCAGCTGCCGCTTTTTACGATGATTCCGTCGGTTTCGGCGACATTTATCATATCGGTGAGACGGTCGATTCCTTTGCCGTAGATTATGTCGAAAACGGCTTCTCTGAACGGCGGGAACATTTTGTTTTTCTGGATTTTGACTTTGACCTGATTGCCGATGACTACCTCTTTTTCCTTGATGCTTGCGATTTTTCTGATGTCTATCCTGATCGAAGCGTAGAATTTAAGGGCGTTTCCGCCTGTTGTCGTTTCGGGATTGCCGAACATGACTCCGATTTTACTTCTGAGCTGGTTTATGAAGATGAGGCAGGTTTTCGATTTGCTGACAGCCGCAGTGAGTTTTCTCATCGCCTGCGACATAAGTCTTGCCTGAACTCCCATCTGGCTTTCGCCCATTTCGCCTTCGATTTCGCTTCTAGGAACGAGTGCGGCAACCGAATCAACGACGAGAACGTCAATCGTGTTGCTTCTTACGAGAGTTTCGGCGATTTCAAGTGCCTGTTCGGCGTAATCCGGTTGGGAAACTATGAGGGAATCTACCTGAATTCCTAATTTTTTAGCATAGTTAAGGTCGAAAGCATGTTCTGCGTCGATAAATGCGGCTGCACCGCCTTTTTTCTGTGCTTCGGCTATTGCGTGAAGTGCCAGAGTCGTTTTACCCGAAGATTCAGGGCCGTATATTTCAATGATTCTTCCTCTAGGATAGCCGCCGATGCCCATCGCGATATCAAGACTCATCGAACCTGACGGAATGACGGGGATGTCGATGTTAGTCTCGTCGCCGAGAATCATGACGGCTCCCTTTCCGTACTGTTTTTCAATGTTTTTGATAACGCTTTCAATCATTTCCCTTCTGTTTTCAACCATTTTTCTCTCCTTTAACAAATATTGCATTAGAAATTATGTTAAAAAACAATTAAAATCAAGTTTCTTTAATGCCGATTCGAATTATTTTCCCCTCTCGTTGTCCTGAATCTTTAAAATTAATGAATTTTTCCAATAAGAATTCAAGTTCCGCAACGCTTTTTTCCGCCCGGTAAGTGAGAAATCTGTAGATGATAAGGCTCGGAATCGCGACGGTAAGTCCTGCCGCAGTAGTTATGAGCGCTTCCCAGATGCCGCCCGCAAGAATCATGGGGTTCCCGCCGGCTTCGGTGAATTTATTGAAGATTTTTATCATGCCGAGGACGGTTCCCAGAAGTCCCAGAAGCGGAGAAAGAGTCGCCATTACGCCGGGTATCGAAACGTGGCTGTAAATTTCTTCAGCCATTTTTTTTGCATACATTTCGGTGATTTTCTGCGTTTCGGCGAGTGATGCCGGATCGTTTAGCGTAAGACTGACCGTCCGGGAGAAAAAGTCCTCCTTGTTTTTTGCCGCCTCTTTCATTTCGTCCCACGAACCTTTTTCTGCAAGGTGCATCAGAAGGTCGCGGTTCGATATTATTCTGCTTTTTCTAAGGGCGAAAAGGCGTTCCAGAAGTATCGCTACGCTCACGATTGAGCAGAGGAGAATAGGATACATGACGATGCCGCCTTTTGTGAAAATGGTGAAAATATCCATTTCTACCTCTAATAAATCATTACATTATGCGGCACTTATGGTCTTTGTAAGTGCCTAATTTTTTTGCCAGTTTTTCAAAATCCACCAAATCGCCGTCAAATTCCGGTCCGTCAACGCAGGCAAATTTCACGTGTCCGCCTATGCTTACTCGGCAGCCTCCGCACATTCCGGTTCCGTCAATCATGAGCGGATTGAGGCTGACGGTCGATTTTATGCCGAATTTTGCAGCTTCGGCTACGGTATACTGCATCATTCTGACAGGGCCTGCGATGTAGACATGGTCGAATTTACCGGATTTCTCGATTGCCGGAGCGATGAGGTCGAGAGCCAGACCTTTCTCGCCGATCGTGCCGTCGTCGGAGGCTATCATTATGTTGTCCGCAACCTCTTTGACTTCTGATTCGAGAATGAGGTTTTTCGCCGTTCTGAAACCCATCAGAACCGTTGTCCGGATTCCCAGTTCATGGTATTTCTGAATCAGAGGATAGAGCGGCGTGATGCCGATTCCGCCCGAAACGAAAAGGACGTTTTTGAAATTCGGGTCGATGCCGCTCGGCATGCCCAGAGGTCCCAGAACATCCCGGATGTCTGAACCTGCCGGACTTCCGCAGATTTCGCGCGTACTTTCACCGATTGCTTGAACGATGAGTGTCAGTTCACCTTTTCCGGCATCGCGCTTGCAGATCGTGAGCGGGATTCTCTCGCTGTCCTCTTTCAGATGAATGATGAGAAACTGTCCCGGACGCCACATTTTTGCAATCTGCGGAGCAGTAATCACGATTTTGTGGATTCTCGGAGCTATTTCTTCGGTGGAGATGATTTTTTCCATTTTTATTCACTAAATGTTGAAGTAAAGTTCGTATTCCTGAGGTGTCGGAGCGTTGTAGACAAAGCGCGCTTCCGCCTTTTTAGCCTTGATCCAGAGGTCGATCAGAGCCTTCGGGAATGCGGGCATGAGGTATTCGTTGTCGGCGGCAAGTCCGTCAAGAACGGCATTGAGGTTGAGCGGGAACATTTTGCCGTTGTCCTTGTCGTGGTAGTTCGTTTCAAGCGGATCTCTTCCCTTTTTGATGCCGTCGGCGCCGGCGAGAATCATTGCGCTGAGGAAATAGTAGATGTTCGCCGTCGCATCACCCGTTCTGTATTCGATCCTCTCTTCGCCTTTTGCAAGGTAACCGGGAATTCTGATCGATGCTTCACGCGATCCTTTAGCGAAAGTAGCGCTGACCGGAGCTTCAAAGCCCGGAACGAGGCGTTTGTATGAGTTCGTGCTCGGATTCGAGAAGGCGAGGAGCGAACCTGTCAGACTGTGGTCGAGAATGCCGGCGGTATAGGCAAGAGCCTCTTTCGAAAGGCCGTGCAGGCCGTCTCCGGCAAAGAATGAAGCGCCGTTTTTGACCAGGAACTGGTGAACGTGCATTCCGTTTCCTGCGATGTTGTAGACCGGTTTCGGCATGAAAGTTACGAAAATTCCGTGCTCTCTGGCAACGTTGACGATTATCCATTTTGCAAGAGAAACTTTGTCGCCGGCTTCGGCAAGGCTGATGAAGTTGAGTTCGATTTCAAGCTGGGATGCGCTTACCTCGTGGTGGTGGTATTTTACCGGAACGCCGACCGTGCCCAGAGCGGCAACGATGTCGTTTCTCATGTCGAAGTATTTGTCAGCCGGGAAAAGTCTGTGGTAACCCTGCTGAATTCCGAAACGCGGTGTGTCGTCGTAATCCGGGCCGATTCCCTCCTGACTCTGGACTTCGTAGAAACTGTGCGAGTATTCGCTTGAGTAGCGGACGCTGTCGAAAGCGTGGAATTCAAGTTCGATGAGGACTTTAGCGTCGTCCGCAATGCCCTGTTCCTTAAGGTATGCCGCTGTTTTCTTAGCGATGTTGCGCGGATACTGGTCGAAAGGTTCGCCAGTCGTCAGATAAACGTCGCAGAAAACGTGAGCGATAACGTGTCCTTCTTTCTCTTCTACAAAGGCTGTCGAAAGATCGGGTTTTGCGACCATGTCGGACTTGTCGACTTTCGCGTAACCGAAATTCGATGCGTCGAAGCCGATTCCTTTTTCAAAAATTTTCTCTGAGATATAGTCTTTCGGAAGCGTAACGTGCCTGATAGAGCCGTTGATATCAAGCATGAGCAGACTGAGGAAATCAATGTTGTCAAAATTGCCGTCGAATTTTCTGAAATTCATATCAACCTCCTAAATAAAAATAAACGAAAATATCGGGTCAACTTAGCAGATAAAATCTTTATTTCAAGAATATTCGTTTTTACCGCAATCATTATTTGACTTTTGTCTTGCCGACAATAATATAGCCGCCGTTGAATCGTCTGAATGTTTTTTTTACATAATTTTGGAGGCTAAAAAATGAGCGAAACCCAGAACACGAAACTCAATGTTACGGACAGCAAAATCAAGGATATCACCGATTTCCTGAAATCTTCCGTTCTTGAACCTGCCGAGCAGGAAAAAGAGACAATCATCAAAGACGCGAAATCGGAAGCTGCAAAGATCGTCTCAGACGCCAAAAAAGAGGCTGAAGAGATCATCGCAAACGCAAAGAAAGAAGCCGAAACGATGAAGCACAATACCGAATCGGCTCTTAAGATCGCGGCAAAACAGTCTGTAGACAAACTCAAACTCGTTCTTGAAAAAGAGGTTCTCACCGCGGCTGTCGCAGCGCCCGTAAAAGATGCCATGAAGAGCGAAACGCTCATCAAGGAGTTCGTTTCGGAATTCCTTAAAATATATGCCGACAAAGGTTCGTTCGCAATCGAACTTCCGGCTGCACTCAAGGAAAAACTCGCTTCCTACGTAAAAAGCCAGATCGACGCAATGGGTGCAAAAGGAATAAAACTCGGCGACGAGACCCTTCCGAGCGGATTCGCCGTCAAAGCGTCGGACGGAGCGCTCCGCTACGATTTCACCGACGAATCGGTTACAGAACTGCTTACTGAATACATCAGACCCGAACTTAGAAAAGCTCTGTTCTCGAAATAGCGGGGTGATTAAGCATGAAGTTTAATCACTACACGATAGCCGCTCTGCCGCATCTGACCTGGGACGGCGACCTTCCATGCTCTCTGGCGGAACTTCTTGAAGAATTCGACATGCAACTTGAACCTCTGCGCGAGGGGATCTGCAGCATCCTTCTTCTTGACGACCTCAGAAACATGGAACTGCTGATAAAATCCAAGACGGGTGCAGGCGGCAACACCGCCGACGGAAAAATCGACTTCTACCGCGCAGGGATCACGAAGCCGGAAGAACTCGAACTTTTCGTTGACGATCCGAAGCACAACACTCCCGATTTCGTCTATCCCGAATTTGTCGAAGACTTTTTCGAAACCTGGAAGACGAATGAAGAGCGGGCTTCGCACATCGAAGAGCTTTATACCGGCTACTACACAATGATGAGCGGAAACAAAAACGCTTTCCTTGCCCGCTACGGCACGAACATGATGATAATGAGCACGATAATTTCGGCTGTCAGAATGATGAAAAGCGGCGCAGACCTCGACAAAAATCTGAAAGGCGACGCCGATGCCGTCAAAATGATACTCGAAAACAGGAACAACGCTGATCTGGGACTTAAAGGATATTTTCCGGAAGTCGCTGAGATCGTTGCTCTTTTCGACAAAAGCAAAACTCCGCTCGAAGTCGAAAGAGAGCTTGACAGGATCCGTTTCGCGCTTCTTGACGAAGTCGGTCAGGATAAACCTTTCGCCGACCACATAATCTACGGCTACATCATAGGTTTCCAGCTCAAAGACAGATGGACTACGCAGAACGACGAAGCCGGAATGCAGATACTTGAGAACATAATTAAGGGAAATTATTGATAGGAGACTACAAATGGATGAAAAAACAAAAGGGACAATCATTGCCGCGCAGGGCAACCTTGTTACCGTAAAATTCGACGGAACGATCCGTCAGAATGAAGTTGTTTTCGTTAAGACCGGCGGCCAGTCGCTCAAGGGCGAGGTCATCGAGATCAACGGAAACGAAGCGAAAGTCCAGATCTTCGAACCGACCGACGGCATCAGATACGGCGACGAAGTCGTTTTCGAGAAGGAACTTCTCTCCGTCGAACTCGGACCGGGACTTCTGAAAAGAGTCTTCGACGGTCTTCAGAACCCGCTTGAAGATATTGCAGAAGCTGCAGGATACTTCCTCAAAAGAGGCATCTACCTTCCTCCGCTTCCCCGCAACGTCAAGTGGCAGTGGAATCCGACGGCTAAAGTGGGCGATGTCGTCTACAGAGCTCACTTCCTCGGCTGGGTTCCCGAAGAGAACATCAAGCACCAGATCATGGTTCCTTTCAATTTCATAGGTAAAGGTATCGTAAAATCGATAGCTGCTCCCGGCGAATACACAGTAGAACAGGAGATAGCGAAGATCGAAGACGAAAAAGGAAACGTCCGTTCGGTCAACATGATAAATCTGTGGCCTGCGAAATTCGCGCTCCGCTTCGGTGAAAGACTTCTTCCGACCGAACAGCTCGTCACTTCGCAGCGCATCATCGACGGTCCGTTCCCGGTTGCCAAAGGCGGAACGTTCTGCACTCCCGGACCTTTCGGCGCAGGAAAAACGGTTCTTCAGCACCAGATCTCAAAGTATGCTACGACTCAGATAGTTATCATCGTCGCATGCGGCGAGCGTGCAGGTGAAGTCGTTGAAATTCTTCGTGAATTCCCGCACCTTGACGACCCGCAGACCGGAAAGAAGCTCATGGACAGGACCTGCATCATCTGCAACACCTCCTCAATGCCCGTTGCGGCGCGTGAAAGTTCGATCTATATGGGAGTTGCGATCGCAGAATACTACAGACAGATGGGTATCGACTGCCTTCTTCTCGCAGACTCGACTTCGAGATGGGCTCAGGCTCTCCGCGAAATGTCGGGAAGACTTGAAGAGATCCCGGGCGAAGAGGCATTTCCGGCTTACCTCGCTTCCAGAATTTCGGAACTTTACGAGAGAGCCGGCGTAATCAGACTTTACAACGGCGAGCAGGGTTCGCTCACGATCGGCGGATCGGTAAGCCCCGCAGGCGGTAACTTCGAAGAGCCGGTAACCCTTTCGACACTTGCAGTCGTCGGATGCTTCCTGGGTCTCAGCAGACAGAGATCGGATGCCAGAAGATTCCCGGCGATCGATCCTCTCATCAGCTGGTCGAAATACGGTGAGAGATTCGCGGCCCACGGCGACGACAAGATGAAGGAAAGGATAAAGATCATCGAAAAAGCACAGAAAATGATCATCGAAAGCGACGATATCGGCAAAAAGATGTCGGTCGTCGGCGAAGAAGGTATCAGCATCGACGATATGGTAACCTACCTCAAAGGCGAGTTCTACGATGCGGTATATCTCCAGCAGAACGCTTACGACAAGGTCGATACGGCAACGAGCATGGACAGGCAGAACGAGCAGCTGGGCATCATTTCGAAAGTCCTCGACAAGAACTTCAAGTTCGACGACAGGGAAAAGGCGAGAAACTATTTCCTCGACCTGACCGACAAGATAATCCAGCTCAACTACCTTCCGCGCGAAGCTTCGATCTACGGCGAAAAGAAGCAGGAAATACTCAACATGATCGAGGGAGAATAACATGGTAAAGACATACAACCGAATCGAAAGGATCAAGGGAAGTATCGCTCAGGTAAAGGCCGAAGGCGTAATGCTGGGCGAACTTGCGCAGATAAAAATGAATGACGGCAGATCGACTCTCGGTCAGGTCATCGGCTTCAACGGCGACAGAGTCAGCCTTCAGATCTTCGCCGGAACGAAAGGCGTCGGTACGGGCGACCAGATCCGCTTCCTCAGCAAACCGATGCAGGTAAACTGCGGTGAAAGCATGCTCGGAAGAGTCTTCAACGGCAGCGGTGAACCGATCGACAACGGCCCAGAGATCATGGCTGAAAAAGTCGATATCGGCGGACCTTCGTTCAACCCGTCGAAAAGAATCGTTCCGAAGAGATTCGTCAGAACGAACATCCCGATGATCGACATGTTCAACGCGCTCGTCATCAGCCAGAAAATTCCTATTTTCTCGATCTCCGGCGAGCCTTACAACGAACTTCTTGCACGAATCGCGAGCCAGACCGACGCCGACATCATCATTCTGGGCGGCATGGGCCTCAAATTCGACGACTACCAGTTCTTCAAGGACTACTTCACGAGAACGGGCGCGATGGAAAAGACTTCAATGTTCATCCACCTCGCTTCAGACCCGGTCGTTGAGTGCGTCCTTGTTCCCGACATGGCGCTTGCTGCTGCGGAACAGTTTGCTATCAAAGACAAAAACGTCCTCGTTCTTCTTACAGATATGACTTCTTTCAGCGACTCGCTGAAGGAAATTTCGATTTCCATGGATATGGTTCCTTCGAACCGCGGTTATCCGGGTTCGCTCTACTCCGACCTCGCTTCGAGATACGAAAAGGCGGTCGATATCGAAGGTTCCGGCTCGATCACGATCATTGCGGTCACGACGATGCCCGGAAACGACGTAACGCATCCGGTTCCCGACAACACGGGTTACATCACGGAAGGTCAGTTCTATCTGCACGGCGGAAGGATCGACCCGTTCGGCTCGCTCAGCCGTCTTAAACAGCAGGTCATGGGTAAGGTCACGAGAGAAGACCACGGCGACCTTGCGAATGCGATGATCAGGCTTTACGCCGATGCGAAAAAGGCGCGTGACAGAGAGTCGATGGGCTTCAGACTTTCGGCATGGGACAAGAAGCTCCTCGCTTACGCAGAGACCTTCGAAAAGAAGATGATGGACCTTCAGGTCAACCTCGACATCGAAGAGCAGCTCGACCTCGGCTGGACGATCCTCGCACAGTGCTTCGACAGAAACGAGACAGGTCTTAAAAACACGTGGATTGAGAAATATGGTAAATGGGATAAGTAAATGGCAGTAATAAAACTGAACAAAACAGAGCTGAAAACTCAGAAGAACCTTCTGGCGCAGCTCAGCAAATACCTTCCCACGCTCCAGCTCAAAAAGCAGCAGCTCCAGGCGGAAGTCGAAAATTCCCGCAACATGGCCGCTGCAGTCGAAGCCGAGATCGCGCGTAGGAAGGAAGCCGCTGCGAAATGGGCGGTGCTGCTCAGCCGGAAGCTCACTCTGAACATCTATCAGCTCGTTGCAGTCGAAGAAGTCCTGACCGAAGCGGAAAACATTGCCGGAGTAGACGTCAGAGTCTTCAAAGATATCAGGTTCAAGCCGTTTGAATACTCGTTTTTTTCCACCCCGATCTGGCTTGACAGAGCCTTTGAAGAGCTCCGCGCACTCGTCGCCGAAAGAGAAAAGCTGAAAATCGTTCACGAGCGTTTCGACATTCTTTCGGAAGAGCTGCGCCAGACGAGCATCAAGGTCAACCTTTTTGAAAAGAGGAAGATCCCCGAGTGCAAGGAAAACATCAAAAAGATCTCCATTTTCCTCGGCGATCAGGAGATAGCTGCGATCTGCAACGCCAAAATCGCGAAAGACAAACTTAAAAGAAAGGACGAAAAGTTCGCGGAGGCGGTGTAAATGATAAGTAAAATGCAAAAACTTCTGCTGGTCGGTCCGCAGAAAAAGAAAGATTCTATCATAAAAACGCTGCAGAAGGCGGGTGTCGTCGAAGTCATGCCCTACAAAGGCAAAGAGTTCAGGACCGACGGGCGTTTCGTAACGACTGCGAATGCCGATACCGCTCTTTCCGCGCTGAAACTTGCCGACAAATACGCTGCGATGAAGGAAAACGAGAACCGCAGGCACGGCGACGTCAACCTTCCGGCAGCAGATCTGGCAAACAAGATAATCGAGCTTGACGCATCCTGCAAAAAGATGCGCGACGAGCTCGCGCTTCTCGGCAGCAAGCTGAAAACTATCGAAACTTTAGGCGACTTCTCGCTTGAAGAGATCCGCTCTGTCGAAGAGAAAGGCAGAATCAGGATACAAGTTTGGGAAACCACGAAAAAAGGTGCAGACGAGATAAATTTCGAAGGTGCGCTCGCGGTTTTCAAAGTTTATTCCGATCAGGCGAAAGAGATCTTCCTGACTTGTGCGAAAGAGCCTCTTTCACTCAGAAAATGCTCAGAGATCGTGCTTGACGAAGACCTTTCCTCGCTCAGAAAAAAGATCAGCGAACTCAGGGAAAGACAGAACGGCACCGAATCGGCAATCTTCGACATTTCGGCAAAAAGAAAGGAGCTTTACGACAACTATCTCGCCGAACTCGACAAGATCAGCTTCAACCGCGCCGCAAAAGGGACTGTCAGCGAATTCGACGACAAAGTCTTTCTTCTTCAGGCATGGTGCCCGAAATCGGAACTTGCCAACCTGAAAAAGACGTTCGAAAACGAATGTGCGGCGATAATCGAGATCGAACCAGAAAAGGACGAAACGATCCCGACGCTCATCGACTCCAAAAAAGCGGTCGATGAAATGGGACGCGACCTCGTCAACATCTACGACACGCCGGCATACACCGACTGGGATCCGAGTTCGTGGGTATTCTTCTCGTTCACCCTCTTCTTTGCGATGATCGTGGGCGACGGCGGATACGGACTCCTCCTTTTCGCGTTCATGATCTTCCTCAAGATCAAACTCAAAAATCCGGGCGCGGCGATGAGGCGTTTCATCAACCTTTCGCTCGTTCTCACCGGTGCTACGGCGGTTTACGGCATACTTACGGGCGCATTCTTCGGCTGGTTCCCGTCGTCAGTCAAACCGCTTCACATTGCTCTTTTCGATTATCTGCCGTTTGTCAAAAATATAAAACTTAACGACAAGGGCGAATATTTGACAAACGATACAATGATGATGGTCTCAGTCGTTATAGGTATGCTGCACATCTGCCTTTCGCTGATACTGCGCGGACTCCGTGCGGCGAAAGATGAGAAAGACTTTATCTCTCCGCTTATAAACCTCTCCTGGATCGGCGGCATCTGGTCATTCTTCTTCTGGTATGTTTTCAAAGATAACGGAAGCAAGGTTCTTGAAGTTGCGAATCCTGATGTGATAAGTGCCGGAGGACTTCTTTCACTTGAAATTTTTGCCGGAATTTTGGTCGTTCTCTATGCGATCCAGGCAAAAACTTTCAACCCGTTCAAGATGATTTATGCTTCATTCTTCGGGCTTTACAACGGAGTTCAGTTCTTCAGCGACATACTGAGTTACATCAGACTTTTCGCGCTCGGTCTTTCAGGTGCGCTGCTCGCTCAGACTTTCAACAAACTGGCGGGTCAGGTCCTTGATTTCGGCGCTATAGGCTACGTTTTCGCTCCTATAATTGCGATTTTCGGGCATCTGCTCAACATCGCGCTCTGCCTCATGGGCGGCGTGATCCACGGGCTCAGGCTCAATTTCCTCGAATGGTACAGATGGTGTTTTGACGGCAGCGGCAGACAGTTCGTGCCGTTTAAGAATTTAACAGCAAATGCTAAAGGCAACGATTAATAACTTTTTTCAGGGAGAAAAAAATGATTTTTGAAAATTTCCAGAATTTCGGCCCGGCTCTCTGCCTCGGTCTTGCAGCAATCGGCAGCTCGATCGGCTGCGGTCTTGCAGGTATGACTTCTCACGGCGCAATGGCGAAAGTTGACGAAGGTCACGCAAAATTCGTAGCACTTTCCGCAATGCCTGCGTCTCAGTCGATTTACGGCTTCGCGCTCATGATCATCCTTCAGGGCGCACTTAAAGCTGAAAACGATTTCGCGATCTTCGGAATCGGCCTCGCTTGCGGCCTTGCTTTCATGGTCAGCGCTATTTTCCAGGGCAAAGCATGCTCCAGCGCGATCCTTGCAGTTTCAAAGAAACCTTCCGTTTTCGGTATGAGCTTCGCGGCTCCCGGTATCGTTGAGTCATTCGCACTTTTCGCTCTCGTCGGCGGCATCATGATGGCTTCCTAGCCGGAACACAACGGATTCACTTTTTTAAGGGGGCCTTCGGGCCCTCTTTTTTTTATTGTCGGAGCGCGGGCGGCCCGCCCGCAAAAACTTGCCTTTCAACTATCATTTCCTAAAATATCTCGTTTTTTTGATGATTTATTTTTGAAGACAAAATGATTCCGCAACGCAACGCATTATTAAAAAAACTTAACACTGTTTCACCCAAGTCAAGTTTTTCAGCCGAAAATTTTCGATTTTTTTCAATAATTTTAGGAACTTTTTTACTTTTTGGAGATTTAGCATGAAAAGATTTTTTGTTTGTTTTGCAGTATTTACCGCTATGGTTTTAATGCTTGGCTGCGGCGGCAACGGCAGCAACGAAGAAGAGAATATTTTTGGCGGAAGCACAGCCGATAACGATTCAGTTGAAGCTAATGACGATTCCGATTTAGTGTTACCGACTGAAAATGATGCCGCAAACGAAATTTTAGATGATGAAGAAAGAGTGTGTGGCGAACTTTACGGCGAATGCTACCCGAACGAGACATGCAACAAGGGACTCATCTGCGATGTAGACAACAATGTCTGCATTAAAGATCCGAGGAACTCGGAAGAATCGAAAGATGATTCGGATAACACCGAAAAACCTGATGAAAATTCTACTGACATTATCGATAATGATCTTGACACGACTGATGACGATGACTCTGATGCACCGGATTCTGAATCAGCAAGTCCTTGCGATTCCGACCCATGTTCCAAAATCAATTATTCGACTGGTTCGTGCACAATGACAGATGAAGGTTATGCTTGCGGCTGCATTGAGCATTATTCATGGAACGGTTCTATATGCAAAAAGCTTTCAGATGGTTGGAAATCACTAGGTGAAATTTGTACTGCTCAGACATCGTGCTATAACAATTCCGACATAACCCCCTGTCCTATATTACCAAGTGATGATTTCTTCGGTCAGGATGCACACTACATGAGCAAATGCAAAGTGCAGAGCTTCTCGTCTTCATCGAAACTAGTTGTAGACAACAATACGGGACTTACTTGGGAAAAGTCACCATCAACAGATAGTTACACTTGGGATGATGCAAATAACCACTGTGCAGATTTGAACAGCTCGAATTACGGTGGAAAAAGTAACTGGCGTCTTCCGAATCCTTTGGAATTTATGACTATTGTTGACAATAGCAAATCCAATCCTGCCACGAACTCTAACTTTACAGGAATACCGACAAACAGCAGTATTTTTGCCAATGTTTTTTTCTGGACATCGAAAGAATACAAAGGCGATACGAACTATGCTTATATATTTAGCCCACAGCATGGACTTTATAACGTGAGTGTTAATAATGATCTATGTTTAAAAACCCAAACTTATAATGTTATATGTGTAAGTGGGGACGAGATGCAGCCTGCGACATCGGATAATTTTACGACACAGACAATAAGCGAAGCCGTTGTAGTTACTGATTCGGCAACAGGTCTCATGTGGCAGAAAGAGTATGAGACAAACAAAACTTGGCAGGAGGCACTAAAGTACTGCGAAGATTCTACTTATGCGGGATATTCCGACTGGAGACTGCCAAACAAAAACGAATTAGCATCTTTGGTAAACTATGAAAAATCGGATTCACCGTATTCATATTTCCCAGACATGCCGAGCCACATATTTTGCTCTTCATCTACTAGATTAGATAGTGCAGTCTTAGCATGTTTAGTGAGTTTCGACACTGGTATAGTGAGTAGTAACACCAAAACCAGCAAGTACTATGTTCGCTGCGTCCGCAACGCTGATTAGCGCACGGTTTCACAAAACAACCTCTTGATTTTTAAAGAGATTCTCAATCTTGTTTTTTCCTGACTCTTTTGACGCTGTGTTTGATTTTTCCGATAATAAAATTCAATTCCAAAGTAGATTCTGTTTCTGACGTTTCCAAGTCAGGCATAACAATATCGGAAAGGACTTCCCCGAAGCACCGCATTTTGTCGTTTTGTTTCCGCTTATCTTTTTCTTTGTGAAGGTTGACAAGTTCGCGTTTCAGACTTCTCACTTTGGCAAATGTCTCGATAATTTCAAATGTGACCTTTGTCGCACGCTTGCTTTTCAGTATCGTTGCGAGCATGTACAAGCCTTTTTCAGTGAATGCTTTTGGCAGACTTCTGCTTTTTGAAGATACATTTGCGGTCGAAAATTTCGACCGCAAATCTTGTAAATCTTTAGTTGTCAACGAAAACATATAATCTTCCGGAAACTTGTCAGGGTTGTTTTTTTATCGCCTCGTTCACTCTCTTTGTTTCGACACCATACAATGCAGCGACATCGGCATCCAAAATCACCGGCATCTGCCTGACGATAACAATTTTCTTTTCTACCTGCGAATATAAAACCGGCAACTGATCTTGGTTTTGATTTGCCTGTAAATCAATCTCGCTATGAATTGCTATTTCATTTTTCATTTTAAATCTCAAAGAAAATTTACGGAAACTATTTTGTTCGCTCTTTTCTTAAAGTGTCACGCCTTCTTCGTGTAATGCTTGAATGATAATGGTTAATAGGTTTTGCAGGTCATCATTTAGGTGTGTTAATTCTAAAGGAGTTACTGATGACGGAGAGTTTTTCAAAATGTGCAATTTGTTTAGGCACACATTAAATTGATCCACAATTTCTTTTGCTTTACAAATACGAGCATCATTATTGGAATCAGAAAAAGTGTTGTAATACTCATAATACTCATATATTTTTTGGACAGATTCCGTTAATTTTTTCATGTCTATCTTTTGGTCATCGTTAATTTGAATTGACCTTCTGAACTCCATTAAAGAATCGTAAGCTTGTTTTAGACGTGATATATATGTCTGATCGTCTGATTCTATTCTTTTTCCGTCATCCGAATTGTTAGTTCTGATGCGTTGTATTAGTTGTTTCGCAAAAAAAAGTGCGATTTTATCACAGGAATATTTGTTTGACTCGATCGCTTGTATGTCAGCAATAGAAGGATAGTGTTCTTTTAGCTCATCAAAAGAGATATTATGAAGAATTGGAAGAATAATCTTTTGCCCATTTGAGTTTTGTCTTTCCAAAAAATCGTTAAGCTCTTTTTCCGTCCACTCACGTCCGAAAAAACTTTTAGAAATAACAATAATGGCAAACTCAGCATTTTTGATTCCTTCTAACATTTTTTGCTTCCAGTTATCACCCCACTGCAAAGTATCCTTGTCATAAAAAACGTTAACTCCCAATTGATCTATAGATGATTTAAGGTCGTTAACATACTCTTCCTTGTCTGAATTTGCATGCGAAATAAAAACATCATACTTCATCTTTTGTACTCCAACTATTGATTTGGCCCTGATTCCGTGAACCTGAAATCAAGCGCAGCGATTATATAATTTTCCACAAATAGTTCAAACAATCATTCTGATATCTCGCATTTCTCGAAAAATTGAGTATAATTCCGCGTTTTTTGTGATATTTCGGAATGAATTTGATATTTAGAAAAGGTTCGAAAAATGCCGAAAAAAAGTCCTTACGAAGTGGATTTCGAGAAATATGTCCGTCATACCGAGGCGGATAAAAAGGAAAAGAGTTTAGCGTGGTCGACAGCCATCGGTTTGCAGCAGGTGGACGGGCTCAAGCCTTCGGAATATCTTTACAAAACCGCGAAACGCAACATTGAAGGTGAAATTTCGTTCGCTGATGTCGGCCGTCTGATTGATTCATACTACAAAAGCAGGGCTTTCAGGCTTCAAAACACCGATAGGCGCACCGAGGAAGCAGACAAGGTTTCAAGCCGCATCGCGCAGATTTTGAGCGAGCCTTCGTTTAATTTCAGTCCGTCCTATCTGATTGCGGTTCACAAAAGGCTTTTTGACGGAATTTTCAAGTTTGCCGGAAGAATCCGCGACTACGATATTACGAAAAGCGAGTGGGTTCTTAACGGAGACACCGTGACTTACGGCGCGGCATTCGAGCTTAAAACCGCTTTGGAATACGATTTTGAGCAGGAGCGCAAGTTCCGTTACAAAAACCTTTCGATGGATGAAATCGTCCGCCACATCACTTTTTTTGTATCGCGTCTGTGGCAGATCCACGCTTTCGGCGAGGGGAACACGCGGACTACTGCGGTTTTTACTATAAAATATCTGCGTTCGCTCGGCTTCAGGGCAGGTAACGACATTTTTGCACAGAACAGCTGGTATTTCAGAAACGCGCTTGTCAGGGCAAATTATGCCAATCTTCAGAAAGGGATTTCCGAAAATCCGGTTTTCCTCGAAAAATTTTTCCGCAATCTTCTTCTTGGCGAACACAACGAACTTAAAAACAGGGAAACCCATGTCGATTATGATAAATATACGGAAAAGACATCGGAAAAAACTTCGGAACAAACAGACAAAAACTTCGGTATAAATGAAAAAACTTCGGTTGAAGCGGCTAAAAGTTTCGGTGTAAACGAAAAAACTTCGGTGCAAATTCTTGAACTGATCAGAAACAATCCCAAGATTACTTTACAGGAGATTGCCTGCAGAACGAACCGTTCGAAACGCGCAATCGAAATGCAGGTGAAAAAACTTCGGGAAAAAGGTCTTCTCAGACGTGTCGGTGCTGCAAAAAACGGTTACTGGCAGATTGTTGAGTGATTCTGCTTTTCTCAGTGTTTCCGGAATCCTTTCTTCTTGTCGACAAGATGGGTGTAAAGAGTTCTTTTTATCTTTTTGGTCGAAGTTTTCTGGAATTCTTCGGGATGGATTCTGATTTCCGAAACTTTTGCGTATGCCGGAAGCGTTTCGTTAAGTTCGGCGCGGTTCTGTTGCATGATTTCGGCAAGCTGCTCTTCCGTGACGTTTTCCGCTTTCATCTTGTCGTAATCTGGGTAGACGAAGGCGACCAGTCTTCCTTTGCCGGCATCGAGAACGAGCGATTCGGAAACGAAAGGCATATAGTTGATCTTGAGTTCGATCTCTTCGGGATAGATGTTCTGACCTGAAGCTGAAAGAATCATGTTTTTCAGTCTTCCGCAGATGAAGAGGAATCCGTCTTTGTCGATTCTGCCCAGATCACCGGTGTGGAGCCATCCTTCGCTGTCGAGGACTTCAGCTGTTTCCTTCTCCATTTTGTAGTAGCCGCTCATTATGTTTTCGCCTTTGACGCAGATTTCGCCGATACCTTTTTTGTCGGGATTTTCTATTTTTGCGGTGAGATAGGTCATTATTTTGCCGCAGCTTCCGATTTTGCGGTTGTCTGCATAATCGGTGTAGGCGACAAGCGGCGCGCATTCGGTCATTCCGTATCCCGTTGTGAATCTGACGCCCGCCTTGAGAAGGAATGATTCGATTTTCGGGTTGAAGGCGGCACCGCCGGAGATGACTTCATAGCATTTCCCGCCGAAGAAATCGCTGATTCCCCTGCCGATTTTTTTCATTATGATCTGTCTGATGCCCGGAATCGCCATAAGTATCTTCATTTTTTTTGTGTCAAGCAGCGGACGGATCTTCGAAGTGTATATTTTTTCGAGAATGAGAGGTACTGAAATTACGAGAAAAGGCTGAACTTCGCTGAAAGCCTTTATGAGGATTTTCGGAGTAGGGGTTTTGCTCATAAAAATGATGTGAAGTCCTCTAGCGACCTGAAGAAGGAAGTCGAAAGCGCATCCGAAGCAGTGTGCCAGCGGAAGAAACGAAACCATTGCGTCACCGCCGTTCGGAAGAGAGTCGATTGCGTACTGAATGTTGGCCATAAGACAGTTGTGCGAAATCATGACACCTTTTGAAAAACCTGTGGTCCCCGAGGTGTAAACTATCGTTGCAAGGTCGGTTTTTGCAGGAATTTCGAACGCGAGCGTCTCTTTCGTAACGGTCTGGGTTTTGGCAAAATTTTCAATAATTCCGGCAACTTTTCCGTTCAGATTTTCTTCTTTTGAAAAGACTGCCGACATATCTTCAAGCTTGAAAACAGCCTCTATTTCAGGGAGCTGTGCAAAATCAAGCTTTTCTATAATGATTTCCGAAGCGAAGAAGAGCTTTGAATCGGAGTGGTTGACGAGGTGATGGATCTCTTCCGCCGTAAAATCGTTGAGCAGCGGCACTATGACCGCTCCGTAAGTCACGGCTGCAAGATATGTTACCGCCCAGTTTGACGAATTTTTGCCGCAAAGGGCGATCTTATCCCCCTTTTTTATGCCGAGACCGCTGAAAACAGCGTGAAATTCCTTGATTTTACGGGCAACTTCGCCGAATGTGAGCGGATCTGAGCCGTAATCGCTGAAACAGGGCTTTTCCCAGTTGTTTTTAAAAGCATTTTCAAATGTTTTTACAAGATCTGCATTCAACATGTTGCTCTCCATAAAAAGCATAAGACTGTTAAAAATAGTGTTTTTAAAAGAACGAGTCAATAAATAAATCTTCATAAAACAATTATTTTTTGCGCCGTTTTCGGTAAGTGCATTTCTCCCGGACTGGACAAAAGGGCGTTTACGGATATCATCTCTGCTGTTTTATTAAGTTTTTTTGGCGTGTGCTATGAAAAAACTCGTTTTTCTTTTAACTGCCGTGATTTTTATCGTGGTTTCGTGCGGCGGAAGCGAATCTGCTGCAGACGTTCCCGAATGCGGTGATGATCCCGTTTTTCCTTGCATTGACACTGCGAGCGGACTTTCATGGTCTGAAAAGACGTCACATTCCAAAATCTGGAGCGAAGCAGTTTTTTACTGCGAAAATCTTGAAGAAGGCGGCGTCAAAAAGTGGCATCTCCCTAATATCGACGAGCTTAGGACTCTTGTTCAGGATTGCTACGGTACTGTTAGGGGCGGAGAATGTCACGTGAGCCATGAAAGAGGATGTCTTTCTTACGATTCATGCTGGTCCAGATCATGTCTGTGTGAATTCGATGAAAGCGGAAAATACAGCAGATTCGGTGATTTGGGCGGTCTCTGGTCGTCTTCTGAAATGGGAGACGATGGTGCATGGTATATCGATTTTTACGAAGCGAAAATCGTAGATGTCCACAAACAGAACAGCTATCCCGTCCGCTGCGTGAAATGAATTACGCGCTGACAAAATCCGACTTTTTCTTGATTTAATGCACTTTTTGACAATAATAATGTGTTTTTCGGCAGTTAGCCGATTTTTTTAATGATTTTTGGAGTTTGATATGGAAGCGTGGATTGAAGAAAGCCTTAAAAACGGCGAGTTGTTTTTCTATATCGTGCCGGCAGTTCTTTTGCTTCTGCTTTTGGTTGTGATCTTCTGGCCCGATAAGAAGAAAGTTAAAAACGAAGAACCAGAAGAAGACGAAATCGACAAGCTCATAAAAGCCGACAAAAAGCTGAAAGCGGAAATAGAGCCGATTGTCGAAGACACGGAAGAACCGCCTTTCAAAGAGGCTGGTGCCGAGATCCAGCTTTTTGAAGAAAAAACAGTACCTTTAGAGACGTCACCGAACGAGAAGCAGCCGGCCGAACCCGTAGAGTCGTCACCTGATGAGGAACAGCCGGCCGAACCTGTACAAATATTTCATGAAACGTCAGTACAATCTGAAAAACCCGCGGAACCTGAACCTGTAGAGATGTCACCTGAGACGTCTCAAAAGCCGATTGAACCCGAAATCCCAGCCGCGACGATAAAAAGCGGTCTCGAAAAGACTAAAAAAGGCGGATTCATGTCGCGTCTTCTCGGCCTTTTCAAAAACAGCGTCGTCGATGATGATCTTATCGAAGAGCTTGAAGAGATCCTTTACACTGCCGACATGGGTGTCACGACAGTTTCCTGGCTCATGGATCTCGTCAACAAAAACCGCTCGAAATTCACAAGCGGCGATGATGTCAGACAGTTCCTTAAGGAAAAAATCCGCGAAGTTCTCACCGCAAACCACAAACCGTTCCCCGAGATCACCGAAAAACCGACGGTATTCCTCATGGTCGGCGTAAACGGCGCGGGAAAGACGACGACTATCGGCAAACTTGCGCACAAATTCATTGCTCAGGGAAAAATCCCGATGCTGGCGGCAGGAGACACTTTCAGGGCTGCGGCGGTAGAGCAGCTCAAAGTGTGGGGCGAGCGCAACAACTGCACTGTTATCAGTGACAAAGACGGCGCGGATCCGGCTTCGGTCGCTTTCAATGCGGTAAACAGTGCGCTGAGCAAAGATGTAGACGTTCTTCTTGTCGATACGGCGGGAAGGCTTCAGAACAGAGTCAATCTGATGGAAGAACTCGTCAAGATAAACCGCGTCATCGGCAAGGCGAAACCGGGTGCTCCGCATGAAACGATAATCGTGATCGACGCGAACAACGGTCAGAACGCGCTCACTCAGGCAAAACAGTTCAGCGAGGCGGTCAAAGTTACCGGAATCATCATCACGAAGCTCGACGGCAGCGCGAAGGGCGGCGTTCTTATCGGCATAGCTAAAGAACTCGGTCTGCCGGTTTACCTTGTCGGAGTAGGCGAGAAAATAGAAGATCTTAGGCCCTTCGATCCGAATGAATTTGTCGAGGCGCTTTTTGAATAACCATTCAATTTTATTCAATATTTTGTGAGGAAAAACCATGGATAAAAAATCTGTTGCAATTCTCTGCTCCGGCGGCCCGGCACCCGGAATAAACACGGTCGTATGTTCGATAGCGAAAGTCTTTCTGAAGGCAGGATACAGAGTCATCGGCATCAACTACGGCACTAAGACCCTCTTTACCGATAATGTAGATACAGTCGAGATCGATTTTGACCTTGCCGACCACTACTTCAACCGCGGCGGTTCCTTCCTCAAGATGAGCCGCTACAAACCGAAAGACAGCGAATTCAAGCCCGATTTCTTCATCAAAAACAATGTCGAGCTGCTTGTCACCATAGGCGGCGACGACACCGCATCCACTGCTAACAGGATCACGAAATACCTCAACGAGAAAAATCTTCCGGTAAGGAACATCCACGTTCCGAAGACGATCGACAACGACCTTCCGCTGCCCGAAAGACTTCCGACTTTCGGCTATCAGTCGGCCAAGAACGAAGGTGTCAGGATCGCAACTACCATTTACGAAGATGCAAGAACGAGCGGAAACTGGTTTGTAGTCTCCTCGATGGGGCGTGAAGCAGGGCATCTTGCTTTCGGAATAGGCGCGGCATGCCACTATCCGATGATAATCATCCCCGAAATGTTCAAGAACGTCGAAGTCACCTTTGACAGAATCATAAAAATGATGATTTCTTCGATCGTCAAAAGGAAAATCTACGGCATGGACTACGGCGCAATAATCATAAGCGAAGGCGTTTTCCACTTCATGTCGGACGAAGAGATCGTCAGCTCGGGTATCAAGTTCTCATTCGACGAGCACGGACATCCTGAACTCGGAAACGTCTCGAAAGCGCATATATTCAACGTTCTCCTCAACGAAGAACTGAAAAAACTCGGGCTCAAGGTAAAATGCAGACCGACAGAGATCGGATACGAAGTCCGCTGCTGCGCTCCGTGTGCTTTCGACCTTAAATACTGCACGCTGCTCGGTTTCGGCGTTAAAGAGCTTTTCGACCGCGGCGTTTCGGGCTGCATCGTAGTCTGCCACAACGACGGAACGGTTTCCCCGCTCTATCTCGAAGATGTTGAAGATCCGGAGACCGGCAAGATCAAACCGCGTCTTGTCGATACCGAAGCCGACGACTACAAAATGCTGGTCGAAAATTTCCACTGCATCGACGAAAACGACTACGAAAAAGCTTCGAAATGGCTCAAAAATCCGCAGCTTTACGACCTCAAGCACATTCTCGGACTCCAAAAGTAGACCTCTGATAGAAAAACCGCGAAAATTTGCGCAAAAATCTCTTAATAAAATCAAATGGTTAATCGTTTTTTTTTGAATTTTTTTCAATAAAAATCGATGTTTTGTGGTACTAAACAAGAGTGAGGCTGATATAAAAATCAGCGTTGTTTTTTAATTTTTAATGGAGACGACAATGAAAAAATCATTGATTTTTATTGCAATGCTTGCGCTTGCGACAACTATTTTTGCGGAAAATGAAAAAATGTCGTGTGAATCCGAGCTCGGGACTTGTAATTACGAAATTTCAGAGGAAGAACATCGGTTCATCCAAGAGTGTATCTGTTCAACCGGATACAGAGTCTTTGATTCCAGACCTATTGAAG
>JAGCXM010000034.1 GCA_017961325.1 bacterium | reverse complement strand
ATTTTATACTGCGCGGTCGAAATATACGATAATTCAGGAACTTCCGGCAGGTTACGGCTTTGCAGACATAGGCTTTATTCCGATCAATAAAAAAGATCCTGCGATGATTATTGAACTCAAATGCAATCAGGATGCCGATACTGCGATTAAGCAGATAAAAGAGAAAAATTATCCGAAGGTTTTCGAGAATTATCTGGACAATCTGCTTCTTGTCGGAGTGAATTACGACAAAAACACGAAAGTTCACGAGTGCGTGATCGAGAAATATCAGAAATAGAGCTGTTCTCTTCCGTTTAAACTGCAGACTTTCCACAAAATTTACCGGTTTAACTGGCAAATAACGCCAATAATGGCAATTATAAAATTTTGTCAGACCTGTGACTTATCAATCTGATTTCTTGCTTTCTGTTTTCTTTTTTCCTATTTTTTCCGTGTTTTTGGGCTTACGGAGTGAAACCATGAAAAAATTCTTGTTTTTAGTCCTTTGGGTAGCGGTATTTCTTTGCGGATGTGCCTCGGCCGAGAAAACCGAAGAAAAAAACGGGGTCAAAAATAATGTTCATCACCTGCAGTGGTCGAGTCGTTCACCTGAAAAACTGGATTGGCAGGGAGCTTTAAATTATTGCAAAAATGTCACGGACGGCGGTTTCAAAGACTGGAGACTGCCGAATATCGACGAACTTCGCGATAGCATAGAAAACTGTTCCAAAACAGAAGCCGGCGGCGGGTGCAAAGTCAGTGATAAAAACGGATGTCTTTCATCGGAGTGCAGAAATCCTAAAGGTTCGTGTGCCTGTGAGAGAAAAAATAAAAGTGTTTACAGCAAATTTGACGGATACGATATTGGTTTATGGTCATCATCAGAGCTTTCCGATAATCCGGACAGTGCGTGGGGTGTGGTTTTTTACAGCGCAATGATCGGCAGTAACAAAAAAAGCGGAGAATTTTATGTCAGATGTGTGAGAACGCCAGATGAAAACGATAAGAGGTTTTGGGTTGAAGATAAAACCATTGTTATGGGAGCTCTTGACAGAAGGGACATCGACGCATATATAAGGAGAAATTTGGCTAAGGTTTTGTGGTGTTATCAAAAGGGTCTTGAAAAAAATCCTGAACTTGTCGGAAGAGTTGTTTTCAATTTCATTATTTCTGAAAGCGGCGACGTAAGTTCCGTAAAAGTGCATAGAACCACGCTGGGTAGTGCCGAAGTCGAAAACTGCGTTGCCGAACAAATCAAAAAAATCAAATTTCCTGCTCCGAAAGGCGGCGGAATAGTTATCGTGAACTATCCCTTCACATTCAAGAACAAGGAAGAGTGATGTGTTAATCGATATTTGCACTTCCTAAATTTTTTCGAAAAAATCCGATAAAAAGACGAAAATCGTGACGATTATCCGCGTTATGTACTATGGTCGGGATATTGAAAAACAATTGGATTCGATACTTTAACAAAACTACAAAATTTGCTTAACTGCCGGATAACTCACACAAAATCAGCCGGGATCGCCAAAGCTGACGTTTCACCTTTTTTGACGGAAACGACTTTGTCCGTGCAGCAGATGACTGTAGACTGACCGACCTGAACATCTTTCAGGCGGCCTGTTATAAAAAAGTTTTTCGCGTCGTCGGAATTAGGCGTTGCGGTCTTTTTGATTTCAACGGGATAAATTATGCTGTTCTGTTCGATGATGAGGTCGATTTCGATTTTGTCTTTGTCGCGGTAAAAATAAATCGGAGCTTCAACGCCGTTGTTGGCAAACGATTTGATTATTTCACTCACAATGTAGGTTTCAAAAAAAGCTCCCGCCATCGCACCTGTCTGCATGACGAGCGGGCTTGTCCACTTGGTGAGATACGCGGCAAGTCCGGTATCCATGAAGTAAAGTTTCGGAGTTTTTACGACCCGCTTTTCAACTTTTGTCGAATATGGCTTCAGGAGATAGATGATTCCAGAAGTCGTAAGCAGCGACATCCATTTTTTTGCAGTTCCCTCGCTGATCCCGCATTCCTGTGCCATGTCAGTGTAGTTCAGAAGCTGGCCCGTTCTCGATGCCGCTATCGTTATGAACTGCAAAAACTGCATTTCGTCGGCGACCTGAGTCAGGCTTCGGATGTCGCGCTCTATGTAGGTTTTAAGGTATGATGCGTAAAAATCTTTCGGATCAACATTTCCTTTTACGACTTCGGGATAACCGCCGGTATAGATGCGCTCCCAGATTTTCTGGGTAGAAAAAGTGCGGTTTGAAAGGGCGTTGTTCCGTTCCAGAATATACTCTTTTGTCGGAATAAAGTTGTCGGAAAAACCGTCGCGGCGGATCTCTCTCGCCGAAAGCGGATAAAGCTGGACGATCCCGATCCTTCCAGAAAGGCTTTCGGTTGCCGCTTCCATCAGTCTGAACTGCCGGCTTCCGGTGAGATAAAACATGCCGTTTTTACGGTTTTTGTCGATTTCGATTTTAAGATAACGGAAAAAATCGGGTACATACTGGACTTCATCAAACATATACGGACTCGGATGGAGTTCGAGAAAGGTTTTCGGATCAGTTTTTGCCGACCGCTCTTCCGCAATGTCGTCAAAAGTGGTGCTTCTTACCGATTTCGCATCGGTCATTTTCTTTAAAAGGGTGGTTTTTCCCGTCTGTCTTGCACCTGTTACGAGAACTGCCGGAAACGAAGATTCAAGCCGTGTTAAAGTCTTTTCCGCATGCCGTTCAAAAAAAGCCATTTTTCACCTCCATTATCCGCAAAATTTGGGATAATCCGCAGTCACGTTTTATGTTATCCCATAAAATTGAGATGTCAACAGTGCTTTTTACACTTCGACTCGAATTATTTTTGCGGATTCCGCATTTTTTGTCCGACCTTTGACTTATCAATCTGATTTCTTGCTTTCTGTTTTCATTTTCTCTATTTTTTCCGTGTTTTTGCGCTTACGGAGTGAAATCATGAAAAAACTTTTGTTTTTAGTCCTTTTGATTTCAGCTTTTTTGACAGTTGTGTTATTTGCCGATGCAGAAAAAAAGGAAGAAAAAGCCGAAACTAGTGACAAAACTATTGCAAGAGGATTGACAACTATAGAAATCCCGCATTCAGCTACGGTAAAAGGAGCCCTTGATAAAAAAGTAATAGAGGAGCATGTCAGGAAAATTCTGCCAAAACTCAGATTTTGCTATGAAAACGGAGTTCGTAAACATCCTGAAATCGCCGGAATAGTCGTTCTCGACTTCGTTATCCAGCCAACGGGAGATGTCAGTGAAGCAAAGGTCGCGACAACAACGATGAATGATTCAGGTGTCGAAAAATGTGTTGCTGATCAGGTAGGCAAAATCAGATTTCCTGCTTCGAAAGACGCAGGTACTGTTGTTGACAACTATTCTTTTGTATTCAGAAACGCGGTGGTCGAGGAAAAAGTTTCGGATAACAATAAAACCTTCCTGTGGTCCGACCGTTCTCCAGAAAAGATGACTTGGAACGATGCTGTGAACTACTGCAAAAATCTGTCGGAAAAAGGTTCGGGCGGTTGGCATCTTCCGAATATCGACGAATTGAGAAAAGGGATAATCGGATGTTCGAAAACCGAGTCCGGCGGCGAGTGCAGAGTGAGCGAGAAAAACGGTTGTCTTTCTTCCGAGTGCAAAAACCCGAAAGGTTCGTGCAGCTGCGAGAGGATCGCAAAAGGGAGTTTTTACAGTGCCAACTGCGATGAAGACAATATCGCTCTCTGGTCTTCATCAACTCTTTCCGACAATCCGGACAGTGCGTGGGGCATCGTTTATTACAGCGCAATGGTCGGCAGCAACAAAAAAAGCGGAAAATTTTATGCGAGATGCGTTAAGGAAGTGGATTTAAAAGAAGAATCCGTTTCCCATGAGACTCCGGTAATAATGGGTGCTTTAAACAGATGCACGATCGATTCGTATGTCAGAAAAAGTGTCGGTAAAATAGGACAATGTTATGAAAACGGACTTGCGAAAGATAAGAAACTCGCCGGAAGAGTCGTCATCAACTTCATTATTTCGGCAAGCGGCGATGTGAGTTCTGCCAAAGTGCAGAGAACGACGATGGGCAATGCCGAAGTCGAAAACTGCGTTGCCGGAGTAATCAAAAAAATCAAATTTCCTGCTCCGAAAGGGGGCGGAATAGTTATCGTGAACTATCCGTTCGTGTTCAAACCCGAAAAAAAGTGAATGTGCAGAGGCGATCCTTTATGACTCAAAAATCCCCGTCAATCTTCAAAAAGAGTTCCGATCTGGCGGTCCTCACAGTAATTTCTCGCATTTTGGGTCTGGTGCGCGAATCCGTAACGGCGGCTTTGCTCGGCACAGGCGTTCTTGCTGATGCATTCAGTGTCGCCTTTATCGTGCCGGATATGGTAAGAAGACTTTTTGCCGACGGGGTTATGTCCGCAGCGTTCATTCCGCAGTTCAAAGGGCTCGTGACCGAAAACAAAAGGGAGCGTGCCGCCGAGTTTCTGAATGCGGTTTTCAGCATCGTTACGGTTTCTGCGTTTGTTACGGTCGTCATTCTGATGGTTTTTTCAGGAAATTTGGTTTCCGTGCTTTCGCCGTCGTTTGATGCTGAAAGTGCTGAAGAAGCGGCATTTCTCGCAAAAATAATGTTCCCGTACATCTTTTTCATAACTCTCGCCGCGCTGATCCAAAGCGTCCTCAACAGTTCCGGCATATTCAGGCCGAGCGGGACTTCGCCGATAGTCTTCAATATTACTTTCATTACGCTTGCGTTTCTGCTTGCTCCGCTTTCATCCGATCCGGCGCGCGCTCTGTCGGTAGGCGTTCTCGCGGGAGGCTTCATGCAGATGGCGGTACAGTTTCCGTTCATGGCGAAAACGTTTTTCAGATTCCGCTTCGTCGGTCTGCGCAGGGCTTTTGCTGATCCGCTTATCAAGAAGTCACCGAAGATGATTCTGGCGACTCTTTTCGGAACAGGAGCTTACCAGATAAACATTCTTCTCACCACCAATTTTGCAAGCAAAGCGGGCGTCGGAGTCGTCAGCAGCCTCCGTTTTTCGGCGCGAATAGAAGAGCTTATCCTCGGCATTTTCGTCGTTTCGCTGAGCACTGTGATTCTTCCCGAACTTGTTGAAAACGCGAAGAGCGGAAACGGCGCAGCTCTCGAAAAAAATCTCTCGTCGGCTTTGAATTTCGTCGCATTCATCTCGATTCCGGCAGTAATTTTCACCGTTTTCAATTCGGATGAAATGGTGAAACTCCTTTTCGGTTTCGGAAAATTCGACGGAACATCGGTCTCGCTTACTTCCGATGCGCTGAGGTTCCGCATTTTCGGACTTTTTTTCATCGCGGTATCGCGTATCATGATCTCGCTTTTCTACGCTTTCGAAAAAACGAACGTTCCGATCATTGCAGGGCTCACTTCGATCATTGTCAATTTTGCGGCGGCATACTTTCTGGTCGATTCTCTTGCAGGCGGCGGAATCGCTCTTGCTTCTGCTGTGTCCGCTTTTTCATGCGCCGCGATACTTTTTGCATACAGCTTTTTCTTTTTCAAAGGTGCTCTTAATCTGGGCAAAGTTTCCCTTTATTTCGTTAAAATCTCAATAATTTCAGTCATTTCACTTTTGCCGGCACTTTTTTTGAAAGGGCAGATCTACGCATTTTTTGACACCGTTTCACTACCGCAGAAAATCTGCGAACTCTGCTCGTTTTCTGCAGTTTCGCTTGTTTTTGCAGTGCTTTTCATCATGATTACGGTGCTTTCCAAAGACGAAACTATAGGTTCTTTCAAAAAAGAAGTCGTTTTCAAAAAATCCCATTGATATTATTTCTCTAATGACTAAAGTAGCAAGGTTGTTCTTTAATTTCAAGAGTGGAGGTGATAAATGCGTAACTTTTTGTTATTGTTGACTCTTTTTGTTTTTGCTTCGTGCAGCAATGGTATTAAAAAAGTAATGCCTGATTCAGACGAGACTCCAGAATCGGGGGAAATTGTGGAAGAAGCAGATGACAGCGAAAATAGGGAAAAAACGGATGACAGTACCGTCCCGGCTGGTGAAAACAGTGATGGCGAAGAACAGCCTTCAAATGACGGTGAACCTGAATTTCATGATGACGCAGAGCAGCCGGAAAGTTATCTGCCTGAAATCCCTGATGAATACAAAGACAACGATCCTGAAGCGGATGATGCCGAATATCCTGTCTGCGGTCATGCCTTTGACGGTTCAAACTGCAGCGCCGCCTACTGCGACACCATTGATGACTGCTGCGAAGGCGATGTCTGTGTCACAGCCGATGCCTGCGACGGGAGGAAAGTTTGCAGGAATGCTTTTTTCAAGGAAAATTTTGATTCCTATGTCACCGGAAATTTTCCAAATGAAAAATGGACTTTGAAATATAACGGTTTGGGAGACAGCTATCAGATCGTAACATCTGAAAAATCAGTATCACCCGAGAACAGCATGCATCTTCTGGGAAAAGCGGGATACGGAACATATAGCGGTTGGGCTGCGATAATGACAAGCGTACTTCCGCAGGTACCGGATGTAATAAATGTCGAAATGCAGATGAATACTGAAGGTGATGATGTCTATTTCGCACTCTGTACATTTGAAAGAGAGGCAAGCGGTTCAAACTGGGGCAATTATGATGTGAAAGTCACATTTGCAGGCGGAAAAATCAGCTGCCAGATACCTGAATGGTTTTCTTACGATATAGCGCCTTCATACGAGCCGAACGAGTGGTATAAAATCCGGTTGAAACTCGATCAGACAAACAAAATTGTTTCAGTCTGGGTCAACGACGAACTCAAAGTAGACAACCAGAGCGTTTCTTTTGATTCTCTGTCAATACCGAATATCTGTCTTTCTTCGAATAAAGGACAGAAGAAAGTATGGTTTGACGACATTTTTGTATGGGCTGAATAAATCTCAAAAGACAGGTAACTATCTGAAGAGGTAAAATTATGAAAAAGGGTTTGTTTTTGGTCGTTTTGAGTGCGGTATTTTTTACGTCATCTCTTTTTGCAGAGGCTGAAACGGCGGAAGCTGTTCCGCAAAAGGAAGAAGCTCCTTCGGAAGCGGTGAAAACGGAACCTCAGGCAGAACCGGTGGCTGAAGCTGCGCCTTCGGAAGAGGCGAAACCGGAAGAAAAATCCGGAACGAAAACAGAACCTCAGCAGGAAGAAAAAGCTGAGATGCAGAGCGCACCGGAAAGCAAAATCGAAGTTGAACTGGTTCGCGATGCTGAAGATTCCGGTAAAGAACTGGTTTTTTCAGCACGTTCTTTAGACAAAATGACGTGGAGTGAAGCGCAGGATTTCTGCAAAAACCTCGATTTTTACGGTGAGGAGTGGCGTCTGCCGAATATTGACGAGCTTCGGGAACTCATGCGTAACTGTCCTGCGACAGAGCCCGGCGGAAGCTGCCGCGTGAGCGAGGAAGGCAACTGTCTTGCAGGAAACTGTTCGACTCCGAAAGATTCATGTACTTGTGAGAGAAAACTGAAAAACAGGGGTTTCTACAGCATGTTAGGCGATGCGGATTACATCGGGCTCTGGTCTTCATCTACGCTTTCAAACGATGACAAAAAGGCTTGGGGAGCTGTCTTTTTCAGCGGAATGATCGGGAGTGTGGGCAAAGATGCGAAACTTTATGCAAGGTGCGTCCATAACTCTAAGTCGAACAGCACTGATTCCGGCGATGACATATACAAAATCCTCCCTGACGGAAAGGCAAAACATGAACAGGCTCTTGGTGACGATGTTATAAATGAATATACCGGCAAAAAAATGGATGATTTTTTGCAGTGTATTGCAAGGGGAATCCTCGAAGACAGAGGTTTTACACACGGATGGATTTCTCTTGATTATATAATCGCGCCGACAGGCGAGGTAACATCTTCATTTGTTCAGATGAGTACTGTTGGTAATCTTGATATCGAAAATTGCATCGCTAAAAAGATTCGTGAGATAAAATTTCCTGCTCCGAAGCGCGCCTCAACAGTTTTTGCAAATTATTCGCTCAAGTTTAAGGTGAAAAGAAGAAAGAAATAGCCGGTTCTCTGTCTCAAAAGACGATTTTTTATGTAAATTTCCGATAAATCTCGCAAATAATATGTTTTTAGAAGCGTGACAAACAGTGCTTTAATAAAACTTTTGCATTTTTTTCGAATCATCTATACAATACTATGCTTGCACTGTTAAACATTTTACGAGGCGACATGCATACGAAAAAATTTGCAGAAAGATTCAACGACTCTTCTTTTAATCCGGTTTACATACTCATGCTTCTTTCTTTCGTTCTGAGAATCGTAACATTCATGGGAATATCGGAAGGCGACGATCTTTCATACACTCTGCTTGCGCACAAGTTTGCGGAAGGCGATTTCTCGGCAAATTTTATTTTCGATATCCGATGGGTAGTCTTCGTTCCGGTCGCAATTCTTTACAAAATTTTCGGTATAAACGACGTCACTTCGCTAGCCCCGACATTCATTTACGGTATTTCATCGGTGTGGCTCGCATACAAAGTCGTTGAAAATGAAACCGACAAGCTGACTGCCTCAATCGCTACCCTGCTCTATCTGACATTTCCGATAATTCTGATATACGGCAATTTTCTTCAGGTCGCGCCTTCTCTTGAATTTTTTACGCTTCTGACCGTCTATTCATTTCAGCGCGGCATAAAAAGCGAAAAATTCCAATGGTTTATCCTAGGCGGTTTTGCAATCGGCGGAATATTTTTTGCAAGGACTACGGGGCTTTTCATAGCTCCGCTAGCCTCGTTTTACGTCTGGTACCGAAAGGGCTTCAACAAAAAAACTGTTGCATGGATCGCACTTGCCGCTGCATGTTCACTCGTTCTTCCGGCGGTTCAGGGTCTGGTTTATCTGAAAGTTCACGGCGACTTCTTTCATCACATAGCGATAAGCAGAAAAGGGGTCGAATACATGGACAGAATGTTCGATGTCGATCCGAAGGATTTATTCTTCTACATCAGAACCATGTTCACCGAAGGCGATTTCGCTAATTGGAAAATGTTCGGCTTCAACGGTTATTTCATTGCGGTTTCGCTCGCTGTCTGCATTGTCAGGCTGTTCATGAAAAAAAGCGGCAGGGAAGTTCTTTTTTTGATATGGTATCTTTCATACTTCCTTTTCATGACATTCGCACCGACCAGTTTTTCACCCTACACGACACTGATAAGAAACACCCGCTATTCGATAATCTTCCTTCTGCCGGTATGTGCCATATATGCCGTCTTATTAAGGGATTTATTCAAAACAGACAAACTGTTCCTGCAAGTGATTCCGCTTTTCATCATTCTTTTCATTACAGTCAGCAACATTGTTTTCGCAGAGATAGACAGTCAGAAATTCAAGGAAAGAAGAAGAATACAAAAAAGTTCGGTCGAAGAACTACTCAAAGATTACAACGGCGAACCGATATATATCGCTGACAAAAATACTGCAAGGAGAATCGCATATTATTCGGGATACACTCAAACCAACTACAAGCACATAAAATCGCTGAAGCAGATAAAAAAACCGGGATTATTCCTTATCTTGAAACGCTTTCCGTCGAGTGTTTCCCGTTTTTACATTCCGAAACAGGAGTTGATAAAACTCAGAAAAAATCCGCCTGCCGGAATGACCTTGAAGAAAGAAACTTCGTTCTTTAATATATACAATGTTGTTCCAAATATTCTAAACAAAGAATAAACACAAATAATTTCAAGGAGTTGAACTAATGTCTGAATTCAAATTCTTCGCTTCGGTTCCTCGCGGACTCGAAATTCCACTCTCTCTCGAACTATCCAAAATCGGTGCATCAAACGTTCAAATCGCTGACGGCGGAGTCCACTTCAAAGGCGGACTTGACATATGCTACAAAGCCAACCTCTATACACACACGGCAGGCAGAATCTATATGGCTTTGGGGGCAAAAAACTACCGGACGGAACGTGATATTTACGAACTAGCCTATTCAATAGACTGGAACGAATGGTTCACCGTAAAACAGACCTTCAGGGTCGATGTCGTCGCGACGAACTGCCTTCTTACAAGTCTGAATTTCGCATCGCTGAGAATAAAGGACGCCATCTGCGACAAATTCCGCAAAACGGAAGGATTCCGTCCGAATGTCGAACCACACTCCCCGGACATGAGAATCCGCGGATTTATTGACGAAACCCAGGTAACAATATTTATCGACACAAGCGGAGAAGCCCTTTTCAAACGCGGTTTCAGAGAACGGACTAACATAGCTCCGATCCGGGAAAACCTTGCCTGCGGACTCCTTTTTCTTTCCGGATGGGATCCCGGAACACCGCTGCTTGATCCGATGTGCGGAAGCGGAACATTTTTGATAGAAGCGGCAAAAATTTCGCTCCGCATCGCTCCCGGCAGTTCAAGAAAATTCGCGTTTGAAAAACTTAAAAACTATGACTCATCGCTCTGGAACACAATCCTGCAGGAGGCTATCGAAAACGAACTCGACGACGCAGATCTTCCGATTTACGGAAGCGACATTTCAGAATCTGCAATAGAAGCTGCTAAGACAAACCTCGAAAACGCCGGACTGGCGGATATGGTAAAACTCAGAAAGGCAAACATTCTGGATCTTTCCGCACCAGCCGAATCGGGAATCATGATTGCCAATCTTCCTTACGGCGAACGAATGGGTGAAGTTGATGAAATGCGGCTGCTTTATCCTAAAATCGGCAACCTTTTAAAGCATGGTTTTGCAAACTGGAAAGCTTGCTTTCTGACGAGCGACCTCAAACTTCCGAAATTCATCGGCCTTGCGACTTCGCGCAGAATCCCCTTTAAAAACGGCAACTTAGATTGCAGAATGTATGAATTCAAGATGGTTGAGGGAAGCAACAAGCCGTCAAAACAGGAGACTTCAAAAACGGAGTAAGAGGTTACGCCATGCAGATTTTCAGATCGCTGGAAACAGTTCCGAAGAATGAAAAAATTTCGCTTGCAATAGGAACATTCGACGGGGTGCATCTGGGACACGCCGAAATCATCATGGAATGCCGCGCGGATAATTCGTGCAAGTCGGCGGTACTTACTTTTGATGTTCATCCAAGACAGTTCTTATATCCTGAATTTGCCCCTAAAACCCTCACTCTGCCGTATGAAAAATATGCATTCTTCAAAAATCTCGGGGTCGATTATGTTATCGAACTTCCGTTTTCAGAGTATCGTTCGATGGAACCCGAAAGATTTCTGGATCTTCTCGCTCAAAGCATGCAGCTGCGCCAGATTACGATAGGCTTCAACTTCTTTTTCGGCAGAAACCAGAAGGGAAACGCCGATCTGGCTTTCTGGTGGGGACGTTCTGCCGGCGTAAAAATATGCGTTGCCGAGCCTTTTCTTAAAAACGGAATGAGGGTAAGTTCAAGCGCAATCCGCGAATTCGTCCTTTCCGGGCAGATGCGCAACGCCGCTTCGTTTTTAGTTTATCCGTTTCTGATAAGCGGAACGGTCAGGCGCGGCAAACAGATCGGCAGAACTCTGAATTTTCCGACGCTGAATCTGGAAACGCCGGAAAAAATCATTCCGCCGGACGGAGTTTACATCACGCAGACGGTTTTCGACGGCAGACAGTTCACATCGCTCACCAATATCGGAACAAACCCGACGATTGACGCCGAATCAAAGCAGAAAATCATTGAAACTTGGGTCGATTCCGACGGAATCGGCGAACTTTACGACAAGAAAATATCGGTTTACTTCCTTAAAAAAATCAGAAACGAAATCAGATTTTCGTCAAAAGAAAAACTTGCTGAAACGATTTCAAACGACAAGGAAATCTGCCGCAACTTCATAAAATCGAATAAAATTAAAGATTTACCGGATATTTTTCAAAATATGGACTGATTATTCGCAAGCGGGATAAGGAATCATCGAGCCAGCTAAAGCAGGATCAAACAGATCGCCGTTTGCCGTAAACGTTATGTTCGCGCCGTCGTTTGAAGTTATGTCATATTCGCCGGAATCGGAAACGGCACGTACGCATTTGACATTAAATTGTCCGCCTTGAATATTGACCGAAATGTCGCCGTAAAAAGCATAAGAACCCAAACTCTTCATGGTTCCCGAACCCGCTTCGACATTCTGCGGAAGAGAAATTCCAAAAACCTGCTTTTCAACAGCCGCCAGAGCATCGCTTACTCCAAAACTATCAAGCCACAGAATAATAATGTTCCCACTGTTCGACATCGCAAGCGGAAAAATACCACCGATCATAGGAACGCTTATTTCGTTAAAGGTATAAGGATTTCCGTTGTAGTTAAAACTAACTATTCCGTTTCCGCCACGGCTGCTGGTACTGATTGTCGTATTGATCTGACCTGAAAAATTGAGATTGAAGTTTCCGATCGGATCAGCTTGCGGTACGTTAGGATCTTCTTCTGACTGTTCAGGTTCGTTGTCTGGAACAATTTCTTCATCGACAACAGCAGGCTCATCCTGTTCCTCTTCCTGAGTATTTTCATCAGGTTTTTCGGTATCTGGTGTTTCCTGATCATTCTGTTCAGATTCCTGCTCATCAGGCTCTTCTTCAATCTTCAAATCTGAACTGTTGCTGCACGAAATAAAGAAAATAAAAGAGAGCAAAAAGATAAAAATAACTTTTTTCATTGTCTTCTCCAACTAAATATTCTTCAATAATTCAGAGAACTTGTCAAAATCGACCGACGGAGCGCCGCCCTGAGCCATGTCAGGTTTGCCGCCGCCTCTGCCGCCGAATTCGGCAAGGATGTTTTTGAGGATGTTTCCTGCGTGAAACTTTGTTTTTGCCTCTCCGGTAGCCGAAATTATGACAAGAGCCTTTCCTGCATCGTCACCTACCACAGCAATGACGGCGTTGTCGAACTTAGCCTTGAGCGAATCGACGAGTTCAAGCGATTCTGCGCGGTTTTTGCCCGAATTTACCGCAAAGATCTTAGTCCCGTCCTTCTCGCAAAGCGGAGCAAGCGAAGCGGTCTGCATGGCAGCAAGTTTCCTGCCAGCTTCCTTGAGTTCGCGTGAAAGTTGTTTTGCAGTTTCGATCTGCTTTTCGACACCTTTGAGAACGAGCGCTTTTTCGCTTCCCGTCATTTCGGAAATTGCGTTGATCGTTTCATCGTATTCCTGGAAAAGAGCAAGTGCACCGAGCCCTGTTACAGCCTCGATCCTGCGGACTCCCGCTGCGATTCCTTCTTCCTTCACGATCTTGAAAAGGCCGATGTCGCCCGTCGCTCTGACGTGTGTTCCGCCGCAGAGCTCCTTGCTTTCGCCCATCGTTACGACGCGGACGTTTTCGCCGTATTTTTCGCCGAAAAGAGCCATAGCGCCCTCTTTTTTGGCCTCTTCGATCCCTTTTACGACCGTATTCTGCGGAGAATTTGCCTCGATCATGCGGTTTACTTCGGTTTCGACACGCTTGAGTTCCTCTTTGCTCATCGCCTGGAAGTGGTTGAAGTCGAAACGGAGCCTGTCGGGACCGACAAGCGAACCTGCCTGGTTGACGTGAGTTCCCAAAACCTTTTTCAAAGCGCGGTGAAGAAGGTGCGTCGCCGAGTGATTGCGCCTTGTCGCAGACCTTCTTTCGTGATCGAGCTCCTGAGAAACAGTATCATTTTTGTTAATAATATCGAGCACTTCGAGCTGAACGACCTTTATATCGTGAACTTTTATCGCATTTACTACATTTGCCGCGACTTTGCCGTTTTTTATGATCTTTCCGGTATCTGCAAGCTGGCCGCCCGATTCTGCATAGAAAACTATCGGATCAAGGATCGCGTAGCAGTTTCCGTAGCTTACGCTCTCTTTCGGCGTGAATTCCTCGTCGAAAAGCGCGATAACTTTTCCTTCTGCCGATTCGCAGTCATAACCTTTGAAAACGGGCTCCTTCATGCCGCCGTCAAGAAGTTCCTTTACAGCGGAGAGCTTTTTGGAATCCATTTTAGCGCTCCACGAAGCCTTGCCGCGGAGTTTCTGCTCTTGCATAGCCTTCTCATATTCAGCCTGATTGAAGGTGAATCCCTTCTCTTCAAGGATCGTCTCGGTGAGGTCTGACGGGAAACCGTAGGTGTCGTAAAGTTTGAAGACGAGGTCGCCCGGGAACTCCTTTCTGCCGTTCGCGAGCATCTCTTTTATGCCGTCGTCAAGAAGCGCGAGACCTTTGTCGAGAGTCTGTCTGAAGCGCGATTCCTCGTCACGGACGATGTTAAGGATAAGTTCCTGTTTTTCAACAAGTTCAGGATAGTGCTCACCCATGATCTTTATGACTTCGCCGCAGACTTTCCAGAAGAAAAGTCCGTCGAAACCGAGTTTGTGACCGTGTCTGATGGCGCGGCGCATGATCCTGCGGAGAACGTATCCCCTGCCCTCGTTTGACGGCGTGATCGTGTCGGCAATGAGGAATGAGGTGCTTCTCGCGTGGTCGGCGATTACGTTGAGACTTGAACGGAATTCCGCCGGAACCGTCTTTCCGAGCAGATCTTCGGTGAAATGGATGAGATCCTGAAAAACATCGATCTCATAATTCGAAAGTTTGCCGTTGAGTATCGAAGTTATTCTCTCAAGTCCCATTCCGGTATCGATATTCGGCTTCGGGAGCGGAGTCAGTTTGCCGGTCTCGTCGCGGTTGAACTGCATGAAAACGAGGTTCCATATCTCGACGAACCTGCCGCAGTCGAAATCGGGCATTCCGTTGTCGAAGAAAGGTTTCTCGACTTTGAAGCCTTCGCCCAGATCGTAGTGGATCTCGCTGCACGGGCCGCAGGGACCTGTGTCACCCATCTGCCAGAAGTTGTCGTGCTCATCCAGACGGAAAATATGTTTCGGATCAACGTCCGTATTTTTGAGCCAAAGCTGTTCAGCCTCGTCGTCCTCTCTGAAAACGGTGACGTAAAGGCGAGATTTGTCGAGTTTGAAAACTTCGGTGACGAGTTCCCATGCATATTTTATCGCATCTTCCTTGAAGTAGTCGCCGAAAGAAAAGTTTCCGAGCATTTCAAAAAACGTGTGATGACGCGTCGTGAAGCCGACATTCTCAAGGTCATTGTGCTTTCCGCCCGCTCTGACGCACTTCTGAGCGCTGCATGCACGGGTGTAGCTTCTTTTTTCGAGCCCGAGAAACAGCTTCTTGAACTGGTTCATTCCGGCATTCGCAAAAAGCAGAGTCTTGTCCTCAGCCGGAAGAAGCGGCGAACTTGCAACTTCGGTATGGCCTTTAGCCTTGAAGAAATCCAAAAAAGTCCTTCTGACTTTGTCTATCGTCCAGTTTTCCATAATTCCCTCCATAAAAAACAAAATCGCGCGATTTTAGTTTTGTTTGTGCTTTTCTCAAGAAAAATCTGAAAAACAGCGGCTCAAAAATCAGTCGAACTCAGGATCTTCGACCTTGCCTATGAAAAGAAGCGTGCCGGTTCTGTCGTCTCGGACAGCAAATACAAAAGGCCGGTCGAAACGGAAACGGGTCGGCTCAAAGTCTTCGCCTAAGCATTCAACGTAGACTTCGGTTACAGCCGATGCCTCGACGCCCTTTTCATCCATGCTGAAATAGGTGTTGTGCAGAATCTTGCTGATAATGAGTTTGTCGCTGACAATCCCGTCAAAACCGTAATTCCAGTCAAACGGCTTTTTGAGCTCCATTTCGGAAAAATCGTCCTGAATCGACTCGTCATATCCGAATCTGACGCGCGGAAGCTTGAACACGGTATAATCTTTGTAACCATTGTTGACTCTGTCGAAATATTTCCCGATTCCGTTTTCAGCCATCTCGGAAATCATAGCGTCAACAGAACCTTCTGAGTCCCGCGGCATGAAGAAGTATATCGAAGCCGCGCGTCTTCCGAAAGGAACAGCCAGCATCCGGATATCCATCCCGTTCTGCCCGATCTCTCCGTTGTAAAACCGGCGCTCACGAAACATTCCGCTGAAGAACTGAACCTGTTTTT
>JAGCXM010000033.1 GCA_017961325.1 bacterium | reverse complement strand
TTATGGGCAACGTAGTTCTCTGGAAACCGGCGTCTACCGCTCTTCTTTCGAACTACTACCTCATGAAGATATTCCAGGAAGCAGGACTTCCCGACGGCGTCATCAACTTCCTTCCTGGCCGCGGCGGCAGCATCGGCGATCCGGCTGTTGATTCTCCGGAATTCGCAGGTCTCCACTTCACCGGTTCGACCTCAGTCTTCAAATCGATCTGGAAGAGATCGGCAAACAACATCGACATTTACCGCTCATATCCGAGGCTCGTCGGCGAGACCGGCGGCAAGGACTTCATATTCGTCCACAGCTCGGCAAACGTTGACGAAGTCGCAGTTGCGGCAGTCAGAGGTTCCTTCGAATATCAGGGCCAGAAATGCTCGGCAGCTTCGAGAATGTACGTTCCGAAGTCGCTCTGGAAGCAGATCAAAGACAGAATGTGCGACATGATCAGCACGATCAAAGTCGGTGACGTAACCGATTTCAGAAACTACATGGGCGCAGTCATCGACGAAAACAGCTTCGACAACACGATGAACTACATCAACATCGCTAAGAAATCGAAAGATGCAAAAATCATCGTCGGCGGAACCGGTGACAAGAAGAAAGGCTACTTCATCCAGCCGACCGTCATCGAAGCGCTTGATCCGCATTTTGTAACGATGGAAGAGGAAATCTTTGCACCTGTTCTCACCGTTTACGTTTATGACGACAAGAAATTCGTTGAGACGATGGATCTCTGCGACAAAACATCTCCCTACGCACTTACCGGTTCTATCTTCGCAAACGACAGAAAGGCTGTCGCTATGGCTGAAGATGCACTCAGACACTGCGCAGGCAACTTCTACATCAACGACAAACCGACCGGTGCAGTCGTCGGTCAGCAGCCATTCGGCGGTGCAAGAGGCAGCGGAACAAACGACAAGGCCGGCAGCAGTGTCAACCTTCTCAGATGGACAAGCCAGCGCGCGATCAAGGAAAGCCTTGTTTCTCCGCTTGACTACGGCTACGCATTCCTCAACGAGAAATAATTTTGTAAACATGTCGTATCAATAACACCATCCTTTTTTATTCGGAGGTTTCTTTATGGCAAAAACTTTAGGTGGTTTCAATAAAGAGTTCTGGCTGGTCAATGCCATCCAGTTCTTTGACGGTCTTTCGTATTTCTCGGTTATCATTATTCTTTCGATGTTTCTCACCGACAACGTCGGTTTCAGCGACTACGAAGCCGGTGCATGGCAGGGATACTTCTTCCTGTTCATCACCGCTTTCATGTTCACGGTCGGCTCTATCTGCGACGTTATCGGCGACAAGAAATCCTTCCTTTTCGCGACGATTCTTCTCATGCTGAGCCGTCTCGGAATGGGTGTTTTCCCCGGTCTTCTGGAAGGCAGAATGCTCCAGTATTCGATCGGCGGACTGCTTTTCATCATGGCACTAGGCACGGCAATGCTTGTCACGATCACAAGCACGGCTCTGCGTCACTTCACGAACAAGGACAACCGCAGTAAAGGCTTCAACCTTTACTACCTCATCATGAACATCGGCGCAATGCTTGCAGGCGTTGCGGTATGCGACGGTTTCAGAAATGCTCTCGGTCCGGTAAAAGGTAACCTTGCGATATTTACGTTCGGTTTCGTAATGAGTGCTGTATGCTTCCTCTGCGCGTCACTCATCAACGAAGACAACATGGAGGAAAAAGACGAAGACGACGGCAGCGGTGAAGTCAAAACCCCGCTCAAGATCTTTGCTGAAGTATGGAAAGAGAAACCTTTCCAGAAACTCGTTCTCTTCCTCTGCCTTACTCTCGGCGTCCGTCTCGTTTTCACGCACCAGACGATGGTTATGCCGAAGTATTACCTGAGAACGATGTTCGCTGATTTCCAGCTCGGTGCCGTTAACTCGCTCAACCCGCTCATCATCACGGTCGGTCTTGCGCTCACGATGAACTTCATAGGAAAATTCAACATCGTAAAACTTCTGGTCGTAGGTATGACGCTTTCGGCTCTTTCGCTCCTCTTCCTCGCATTCCCGGGCGAATGGTTCCTTGCTATCCCAGGAATCAACAACCTTGACCAGGCTTACAGATTCGTAATCATCGCGCAGATCCTCGTTTTCGCAGTCGGTGAACTCATTTTCTCACCAAGATTCACAGAATACGTTGCATCTGTTGCACCGAAAGATAAAGTTGCATCCTACATGGGTCTTTCGGCTCTTCCGATGTTCATTGCAAGGCCTATAAACGGCTTCGTCAGCGGACTTCTCATCGCAAGTCTCTGCTATGACGGCGTCAAGGCCAAGATTGAAACAGGCAACATCGAATACCTCGAAAGCCCCGAATTCATGTGGATGATCTACTTCGCTCTCGCTATCATCAGCCCGATCGCGGTAGTCGCACTCAAGAGAACGCTCACTCAGGACAACGCTTCGGAAGCAGCTCCGAAAGAAGAAGCAAAGGCAGAGGCATAAGGAGGGAATCATGGCTAAAAAGAATGTAAACTACAAAGCAATACTCAAAGACGGTCTTATCCTTATGATCGCAGGTCTCGTTTTCGCTTTCGTCGTAAAACTCGGTTTCGACCAGCTTCGCGGCGATGTCGAGGAAAGCCCGCTTGTTTCCCCGATAATTCAGGATAACATCGACAAGATGAAGGAAATCATCGGCAAGGATGCAAAAGCAGTCAACCTGCAGGACGAGCAGAAAAGAACTCCGCTTATGTGGGTCGCTTACCTCAACTACGGTGACAGAGAACTTATAACGAAAAAATCGAAATCCAAAAAAGACGACGGAACCGAAATTGAAAATCCGAGCCTCGAAGAAAAAAGATTCGAAATGACCAAACTGCTTCTCGAGAACGGCGCAGATGTCAAAGCTGTTGACGAAGACAACTGGACAGCCCTTATGTGGGCTTCCTGGACAGGAATGCCGACGGTCGTTGACGCTCTCGTCAAAGCCGGCAGCGATGTCAATGCGCTTGATGCGAAAAAACAGTCTCCGCTTATGGTTGCTGCACAGAGAGGAAACGAAAAAGTTGTTGAAATTCTCATCAATGCTGGTGCTGACAGAAATCTTAAAAATGCTGACGGCAAAAGCGCGGAAGATCTGGCTAACGAATACATGGTTCAGTTCTCAAGCAGAAAAGAGAACTATGAAGCAACTCTGAAAGCTCTCAAGGCTCCGGCTGCTCAGCCGAAACCCGTAGAAACGTCACCTGAGACGGCTCCAGAAGAGCAGAAACCTGCTGAAGAACCCAAAGAAGAAGCACCTGCGGAAAATGAAGAAACTGCCAAAGAAGAAGTTCCGGCAGAGGAAAAAACCGCAGAATAATTCATCTCTTTTTTCAAAACAAATCTGAAAAACTTTCTGTTCAGAATTTATATCAGACCTTTTTCCTTTCGGTGATTATCTCTTTCTGCCGTTTTCTCTTTGAGAAATTTTTTTCAACGAAGATCTTTCTGCCGTCAAAACTTTTTTCAGTCCAGTATAGTGCCGTTGCCTCCGTCGAAGGGGTAGGCGTAAAGATCTGGACCTGTTTCGGGTTGGTTTTCAGAATTTGTGAAATAAATTTTTTCGCTTCGATCTGGTCGCGTTCGGTGCAGCCAGGAAAAGCCGCGATGAAGTAGTAGGTGAGAAACAGCGGACTTTTGAGCTTTTTCACGGTTCTGTCGAACAACTCTTTGAATTCCTTGAGATTTCTGCCGTCAGGTTTGTTCATGAGGTCGGTAACGTTTTTGATTATATGTTCCGGCGCGATCTTCATCTGACCTGAAATGTGGTGCGTGAGAATTTCTGTGAGATATTCCGTTCCGTGGACTTTGTCGGCTAAAATAAGGTCGTAGCGGATACCTGAAGAAATGAATATGTGCTTGATATTCTTGATTTTTCTCAATCTTTTTAGAAGGGCAGTCTGGCGCGAGTGGTCAACCGGCAGCTTGTTGCAGACTCCTGGAAAAAGACATTCCTTTAAAGCGCAGTGGCCGTTTTCACCTTTGACGAAATCCATGCCATACATGTTTGCGGTAGGGCCGCCGAGGTCATTTATCACACCGTTGAAATCGGGGCGTTTTGCTATTTCCGTAATCTCGCGGATTATCGATTCTTCGCTTCGTGAGACGATGTCCGCACCCTGATGAGCCGTAATTGAGCAGAAGGAACAGGCGCCGAAGCAGCCGCGGTGGGTCAGGACCGAAGTCCTTATCGTGTCAAGTGCGCGGACATCACCCATTGCAGCGTAGTAGGGGTGGACTTTTCTTTCAAAATCAAGTTCGTGAATTTCATCAAGTTCTGCGCTTGTAAGCGGTCTAGCCGGCGGATTCTGCACGACGAATCTTCCGGCCTGTTTCTGAAAGATTCCTCTTTTAAGTTTGCAAGATTTGAAGAATAGTTTCGACATTTCAAGGAATGTATCCTTCGAAGCGGCACACTCTTCAAAATCGGGAAGCTGCACGAAACCGTCGGGCACATTTTTCGCCATGCGGCATATTCCGCGGATTTCTTCAATGTTTCCGCCGTTTTTCAGCGTTTCGGCAAGCTCCAGATTAGCCCGTTCACCCATTCCGAAAACGAGGATGTCGGCCTTTGAATCGGCTAATATCGAGCCTCTGATTCTGTCTGTATGCGAATCATAGTGCGCGAACCGTCTCAGAGAGGCTTCTATTCCGCCTATGGTTATCAGCTTTTTTTCGCTGAAAGTGCGCTGAATGAGATTCACATATTTCAAAACCGCTCTGTCCGGTCGTTTGTTGTTGATACCTCCGGGAGTGAGATCGTCCTCCTTGCGTCTGAGTCCTAAAGAAGTGTAGTTGGCGACCATGCTGTCCATCGCGCCGCCGCTTACTCCCCAGAAAAGTTCGGGAACGCCAAGACGGCTGATGTCGGAAGGCGAATTTATGTCGGGCTGAGAAATGATTCCGACGCGGAATCCGTGTTTTATCAAATACTTACCTAAAAGTGCGCATCCGTCGAAATATGTGTCGATGTAGGCGTCTCCGCTCACGAAAATGATATCGCACTTTTCCCAGCCGAGGGCGTCAAGCTCTTTTTTTGTAGTCGGTATGAACATAAAAAAACCTTAAAAAATCAATTCTCACAGCAATTTAACGTTTCAAAAAAGCGAATCAATTTTTTTTAGCAAATTTATCTTTTACGATTTGACAACGGTCGGTAAAACTATAATATACATCGCTTGTTTTGTGTGTTTCAGGTATCGTTTATGGAAGCTAAGACAAAGATTAAATTGAAAAAATTATCAAGGATATTGCTGTTCGTATCATCGCTTCTCATCCTGTTTTTCCTTTTAAAAGGGATAGGTTTCGACAAAGTGCGTGATGTCTTTGTCAAAGTAGGGTGGGGCGGAGCCGTCATTCTCATCTGCTGCGGATTTCTGGAAAATGGTTCCGATGCGCTCGGGCTCTATTTCTCGCTGCCTAAAAGAAAAAATTTCCTCTATATTTTTTCATCAAACTGCATGGGGGCGTTGACAAATTACGTTATTCCGTGGGAAGTCGGTGAAATTGTAAAAATAGGTATGATAAAAAGTGTCGCCGGCTCTGAAAATTCAATAAAGGGTGTCGTTCTCTGGAACTACATCTACAAACTTTCAAAGGGCTGCGCAATATTCGCGCTGGTTCTTCTTTCCCTCGTTTTTTCATTTGTTCTGCCGGACGATTCCTATCATATGGATAAATTCTGGCTGACGGCAGCATGCTCGATGTTGGGTTTCCTTCCGTATTTCGGCATGATGCTTCTTATCAAATCAAACATATCGGTTAAAATTGTCAAGCTCCTTAAATTACTGGGTAAAAAGAATACTGACGAGCTTATAGAAAAAGCGGAGCGGATGGATCGTGATCTCAAACTTTTCAAAAAGGAACGTCCAGCTGACTATAGAAAGGCTTTCTGGCTTCAGTATTTTGCCCGACACGTATCTCTTCTTACATTTATCCTCTGCACTTATTTCGCCGGTTTCGACAGTTATGCGATATCGGTGCTTATCCTCATACACTGCGCAATAAATCTCGGAAACTACTTGTCTGCATTCATACCGATGAAATTCGGTGTCGGCGAAGGAATAGGGTATCTCATCTTTGCTTTCTTCGGCTTTCCCGGTGAAGTCGGAGGTTTAGTTACATTTATTCTGCGTATTAAAGCAATAATTGCGATGTCGCTTGTATCGTCACTGATAATCATCAAACCCAGAGAAAATGACAGAATTTCTGCCGGGAAGTAGCCGTTAAATTTAAAAAAATAAATAAAATCAGATAGTTTCCAGAAAAGCTTCAATTCTTGTGGCGACTCTTGCGTCTATTTTGCTGACCGGTTTGTCGAATTCCAAAGTTAAAAGCGGAATGTTCAATCCGTGTTTTTCAAGAAGTTTTCTGAGGATTATGTCTTCAAGCTGGCGGTGACAGAATGACTGGACGTAGTGAATGATTCCGTCCAGATTTCTTCTTTTTATTTCAGAAATCGCTTTTTCAAAACGGAAAACGGCAGAGTAGGGGTATGTGTAGTTCGTATACTGCTCTTCGATTGAAGAGTATTCTCCGATCATTGCAAATTCACGCTGTATTTCATTGTACACTACCGTTGCATTCCTTGATTCCAAAAACCGGTAGATCGGTACTATCGGAGGAACACCAAGATATCCTATTCTCTTTCCTGAAAAATCGGCAAAACGCTTTCTTTGCTCAATTTCATTAATAAAATCATCGGCTTTCTTTTCATATTCATCAGGATTGCCGCAAAAATCGGATGATGAAACCAGAAAAAGATGATTTTCTTCGCCTGTTACGCAGCCGGGGAAAAGGTATGATGATTCATCTATTGTCTTCAATTTTCTGCGCAAACCGGCGAGTTGCCTCCGAACTTTTTCGCAGGAGGCGTAATCGGTTCCCATAAATTCTGCGAACCTGTTGATTTCATTTCGTATTTTTTCAATGTCGCGTTTGTAGGGAAAGTTGAAGACAAATGTTTTTATTCCCGTTTCCATCGCAACTATCTGTTCTAAAACCTTTGCATTCGAGCAGTCGCCCTCGGTAACTGCTATGAAAACATCGAAATTTTTGTTGAATTCAGCGGAAGTCAGAACCGAATAGAGACCTTTGATCCAGGCGCACGAACTTCCGGCAAAACCGGAAAACTCCGCTTTTTCGACAAGTCCGGCCGGATTTTCAGACGTAACGAAAATATTGTTCAGGTCAAGCGGTCTGTATCCCGAAGCGAGTATGACTTCAACCGGAACCGTTGTCGTGAATGCTGCAATTTTCTGCATTAAATGTTTAAATTAAAAAAATTGTTGAAGTTTTTTCTTATCTCATTAGCTAAAACATCTTGTTTCATATTTAAGACGTTTGCCGCAAAATCGTAAACATACTTAACCTTTCCAGGAGTGTTCGGTTTCCCCCGAAAAGGAACAGGTGCAAGAAAAGGAGAATCAGTTTCGAAAAACATATTGTTTACGTTTGTGTGATTAAATATGTTCAGAACATCTGCAGATTTCTTGAATGTCAGAATTCCCGAAAACGACAGCATCCACTGTTTTTCGAGTATTTTTTCAGCTGTTTCAAGATCACCGGTATAGCAGTGAAAAAGCACCTTTTTGTCATCAAAACCGTATTCGTTCAGTATGTCGTAAATTAGTGCCTCTCCGCATCTTCCATGAATTAAAACAGGTTTTTTCAGTTCGATAGAAAGTTCAATCATCCTTCGAAGCATTTTTAACTGAATTTCTTTCGGTGAAAAGTCATAGAAAAAATCTAAACCGACTTCGCCTACAGCAATTATATTTTCACTGTTTTTTCTTATCCATGAAATATCCGAATCAATGAAATTAGACGATTCCTGAGGGTGAATTCCTGCTGCAGCATAAAAATTTATGTTGTTTTTCCAAAACATTTCGTTTACTTTTTTATGATATTCCAAATCCTGTTCGCTTCCGCAGATGTCAAGAACGGTATCGACATGATTTTCGTGCAGTTCGGAAATTATTTCGTCCAGAGAGATGTTTCTTTCCGTAACAGTCATAAAAATGTGTGCGTGAGAATCTATATACATTTTGTATCAGTTATTGATTTTTGTCCTGATTTTCCTTTCCCTCCTTGCGCGGCGGGAATTTTTTGAAATTTTTCTTGTTTCCGTGCCAGTTCTGAGGTTTTTTATTTGGATTTCCTGAATCCTTCGGAGGGAATTTTCTGTTGTTCTGATACTGCGGTTTTTCCGTTTTTTCAGAATTGGCCGCGCCTGAAGACTCTTCCCTCAGTACTTCTTTTTCCTTGGCGACAATCGGCATTACATTGTCAAGATCCTTGTCGTCGGAATCGTTCTGCGGCAGATTTACATACCAGCGGTCGGTAAATTCAAGAACCGAACGCGGGAATATTTTTTCTTCGGCCTTTTCCTTTTTTTCAGGATTTTCAGGGAAGAAAACCGTGATGTTTTTGCCGATGGCGTTAACTTTTTTAACAAAGCCCCTGCGGTTTGAAGACCTGTCGAAAATCGCCGTTTCCTCTTCCGGATAATCTTTTCTGAGTTCTTCATAAGTTGCGTTTTCGTAGCCCAGACAGCAGAAAAGTCTGCCGCAGATGCCGGAAATTTTGTTCGGATTCAGGCTGAAATTCTGGTCTTTAGCCATTTTTATCGAGACTGGAATGAAATTGTGCATGTGTTTCTGGCAGCACAAAGCGCGTCCGCACGGACCCAGGCCGCCCATGATTTTCGTCGTATCGCGGACACCGATCTGGCGCATTTCGATGCGGCGTTTCAGCTCGTAGGCAAGGCGCTTGATGAGTTCCCTGAAATCGACTCTGCCGTTAGCCGAAAAATAGAATATGGCTTTCGTGTCATCGAGGGTGTATTTGACCTTGATGACTTTCATTTTTATCCCGAGCTCTTTGTTGATGCGGATTATAACTTCCTTTGCATTTTCGGCTTTGACTTCAAGCTGTTTTTCACGCTCGAAATCGGCGGCATCTGCCTTTCTGACGAAGCCGTTCTTGATGAAGTTTATCTTGTTCTGCCGCTTGAAATCATCCGAACTTTTGTTGAGAACCTTGGCAAGTTCCATTCCGCGTTCGCTGTAGGCGACGATGATGTCACCCTGTTTGAGCTCGTTGCCTGGATTTTTCTGCTCAGGATAATAATACCAGTAGACTTTTCCGGCCTGCTGGAACTGGATTGCTATGACATCTTCAAAAGCCGGATATTCATCGGTATAATCGAAGTAAAGCGCGTCGCCGCCGCCGAGCGGTGCGATCGGGCTTCCGGCCTTTTTATATTTGGAATTCTCCTCGTCCTTGAATCCGTCGTCATTTCTTTCGAGTTCCTGCAGAGTCTTGAATTCTTCCTCCGAAACATCTAAATTCCGGTCAGGTTTCATAAATCTTCTGTTGTTATCCAAAATTTTCTCCATTTAGCTAAATAGTAAAAAAAATTGATGCGTCAGGCGAAAAAACCTGCTGGTTCGTTAAAAAAACCGTTATTTTTTCCGCAACCGCGGGTTCTTTTTCCCGGACGAAAAAGGCGATGAGCGCAAGGCGCATTTTTATCAGCATTTTCTTTAAGTAATCAGCTTTTTCAGACGGAATATTTGCAAAAAAGGTAGAGCCGTAGCTGTTTTCGGTAACATTTTCGTAAATTTTGCTGATATTCGTAACGGAGTTGAAACTGAGCTCCGAACAGAAAAGCGAAAATCTGTTCTTTTCGGCTGAAAAGATTTCATCTCCGAATTCTGAACGCAGGTTTTCCAAAAAAGGAAAGTAACTGAAGATGTCCGAAAAACCGGCTTCCGTATTTGCCTCAGGAACGAAAATTGAGACCGAGCGCGATAGAATAGTCGGGAGAAGCGAATTTCGCTTGTTTACGGCCAAAAAGAAAAAAGTCCGCTGAGGCGGTTCCTCGATTTTTTTCAAAAGGGCGTTCTGGGCCTGAACGGTCATCGCTGCGGCATCACGGAAATATACGATCCGGTTGTCGGATTCAAATGGAGCATACTGGAGAGCATCTTCAACTGCGTGAATTTCTTCGATTTTTATTGATCCGGTTGAACCCTTGACGACATTTATGAAGTCGGGGAACTGTCCTGCGGAACAGAGCGAAATGAATCTTTCGTTTTCAAAAGAACGCTTCGGTCTGATCAGATCCTTTGCAAATACTGCAACCAGTCCGTCAATGTCCGCGAGTGACGGGGAATGGAAAAGGATCGTCTGCGGAAGCGAATTTCTTTGAATCGCCGAAATCAATTTTTCTGAAATCGCAGAAAATCCGGAGGAAACCATTTTCACCTATTTTAGTTTACATAATATATGTTATGCGAAGTTGTCAATATTAAAAAACAAATCATTTCAAATACTTGCCTGTTTTCATAGTTATGGTCAGTCTCGGCGAATTTTCGGAATTCCTGTCTTTGCCGGTCTGTTTAAGAAAAGATTTCGTCTTGAAATATTCAGAAGTCATTCCGAAGGAAAAAATTATTTTTTTATAATCCGGAGCATCCTTTTTAAAAATTGCGTCAGAGAGATTTTCGCAGACGACGGGATTCAGGTATCGGTCAAGATCCATTTTGCGTCCCTTGATGAAAAATACGCTGTCGAATCTTTTTTTAGCCTTTGCATTTTTAAAATGGACATCGATCAGGCAGTTTTCCTTTTCGGCGTAATACGTCAGCTTTTTGAAATCAGCCCACATTCCGCGTGCCGTCGTTCTTTTCGGAACCCACAGAATTCTTCCGGTCGGATTTTCCGGCAAGGAACCGAGATCAAGGACAAGTTTTTCCTCTTCCTGAATCTGATTTTCCGTAAGTTCTTTGAATTCTTCGGGAATTTCAGAATCTGAAGTCTGACGGTAGACAAATCTTTCTCCAGGTTTCGATTCATTGAAAAAACACGGAACGGCCTTTTTCAAACTGTTTATACTATCTTTTTTGTAGCCTGCTTCGGCAAAAAACAGCGAAAAAAGGCTTTTCTGACATACCGCACAACCTGCATGAGAGAAAAAGACGACGGTTTTTGAAAACGGATTGTTGCAGAAATCGATGATACATGAAGGCTTAACCTTTTGAATGAACCTGATTAATGCAAAAAATGTGTAATCATCTTCAAATGTTGCAACTTTCCTGCCTTCCAGAGAGAACATTTTGACCTTTTTTCTGTCACAGTCGACGAGATAAACTTTTCCCTGCGGATTGAAGGAACCGCTTTCGCACCACTCTTTTATCTGGGCGGAGATATCCTCGTATTTATCGATTCTTGCAAGTATCGTTGTGCAGAACGGAACAAGTCTTTCAGCGTTGAGTTTCATAATTTTTTGTTTTTTATGTCAATAATATCAGCAACTTTGTTTATTATGCCGTTGACGAAGGAACTAGATTCCTTGCTGCCGAATTTCTTGGCGATGTCTATCGCTTCGTTTATCGTCGCCTTGAACGGAACGCCGTTGTTTTCGTCAATGAGTTCGGCCACCGACATTCTGAGAATATTGCGCTCGATCAGCGCGATACGCTCTATCCTCCAGTTTATAGCAGCTTCTTCGATCAGTCTTTCAATTTCCTGAATGTTGTTTCTGACCGTATTCAAAAGGTATGTTATGAAAATACTTTCTTCTTCTATCGGTTCGTTGTTTGCCGGAGATTCACTCTTGTCGGTTTGCTTTGACGAAGCGATATTGAAATAGGTCAGATAACTGTCGACAGCTTCCTTCACAGTCATGTTTTTGTTAAATTCAAGGCTGTAAAGAATCTGCAGCGTTTTTTCTCTTGAGCGTCTTCTTAATCCCATAACGTTTTCCCGTCTATTTTAATTTGTCGGATAAATTAAGCATTTCTATTGCTGCAAGTGCGGCGTCGAAACCTTTGTTTCCAGCTTTCGTGCCGGCTCTTTCGATTCCCTGTTCTATCGAATCTACCGTAAGAACTCCGAAAGACATGTAAACGCCTGTTTCAAGCGAAGCCTGAGCGATTCCCTTGCTCGTTTCGGCTGCTATGAAGTCGAAATGAGGCGTGCTGCCGCGGATGATGACACCGAGACAGATTACAGCGTCGTATTTTTTGGTCATAGCCGCCTGCTTTGCCGCGAAAGGAATCTCGAAAGCGCCTGGAACCTTAATGATTTCAGCGCTTTCAGCATAATGACGTTCAAGGCAGTCGACTGCACCTTTAAGAAGAGATTCAGAAAGAAGGCTGTTGAATCTTGAAACGATTACGGCAAACTTCTTCCCTTTTGCACTGAGATCGCCCGAAAAAGTTTTTACTTCCATTTTAATCTCCCGTCTTAATCTTTTTATCCGATGTAAAAATCGTATGTCCCATTTTATTTTGTTTGGTTTCAAGGTATCTTCTGTTTTCTTTCTGAACGCCGCAGACATTCGGAACGTGCTCGGTTATTTCAAGACCGTATCCTGCCAAGCTCTTGATTTTCTTGGGGTTATTTGTCAAAAGTCTGATTTTTTTGACACCTATTTCAGAAAGAATCTGGGCACCGATGCCGTAATCCCTGAGATCCGCCGGAAATCCGAGCGCGATATTCGCCTCGACGGTATCCATTCCTTCGTCCTGAAGGTGGTAGGCCTTGATTTTGTTTCCGAGTCCGATTCCCCTTCCCTCCTGACGAAGGTAAAGGATGACTCCCCTCCCCTCGGCTTTGATCATTTCCATTGCGTTCTGGAGCTGGTATCCGCAGTCGCAGCGGATGCTTCCCAAAGCGTCTCCGGTAAGGCATTCGGAATGAACGCGGGTAAGTACCGGCTTTCCGTCCGCAATATCACCCTTTATCAGGGCCACATGCTCCAAACCGTCGATTTTATTACGGAAAACCTTGATTTTGAATTCACCGCCCCAGCGTGTAGGCAGCACTGCGTCCGCGACCTGCTCAATCAGAGATTCGGTCATGAGCCTGTATGCGATGATGTTTTCTATAGTAAGAATCGGGAAATTGTTTTTCTTTGCAATTTCAATAAGTTGAGGCATTCTTGCCATCGTGCCGTCGTCGTTGATTATCTCAATCAGGGCTCCGACAGGTTTAAGTCCGGCAAGTTTCGCCAGATCAACTGAAGCTTCGGTGTGACCGGCCCTGACCAGAACTCCGCCGTTTCTTGCACGCAGCGGATTGATGTGACCGGGTCTTCCCAGATCCTCAGGTTTTGTGAAATCTTCAGCAAGAGCGCGTATTGTCGAAGCTCTGTCAAACATCGAAACGCCGGTCGTGCAGCCGTGTCCCAGAAGATCGACAGTTACGGTGAACGGCGTTCCCAAGAGCGAAGTGTTGCTCATCACCTGCATATCGAGGCCGAGTGCCCTGCAGCGGTCTTCAGTCAGGGTCGCACAGAGAACTCCGCGTCCGTTTTTTATCATAAAATTGACTGTTTCGGGTGTGATCTTTTCCGCTGCGACAACGAAATCACCTTCGTTTTCGCGGTTTTCATCGTCAACAATGATGACGATTCCGCCGTTTTTGAACTGCTCTACGGCTCTTTCAATATTCTTTTTTATGTTTTCGAAATCAGTAGTCACTTGAAATCTCCTTATACTATACTAATACGCGGGATAGAAATCCTGCTTAGTGCGGATTCCTACACCAACTCTGCGATATTGTCCAGTTTTAACGCTATTTTTTCACAAATATGATTTCAACCGGTCTGTTATCCTGAATGAATGTGAAAGATTGACTTTCCGTAATATCCGAAACAGCTCTCTACAATGAGACCAAAACAATTATCTATATTAAACAGGGTGACTTTCTGCTACGTTCCATCATCTTTAAAAAAAATGTTTCAGTTCCTCACATTTTTTCACCTAAATACTTGTTATCCTCATAAAAGGTTATAATATCTCCGCCGGTTTTTTATTAACTGTTTTTTTGGGAGATGAAAAATGTCAGAAATTATCAGAGTTAAAGGAAGAGAAGTTCTTGATTCAAGAGGAAACCCGACTGTCGAAGTCGAAGTCGAACTTGCAAACGGCGTTACCGCATCGGCAATAGTTCCGAGCGGCGCAAGCACGGGCGTTCACGAAGCTCTTGAACTCAGAGACGGCGATAAAGAGAGATACCTCGGCAAAGGCGTTACGAAAGCGGTTGAAAACATTGAGAAAATCGCTGCCGAGATCATCGGCATGAACGCTCTCGACCAGAGAATGATCGACGAAACCATGATAGGTCTCGACGACACAGAAAACAAGACGAATCTCGGCGCAAACGCAATGCTCGGCGTTTCGATGGCAGTTGCAAGAGCAGCCGCTAAATCGCTCGACCTTCCGCTTTACAGATACATCGGCGGACTCAGATCCGACACCCTTCCGGTTCCGATGTGCAACATTCTCAACGGCGGACAGCACGCCGACAACACCGTTGACATTCAGGAATTCATGGTTATGCCGGTAGGAGCAGACAGCTTCAAGGAAGGTCTCAGAATGGTTGCTGAAGTTTTCCATTCACTCAAAAAGCTTCTCAAAAGCAACGGTTTCTCAACAGGCGTAGGCGACGAAGGCGGTTTCGCTCCTGATTTGGCAAGTGATGAAGATGCTCTTCAGGTTATCATGGCAGCAATCGAAAAGGCCGGCTACGTTCCGGGCAGAGACGTCGTTTTGGCACTTGACGTCGCAGCTTCCGAGCTTTACGACGCCAACAAGGAGCTTTACGAGTTCAAAAAATCGGGCGCAAAATCGAAAACCAGAGTCGAAATGGTTGAATACTACAAATACCTCGTTTCGAAATACCCGATCTTCTCGATCGAAGACGGTATGGCTGAAGACGACTGGGAAGGCTGGGCTCTTATGACAGAAGAACTCGGCGACAAGATCCAGATCGTCGGCGACGACCTTTTCGTAACGAATGCTGACAGACTCGGCGAAGGCATCGAAAGAGGAGTTGCAAACGCAATTCTCATCAAACTCAACCAGATCGGAACCCTTACAGAAACGCTCGACACGATCGAACTTGCACACAGAGCGGGTTACTCGACTGTCATCAGCCACAGAAGCGGCGAAAGCGAAGATACTTTCATCGCTGACCTCGCAGTTGCCGTAAACGCAGGCCAGATCAAGACCGGAAGCCTCTGCAGAAGCGAAAGAATCGCGAAGTACAACCAGCTTCTCAGAATCGAAGAACAGCTTGACGAAAGCGCTTTCTTCCCCGGCAGAGGGATCCTTTTCGAGGATGACGAAGACTAACTGATTTGTTTTTTGATCCGGGGCTGAAAGGCTCCGGATTTTTTTATCCGGAGAAAACATGAGCGAAGCCGTTTATTCAAGCTGGATCGAGATTTCCCGTTCAGCTTACAGAAAAAATATCGAGTTTTTCAGAAGCAGGATCAGTGCCGGAACGGAACTCGCCGTCGTCATCAAGGCGAACGCATACGGTCACGGAATGGTTGAAATAGCCCACTTCGCCGACGAATGCGGAGTCAGGGTTTTCTGCGTCCATAGCATCGACGAGGCTCTGATTTTGAGAAAGCAGGGTTTTTCACAGAGAATCGTCGTCGTAGGACCGACTATCAGAAGAATGGCTGCTGCTGTGATCGAAAACGATATCGAAGTTCTCTGCTGCGACCCCGGATATCTGCACAATTACAATAATATTGCAGGATCATTGGGAAAAACCGTAAATATTCATCTCAAAATCGAGACCGGAACGAACAGGCAGGGAATTTCCGGACAGGTACTTATAAACTTCGTCGAAGAGCTGAAAAAGTGTAAAAACGTCAGACTCAGAGCGGTTTACAGCCACTTTGCCAACATCGAGGACACGACCGACCACTCTTATGCAAGATTCCAGATCGACCGCTTCAAACGGGAGATTTCCTACATCAGAGACGCCGGATTTTCAGGCTTCGACATGCACTTCGCTTCAAGTGCCGCTGCGGCGATATACGCCAACACCCACTTCAACATGATCCGCCTCGGCATCGCGCAGTACGGTCTCTGGCCGTCGAAAGAGACATATCTCAGCTACATAATCGAACACGGTCACGGCTCCGAACACATTCTTGCTCCGGTTTTGTCGTGGAAAACCGTCATCGGTCAGGTGAAAACCGTAAAAGCAGGCGATTTTATCGGTTACGGCTGCTCGCACCAGATGACACGCGATTCGAAAATCGCAATACTTCCGATAGGTTACAGCGACGGATACGACCGCAAGCTGTCAAATCAGGGTTATGTCCTCGTTCACGGGAAAAGAGCCCCGATACTCGGCAGAATAGCGATGAACCTCACCACGATTGATGTTACCGACATTCCCGATGTCAAAGCTGAAGACGAAGTCGTCCTCATCGGCGAGCAGGGTGACCAGATCATCCGCGCCGAGCAGCTGGCAGGTCTTGCCGGAACAATCAATTACGAAGTCGTGGCACGTCTTTCAAGCCGCATTCCGAAAGTGGTTGTGGATTAGGTTCACCAGTCAAAATAAATATCTTTATTTAAAACAAAATAGCTTTCCAGTGGTTTGAATTTTATGCTAACTTTAATATTTCAGTTGCGATAAACTGTAATCAAAATACAAAAAACGAGTAAAAAATACTATTTTTAAATTTTGTTGACATTTTTATCTTGGGCGATATATGAATTTTGTGATTATGATTTTTTCTTAAAAAAGAGATAAAATGAAAAAAATAACAGAAAAATAATAAGGAAAAAGTGAAATAAGACAATTAAAACAAAGGTAATAATGGGGAAAAGAAGATGAAAGAAACAAAGGAACAAAATTTGGGTGAAACAATGGATTTTAAAACACTTATTGACAATTTGGGTAAAAAAAGAAATGCTGTAATAAGAATAAAAAAAGTTACACTGAATAATTTTAAAAATGTCGGGCACGGTGAAATAACATTAAATTGCGGAGGTGATTTTACTGAATCAGATATTCTTGGCATATACGGTCAGAATGGGTCAGGAAAAACTGCGTTTATAGAAGCGTTGTCTATCCTTAAATCTCTTATGGGTGGCTGGCCTGTTCCAAGCATATATGCGGACTGCGTTGCAATAGGAAAAGAATGCGCTGACTTGGAATTTGTTTTTGATATACAATATCCAGACGAAGTTATTCGTGAAGCAACATATTCTTTCAGTATGGGAATCAAACCTCTAACAAAGGAAGAGATTATAGCTAAATATGCTGATGTACTACACAAACTGAATAAAATACCAGACAAGGCCAATAAAGTTGAAATATATAATGAAAAGTTTTTTTTAACTTGGGAGACAGAATCAAAGAGTCAACGTATCATTGATACATCTTCTGAAAATGCTCCTTTTACCCCAGTTACTAAAAGAAAAAAACTTGTTGGTACTGAAAAACAAGTTTTGATGTCTTTGGAACTGAATAAACGATTTGCAAGAGAACAATCCTATTCTTTTATTTTCATGGAAGACACATTAAAAATATTGGCTTATAATGATCAAAATTTTATCCCCTTTAGAGTCTTGACAGAATTGAGATATTATGCTGGTCACTATTTATATGTTATAGATACAAAATCATCTGGGTTGATCAGGCTTAATTTTGCATTACCTGTTTGCACTAAAGAAGACATTAAAATCTTCGATGCAGAAGGCAAAATAACTGTTCCAATAAAAGAATTTGACAAAATTAGAATAGAAATCAAAAATATTAGTTCCGTCTTAGAACAATTGGTTCCTGGACTGGCTATTAGATTAAAAAAGTGTGAGCATACTGTTTCTAAAACAACTGGAATGCCGATGGTGGAAGCAGAACTGGAAGTTCATAGAGATGATATAGTATTGCCTTTGCGCGATGAGTCAGATGGAGTAAGAAAAATTATATCTGTTTTGGGTTTAATTATTGAGGCGTTCAATCAACCATCAGCAACTGTTGCTATAGACGAATTTGATGCGGGAATATTTGAATATCTGCTGGGTGAAATACTGCAAGTGATAGAAGAATCCGGATGCGGACAATTTATTTTTACGTCGCATAACCTTAGACCCCTTGAAGTGATTAGTAAAAAGTTCTTATGTTTTACAACAACAAATACTGAAAATAGATATACCCGTCTCAAGAACATATCGGCAACAAACAATTTGAGAGATACTTATTTTAGGAAAATAGTTCTTTGCGGACAAGAAGAAGAAATATACAATCAGACAAAACGCTTTAAAATGATCGCTGCTCTGAAGAAAGCTGGAGATGAATAATGAGAAAGTTCCTTTTGTTTTTTGTAGAAGGTAAATCTGATCGAATGGCACTTGAAATCGCAATTCCTGCATTATATGATCGGATTGATAAAAATATAGAAGTTCGTTTTTTAGAATTTGGCACAGACATTACTTGTTATGACGAGATTTTCATTAATAAAAAGATTCATGAAATTTTAAATGATTTCTGTAATAAAGAGAAAATCGATCTTAACAATATTACGAATATAATACACATAGGAGATACAGATGGTGCATTTATATCTGCTGAGATGGTGAGGTTGGATGAAGAACCAGACAGACACAAAGCTTTATATCAACAGAGAACCCTATATTATGAAGAAGATCAAATTATTTGTAGAGATACTGAGGCTCTAGATAAAATCAAAGAGAGAAATGCCATAAAGAGCAATAATTTGAAGTGTCTGAGCTGTCGTAGTGAAATAGAAATAGAAAAAAAAGTAAAAATACCATATAAAATTTACTATTTTTCATGCAATTTAGATCATTTTCTTCATAGAAATCAAAACTTGGAAAAGAAAAACAAATGTGATTATGCAAAGAAATTTGCTAGGAAGTATATGGATCAAGAAATCCAGTTTGCTAAGAAGATATCAAACGATCTAGATGCAATTCACGACATGGATTATGAAGCATCATGGGACTACATAAAACTGGACAATAATTCTTTGCAAAGACATACAAATTTTAATTTGTTACTCGAAGAACTGCTCACAGATATCGAGAAAAATCACTAATAAAATTTATTATGGTATTCAACAAAACGAGTTACAAAAAACTCTTTCAAGCCGCATTCCGAAAGTGGTTGTGGATTAATCCGGTTTGATTTCAATCTCAATAAACGAACTTGTCGCGTCTGCCCTGAACCTGATAGTGTTCTACTGCTGCATTGTGCTCTTTGAGCGTCTTTGAAAAATAGTGATAACCTTTTCCCGTTGCGACAAAGTAGAGAAATTTTGTTTCATCTGGGTGAAGAACGCTTTTTATTGCACCTTCGCCCGGAAAACAGAGCGGAGTTGCCGGAAATCCGTAGCGGGTGTAGGTGTTCCACGGATGGTCGGTCATAAGATCCTTTTTCGTGATGTTTCCGTTGAATTTCGGCAGAAGTCCGTAAATAACCGACGGATCTGTCTGCATTTTCATGCCGATTCTCTTTCTGTTGAGGAAAACGGAGGCAATTTTCGGCTGTTCCTCTTTCGCACCCGTCTCCTTTTCGACAATTGACGCGAGTTTTAGCAGATCGTAAGCATCCATTTCCGATTTTTCGATGTCGGCACCGTATTTTCTGAGGGTTTCCTTCATCTGACCGGCCATTTTTTTCATAACGGCAACGATGTCGCTGCCGCGCGGAAAACTGTAAGTTGACGGGAAAAGCAGGCCTTCGCAGCTTTGTTTGTTACCTGCCCCGATTGATTCAAGAAAGTTTTTGTCGTGGCAGACTCCGAGGAATTTGTCGTTTCCGTTCATCCATTCAAGAGTCTTGAAAACTTCGGCGGCGTCGTATTTGTTGTAGCCTTCGGGAACCGTGAAGGAGTAGAGTTTCACTTTGCCGCTCATAATTTTTTTAGCGACTTCCTCTGGATTCATCGCGCCGGAAAATTCGAATTCGCCGGTTTTGAGCGACTTGCCGAAATCCTTCTCCTTGATCATCCACATGAACTGTCTTGCATCGGTAATGACTTTTGCTTCGGCAAGTTTTTTCGCCGCACTGTTCCATGTATTCCCCTTTTCGACGGCGACAGTCGTTCCCGCCGGAATTTCGATTCTGGTCGTTTTGAATGCCTGATATCCGCTGTAGATCGAATAGCATTTGAAAAGCGCAACTGCAACTGCGATAAGAAAAACCGTCAGTATGATTTTTTTCATGCTCACTCCTTTGATTTAGGTTTTTTAAAGCTGTGTCTGTAAACGATTTTCACCGGAACACCCTCATACGGAAAGGCTTCGTAAAATTTGTTGAGCAGGTATCTGTCGTATGAAAAATGGATGTCGTTGGGTGCACTCACCTTGATTACGACGGTAAGCGGCGAAGTCTGTTCCATCGTGATTCCGTTGAAGTGTATCATTTTGTTCTTGCGGGTGAGCGGCGGCGGATTTTTGGAAAGAACGGCGGAAAGCCACTCTTCCAGGGTTTCGTCGTCAATCATCTTCCGGTAGTTTTCATGCACGCTCATAACTTTTTCAAGCAGTTTCTGGACGCGCATTCCCTGCATTGCCGAAATTGAAATTATCGGCGCATAAGGAGCGAATTTTATTCTGTCGCGCAGATCCTGAACGATTTTTTCGTAGGTTCCCGTCTCTTTTTCAATGAGATCCCATTTGTTTATTACGATTATGATTCCTTTTCCCTTGTCGTGCGCAAGTCCCAAAATGCGGAGATCCTGGTCGGTCGCAAGTTCCTGGGCATCCATCATGAAAATTACGATGTCGGAGCGGTCAACCGAGTGGAATGCGCGGACGATTGCCGCCTTTTCCATGAGCATTTCGATTTTTTTCTTTCTGCGGATTCCGGCCGTGTCTATCAGGCGGAGCGTCCTGCCCATGTACTTTGCTGTAGAATCTATCGGATCCATCGTCGTTCCCGGAATCGGGCTGACCAGCATCTTGTCCTGACCGATGATTTTGTTGACGAGAGTCGATTTTCCTACGTTCGGGCGGCCGAAAATAGCGATTTTTATCTCTTCGGGAGCCGGAAGCAGTTTTTCGTTTATCTCCTTTTCTGTCCAGAAATCCTTCGTCACGTCGTCAAGCATGTCGAAAACGCCGTAACCGGTTTTTCCCGAAACCGGATAAACCGTATCGGCGCCCGTTTCATAAAATTCGGCCGATGCGATCTCCTTGTTTTCTGAATCGATTTTAGAAACTGCCAGCCACGAGCGGAGTCCTTTGACGCGGATCAGGTGATAAATCTCGCGGTCGCTTCCGGTAAGTCCTGCTTCACCGTCGCAGAGCATTATAACGCCGTCCACTTCATCGAGAACTTCGTTTATCTGCTCCCTGATTCCCTTCGTTATCGCGTCGGTTTCGTTTTCGTCAATGTGAAATCCGCCCGTGTCGATGATCGTGAAAGGCTTGTCGTCGTAAATCAGATCCTGATAGTTGAGATCTCTTGTTACTCCGGGCATGTCATCGACGATTGCCGAATTTTTGTTCAGAATTTTGTTGAAAAGCGTCGATTTTCCGACATTCGGACGGCCTATTATGGCAATCAGCGGCTTGACGTTGTTGATGATTCTACTCATTTTCCCCTACTCTGTTCAAACAATGTTTTTCCAGCCGTAATTTTCTTCATCTATTTTGAAAGGATACAATTTTTCGATTTTCTGCCCCACGAATCTTTCCTGCTCGGTTTCGAGAAGACGGTGAAAAAAAGCCTTTTCCTTCCTGAAATGTCCGGCGCGGTCGATAATTTCAAGGGTCGGGAAAATTACGAAAAGCCTGTTCGCAGCCTCTTTGTGCGGAATTTTCAGATTTTCTGACTCGAAATCTCCGTTTTCCCAGAAAATTATGTCTAAATCAATGTTTCTCGGCCCTTTTTCAATCGTTTTTACCCGTCCCATTTCATGCTCTATACTTTTAAGCTTTTCAAGCAGCTGTGCCGGTTCGTAGGCGGTTTCGACAATGAGGGAGATGTTCAGAAAATCTGATTGCGTCAGATAGTCGACCGGCGACGATGCGTAGACGCTCGAACAGTCGTCAACGAAAATCGATTTTTCCTCCAGCTTGGATATAGCCTTTTTCAGATTGTCAAAACTGTCACCTATGTTGGAACCCAGTGAAAGCAGGTATTTCATCTTAAATCTTTGATTTTATTACTATTTTCCAATATAAAGATTGTCAATCAGTCTTGTCGTTCCGACGTATACCGCCGTGAAGATACGCGAGTCAGAGGCAAGATTTTCGCTTTTTTTAAGGTCATTCGTGCTGCGGATCTCGAAATAGTCTATTTTCGAACCCGGAACAAGCTCGGAAATCAGTTTTTTTGCTTCGTTTTCGAGAGTTCCAACAGGAACCGTTTCATTTTTTGCGTGCAAATTGTCAGCTTTTTCCTTAATAATATTCATGACTTTGTAAATATTAGGTGCTACAGCGAGCTCTGTTTCGGAAAGGTAGCGGTTCCTTGAACTTTTCGCAAGACCGCTCTCTTCGCGGACAGTCGGAACGCCGACTATTTCAATCGGAAAATGAAGGTCGGCCACCATTCTGCGGATTATAGTCAACTGCTGGTAGTCCTTTTCACCGAAAAACGCGACATCTGGCTGCGCAATATTGAAAAGAATCGAAACGATCTGAGCAACGCCGTTAAAATGGATCGGTCTGCTTTTTCCGCAGAGAACCGAAGTCAGTTCCTTATCGACATTCAGTGTGACGAGCGGCTTTTCTGTTCCGTAAATCACCTGATTTGTCGGTAAAAAAACGTAGTCTGCACCGGCAGCCTCACATTTTTTAAGGTCTTCTTCTACGGTTCTCGGATATTTCTCGTAATCTTCGTTCGGGCCGAACTGAGTCGGGTTTACGAAGATCGAAACGATAGTCCGAGAACACTTTTCAACGCTTTTTTTGATGAGCGAAAGATGCCCTTCGTGGAGCGCACCCATCGTAGGAACGAGACCGAAAGTCGATCCGCATTCACGCCTTGCACTTCTTACTTCGCTTATTTCATGTAAAACTTTCATAATGAACTCCAATGGTTGACAAAAAAACGCCCGCTTATACCAAAAACAACCAAGGTTTTGAAGTTTTTGAAGCGTCAAAATAGGAGTTTGTCGCCAAAAAAACCGTTTTTCATTGCCAAGACTTTAAATAAAAGTAAATTGAAACGTTTTTTTGAAGATTCCGGAGGTGTCATGAAAATCGTTTTTGCATCGGGAAACAAAGGAAAACTTAGGGAGGCGGCGGAAATTTTCGAAGGTTTTGAAATTCTCCCCATAAGTGCGTTTCCAAATTGGAAGGCGCCTGAAGAAACAGGTTGGACTTTTCTTCAGAACGCGGTGATAAAAGCAGAGGCCGCATCAAAATTATCTAATGATTATGCCGTATTGGCTGATGATTCCGGCCTGCTTGTCTCAGTTCTTGACGGAAGACCGGGAATCTTTTCGGCACGGTTTTCAGAGGAAGGAACCGATGCAGCGAACAGAGCGAAGCTTTTAAGAGAACTTTCAGGGAAATCCGACAGATCGGCATTTTTCGTATGTTCCGCAGTCATGATTTTTCCCGATAAGACGATGATTGCAGCCGAAGGAAGATGCAGCGGAAGAATTATAGAAAGCGAGCGCGGCGGAAACGGTTTCGGATACGACCCGCTTTTTGTTCCTGAAGGATTCGACAGAACCATGGCGGAACTTTCCGAAGAGGAAAAAAATCTTCTGAGTCACCGCGGAAAGGCTTTTCGCCGGCTTATCGGTATTCTGAACCGAAAAACGGCCGCAACTTTTTGACTTGACGCCGCTTTTGGTTCATAATGCAACGTTTTTGTTCTGCGGGGAACGATGAAAAGTTTTAAGGAAGCAAACGAAAATCTGAATAACAGGCTCATAAAAGAGTTCAAAAAGCTGAAATTTATTATAGAAAAATCTTCTGAAAACGAAGACGAAGATATTTTCCGCTGGCGTTTCAGCAAATTCGAAAAACCTTACAAGATTTACGATTCCTGGCAAAAAAAGCGCGAATCTTCGCCGCAGATTATTGTCTGGTGCGTTTTCACGGCGGTAATTTTTTATGTTTCGCTTCTGGAAAAATTCGATGAAATTACTGAAAAATACATAAACTGGCTCAGAAGAAGCGATAAAATCTCTCGGTTGGCAGTTTTCTTCATTTTTACGGTTATCACGGCTTGGATCATGATTCCCGATTCCGGGCGGGAAAACTATCCCGACGATCCGAAAAACATCGGACACGTTATCGACCATTCCATCATCGCCGACAAGGATTACATGATCCTCAACGAAGAAGAGACTGCGAAAAATCAGGAAAAGGCGCAGAACGAAGTGCCCAACACTTACGATTTCGTTGATCAGAAAAAGAATCTTGAAGCTTTGAGCGAAGCATTCAAAATGATGCGTGATGCGGCCAAGGAAACTCTGAAGGCTGCAATCGCCGAAAGGCACCTCTATCCGCCCGAATTTCACGACATTCTGGCAGAATACATTATAAATTCAGGAAAGAGCAATGAATTTAAGGAGCTGAAAACCGGGCTCCGTCCGCTTTTTGCAAAAAAACGGAGTGATTTCGAACGCGCAATAGGAACGCCGCTTTCCAACACCGTTTTCTTCAATCTGGTTGACAATATTTTTCCGGCCAAGATTCCGGAGGCTATTGCGGAAATATCCGAATACTTCAATCAGAACGATTACTATATTTTGAAAGAAGGTATTCCGGCCGATTACGTTCCCAAGCACATCGTTGTCAGAAAGAAAGATTCGACCGATCAGAATGCTGACCAGACCGCAGCTATAAGAACTTTTTCTTTTTTCATCCAGACTAACAAAATCATAAATTCGACTGCTCTCAAAGCGGAAATCCTGCACACCAAAGATAAGCTTAACATGTCAGGTTTTACGACTCAAGGCTTTGATATCGTTGCAGAAATCGCAAACTGGACGATGAAGGATTCGATTTTTTACAACAGTGAAATCACAGAATACAACAAAATCGAGGCAAAGAACAACGCGCCGAAATCGGAAAGGAAGATTTCGAGAGGCGAGCGCGTTATTTCATCAAGATCGATAATTACGAAAGAGGACATCGAAGTTCTCAAAGTGATGAAGGAGCAGTCGGAAAACATTTCCAACGAACTTTTCTTTTTCGGGAATTTTTTCTTCATAATCGCTTTTGTCCTGATCGTCTTTCTCGTTTTCACCCGCTCGATCGGCAAATTCAGATACCGTAACAAAGATCTGCTTTTGATGACTTCGCTTATGTTGTCTGCCCTTCTGCTTATCCGTTATGTAATGCCGTGGATTCAGGAAGTTGCATACGACAACAAGGCGATTTACTTCTTTTTCCCGCTGCCATTTTTTGTCGCGGCCGTCAGAGTTTTGATCAACACCGAAACAGCATGCTTCTTCCTGTTCGTACTTTCGGCCATACTGACGATGCTTTTCCCCGAAAATTATTTCATTCCCGTTTTTTATGTTTTCGGTTCGCTTCTTTTCATGTTCATCATTTTTCACGTCGAATCGTCAGGCCAGATTATGTGGCAGACCTTTAAATTTTCAGTTCTGGCAATGGGACTCGCATTGGTCATCGGAATTCTGGATTCATCTCTGAATCACAGCGGAATGCATATTTTCGCCGCTATCGTATGCGCTTTTGTTTCGGCGGTACTTTCCGGCGGATTTTTAAGCATAATGATTCCTTTCTTTGAAGCGACGCTCGACTACACGACAAACATAAAATACGTCAACTATTCGACGATGAGCAATGAACTCATCAAGCAGATGTCGGTCTACGCCAACGGAACCTACCAGCACTCGCTCACTGTCGCATCGCTTGTCGAAGTTGCGGCACGGGAACTCGGACTGAATCCGCTAAAATGCAAGGTCATGGCTTATTTCCACGATATCGGAAAACTCGAACGTCCCGAATATTTTACCGAAAACCAGCGTGACAGGAAAAATGCGCACGACAGCTACAAACCGACTATGTCTGCGCGAATCATCACCAACCATGTGAAATACGGGCTTGAACTTGCCAAAAAATACCGTCTGGGCGAAGAAATCGAAGCGGCCGTCCTCGAACACCACGGAACGACTCTGGTCGGATACTTCTACAAAAAAGCTAAAGAAACCGATCCGAACGTTTCTGAGGCCGAATTCAAATATCAAGGACCGGAACCGCAGTCGAAAGAGACCGCACTTCTTATGATTGCCGACAGCTGCGAAGCGGCGGTGCGCTCGATGGATAAAAAAACCGAAAACGGCATAAAGGCGAGAGTCCAGGAGATAATTGCCGGAAAAATCAGGGAAAATCAGTTCGTAAAGTGCAACATAACGACAAAAGACCTTCAGATAATAGAAAATTCCCTGGTTGATACCTTTTCAGGAATTTACCACGGCAGAGTCAAATATCCGCAGGATAAAAAAGAGCAGATTCAGGTTTCAATTGCACAGTTTGAGCAGGAGAACAAATGAAAACAGCGTTTTTTTCGGAATGTGAATACGCACCCGGCACACTGAAAGCAGCGATGCGAAAGGCAATCACCTTTGCCTTGAAATATAAAAATCTTAAAACGACTGATCCTTACGAAGTTTCGATAATATTCGTGGACGAAGCAAGAATCAGAGAAATAAACAATGATTTCAGGCATATAGACAGAGCAACCGACGTCATTTCATTCGCTTTTTCCGAAGGCGAGGGAGCTGAATTCGCACCCTATCTTTTAGGTGATATCTTCATCTGCACCGATGTTGTTGCAAACCATGCCGAAAAATACGGCACGACATTTGATGAAGAGATGGTTTTCATGGTCGTCCACGGAATTCTGCATCTTTTAGGTTTCGACCACCGCAAAAAAAGGGAGCGGGAAGAGATGCGGAATGCCGAAAATGTCGTCATGAAGCAGCTTTTTCCGCAGTGGAAAGGCCGCGGTGAAGAATAAAAATGCCTGATAAGACCAAGCTCTTCATAGCATCACTTTTCTTTGTTTTCTGCTTTGCGCTTAGTTTTCCGTTCGTGATTCCCGGAGAAACATCCACCGTTTTTCTGCATGATTTTATGGGATGGCTTCTGATTTTTCCCGTCATTCCGCTATTTTTTTACATCGTAAACTCGTTTTCAACCCTTAAAAAGCAGATTCTGGCGGTTTACGCTATAACGATTCCTGCAAACGCCTTCGTTTTTTACTGGATTTTCTATTCCCTGAATATTTACGGCGGTCTGGGTGTTACGGAAAGCATTCTCGCACTCCTGCTCATGTTCACTATTCTGGGAACTTTCTGGCTTGCCTTTTTTCTTCTCTGCCGTTTTTTCGCCAAAAAAAGCGAAAAGACTTCGGATTTCAGCGATCTGATAAAAGCGCCGGAAGATTCGGTTCTGCCGCTTAAACCGTGGTTCATTGCGGTTATCTGGCTTGCAGTCGAGTTTCTACGCACATTTTTTCCGGTCGATTTCTTCTGGGCTGCGCTCGGACATTCGCAGTATTCAAACAAAGTTGTCCTGCAGTGGGCTTCACTCGGCTCGGTATACATAATTTCTTTTATGATTGTCTGGTTTTCGCTCTATATTTACACTTTGATTTTCAGAAAAAACGACAGGAGAGAGGGAATGGTTCTCGTCGCCGTTCTTGTTCTGCTTTGTTCATATTCGGCTTATCAGATGATTTCATTCAAGTCGGAAGTTCCTACGAAAGAGATAAAAATCGGTCTCATGCAGCCCGCCATAAATCAATACGACATAAATGCTAAAGAATCAAATGTCTTTGAAATGATTGATGTTTTTGTCAGTCAGCTCAACAGTTTTGATAGAGACAGCGACCTTGTCGTCTGGCACGAGGCGGCAATGCCCCTCAGGATTCCGGTAGGTTTTGAGAACTTCAGCTACATTATGGAACGTTATTTTCCCAGGGCATACGATTTTAAGAATCAGATTGTAGGAATGGATATGGTCGACCGCGAAGAACTGAGTTTTTTCAATGCCGCAGGATTTGTTCAGGACGGGAAAATCCGCAGAATTTATAAGAAAATCAAGCTCGCACCTTTCGGCGAATACCTTCCTTACAGCGAATTTCTGCGTTCAATCGGGCTTTCGATTCTCGTTCCCGGCAATTTGGGTGATTTCATCCGCGGAACCGAATACACCGTTTACGATTTCGGCGGTTTCAAGGCGTCGGTACTCATCTGCTACGACGGAACTTTCAGCGAAAACATCGCCGGTTTCGTGAGAAACGGGGCTGAAATATTGGTCAATATAAGCAATGACGCATGGTTCGGAAATTCGAGCGAGACATTCCAGCACGGAATGTTCTATCCATTCCGCGCAGTCGAAACCGGAAGAACGATTGTCAGAAGTGCTAACGTAGGAATCAGCGAAGTCCTTCTGCCAGACGGAACCGTTGAAAATTCGACGAGATTTCTTGAAAAAACTACAATCAACCGCAAAGTTCCGCTTTACGACAAGGAAACAGTTTATATCAAATTCGGGAACTGGTTCGTCTGGCTGAACTACATCGTTCTGGGGCTTTTCCTGTTGGATAGAACCGGAAAGAAAAAATCAAAAAATTAAGGATATTCGATTTTAACCTTTGCTCCGCAGCGCTTGCAGATGACGTAGGTACCGCGGAAAAGCGGAGAAAGCTGAAACGTAAAATTTCCGCACTGGCACGGAAAGGATTCCCACGCGGTGAGCGACATTCTTTTGAAAACAAGTTCGGTTTCGCCGCCTTCCGAAGCGGTGCCAAGCGTGCCTCCGGCTGCACTGAGTCCGCGTTTGCAGCGCGGGCATCTGACTTCCGTCTGCATCGAACTCGGCGGCAGTTTGATTTTAAGACCGCATTCACAGGTAAGGATTTTGAAGCCCGTATTCGCCAGAATGATGTCTTCGACCGCTTTGGCCTGTTCCGGAGCGGTTTTCTCAACGCTCTGCTGCCGGATCTTTTCACCGGTGTCGGCTTTTAAAACGGCATTTGAAAGAAGCTGCGAGTGTTCGACTTCCTTCTCGTAAAGTTTCTGGTAATTTCCCAGAGAGACAGTGCCGCCGTGCTGAAGCTGCGTCAGAATGGCGATTCTCTTGTAAATCGGCGGATGGGTAGAAGCTGAAAAAAACGAATCTTCGTCGCTTCCGGTGAAATGCGGATTTACGATGAACATCGGAGCGGTGATTTTGCTGACGAAGCTGACCGACGATTTTTTCGCGATTTTGTCTAAAGCCGAAGCCAGACCTATCGGATATCTCGTGAGCCTTGCCGCAGTCGCATCGGCCAGATATTCCCGTTTTTTCGAAATCGTGAAATAGAAAATGCGTGCAAGAATCGGCGCAAATATCGCAAGAAGCAGAAGAATGAGAATTACTGCTGGATGTCCGCCGACACCGACTCCTTTTTTGCGCGAACTTCTTCTGTTGGAATTTGCGAACACCGTTCCCTTGAGAAGTGCGTTTGAAAGCATCGTGATCGTTCCGAGCATGACTCCGGCGAACGTCATAAAGAGAACATCCCGGTTCAGGATGTGGCTCATTTCGTGAGCTATAACACCCTGAAGCTCGTCTCTGTTCAAGTTTTCGACAAGCCCGCTCGTCACGCATATCGCCGTTTTATTCGGCCTTATTCCGGTTGCAAAGGCGTTCAAACCTGAACTCTGCACTATGTAGATTTCAGGCATGACGGCAAGTCCGGCAGCGATTTTCATCTCTTCAACGATGTTGTAGAGCTGCGGCGAACTTTCCGGAGTTACGACAACAGCCATATTGAAGTGAAGAACGATGTCGTCACCCAGAAAATATGCGACCAGAGACTGGACGGCCCAAATCAGAATTCCGAAAAGCGCACCCCAGTAAAACCCGTAATTAGGTTCAATGCCATAACCGATCGCACCTGAAAACGCGGTCATCAAAACAAACATCAAAATCAGGACAATCAGCGACTTGCGTTTATTCCTTTCAATAAGTTCCCACATGAAAATTTAATGATTTCAGAATGTTACTTTCGGAGCCTGCTTTTCTGACTTATCTTCTATTTCAAAGAAATCTGATTGTTTGAAGCTGAACATTCCGGCAATTATGTTAGTCGGGAACATCTCGACCGCATTGTTGTAGATCATAACGGCGTCGTTGTAAGCCTGACGCGCAAAAGCGATTTTATTTTCGGTTGAAGAAAGTTCTTCCTGAAGAGACATAAAATTCTGATTGGCCTTGAGTTCAGGATAGTTTTCAAACGTGAGCATCATTTTTGCAAGCGAGCTGTCGAGATTGGCGGTTGCCGCACCTACTTCCTTGACATCACCCTTGTTTATTGCAGACATTGCAGCAGCACGTGCCTCGGTAACTTTCACGAAAGTTTCGTTTTCGTGTTTCATGTAACCTTTAGCCGTCTCGACAAGGTTCGGAATAAGGTCGAAACGTCTCTTGAGCTGAACGTCAATCTGACTCCACGAGTTGCGGACAATGTTACGCAGACCGACGAGCTTGTTGTAAAGCGTGAAAAGCAAAATCGCACAAGCTGCGACAACTGCTAAGAAAATTGCAAGAAAAGCAATGATTCCCATGATTTCCTCCTAAAAATATGAGTTGACAATGATTAATCGACAAAAAGCAGTGAACAGCCGGAATCTCCACCTTCATCTTCAGACTGACCGTCTTCCGGTTTTAAACGGCATTCCGGATCTTCTTCACTGCAGTTGTAGTTGAAATTTTCGGTCTTGATCTGTGTTCCTGCGATTTTCTTTTTTGTTTTCAGTGTTATGCCGGCATCGGTAATATAAAAATGAGTATTCTGACCATTGTAAAAATTCAAGTCAGCCTTTATGACAAGAAATTTCTCCTCTCCGTCGTTCAAGGCAATCTTACCGGAAGGAATCTGAAATACGGCGCTAGTCTGTCCTTCGATAAAATCGGAAAGTTCCGCAACAACCTCATCGCAGCTGCCTGTATTGTTTCTGTCCGTGCAGAGGGAAATTTTTTCGATTCCGCTGCCGAATGCAACCGAATTGCCGTAGAGATTAACCGTTAGGGACGTAAGCTCGTTTGCACCGTCGAGAGCCTTCAATCTCAAATGCATAATGTTCTGTTCTTTATTCATTTCCTTCCAAGAAGGAGCTGTCCGCGGAAAATGCCTGCCGGAAGCAAAAAGGAAAAACCCGTTTTCCGGTTCGAAAGAAAAGTACGGGAAAGAAATTGACTTGATATCAGCCACATCAACTTTTTTGGCAGCATTCGCCACTATGGAATCTTTACCTTTTATAACCGCATTGAATCTTGAATTCGAATCATTAAGCGGAGTATCGCTTGAAAATGACGCAACCATAAGAAAATTCTCCGTTTGATTCATTTTGAAGGACATATCTTTCTGGTAAACGGCGAATTTAACGGTAGCCCCTTCGACCGTTCCGTCGGCAACGACTTTGTCGGAAGAATCGACTGCTGCATTTCCGTTTGCGTCGTAAACCAAGCGGAAATCTTCAAATTTGATGAAACTCGGGTAAACTGAAATGTCGGCGGATATTTCCTGTATAAAATAAAGTTTTCCTTCACCGTCTCCGGCATAGGCTTTAACCCCGAGCTGCCCCAAAACCAGATCGTTTGACGGATTCGGCACAAAAATCATTCCGGAACCTGACGAATTCGGGTTGTTTTCACCGGCCGACAATGTTATTGCGGCATAATCGGTGATTCTATCTTTAACGATTACACAGGAACTTGAAGCTGAATCGCAAGTCGTTCCCTCGGGACACTCGGAATCGCCTGAACAAGGCCATGCACTTGCCGCAAAAAGCGAAACATTCAATAAAACGATAACAGTCAAAAATAACTTTTTCATTGCTGTCTCCAAAAATCAATAAAACGTTGAATCGTATACAGTGTTTTTGATTTGTCAAAAAAAGAAAAATCATTATGATTCCCTGTTTTTTTGTTTGTTCTAGAATTTTTAAGGAGTAAGAAATGGTCGAAATACCGCAGATAAAAGGACTTGACGAAGAGGATTACGAGCTTTTCAGGCACGACATGGAAATAAAAAAACTGGGAGAGCAGAATTTCATGTCGCCTCTCACAGCCAACAAAAAAATATACGAATCGCAGATGATTCCCGAAAATGAAAGAGTTCTCGCCTTCATTGACAAAAGCGTGGTCGAATCAATACAGAACCGGGGACTCAGGGTTCCGTCGTTTGAAAAGGCGGGTCCGAGAACGAAGCTCTTTTTCGAACCTGGAGAAACGACTTCGGCGGTCGTTACCTGCGGCGGCATCTGTCCGGGACTCAATGCAGTCATCCGCGGAATCGTTGTAATGAACTACTACAGATACAACAACCAGAGAACGCTCGGGATCAATTACGGCTATGCAGGCCTGGTGAAGGAATTAGGCTATGAAATCAGGCACCTGACTCCTGCGATGGTTGAAAACAAGCAGCTTCAGGGCGGCACCTTCATCGGAACGAGCCGCGGCAATCAGGATGCCGAAAAAATGGTCGACAGACTCGACGAACTCGGAGTTAACATTCTCTATACGATAGGCGGAGACGGTACGCAGCGCGGCGCAATAGCGCTTATCAACGAGATAGAAAAGAGGAACCTCAAAATTTCGGTCATCGGCATCCCGAAGACTATCGACAACGACATCAACTACATGGAACGCTCCTTCGGAACCGAAACGGCATTCTCAGAAGCGTGCGAATCGATAAATTCGGCCTACACCGAGGCGACTTCGATACACAACGGTATCGGCATCGTCAAACTCATGGGAAGAGAATCGGGATTCATCGCCGCAAATGCCACACTTGCGACTAACCAGGTCGATTTCTGTCTCATACCCGAAATGGATTTCAGAATGACGGGCGAAGGAGGCTTCCTCGATTCAGTTGAAAAAAGGCTCCGCCGTAAAAAATTCTGTGTCATCGTAGTAGCAGAAGGAGCCGGCCAGGAATATGTCAGAGACCCTGAAAAAATCCAGTACGACGCATCGGGCAACGCGAAACTGGGCGACATCGGCGTTTTCATCAAAGACAAGATCAAAAGCTACCTCACCGCAAAAGGAATGCTTTTCGGAATAAAATACATCGATCCGAGTTACATCATCCGCTCCTGCCCCCCTACCCCGAACGATTCGATTTTCTGCTCGCAGCTAGCCCAGATGGCAGTCCACGCCGGAATGAGCGGCAGAACCGGCATGGTCGTAGGATACCTCAACGGACAGTTCATCCACATCCCGATGGATCTCGCCACCTCAAAACGCAAAAAGATAGACCTCAACGGTCAGCTCTGGCTCTCCGTCCTCGAAGAGACCGGTCAGCCGCCTGTGATGTAACGGTGGAACCATGCCCAACGTAGTTTCAGTTTCAGAAGTAACCAGCATTAAAGCTGAACGAGTCCTTTTTCAGAACATCTCTTTTGGTGTCGAAAGCGGCGAAAAAGTCGCCCTGATCGGTGTCAACGGCTGCGGAAAATCGACTCTCCTTAAAATCATCGCGGGTCTTGAAGAGCCCGAAAGCGGAAAAGTCGCGATAAACAAGTCGGTCAGTGCCGCGTTTTTGAGCCAGATACCGGAAGTGAGACCGGACGATACGATCGCCGACCACATATTTTCGGAAAACGATGAAAAACTCAATCTTATCAAGCGTTACGAAATGGCGTGCAGCGGGTTCGGCACCGAGAACGCGCTCGAACTTTCCGAAAAGATAGACGCCCTCAATGTGCGCAGCTACGAATCCGAGATCAAGGCGATCCTTACCCGCCTCGGAATCAGCGACCTCACTCTGAAAATGGGAGAACTTTCCGGCGGAATGGTGAAAAAAGTGGCTTTAGCGCAGTGCATCGTCAGGGATTCTGGGCTGCTTCTGCTCGACGAGCCGACAAACCACCTCGACATCGACACGATCGTCTGGCTTGAAGAGTATCTAAAGGAGACTAAAAAAGCGGTCATCATGGTGACGCACGACCGCTATTTCCTCGATTCTGTGTGCAGCTCGATATACGAGATCGAAGGCTCCGACCTCTTTCACTATAAAGGGTGCTATGATTACTATCTTGAAAAGAAATCTGAATATTTTCAGTCACTTGTATCGAATGAAGAACGCATCCGCGCGATACTCAGACGCGAACTTGCATGGCTTGCGAGAGGACCGAGAGCGAGAGCGACTAAATCGAAAGACCGCATCGAAAACATCCAGAAAATGATGCAGCGCGAGAAACCCGAAGAGGATAAAAACATAGAACTCGCAGTCCAGGGAAAAAGGATCGGCAAAAAGATACTTGAGCTTAAAAGCATATCCTTTGACTGGAATAACTCGCCTATTTTACACGACTTTTCATTTGCGTTCAAAAAAGATACAAGACTCGGCATAGTCGGCGGAAACGGAACAGGAAAGACCACCTTTCTCGACATCCTGACCGGCAGACTGCAGGCAAAAAGCGGCGAATACGACCTTGGCGTAAACACCGAATTTTCATACTTCGACCAGACTTCGCGCGACCTTCCGCCCGACATGCGGCTTATCGATTTCGTCAAGTCGAAAGGCGAAAACATCACTCTCGCAGACGGCTCGAAAATATCGGCATCGCAAATGCTAGAAAAATTTTTGTTCGATTCATCCGTCCACTACACGAAGATAGAAAAACTTTCGGGCGGCGAAAAACGGAGGCTTTATCTCGTCGCTATACTTATGAATAACCCCAATTTCATCGTTCTCGACGAGCCGACCAACGACCTCGACATCAAAACGCTTTCGGTGCTTGAAGACTTCCTTTCTTCCTTCGCAGGACCGATCGTCGTCGTAAGCCACGACCGCTATTTTCTGGACAGAACGGTCGACACGATCCTTATTTTCAGAGGAAACGGCGTCATCGAAAGTTTCGTCGGCAAAGCGAGCGAATGGATCGAACAGGAGCGGAAAAACTCAAGAGCGGAGCAGAAAAAGGCGGCAAAACCCAAAGAAGAGGCGGTAAAACCCCGCACCCTGCAGACTGACGCACCCAAACTCACCTACTCCCAGCGCATCAGGCTCGCCGAGCTCGAAAAACTCATTCCGGAAACTGAAAACGAGATTGCCGAAATCGAAAAAAAGATGGCGAACTACGAAGAAAACAAAAACAACATGGCGGAACTTTCCGAAAAATACGCGAAACTCAAGGCTCAATACGACTCGATATTCGAGGAATATATCGAACTCTCGGAAAAGAAATAATTCCTTGCCTCGCCTTGACAAGGAGAGGTGTCACAAAGTGACGGAGAGGTCAGGGACGTTTAATTTCCCAGCTGAATCTTCAATTCTCTGAAATTTATAGCGTCTGAAGCAGGCTTGCTGCCGTAATCGAATTCAACTTTTTTCTTTGAACCGGGAAGAGCGAAGAGACTTTTAAAGAAACCTTCGGCATTCTCAAGCACGATCTTGTTGACGTATCCTACTTCGTGCCCGTGGTCGCAGTTGTTGAAGAAATCCTCTTTCGCCTTGTTGCTCAGCAGGTTAAAGTACTCATAACCCTCTTTACGGTACTTCGCCTTCACGTCTTCGAACTTCGTTTCGTCCAGAACTTCGATTTTTTTACCGCTCGCATTTTTGATTTTTTTGGCGGGATAGCGGATTATCGTGGTATATTCGGTCTTCCACTTCTCATTCGTCCGTTTCGGGCCGATGACTTTAAGCCCGTAAATCACGACTTTATCAGAATCTTCCTTTATGAAAACATCCTTCAGATCCACGCTGTAGGTCGCTTCAAACGAGAACGTCGCCACTTCGAGATAATAGTCGCGGTAATTGTCGCTCCACGGGAAAAAAGTCTTCTGTATGCTCTCCTGAAGCGGCTCTTTGATGAATTTCGTTCCGGAGATCTCGACATTGACCAGGCCTAATTCCAGAATATTGTGAAGCTTTCCGAAATGCAGCGTCGCATGCTCCGAATGGCGCATCTTCTCTTCCAGATCTTTTATCCGAAGCTGTGCCTGAGCAAGCGAATCCTCGAATCCGCTTTTGTCGTTCCACGATTTCAGCAGCGGAATGCCGGCGACAATCAGAGTTATCACCACTGCAAGAATTACGTTTATGCCGATTTTGGCAAAAAATTTCGAAAACATGAAGTACCTCACAAAAACAAAACACACTATTTTAAGGCTGTCTGACTCAACGGCAAGTTTTTGATCACTCCCTCACGCATCTGACTGAATAGCCGTCGGCACGCCCTCCTACCGCCTTTGGAGAAGCAGACACCTGATCTCCGAACTGGAATGCAAGTGCGTATGCTCCGCACGGAACGGAAGATTCTTCCGCATTATCGGCATCGGCATACCAGTAACTGCCCCACAGCCCTGCTTTACTGCCCATCAGCATAGCGTAAGAGCCGTCGTAGCGCGCTGCAGCCGGGAAATAGGAGTATGAATCCGATGCAGGATCAAGCAGGATATACCAGCCGTTTCTGTAGTCATTTCCGTCAATTGCGCCGTCATAAGAGATATCGAAAACGGAAAATCCTGATATGTCTGTCTCGTAGCCGCCGCTGGAAGTGAAAAAGTCAAAAGTTCCGAGTTTCGGTACTCTGTAACCCGCAGGACACGGGTCGAACAGGCTCTTTCCACCGTCGGAACCGCCCCAGAGTGCCGGATTCGAAAACTCTTTGCGCAGCCAGTCGCGGCACTCCGAAAACTGAGAATTGTTGCTTAGAACCGTCGTCGGATGGGAAATTGAATATTCAAGAGTGTTGCAATCGGCATTTTCCCTTGACGAAGCAGTAATAGCTACGTCATTCCCGTCAGCATCGTAAACCGGAAGAGGCATGGTGGAAGTCGTTCCGCCTGAAACAACCGGAGAAGCCGGAAAAGGATCCTTTCTCCCCCACTGGTAAAGCAGTCCGTGACTTTGCGGGGATTCAAAATCGAGCGATACCGCACCGAGATTTCTGTCCATAACCATTACGCCGTCTGCGGTTTTTACATCAGAAATCTCTTCATTCAAAAGCCAGATGTGCCAGCTCCAGATTATGTTTCCCGTTTCATCAAGCGCCGCGATCAGAGCATTTCCGTCGGTATTTTTTGCGGAAAAATGTATCCTTCCGTCTTTAAGACTGAGCGAATCGATCAAACCGTTTTCATCACTCTGCCAGATAAGTTTTACCCCGGCAGGATCAAGTTTTTCGTCAGTAAAATCAATGCCTTCAACTTTTCCCCCGTTTCCGCGCACGGTTGCATCAAAACTGTAGTCTCCCGCAGTTTTTACGACGTAGCAGTTCGCCGTTCCGGCCTCGGAAAGGTCAGAATCACTCTTGCGCAAACAGACACCGTCATTTTCAATCCATTGAAAGCCTGCCTTGCAGACAAAATGGCAGGCTCCGGGCTTTTCGTTGTATTCGGGAATCAATTTTTCCGGTTCATACTCCCAACCTCCGTTGGCATATTTGTCGCTGTAATGGTCAGAACCGTTCCACTCACTGTTTGCCGGTTTGCTTTTACACTTCCAAATGCAAATTAAGCTCCTATCATCCCATGAACCGCCAAAATGCAGACAATCATTCTTTTGTTGTTCAGGGGGATAGTTGCCATCCTCTGGTTCCGGATAGTTTGTATCCGTATCAGTCTCTAAATTGCTGTCATCTGTCGGATCCGTTCCGGTATCGGCTGCGTCTTCATCAGTTACGGAATCTGTGGTGTCGGTTTCATCTTCGTTTTTCGAGCTGCTGCCGCATGAAATCAGGAAAATCAGACAGAAAAATGCAAAAACAAGAATGAATTTTTTCATTTCATCTCCATAGAGGAGACGTTTCATGAAACGTCTCTACCGTTCCAGGCGTTTGATGAGATACGGGAATGCAGCTTCGAAATCGACACCGTACCAGTTGTGATCTTCGTGGCTGATCGTCTTTTTTATCGATTCGACGACGAAATCGGCTGCAAGCGAATACGACTCCTCAAGGGTGAGACCTCTCAGATATGCTCCGGTGAAAACGCTTGCGAAAATATCGCCGGTTCCGTGGAAATTCTGGTCGACTTTATCGTGGAAATAACTCGAGAAAGTATCTTTTTCAGCGTCGTATGCAACGATTCCGATTTTTCCGGCAACATTTTTGAAAGAAGGCTGGTCTTCCGGAAATTCGACGCCCTTGAGAACGACCTTTTTTGCACCTAATGCTGCTATATCTTTAAGGATTTTCCTGAGATAAGCTTCATCGTAGGTGCCGCCTGCGCGGTATGGAACGCCGAGCATGAAATTTGCTTCGGTCATGTTCGGCACGACTATGTCCGCCTTTCCGCAGAGTTTAGCCATCGCAAAAGCGAATTCCTGAGTGAAACCCGGATAAAGCTTGCCGTTGTCGGCCATGCAGGGATCGACTATTGCAAGTGTATCTCCGCCGCCGAAATCGTCAATGAGTCTTTTCATAAGTTCAAGCTGCTCGAAAGAACCGAGATAGCCCGTGTATATCGCGTCAAAACGGAAATTCTCCTTTTTCCAGTGTTCCATTACCGGAGCGATCTCACCGGTCAGATCGTGGAAAGTAAAGCCTTTGAAAACTGTATGAGTTGAAAGAACCGCCGTCGGAATGACGCAGGTCTCCACTCCCATAGCCGAAATCACCGGCAGTGCAACGGTAAGTGAACATTTGCCGAGACAGGAAATATCCTGCACTGTAACTACGCGTTTCATAAATCCTCCTGATAAATTAGAAAAATTGGAGTTATTCACCGAAATAGAGACAATTCAAAGGTATCTCGTGTTTTGCATCAAAACCTTCATTAAGATAAAGCTCCGGTGCCGGAGTCTTATACTCGCCTTTTCTGAAGAACGCTTTGACAGAATCTTCGCCAGGACAGTAAATTTCAGTTGAATAAGTTCCCTGCATTCTGAATTTTGCAGCGTAATCCGAAGCTTTGACGACATTTCCGTTAAGTTTTACCGCCAGAGAAAAACCGATGAGGGAGATGTCGTTTTTGACCGTCGTTCCCGACGTCATGTTGTGCGAGCTCAAAAGCGGAATTCTTGTATAACTTTTTTCGGAATCAATTTTGTCTGCGAAATCAAGTTCAAGATATACGTTTACCGTAGAGCCCAAAAGAATTTCAGATATATATTTGCCGTCTTTTTTGGAAAGATCGAGCACGAAATCGCTTGCAGTTTTATCAATATTTACGGCAAGCCCCATTCCTTCCATATTTTTATTGTCATCGACCCACTCGGCAAAAGGATTTCCGTTAACATTGAAATCTAAAGTTACTTTGCCTGTTTTCATATCGAAGTCGTGAGTGTTTCCGTTTGCTCCGATTTCGAAATCACGCTCGATGTATGTTTTGAAATCAGTCGAAAGAACACCTTCACCTTCGTAGATGACGTCGTAAGCTCCTTTCGGTGCATAAAAACTGAACTCCCCGCCCGAAAGTTCCGAAAGATTCATGACAGGATGTTCGATTCCGCTTTCATCCTTGATTTTGATTAAATCGTCTTTGTCAGTCTCGAATGTCGAACCGTTGAGAGTGAGTTTTCCAACGACTTTACTCGGTGTTACATCAAGATCGATCTCTTTTTCAGTAAACCAGGATTTGGTTCCGTCTGCTTCAGTAACATAGAAAGAGAAAGAATTAACCTTGTTGCCGTCGCTGTTCGTATAATTTGCAGGAACAGTGAACGGAAGAGAAGCGAAACCTCCTTTGATATCGTTGAGATAGCTCTCGAAACTCATCGAATAAGTTTTTCCTATATACTCGCTCTTCTCATTGCCTCCAGCATCGAAGTACTTATAGAGATTCCTTCTGACAAGCAGAGCGTCATAAGTTACGCCCGTTACGTTTCCCTCTTCATCAACAGCCAGATCCGTACCGAGATCCTTAACAACAAAAGATGAACCGTCCAGCACCGCTTTGAGTTTGCCTATCGTGCAATCGGCTTCAGTGCAGTTTGCAAGTGTCGGGAAATCATTGCTTCCCAAGAAAGTGATTTTGCCGTAAACCCTTCCGAAATCAAGCGTGATATCGTGTGCTGAAGGCGTTTCTGTTCCGGAATTCCATGTTTCCAGCTTTATATAACGGACAGGATAGGAACCTTCTGACGGAAGGTAGAGAAGATTGAGATCGGCGCCTGCCGTAACGGTGATACTGTAGGTAGTTGCAGCTGAAAGATTGGAAACAACGACGCCGCTTACAGAACCCAAAGGAGGATTTTCGACAAGAATGAGCTGACCTGCGCTTACCGCATAACCTGCCTTGACAACCGAACCGGCAAAAGTGATCGTCTGAACCTTGATATCCTGTTCGATATCGCCTTCGACCGTAAAACCATGCGAATTATCAAAAACCGTTCCTTCAAAGACTCCCTGCCCTGACGCAAGCTGACCTTTGAAAGAAACCGAGTAAGTTCCCTTAGGAAGAAGAAGATCATAACCTGCAAATTCACTGTAAGGAACCACTTTTTCAAAAGTTCCGGTTTTGAGAACAAGCTGTGTGGATTCCTGATAAGCATCTTCAACTGTGAAAACGGCATCGGAATTGTTAACGACCTTTCCGGTGAAACGGTAAAGCGGAAGGTCGAAATCAAGTTTTCTGTCGCCGCTGGCCATATCAACGTTATCCAGTCCTTCTATAGCGACTCTGTTTGCCGAAGAAACAGGTCTGTAGGCAAAACTGTATCTTCCTTTGGGAATGTTCAGCGTTTTGCCAGAAAGCTCGGAATCTACGTCCCCGACTTTGAATTCCGAAAGAGTCTCCCTGTTTTCAGCCCAGATTTCGCCGTAAGCATTTGCAATGTCTGAAGAATTATTTACGGTTACCGTTCCGATCGTGAGTTTGTTCGTCTCGACATTGATCTCATACGAATCTCCGTTGCGAATCACAGTGCAGCTGCCGTTATAATCGGATGTCCCGTTATCATCATCATCTCCGGTGTCGGCATCTTCGCCGGAATCACTGTCATCGGCCGAATCGGAATCATCCTGCGTGCCGGTATCGACAGTTCCGCTGTCTCCGCCATCGTCAGAAGCGATTTTTATGCAGTCGGTACCTGACCATTTGTAACCGTCAGGACAGGAATCTTTCGGATCTTTGCTTCCGCCGCCGCAGGAAACGATCAAAACAAAAAGTGCTGAAATTGCAATCTGAAATAACTTTCTCATCTTTTTTCTCTCAATCAGTTTTATAAAAAGCCTGAAAATTGTATTTATGAAGAAACCTTTGTCAACAAACAAATTTCGAAAAATTAAAGGTCGGTCGGTGAACAGATGAAGCCTTTTATCGCCGTTGCCGCAGCGGTTGCCGGACTTGCGAGATAAATTTCGGACTGGTTGCAGCCCATTCTTCCCTTGAAATTCCTGTTCGCCGTGCTGACAGTGATCTCGCCCGGCGCCATGATTCCTTCGTGTGCGCCGAGACACGGTCCGCAGCCGGGGTTGAGGATGATTCCTCCCGCTTCGACGAAGATCTTGAAAAGTCCTTCTTCCATAGCCTTCAGATAGATGTCGGAACTTGCCGGAAGGACAAGAAGCCTCGTCTCTTTCGCGATGTGCTTTCCTTTGAGGATCTCAGCGGCGATCCTGAAGTCTTCGATCCTGCCGTTCGTGCATGTTCCTATCAAAACCTGGTTGACTTTGACGTCGTGCATGTTGCTGACTTTGCTGACGTTGTCTACCGTGTGCGGCATTGCCACCATCGGTTCGATCTGCGAAACGTCGATCTCTAAAGTTTCTGCATATTCCGCATCTGCATCCGGGTAGATCGGAGTGTAGGCGTCACGCGGGATCCCGTGCTTTTCGAGGAAGCTGAAAACTTTCTCGTCGGGCGCCATGTATCCGTTTTTCGCGCCGATCTCGACTGACATATTTGTGAAGACGAGTCTGTCGGCAAGTTCGATGTTTTCAATGTAATCGCCTGAAAATTCTACGCTTTTGTAAAGTGCACCGTCAACTTTGATGAGTCCTGCGATGTGAAGGAGAACGTCTTTCGAGGAAACATATGGTTTCGGTTTTCCCTTGAGGACGATCTTCATTGATTCAGGAACTTTGAGCCAGATTTCGCCTGTTGCCCAGATTCCGGCCGATTCGCTTCTGCCGATTCCTGTCGAAAATGCGCCGAGCGCACCGTATGTGACAGTGTGCGAGTCACTGCCGACTATGAATTTGCCGGGAAGGGCAAAACCTTCTTCGACCGTGACCTGATGGCATATTCCGCGGCCGCAGTCATAGAAATTCTTGATTCCCTGTTCTTTGACGAACTGACGCACAGTCTGATGGTTCGTCGCCGCCTTTTCGTTTGCAGCCGGAACGATGTGGTCGAGAATTATCAGGATCTGATTCGGATCATCGACCTTTTTTCCTCCCATTTTCTTGAAAGTCGAATAGATTGCCGCGCTGTTGTCATGCGTAAGAACGTGGTCAGGTCTGACAGTCAGGATCGTTCCAGGAACGACCGGTCTTCCCGCCATCTTCGAAAAAATCTTCTCAGCAAATGTCTGTCCCATTTTTCACCTCGTAAATTGAACAAAAACATAAAAATCGGGTGATTTTGGCACTTTTTGAGAATAACTCAAATTTTTTGTGATTTTTGAAGCGAGAAAACTTATCTGTTGATTACGACGATGAAATCTCTGCCGTTTCTGCTAATCGTGAAAAGAAGTTTCTTCGAAGAATTTATTATTTTGTTGGCTTCGGATGCGTTTTTGACCCGTTTTCTGTTGATTGCTGCAATCACGTCGCCGTTCATGATTCCGGCGGAATATGCAAGCGAACCCTGCTCGACATTGGAAACCGTAACTTTTCCCTTGCCGTCAGTCAGCGTAAGCCCTATTTCGTCAAGGACTTTCCGGTCGAGTTCCTGCGGAGTTTCGGAAAGCTGGTAATCCTTCTCCATAACGACATTCAGATTCATTTTCTTGCCATTTCTGATGATTTCGACGGGAATTTTCCTGCCGTAAGGACTGAATGCTACGGCCGTTCTGAACTGCGAAACGTTCTCTATTTCCTTGCCGTCAAATCTTGTAATCAGGTCATACTGCTGGATTCCGGCCTTGTCCGCAGGGCTTTTCGGCTCTACTCCGGCAACAAGAATTCCGTTGACAGTTTTGTCGATTTCAAAGTAGCTGCGCATGTCATCGTTAAGCTCCTGAATGACTATTCCCATCATCGCCCGCTGGATTTTCCTGCCGCTTCTGAGCTGCTGCGTGATATCTTTGATCATATTTGCCGGAACTGCGAGGCCGATTCCCATGTATCCGCCCGACTGCGAAAGTATTGCTGTGTTCATGCCGATGACTTCACCTTCGATATTCAGAAGCGGACCTCCCGAATTTCCAGGATTGATCGCCGCATCGGTCTGAATAAAGTCCTCATAGTCGGTAACGCGCATGCCGGAACGCCCTTTTGCCGAAATGATTCCGAATGTTACGCTGTTTGAAAGCCCGAACGGGTTGCCGATTGCAATTGCAAAACTGCCTACTTTGATTTTGTCGGAATCGGCGAATTTTATCTCCTGAATCTCTCCTTTTTTGAAATCTTCAATTTTGACAAGACCGATGTCAGTGTGCGGATCGGTGCCGATAAGTTTCGCGTTGAAGGTCTTTCCGTCAATCGTTACTTCGATTTTTTCCGCCTTTTCGACGACATGGTTGTTCGTAACGATAAAACCCTCCTTTTCGTCAATTACGAAACCGGTACCCTGCGCCATCCCTTTTCTGGTGCGCGGCTGCTGCGGATGACCAAAGAAAAAATCGAAGAAAGGATCGCTTGTCATCCTGCGCTGCTCGGTTATTTCGACTTTTATCGAAGCGACGCTTTTTTTAGCCTTTTCCGAAATCTTGATAACTTCCTGCTCTAAATCATGCATGTCGGAAGCATTGAGACTCATTCCCGAAACAAACAGAAAAAGCGGTAAAAACAACAACTTAGCCAGATTTTTCATATTATCCTCCACAAAAAAACGACACCGGACAAACAAATACGGCCTTTTATTTATTTCCGTTTTACAAAAAGAAAAGGGGCTAAGATTTTTATTTTCAGATTTTAAAGTGAAAAATTACGGCTCGGACCTAAGGCTATTTGCCGGGATTTGCTTTACCTGTCCAATGATTCCAATGTATTCTGGTTTTGTCAAACTTGTCTTTCGGCTTATCGGCACCGCTCGGTTTTCCTACCGGAATGAAAGCAAGCGGAACGATGTTTGCCGGAAGTCCCAGAATTTCGACTACCGGTTTAACCCTTTCCGCAGACGGATAAACCGCTGTCCAGACAGCACCTAAACCGAGCGATTCAGCCGCAAGAAGAATGTTCTGTGCAGCCGCGCTGCAGTCCATGATCCAGAAATTGGCATCCTTTCCGCCAGCCTGTTTCTCGATGTTTCCGGCAACGACTATCGCATAACCGGCCTTTTCCGCCATTTTTGCATGAGGAAGCGCATCGTTGAGTTTTTTGACGACCGCCTTGTCGTTGATGATGATGAATTCCCACGGTCTTCTGTCCATTGCAGACGGTGCCGCCATTCCCGCCTTGACCAGAAATTCGAGAGTCTCGGGCGCAACAGTCGTTTCGACATAGTTCCGAACACTCTTGCGGTTGAAAATCGTTTTTGTAGTTTCGTTCATTTTTTCACCTCCGAAAACACAGAAGACGGCAAAAAGAATTGCCATAAAAACAACTTTTTTCATAAATGCCTCCATAAAAGAATCAAGTAACCACCGAATTTAATTGAATTTAGGAAATATGTCAACAGATTTTTAGCAGGACTTTCAATTTTATTTTTTTCAGGTATTCTTAACAGTTTTTTGCGGAGGTGAGATGAAAGATTCGGAAAAATTTTTCTGCGGTATCGACATCGGTTCGAGAACCGGCAAAATCACAATAATTGACAACGGAAAAAATATCGTTTTTTCGGAAATAATAAAAACCGTCGCCTCCGCGACGAAAACCTACGCCGCTTTGACGGAGATGATTCCTGAAAATTTCAGAAAAAGAATCTCGGCTTCGGCGGTCACGGGTTACGGCAGGGAAAGCACAGCTTCGATGTGCGATTTTTCGGCGACCGAAATAACCTGCCACTACATGGGAGTTCTCAGACTTCATCCCGAAACGAAAACGATAATAGATATCGGCGGACAGGACAGCAAAGTCATAACCATTGATAATAATTCAAGAATCAAAGATTTTGCAATGAACGACCGCTGTGCGGCGGGAACCGGCAGATTTTTGGAAGTAATGATGGAACGCATAGGTTTTTCAATAGATGATTTTGCAGAACTTGACGTTTCGGAAGTTGAACCGGTAAAAATCAATTCGACATGTACGGTTTTTGCAGAAAGCGAAGTTATTTCAATGGTTTCCCGTGACGTTCCGCAGAATGTGATAGCTTCATCGCTTGCCAGAATGGTCGCGGCGAACACGTTTTTCATGGCGCGAAAAACTCACCCCGAGCAGCCGTTTTTCATGTCGGGCGGCGTCTCGAAACTCAAACCTGTCAGATTTCACCTCGAGAAATTTTTCGGTTCGTCAATAAAAACCGATGAATTTTCACAATTCATGGGTGCACTCGGAGCGGCACTTTTCGCAATGAAGGAAACGGAGGCAAAATGAAGAAGAAAATAATTATTCCGCTAATAATCATCGCGGTTTCGGCTTTTTTCATCGTCCGCACCTTTACCGTTGAAATAGACGAATACGGCACGAAGGAAACAGATCTCGTAAAAGCCGCCGGAAAAAACATCTGCATGAGCTGCATCGGACTTTTCGACGAAGACATTTTTGCGAAAATAAAGGAAAAATTCGGCGGGGAAAAACGCAATGATTGAAACAAAACGTTCTTTTTTTGAAAAGATAAAAAGTTTAAGCATCAAAAGAAATTTAATACAATTATTCTTCTTAATAATACAAAATCCGTTCCTGTCGAATTTCATGACCGGCAAGCCTTACAACGGCCCGACGAAGACTTTCTGCGCTCCCGGACTTCACTGCTACAGCTGCCCGTCGATGGCTTTCGGCTGCCCGCTCGGAACTCTGCAGTATGTCATAAAATATGCTTCGATGATTCCGTTTTTCGCACTCGGAACACTATCGGCAACCGGTGCGATACTGGGAAGAGCAACCTGTGCTTACGTTTGTCCTTTCGGATTTTTTCAGGAGATTCTTTATTCGATTTCGCCATGGAAGAATATCGAAGCAAAATTACCACAAAAATTCCGGTATATAAAGTGGTTTAACCTGTTTTTCTTCGTTTTGATAATTCCGGCTTTCGGACTGGCTCAGGGCTTCTGCGCATACGTTTGTCCGTCCGGACTTATCGTCGCAGGCATTCCGATAATAGCTGCAAATTCCGGTTTACGCGCTTCCATCGGGTTTACTTTCTGGTGGAAAGTCGCCCTAACGATTTTTTTCGTGATCTGTTTCATGCGCGAAAAAAGAGCCTTCTGCCGCTACATCTGCCCGCTAGGACTCATTCTTGGATTTTTCAACCGCATTTCACTTTTTCAGATCAGATTGTATCAGAAAAGTTGCGTATCATGTCACAAATGTGAAAAAAGCTGTCCGATGGGAATCGATCCCGTGAAAGAGGTGAATTCCATCGAATGCATCAAATGCGGCGACTGCGTAAAAGCATGTCCGGTGAACAAAAAAATATCTTAAAAAAATCAATTCCGCACTTTGCAATCAATTAAATATGTGCTATATTTCCGCGCTTTTTATTGATCTGTTTTTTGGAGGGTTTTATGGAAAAAGTCAGCGTTCTGATACTTACTGGTTACGGAATCAACTGCGATGTCGAAACATCATGGGCTTTTGAAATGGCCGGTGCGGACAGGATCGAGCGGGTCCATGTCAACCGCGTCATAAACGGAGAAGTAAATATCGACGATTTTCAAATACTTGCTTTCCCGGGCGGATTTTCTTTCGGCGACCATATCGCTTCAGGAAGGGTTTTAGGGCTCAAAGTCAAGAAGGAAATGGGCGAAAAACTGAAAAAATTCATCCTTGACGACAAACTTGTCATCGGAATCTGCAACGGATTCCAGACACTCGTCAAAATGGGAGTGCTTCCGGGAGACGAAAAGGATGTTTTCAAAAAACAGGTTGCGACACTTACTCACAACGATTCCGCACAATACGAGGACAGATGGGTTCGTATCAAAGCAAATCCTGAAAATCATTCGCCTTTTCTTGAAGGAATCGACATTTTTGACGTCGCTGTCAGACACGGTGAAGGAAAATTCGTAGCTCAGCAGCACGACCTCAGAATGATAAAGGACAACAATCAGATCGCATTCCAGTATGTCGACAAAAACGGCGACATAACTCAGAAATATCCCGAAAATCCTAACGGTTCGGAAATTGCGATCGCCGGAATCACCAATAAAAAAGGGAATGTTCTCGGCATGATGCCCCACCCCGAAGTTTTCGTAAACGGTACGCAGCATCCGGAATGGACGAGAATGGATAAGATGCCGGAAGCTCTCGGACTTAAAATCTTCTCCAACGCAGTAAAATATGTCAGAGAAAAGTTATGAAAAAAAAGCTTCTCCTGATCCTTATGGTTTCGATTCTCCTCTCGGTCATCCTCTGGATAAGCGGAGTTCTTCCCGTTATTCACAAATTCAACGTTGAACTCATAAGAAAGATAATTTCCCTTTTTTAATTTTTCAAAGAATTTAGTATTAATTTCAACTATTTGGAACTTTCAGACTCTTCCGGTTCGTTTTCTTTGTCAAGAATTCTGATTTCGACTTTCAGAATGTTTTTTTCGTTGCTTTCGACAACCTTGAACTCATAGTTTTCGTAATTCATCACGAAACCGGTCCGAGGAACTTCCCCTGCTTCACTCACGATAAAACCGCCGAGACTCGTGTATTCGCCGTCGTCGGGAATTTTGATGTCAAGCTCTTCTTCAAGATCGCTTATTGTAATGTGGGCATCGACTAAAATGACGTTTTCTTCAATCTTTTCAAACTGTTTTTCGTCTTTATCGTTTTCATCGCGGATATCTCCGACAAGTTCCTCCAGAACATCTTCAAGCGTGATGATTCCGGACGTTCCGCCGAATTCGTCGACAACGATTCCCAAATGGTTGCCTTCCGCCCTCATTTTTGCAAGAGTGTCATGGATTTTCTGCGTTTCCGGAACATAGAAAACGCCCGGCCGCGCAACCGTTATTATTTTGTCGTCAAGAACCGATTTGTCCTTCGTGATGAGCATCGCAAGATCCTTCACGTAAAGAATTCCCTTGATGTTGTCGACCGAATCTTCATAGACTGGAATCCTGCTGTGACCCCATTCTTCAATCTTTTCCATAGCCTGAGCGATCGTAGTATCAACTTCCAGAAAATTCGAATCGGTTCTAGGAGTCATAATCTCCTTGACTAAAGTATCTTTAAATTCGATGACGCTCGTGAGAAGTTCGCCCTGCTCCTCCTGCTCGAAAACGCCGCGGTCACTACCCTTCTGGATCATATATTCGATTTCGTTCTGGGTCATTTCGGAATATTCGCTTTCTCCTCCCATGAATTTGACGACTGCGCTCGCAAATTTCGAAAGCACGATGGCGAAAGGCATCAAAATCCACTCAAAAATGCGGAAGACTATGAGGGTCGGAAAAAGCCAGCGTTCGGGCATGAGTTTTGCAAAAGTTTTCGGAGTGACTTCGCCGAAAATAAGGACGAAAAGTGTCATTCCGGCAACCGCAGCGACGTCTGCTACCGCCTGACCGTAACTTGCAAGGGCGAACGAAGCAGTCTTTCCGGCAAGCAGGGCACCGAAAATGTTGACGACATTGTTTCCGACAAGCAGCGACGAAAGAATCAGCCCGGGATTTTTCTTCCACTTTTTGAGAACCGGCGCGATAAATGGATATTTGTCCTCCATTATCTCCGATTTTGCTTCCGAAAGTGCTGTCAAAGCCGTTTCAGTGCCGCTGAAATAGGCACTCAAAAGAATGCAAACGATAACTCCCGTCACCTCAAATAAAGGGAACGCGTCCAAATCAACCTCCGTGAACAGTTTTTAAAACCCCGCTACAACCAAATAGCCTGTTATTCTTACAATTAAATAAGAGTTTGTCAATTTATGCTGTTTTTTTGATTTACTGATTCACCAGCCGAGGTAATCGGGAAGTGCCGCTTCATTTACTACATATCCGTTATCCCATTTCGGAGTGAGTTCGCATTTGTCACTTGAATAGCCGCCGACCCACTTGATTTCGACAACTTCCCAGGAATCGTTCTCATCTTTGAAACCTGAAAGCTGCGGATCGACTCCGTAAGTAGCCTTCAAAGTGCCGCCGCAGTAAATATTGACGACCGGATGCGTTTCAAAAGTCGTATTAAAGTGAAAACGGTGAACCAGAACTCTGAAAGTGTCCCCTTCTTTCGGATTGTCGAGATTTATATTTTCAGGTTTTCCTTCCGTTACGACATTATCCATATCAAGACGCGGATTTCTCATCATCCCTTTATTTCCGTCTTTATCATAATTCTCTGTTTCCTCGTAACCCCAGTCAGGACCTTCCGAGAGATCATATTTGCAGTTCATGTAGTAACAAGCCAGATTGTCAGTAGTGTTGTAGATATTTCCCCAGGCCGTCGTTACGCCATTTTTACCAAGATGGAGGTCGATATCCGTTCCTGCCGGCCCTGTCGTATCCCAACAGAGCTCGACTCTGAGACCGTCTGATTCGACTTTCAGCTTCCATTCACATTCGTAAGTTTCCCCGTTTTCGCGTGTGATTTTAAGGTGAAGAGTATAGTTTCCCGAAAGTTTGAAGTTGACTTTGAACTGGGAAAGACCGACACCGCTGACTACATCGGTTTCTTCTCCGTCACCTTCAAGTCCTTCCAAAGTTTTTGCGGCTTTCGTCGTAAAACTCGTTTTGCCGAGAACGATGTCACACGGGCCTTTACTCATTTTCCATTCCCAGGTTACCTTGCCGGTATCGCTGAACTCGTAAATTTTTGTTCCGTCAATTACTTTGTCGACAAAAGGAAGAGCCGTTCCGATCTTGTAGTTGCAGTTGATTTTCGGAGTGCAGCTGAGACCCTCGTCTGTGCAGCCGTTGCAGTTGTTGTCTGCTCTATCGCAAAGATCTTCCTGCGGCAGAATCTCGCCTTTGCATTCGCCCCATGTTCCGAGAGCTTCTCCTCCCCGCATAAAAACCCTGCAGGTCTGAATACCGTCGGCACATGTGCCGACATTTCTCTGAGCAGGTTTTCCGCTGAAACAAGCCTGAGTTTCACCTGCCGTACACGGACAGTTTTCATCAACTTTGCCGTCGCAGTCATTGTCAAGACCGTCGCAATAGTCCGGATATTCGCTATCCATCGCGGCAATACAACCGGTTTCAGAGATAAAGCCTTCACATTTCTCATCAGGCTTAACTTCTATTCCGTCGGAATCATTATCCGGCCGGGAATCAGTGGTATCGCTGTCGCCGGAATCATCTGTTACGGCATCTTCACCGCTTTCATCCGCTGAATCCGTTGAATTTTCACCATCGTCATCTGAAGAATTTGAATCAGAATCGGCATGAGGTTCATTGTCGGAAACAGGAATTTCACGTCCGTCATCATGTTCGGAAGATGAATCGGCAACACATTCTCCGTCGGAACACACCTCTCCGGCATCAGGACAGTCGAGGTTGCTTTCGCATGCTTTATGGTCAGATTCCGAACTGCCGCATGAAACCAGAAACAGGCCGACAAAAAACGTTGAAAATAAAACAAATAACTTTTTCATAACTTTCTCCACAAAAAACAAAATCCGGATATTAAACTTTATTTTTTGGAAAATTTAAAGAAAAAATTCAGACTTTAACGGTCTTACCAGTTGTTGTAATTCGTATCTCGCGGACGGTCTATGACATAATTGCCGTCATTATCCAATTTCGGAAAGATTTCGCATTCATCACTCAAATTGTCACCGACCCACTTGATTTCGACAACTTTCCAGAAATCATATTTTTTATTAAAACCTGTCAGCTGAGGAAGAGGATCAAAACCGTAAGTCGCTTTTCGGGTTCCGCCGCAGTAAATGTTTACGACAGCATGCGTTTCTATGTTGTCTGTACTTAAAGTAGGATGATAGTATGCCCCTACCCTGAAAGAATGTCCGTCTCCGGGATTATCGATATTGATGTTTTCCGGTATCGGTCCTTCGCCTTTATTATCAATGTCAAGCCGCGGGTTATTTCCATTTTCCGTTTCGTCATACCATCTCGGAGAACTGCTGCCTCTGCAGTTGCTGAAATAGCAATCACTGGAACCCCAGGCTGTTGTAGTGCCGTTTTTACCGACATGCAAATCGACATCAACTCTTTTCGGGGCCTGATTTGTATCCCAGCAGAGTTCGACCCTGAGACCGGTGGAAACGACTTTCAGCGGCCATTCACACTCGTATGGTGATTCAGGATCACCTTCGCGTGTGATTTTAAGATGCAGGTTGTAAGTTCCGGAAAGCTGGAAGTTGACTTTGAATTTTTTCAAGCCGATTCCGCTGAAAGTGATTGCTTCTGAAGTATCCGTGCTTACGCCCGCAATGCCTTCAACGTTACTGGCGAAAGAAAAACTGGTTTTGCCGAGAACTATATCGCACGGACCCTTCGTCAAAGTCCACTCCCACTTTACGGTATCGGCATCGTTGAATTTGTGATCGATATCATAAATCAGCGTTCCGTCGATTTCCTTATCAATAAAAGGAGTTGCATTCCCGATGTCATAATCACAGTCAATGGCCGGAGCACAGCAGAGACCTTCGTCCTTGCAACCGTTGCAGTTGTTGTCGGCGTTGTCGCAGACATCTTTTTTCGGCAGAATTTCGCCTTTGCATTCGCCCCATGTTCCGACGGTACCTCTTATCGGACCCATTTTGCATGTCTGAACGCCGTCGTGGCATGTTCCGACTCCTCTCTGTGCAGGTTTTCCCGAGAAACAGGCCTGAGTGTCACCCAAGTTGCAGGGACAGCCTTCATCGATTTTGCCGTCGCAATCGTCATCCAAGCCGTTGCAAAGACAGTCAGGACTCGGCGGATTTGTCCCGCAGAGTGACGCATCATATTCACTATCCATTTTATTTTTGCAACCGTCTTCAGTGTTAATCTGACATACCGTTTCGCAATGTTCGACATCACTGTCATCCTCTTCTTCATAACCGCCGTTGCAGGCATTGTTTGCTCCGTTGTCGACAATACCGTCACAGTCATCGTCAATGCCGTTGGTACAAAGATCTTCACCGCTTTCGTATTCAGGAATAACTTCTCCCTCGCAGTATCCCCATGTTCCGTCTTCCTTACATGTTCTTTCCGCAGCCCTGCATGGCCCGACATTTTCAGTTCCTTCCGGACCCTGATAATCACATTTCTGTTTTTTTCCCGGTTCACATGATCCCGTGACATTTCCCTCTTCCGGATCGCTGTCATCCGTTGACACATCCCCGTCGGAAGGATTCGAATTGCCGCCTTCGGAACCGCCTTCGGAACTGCTTCCGGAACCGGAATTCCCTCCGCCGTTCCCTTCACCGGAACCGTTGTCGGAAGAATCCGGCACAATACATCTGCCGGCCGAACATATCTGTCCTAACGGACAATCCGAATTGCTTTCACAATGCAAATCTGACGTTGAAGAATCATCGGAAGATTCGCCGCAGGAAAGAAAAAATAAACTGAGAAAAAACATCAACAATAAAAGAAATAACTTCTTCATGAATATCTCCCACCAAAAACCAAAATCTGCGTATTAAATCCCATTTTCGAAAAATTTAAAGAAAAAATTCAGATCTATGAATTTTACCAATTAGAATAGCTCGGAACTTCACCGTCAGTGACATTGAGATTCGGCGTAAGTTTACATTCGTCACTGCCTACGCCTCCGATCCATCTGATTTCAGTAACCTTCCATGAATCGTCATCACTATCCAGCATATACTGAGGAGATTCACCGTAAGTCGCTTTCAAAGTGCCGCCGCAGTAGACATTTACGACAGGGTGTGTGGGCGAATCCACGTAAGAACCCGAACACCCTTCGCTTTCGTAATTACCTCTATAATAACGTACAAGAACCCTGAAAGTGTCACCGTCCTTCGGATTGTCGATATTGATGTTTTCCGGTACTCCCTCAATGTCTATATTATCAATGTCAAGACGCGGATTCGGAGTGGTTGAATTGGTCTGCGGATAGTTCCAACTGCCAACACTCCAAGGTATCTCTGAACTCGAATTATTGTATTCCGTAGTTTTGCAATCCGCATAATAGCAAGCCGAAGTGTCTGTCCAACTGCTCGTTACGCCGTTTTTGCCAAGGTGCAAATCGATATCAATATATCCTGTTGTATCCCAGCAGAGCTCGATTCTGAGACCGTCGGAAACGACTTTCAACTTCCATTCGCATTCATAGACTTCACCGTTTTCGCGTGTAACTTTCAGGTGAAGGTTGTAAGTTCCGGAAAGCTGGAAGTTTACATTGAATTTCGACAAGCCTACTCCGCTGAAAGTGACACTGTCCGAAGAATTAGTGCTTGCACCCGTAATGCCTGAAACGGCACTGGTAAGAGAAAAACTTGTTTTGCCGAGAACTACATCGCACGGGCCTTTCGTCAAAGTCCATTCCCACGTTGCCTTGTCTGCATCGTGATATTCGTTTGTCGGATCGTAAATTTTCGTTCCGTCAATCAACTTGTCTGCAAATGGAATTGCCGTTCCGATGTCGTATGAACAGTCGATTTTCGGCGAGCAGCATAGACCTTCGTCTGCGCAGCCGTTGCAGTTGTTGTCGGCTTTGTCGCAGAGATCCTTTTTCGGAAGGATTGCACCCTTGCATGCACCCCATTTTCCAATCAATTTTCCGTCACGCATAACAACCTGGCAGTTCTGAACACCGTCGGAGCATGTTCCGACATTTCTCTGATTCGGTTTTCCGTTGAAACATGCCTGAGTCTGACCTGCAGTACACGGACACCCTTCGTCGACATTTCCGTCGCAGTCATCATCCAAGCCGTTGCAAAGACAATCCTGACTCGGCGGATTTGTGTCGCAAAGTGCGGGATTATATTCGCTATCCATCTTATTTTTGCAACCGTCGTCCAAGATAAGATTCGGGCATGATGTCGGACAGAACTCGACATCGTCGTCTGCCGTTATTTCAAGCTCGTCATAGTCATTTATTTCGACATCCGGTCCGTCGTCCGGCTGCGGATTCGTATCGGTATCGGGCTGCGGTTCAGTATCGGTGTCCGGTTGCGGATTCGTATCGGTGTCCGGTTGCGGATTCGTATCGGTATCGGTTACAGGCTCGCTGTCTGACTGCGGATCCGTATCGGTATCGGTCACACTGTTATCGTCCGAATCATCTTTTTCATCAGTTTTATCGTCGCTTTCCGATGCGGGATCAGATACATCGTTATCCGCAGAAGATGAACCTGAATCGACATCGGTATCGTCACCGGAAGAATTTCCGTTTGAATCCGGAAGTTCACCGCCGCCGTTGTCGTTGTCGTCTTGTTCATTGGCTCCCTGTGAAGTCGAAAAACAAGTTCCCTGCAAAGAACAAACCTGTCCTATCGGGCAATCAGAATTTTCTTTGCACTGAGGTTTTACGTCATCACCGCCGCAGGAAACTAAAACCAGAGCCGTAAAAATGCCGATTAATAAACCAAAACGAACTTTCATAAAATCCTCCTAAATAAACAAATGCCGGATATTCTACCCTATTTTTATTAAAAAAAAAGAAAATCGTAAAATTTTTGCGGAGTTTAGAACGTGTAATCGATTTTGCCCATTCCCCTGAGTTCACCGGGAATCAGCTCTTCAACCGGTCTGCGTTTCTGAACACTGCGGACGGAAGTTTCTTCAGGACATTTTTTGTTATCCAGATAATACAAGGCTGTTTTCAAGCCGTCTTCCGAAACATCTCCGAAATCGTGCTTGAAATCGTCTTCCGAACTGCAGTCAGCATCCATTCCTAGGAAAAAATCGCCGTAATCTTCGGAATTCGTGTATTTGAAAGTTATCGGAACTATGGTCTGGTCACAAATGTCTTTAGAGTTCATGCCTACCGGTTTGCCGTAAGTCGTTTTACCGACAAGGACTACATCGACAAAAGGCTTAAGCGAATTTATCACCATCTCCGAAGCGCTTGCAGTTCCCGAAGCAACAATAAAGGCGACCTGTTTCACATCATCGAGCGAATTTTCGAGAACTTTGCCCTTGTATTCATAATTCTGGTCTTCATGCTTGTCGTTGTAAACGATTTTTATTATATCCTCACCCTTGACCTTGCTTCCGAGAATAAGATTGACAAGATGTTCAGCCATTTTTACAAGCCCGCCGCCGTTATACCTCAGATCCAGAACCAGCCGGTCGACTTTTTCCTTTTTAAATCCTGCAAAGATTTCGTCAAGCTCCTTTTCCGAAGACTGAATGAACGATCTCAAATGGACATATCCGGTTTTCGTTCCGGAATCGATTACCGCTGACGCCATAACCGATTTTGCAGTGTAATCGTCAAGATGAACCGTAATTTCACGCTCGCCGCCGTTTTCCAAAACGAGAAATTTTACAGCTTCGCCCTTGTTTTCAGCATTGTAGACGTTGCTCCAGTCGGTTTTCTCCTCAAAACCGTCCTCGTTTTTGTGTTCACGGTTATACTTTTCGTTTTCATCCAGAGTTTCGACCGGAACATCATTCAGCGCAAGAACCTTCTGACCGCGTCTAAGACCTGACTCGTAAGCCGGACTGCCTGGATAAACTGCTGAAATATAAAGAGAATTTTCTTCATCACGCATCCACGAAAGCCCCATTCCGTAACGCTTTCCGGCATAGTAGTCATCGTGTTCTGCCTTTGTGACGGCATAGGAAAAACGGTCTATCAGCGTATCGCCTTCCCGGTATTTCAGGACATTAAGCATATCCGAAATCGTCTCGTAATCCGCAGGATTTATTTCTGGCAGATGTTCATACCAGAGATACCAGTCTTCAAGATAGGAGTAAGCTACGGCATTGATGTTCTGCGGCGAACAATCTGAAATTTTCTCTTCGGTATTCGAGTTGTCACAGGAACAAAGCAGAAAGCAAAGTACAAAAACTGCAGCAAAAAAAAGTTTTTTCATCTGAACCTCCACAAAAAGCACTGAATTATAGTTAAAAAGGAAAAATTTGCGAATTAAATCAAAGAAAACTTCTTTACTTTGAAATTTTCAATACTATAATTTTGCGTTTTTGGTTTTATTAATGGTGGAAGAAATGCTGCAATTGGATAATGTTTTGTCGATTTTTACAAGCGATATAGCGATAGATCTGGGAACTGCAAACACTTTGATTTATGTCAAGGGCGAAGGGATCGTAGGCAATGAACCCAGCGTCGTAGCCGTTCAGGAAAAGGATTCGAGAGGTGCAAAGTCAGTCCGTGCGGTCGGCCGCGAAGCAAAGGAGATGATAGGCAAGGCGCCTGTAAATATAAGTGTAATCAGACCTTTGAAAGACGGCGTCATCGCCGATTTTGAAGTTGCCCACCAGATGCTGCGCTACTTCATCAAGCACGCATACAAACGCGGAAGTTTCATCAAGCCGAGAATCGCTATCGGCGTTCCCTACGGCATTACCGAAGTCGAAAAGAGGACTGTCCGCGAGGCGGCTCTGGGAGCCGGAGCGAGAGAAGTTTTTCTCGTCGAGCAGCCGATGGCGGCGGCGGTCGGTGCGAATATGCCGGTTACGGAACCTACGGGAAACATGATTGTCGATATAGGCGGCGGAACCACCGAAGTCGCAGTTATTTCGCTTGCCGGAATCGTCTATTCGAAGTCAGTCAAATCGGCCGGCGACAAAATGGACGAAAGCATCATCGACTACATCAAGAAAAAATACAACCTCGCAATCGGTGAAAGGATGGCCGAGCAGATAAAATGGACTATCGGAAACGCATATCCGGACGACTCGCGCGATTTTATGGAAGTCAAAGGACTCGACCTCGTCGCAGGAGTTCCGAAAACGATTGAAATCCACAGCGACGAAATCAGAGAAGCTCTTTCTGAAGTCGTAAAAGCGATAGTTTCGGCAGTCAAAGTCGTTCTCGAAAACACTCCGCCCGAACTTGCAGCAGATATCGTCGACAAGGGAATCGTTCTTGCAGGCGGCGGCGCACTGCTCAAAAATCTGGACATTCTTCTCCGCGAAGAGACAAATCTTCCCGTAATAATCGCCGAGGATCCGTTGAAATCGGTCGTTATGGGAACAGGTAAAATACTTGAAAACATTTCACTTTTGAAGACAGTTTCTTTGTATTGATTTGAACAGAAAAAAAGTTATCCGCTACATTTTCATTTCGTCGTTTTTCCTCGTTCTGATCGTTCCGCAGTTTTTTTTAGAGTACAATTCCCGTTTTTATGTCGTTGACGACGTTCAAATCATAGTTCACAACCAAATCAACAATATCAGGGAAACTTTCAGCATTATACTGGATTTAAAGAACGTCGGTCATCAGAATAAAATTCTTGAGCAGGAAGTTGCCGAACTCAAGGTAAGACTTCTTATGAATGACGCGATACTAAAGGAAAACGAAGAACTGTCAAAGCTTCTGAAACTAAAGGACAGTTACGGCAAATATACGATTATTCCGGCGAAGATACTCAACTATTCCGAACTAAACCCCAACAGGATTTCAATAACCTACGAAGAGCAGTATGCAAAACTCATGGCTGAGAAATCAACCGTCGTTTCAAGCATGGGTCTGGTCGGACTCGTCACATCGTTCCACGGCTCGCGAGCTGAAGTCGAGCTTATCACTTCAAAGGAGTTCACGATTCCGGCCGTTCTTGAAAACCGTGAGGAATGCACCGCGATTCTGCGCGGAAACGGGCAGTCCCTTTCGGTTCTTTTCCTTGACAAACTCTGCAATTCTCCCGAAGCAGACGGCAAAAGAATGATGAGCGCAAACCTCAGCGAAAACTACACGATTCCGTACATTCCGATTGCGATAATCGGCAATCTGAAAGAGGACGAAAGCAACATTCTTTTCATGAAGGGCGAGGCAATTCCGCTTTTCAAAAAGGGAAAACTCAACCATATTTTCATCGTTGTCGGCGCAAACACAGGCGAAAACACATCGCTGTTCTAAGATTTAATCTGATTCTGTTCTATTGATAAACTGCTGGTAATTACAACGAATCAGCTGTTTTCCTTCAGGCTTTCGGTATATTCTCTGCCGCGCATCGCGTGACGCAGAGCTGCGGAAAGAACGGTTTTTCTGAGTCTGAGTGAATTCGGGGTAACTTCGACAAGTTCATCTTCGTTGATGAAGTGTATCGCCCTTTCCAAAGTCATCGGTTTTACCGGCGTGAGTGTTACGGCGTCGTCTTTTCCTGCTGCACGCATGTTCGTGAGTTTCTTTGCTTTGCAGGGGTTAACGTCGATATCGAGGTCTTTCGAGTGCTCGCCGATGATCATTCCTTCGTAAACCGGCATTCCGGGTGTAATGAAGAGCTCGCCGCGCGGCTCAAGGTTGAAAAGCGCGTATGCGATCGCTTCGCCCTGTCTGTCGGAAACGATGGAACCTGTAAATCTGACCGGGAAGTTGCCGCGGTATTCCTCATATCCTTCAAAAAGAGTGTTGAGAGTTCCGGTCCCTTTCGTGTCGGTGAGGAACTGGTCGCGGTAGCCGATAAGTCCGCGGGAAGGAACGGTGAATTCCATGAAAGCGCGTTCATTCGCCGAGTTGACGAGATTCGTCATCCTTCCTTTTCTTGCCGAAAGTTTCTCGGTGACGATGCCCGTGAACATTTCGTGGCATTCGATGTAGACGTGCTCTATCGGCTCGTATTTCTTGCCGTCAATCTCTTTATAGATAACGGTAGGTCTGCCGACACAGAGTTCGAAACCCTCACGCCTCATCTGCTCGACGATGATAGCCATCTGGAGCTCGCCGCGACCTTTGACGATGACGTAATCGTTCGTATCGGGCTCTTCCAGCCTTATCGAAACATTCATCAGAGTCTCTTTGTGAAGTCTCTCCTTGATTTTTCTGAGCTGGACGTATTTTCCGTCTTTTCCGGCAAGCGGACCGTTGTTTATCGTGAAGACCATGCTGACAGTCGGTTCGTCTACCTTGATTCTCGGAAGTGCGACGGGCTGTTCGAGAGTTGCTACAGTGTCTCCGATGTGGACGTCTTCGATTCCTGCAAGAATTACGATGTCACCCGGTTCGACGATCTCTGCGTCAACGAGTTTAACTCCCTGATAAAGCTGGAGTTTTGAAACTTTGAGGCGTGCCTGCTCGTTGCCTTCCTTGATGCAGACAAGCGTTTCGTTGCAGTGGACGCTGCCGTTTACGACTTTGCCTATTGCGAGTCTGCCCAGATAGTCGTTGTAGCTCAGATCGGTTACGAGCATCTGGAACGGCTGCTCCGGATCGTAGAGCGGACCTTTTGTGAACTCGATTATCTTGTCCATGAGGATGTGTAGGTTTTCGCCTTTTTCCTCAAGGGTTTCCTGAGCGATCCCGTCACGTCCTATCGCATAGAGGACCGGAAAGTCAAGCTGTTCGTCGTCAGCGCCCAAGTCTATGAAAAGATTGCCGATTTCGTTCAGAACTTCCTGCGGACGGGCATCTTTTCTGTCGATCTTGTTGATGACTACCATGATCTGGAGCTTAGCTTCGAGAGCCTTTCTGAGAACGAATCTCGTCTGCGGAAGAGGACCTTCCGATGCATCAACGAGAAGAATCGCACTGTCCGCCATGAAAAGCGCACGCTCGACCTCGCCGCCGAAATCTGCGTGTCCTGGAGTGTCGATGATGTTGATTTTGACGCCTTTCCAGACGACCGAGCAGTTTTTCGCAGCGATCGTGATGCCGCGCTCCCGCTCGAGATCCATGTTGTCCATGATTCTGTCGTTTACGATCTCGCCTTCGCGGAAGACGCCGCTCTGCTTGAACATCGCATCGACGAGAGTTGTTTTGCCGTGGTCAACGTGAGCGATTATCGCCACGTTCCTGATTTTGTCGTTTCTTACTAAATTGCCCATCTGTTTCCTTCATTAAAAGACCGTTTCCAAAAAAACGCGCGTAATTTATTTAGAGTTTTTCCAATTTCAAGAAAAATATTGAATTTGTCTCTGTAGGCGTGAGAATTCTTGCCATATCAGCCGCATTCCGTATTATAATGCGCGTTTTGATTTTGTTTTTTTTGTAGAGACGTTTCACGAAACGTCTTACTTAAAGGAGGAAAAAATGAAAAAATTTTTCGCGTTTTTTTGTTGTTTTGTAGCAATGTTTTTCGTGGTTTCATGCGGTGGCGGTTCGAAAAAAATTTATGATAAAACAGACTCAGGCGAGACAGTGACTGATGAAGACACGGTTGAAACTGATTCCCCGTCCGACACAGAACTAAGCAGCGGTGATACTGAACCTTCTGACGATCCAGATACTGCATCTGACAGCAGCGATTCTACACCTGATGAGGGCGACTCAACTTCGGACAATGATGCCGATACCGCAGACACAGGCACTACTGAGTCAGCTGAGGAAGGCATTTATCTCGGAATAATCGGGTTCAACTACAAATTGAACATAAGAAAACTCAGCTATCTGAACGATTCCAACATGACGGAATTTCAGGATTTTATTGACGCTTTTGAAATGGATGACGGAACGGCACTTTATTATGCCGATTACACAGCGTTGGGGATGATGCGCGACTACACACCTGTTCCACAGAAACTTCAGACTGTTGCACTGGTCACATTTACCGACGGTGAAGACACTTCGTCCGACGGCCCGACGAATGATCCTGAAAACTACAACGATCCTGATGCATACCTCGACGCAATCCATAATAAAATTAAAAATGAAGGAATTCACGGATTCTCTGTAGAAGCCTACTCGATCGGTCTTAAAAGCGGTGACACGGGAAGCAATTTCAAGAGCAAGCTTGAAAAATTGGCAAGCAGCAGCGCCAATGCCTTTGAAGTTTCCGACATGGAAGAGGTTCAGGAGCGTTTCACGAAGATAGCCGAAGACCTCTATTCCGTTTTCAAGACAATAAATATTGATTTCAAAGTTATGGGTGGTTATCCCGATGGAATGCGGATACGTTTCTCACTTGATATTTATTGTGACCATGATGAAAACGAATGTGAAAAGAACGGCAGAGATTCGAATCTTTACATTGATGCGACATACCGCCGTAACGACAATGAAAGAAGTTTCGAGGATTTTACCTATCATGGTTTTTCCGGCAATCTTACGACAGTCAAATGCGGCGCAAGAGACGAAAAAGGGTTTTATCCGTGCAAGTTTGAAAACCTTAAATACGATAACATGGATACCGAAATCAAACAGATCGAGCTTTGGAAAAACGACAACAACGAATGGAAACACGAGAATGAGGCCTTGAAGCAGGGAGATTCAAATATCAATGAAAGCAAGAGCAGTGCACTGATAATGCTTGTTCTCGACTGCACGACATCTCTAGGAAACAGCAAATTTGAGAAACTGAAAGAAGCCGGCAAGGAGTTTATAGAGACACTTGTTAACGGCGGAAGTGCTGTAACGACGACTCCGTGTGACGACGATCCGTGTGCGAATATCGCCAATTCGACGGGAGTATGCACACCGAACGGCTTAAACTATGTCTGCGGTTGCAACGGAGATTATGGGTGGAACGGAACTCAGTGTGTCGAGCCTATTCCTGATCCAGAGAAACAATGCGAAACAGCTGGAGGGAATTGGGATAGCTCTACCGGCAAATGCACAAGAACACAAAACTGCTCGTCAAAGCCGGCAAACACTGTCTGGAACACTGTTTCGAGCATAACTCAGACTTGGAATGGCTCTGTGTGGAGTCCTTCGACTACATCAAGCTACAGTGAGAATGGCAGCAATCAGTATTGCTACTATAAATGTGCATCGGATGATTATGGGTGGAACGGCTCTGCGTGTGAAAAACCTTACTGTTCGGCTGTTTTCGACGGAGAATCTTCACAAATTCAAGTTGAACACAATGACCTGTTGAATCTTGCTTCTGAAACATGGACCATAGAAGCTTGGATCAAACAAGGTGAAGGTGACATTCCGACATATGTC
>JAGCXM010000032.1 GCA_017961325.1 bacterium | reverse complement strand
GGAAAGGAATTTTCCTGCTTCAACAAGTACCATTTCTTCATCTATGCTGGTTCCGGCGAATCCTTTGCATACGCCATCAATACAAATATCAAAAAGAGTCGTGTCGTCATCATCGTCGCATCTTTCGTGATTCGGGATAAAGTGACATTCGCCGTCTGTCACAAAATAACGGTTATCCGTGCATGGATTGTTGTCTTCACAAAGCTCAGCGGCATTTTCAGGCAGTTTCGGCAGATCGGGAAGTTTGGCTATTTTGTCAGGGAAATAACCGTCTTCTAATATGTATCTATTTTTTATAATAGACCAGTCGCTAGTTCTACTCCAAAATTTGGTAACTTTGCCTGTTTCGATATTCAAAACATAGCTAGCTCCAGTTGAAGTCTGTTCTGTTTCATTGGCTAAATAACTGAAATAAGGGTATTCAAAACTCGGCATTGTAAAATTGCCTTCAAAAATCCCCTTGATTTCAGGGGTCCATTTTTCTTCACGCTTGGTTTTGATGTTAAAACTATATATCTCCATTCCACTGAGTTTACCAAGAGAATCAGAATAATAAACCAAGTCCCTTCCAGAGCCTATAAATGCATAATCTCCGTTGATATAAGCATTTTCCGAATCATGTGCTTGAACGCTAATAGGAGTTACTTCATAGGTTTCCAAATCAACCATCCATGAGTTAATATTCACCATTTTGTCATCAGCAGCATACGGCAGATAGTAGCCTACGCAGACAAGGTTTTTATCGTCACTCGAAATAAATTTCTCACACCAAGATAATTCCGAAATATCTTTCCTGGTATTGGACTCGAGATTAAATACAGCCAGACCATGAGTTAATTCCATAGATGTTAGAGAAACGACATAGGGGTATTTCATTTGAACTCTTTCATAAAGTCCCCATTGTCCGATTCTTGTCATCCTATTTGTCTTAAGATTTCCAACTAAAAGCAGATCGGATTTATATGTATCAGATTTTACATTGTCCCAAAGATTGAAAACCATTTTGTCTCCATCAACCGCAAATATATGATGGATGAATTTTGAAGAGACTATCTCATAAACATATCCGTTTTTTCTGTTACAGCCGTAAATATTCGGACAGTAAGTTTTTCCTTTAAAACATTCAGATGAACTTTTCGGATTCAACACAAAAAACACAAAATCATCGTTTATATCCATTGAACCTTCAGTATCGCCAATTGAATTTTCTGTTTTAATAACTGTAACATATTCATTTTCTTTTGGATTTGCGTTGCATTTTACGTTGGTTTTCTTTGGTCCGAAGCAAAGTTTTGAATCTTCCTGACCGGGATAAATGTAGATGCAGACTGGATCAGGATAAATTGGTTCGATGTATTCATCAGAATCGTCAACGATTTCAGCCTCTTGGGTGTCGGAATCATCGTCTTGACCTTCAAAATCCTGCGTGTCTGCATCGGCATCAGGCAAGGCATCAGCGTTGTTTCCAGGCTTTGAAGAAGAACAGGAAACCAAGAAAATCAATCCCAAAACAACTAAAAATAGTCTTAAATGGGTTGGCATATTTACCTCCGAAAAATTATTATGTAAAATCCTGCTGAATAGTTTATTTTTTCTTCAGTTGGTGTCAAGTAGAAAGCCGGGAAATTATAAGAAAATCAAATGTTTTCTGCTGCATTCTTTCGATCGCACAGTTCTTCGGTTATGCCGCAGTTGAAAGCGGTCTTTACATTCTTCAAATCAATGATCGAATTACAACTTCTTCGCTTAATATTTAGCAACGAATTTTCCAAATAACTACAGGCGACAACCTGAAACTCTCGATACGCTGACAAAAAAACGCGAATAATTGCCAAAATTTAAAAAATATGTATTATTTTTTCCCTTTGTTTAAGAATAAAGGGGTGGCTTTTTTGTTTTTTATGGAGAAAAAATGTCAAAATATGTTTTAGGAATAGACTTGGGAACTTCGACGACAACAGTTGCCGTCGTTCAGGACGGGCTTTCAACAGTCATTCCCATCAAAGGCGAGGAAGATGACAAGGTAATGCCTTCTGTCGTCTCTTTCATCAACGACGGTAAAAACGTGATTATCGGAAAGAAGGCAAAAGACATGCGGCATCTGAATCCTGTAAACACGATTTACAGCATAAAAAGAATAATCGGCCGCAAGTTCAGTCATCCCGAGACAATCAAATATGCGAGAAAATTCCCGTATAAAGTCGTTGAAGGAAAAAACGACTCCGTTGAAATCGAGATATACAACAAGCGCGTAACTCCTCAGATGATTTCGTCGCTCGTTTTGAAAAAAGCTAAAAAGGCGGCTGCGGAATATTTAGGCGAAGAAGTCACGGATGCTGTCATCACCGTTCCGGCCAACTACAACGAGGCTCAGCGCCGCGCGACGCAGGAAGCGGGACAGCTTGCAGGACTCAATGTTCTGCGCATCATCAACGAACCGACGGCAGCGGCTCTGGCTTACGGGTTCGGCAGCAACAGAGACGAGAAAATCGCCGTCTTCGATTTCGGCGGCGGAACGTTCGATATAACCGTTCTTGAAGTAAAGGACAATGTTTTCGAGGTTCTTTCAACTGCCGGCAACAGCTTTTTGGGCGGCGACGACATTGATGCGGCAATAGTACAGTTCATGATGTATGACATCGAAGTGAACTACGGCGTAAAAATTTCGATGAACAGCGAAATGATGACGATTTTCCTTGCCGAAGCAGAACGCATAAAGATCGCTCTTTCAAGTCAGGATAAGATAAAAGTCCTTATCCGCAGCATGATTCCGCTCGGCGAAGAACGTTTTGCAGACTACGAACGGGTTATCGACAGAGAACTTTTGAACCAGATCATAGACCCGATAATTTCACAGGCATTCGACATTTGCCGCAACGCAATGGATAGCGCGCATCTCGATGTTTCGGCTCTCGACGCCGTAATTCTGGTCGGCGGCTCGTCGAAAATTCCGAGAGTTCAAGAGCGCGTTTCCGAATTTTTCAAGCAGCAGCCCTACTTCGGCATTGAATCTGTTCTCGTTATCGCGATGGGAGCAAGCATTATGGGCAATTCCCTAATCAGCGATTACAGCGATCAGGCTCCGGTTCTGCTCGATGTCGTTCCGCTTTCGCTCGGCGTCGGCAGCGTCGGAGACTACATAGAAATCCTGGTTGACAAGAACGAGCCGCTTCCGCTTGAAAGAACAAACATTTTCACGAATGCGGCTGACAATGTCGATTCTGTAAAAATCGAAATTTATCAGGGTGACGGAAAAAGCAAGCGTGATTCACATCTGATGGGTGAACTTACGCTGTCTGAAATGAGAAAGGCGAAAAGAGGCGAACTCAAAATCGAAGTCAAGTTTGAAATCGACACAAACGGCGTCCTCAACGTCAGTGCGGTCGATCTCGATACCGGAAGAATGCAGAAAATTTCATTAAATATCCTTGGATTGGAGCAGCGCGGATGAGAAAAAAAATAGCTATTCTTATGAAAGACGAAAAGTATTTGAAATCATTAATGAAATTTCTAACATCGAACATTGATGACTGTGAGTGCTTCATTACGATTGACGTGAAAGAACTCTTAACAGAAAATATTGAAACCTACAATCTGCTGATAGTTTCATCGGTTCTGCAGGACGGAATCTGGCTAAAAGCGCTGCCGCTTATCAGAAAGGCGCAGGCGTTCGTTCTTCTCGCCGTTTCCGAAGGACCTGAACTGAATGACGATATCGCAGCGAAATACGGTGCAGCCGCCTTCTTCAAGCTGCCGCTCAACAGCGGAGAATTTCTTGCAAAAATAAAGAATCTCCTTGAAAACACTGCAAAAACCAAGGTTGCCACCCCTGTTTCGGTCGATACACTGGAGGAAATCGCCCATTTTTCGGAAAATATGGATTCCTACGACTACTACATGTTTTTCGGGCTTCCGAAAAATGCGACTATTGCAGAAATAAAGTCGAAATATATCTCGATGGCGCGGAAATATCATCCTGACAAATTCAGAAACGTTCCGGCAGACATCAGAGAAAAGGCTTACGAGATCACTAAACGGGCGAACGAGGCTTATTCCGTTCTGATGAACCCTTCGCGAAAGGTCATCTACGACAAAATGCTGAAGGAAAATCCCGAAACGAAGCGTTTCGATTTCAGAATCAAAGTGGCATACCACGAAACTCCGGAAGACACGATACAGAACGGTCAGGCAAGGCGTTTTGCTATTCTGGCCGTGAAGGCGATTGAAAATCAGGATTACAAATCGGCTCTGACGCAGCTCAAAATGGCAGCTTCGATGGAAAAAAACAACGCATACATTGACAGGCTTATTCAGGAAGTCACTCAAAAACTGTCAAAATAGGTCGAAATGAACGAATACTGCAAAAAATACGGTTTGAATGAAGAACGACTGCCGCAGCATGTCGCAATAATTATGGACGGTAACGGGCGCTGGGCCAAAAAACGGCTTTGGAACAGGCTCCGCGGACACAGAGCAGGCGCTGACATAGTTGACGAGATAACGACGGTATGCCGCGAAATCGGTGTGAAATTTCTTACGCTTTACGCTTTTTCGACCGAAAACTGGAACCGTCCCGAAGCGGAAGTAACAGGACTGATGGGTATTTTAAAAGAATTCCTGATTTCGAAAAGGAGCCTTCTAATAGAAAAAAACATCCGCTTTAACATTATCGGTGATAAAACTCGCTTTTCACCCGAACTTTCCGCACTTATGAACGAAACCATCGCAGCAACTGAGAAATATGAACCGGAAATGACGCTTTCACTCGCGCTGAACTACGGTTCGAGGCAGGAAATCACGACTGCCGTAAGGAAAATCGCCGCAAAAGTCGCAGCGAAGGAACTTCTGCCCGAAGAAATCAGCGAAAAAACCATTTCGGAAAATCTTTACACTTTCGATATGCCGGATCCCGATTTAGTCATCAGGACAAGCGGCGAATACAGGATTTCTAACTATCTTCTCTGGCAGATCGCCTACTCCGAATTCTATTTTACCGACACTCTGTGGCCTGATTTCAAAAAAGACGAGTTTTTTAAAGCACTTAACGACTTCGCGCAAAGAGAACGCCGCTTCGGCAGAACGGGCGATCAAATCAAGTCTTTATAATTACTTAGTTTTTCACAATTTGCAAAATGTGTTTTTGCGATTCTGCCTAAAATTCCTGCACCGTACTTTTCGGTAATTTTTTCAAGAAGCCTGTCAGATTCTGCACCGCTTCCCGGAATGAGCAAAAAATTGTTTTCAAGAGTCGTTTCGCTTATCTGACGCAGCGAAATAAGATATCCGGCGCGGGCGATTATCGAAGCAGCGGCAACAGCCGGATTCTGCTCCGCCCTCACCTGAAATTTGATCGGGATCCCGTTTGCAGCCGAGACAATCAGTGAGTTCGCCGCCGGATTGTCGGTGAACTTATCAATTAAAATCTGCGTTACGCCGGCTCTTCTTGAAACAACGTTTGCAACGGCCTTAGAATGCGCCCATGCAAGCAGATTGTTCAGGTTTTTCCCCTGCTCAGTCAGACTTTTATAAAACTGATTGTACTTTTCAGGCATAATTCTCACCATCGAGAAAGAATCGGGAAAATCTGCTTGAATCTTTTTGTAAGTATCCAGAATTTCTTCATTTTTCATCCGTTTACTGTCTTTTATACCGAGTTTAAGCAACTCTAGCTCCTTTTCCCCGAGCAAAAAAGCGCAGACGACAAGCGGACCGAAAACATCGCCCTTACCGGCTTCGTCACTGCCGAGAGTTCCTGTTTCCGAAAGAAGCGAAAGAATGATCGAATGAATTTCTGAATCGGCCGTAACTACCGAAAATCCTTTCTTTTCGGTGTGGTAGATCGCGATATTTACAGGCTTAGCAGCCTTTTCACTTTTCCGGCGCACCTTGAACGAAACTCCGTACTGTGATTCCTTGAAAGTTTCACTGTCAACTTCAAAATCTGCAGAAAGCAGTTTTTCGTATGCCTTTCCGACAAATCCTGAAAGTTTTTCGTCCTTTGAATAAAAACCCACGGTTCACCTTTATGTGTAAAGGAAAAGAGAAAAAATCGCGTCGATAGCGACGACCATGAATATCGAAACTACTACCGATTCGGTCGTTGCGCGTCCGACTGCATCGGCTCCGCCGCGGACGTTGAGCCCCTTGAAGCTGCCGACTGCGAGAATTACCCACGCAAACGAGATGCTTTTTATCGTTCCCCAGAAAATATCCGACATTTTTATTGATTCTATAACATCGATCCAGAACGATTTCGGCGGAATGCTGTAAACCGAAGCAATCAGAAATCCGCCTACGATTCCTGCAATGTCGGCAATCAGCGTAAGCACGGGCATAACCGTCGTAAACGCCCAGAATTTAGGAACAAGCAGGAATTTCAACGGCTTTACACCCATCGTTTTGAGCGCGTCGACTTCTTCCATAACGACCATCGTTCCGATTTCGGCCGCTATCGAACTGCCCGTTCTGCCTGCAATTATTATAGCCGTAATAAGAGGTCCCAGCTCTTTCGTCATAATCATCGTGCTCATAATCGCAAGCATGCTCTGCCCGCCCATTTTGGCAAGCTGGATCGCCGCCTGAAGAGCGATCGTAAAACCGATGAGAAACGCAAGCAGGAAAACTATCGGAACGGCTAAGTAACCGATATAATAAGCATTTTTCGTGGTATCGTTTTTCAGGATGAACTTGCGGTTGAAGATCGATTCAAGCGAATAAAAAATCATGTCGACCATTATCACAAAAAAGAAAAAGATGAGATCGCGAAGCTTCAGAATCTTATCACCCAACCCTTCAAGAAACGGAATGTGCGGCTTTTCCGGCTTTTCAGCATCCTCATCTTTCTGATAGAAAATCTCCTTTTTCAATTCTTCGGGAATAATCAGCTGTTCCGGATAATTTTCGTAAAGTTCCCTGATGAGAGCCTTAGTTATCGAGTTGAGAGATATTGCGGAATCAACTTCAAAAGAATCCCCTTTTGCAAACAGAGAAGAGATGCCGGTGTAGACCCTTGAGCTGTTTTCTATTGTTAAGTCACTAGGAATATTAAGTTTTTCAGTCATATTACTTTGCCATGTCCATAACGTAGTCGGCAAACTGTTCAAGAACATTCTTCCAACTGTTTCCGTCGAATGCCGAAAGTGCCGCTTTCGCCTTTTCAATCCTTTCGACAACTGCCGCACGCGATTTTTCAATGCCGATAAGCGTCGGATAGGTCACTTTGTTGAGCGCTGCGTCGCTTCCGACTTTTTTGCCGAGTTTTTCCGTCGTGGAAGTTATATCGAGAATATCGTCTGAAATCTGGAATGCGATTCCGGCATTCGACGCAAACTCCTCCAACGCATTGATCTGCGAATCATCAGCATCGAGCCATGCTGCAGCCCCGGCAGTTGCAGCTATAAAAAGCTCGGAAGTTTTGTAATAGTTTATAAAATCAAGTTTTTCCGTCGTTCTTTCACTTTCGGGAATCGTGCAGTCGTAAATCTGTCCCAAAACCATACCCCTGCCGCCGACAGCCTTTGCAAAATATCTGCCGGCCTTTTTCAGGTTGCCTTCTCCGAATTCGAAAAGAATAGAAAAAGCGTCTGTGTTGAGCGCATCTCCCGCCAGAATCGCGATATCTTCACGAAAAGCCTTATGACAGCTCGGTCTGCCGCGGCGGAGATCGTCGTTATCCAGAGCCGGAAGATCGTCGTGAATCAGCGAAAAAGTGTGAACGAATTCAAGAGCGCAGGCATAAGGCATTATCAGTTCGCGCGGTTTTCCCAACATTTCGCATACTACTATCGCCAGAAACGGGCGGAGTCTCTTTCCGCCGGCACTCAGGCTGTAGTACATCGCTTCGTGCAAAACTCCGGGGATATGAAGCGAATCGAGATAAAATTTCAAATATTTTTCGGTGTTTTCCTTTTCCGCTTTGAGAAGTTTCAAAAACAAATCAGCCATTTGTCACTCCATTATTTTCTGCCTATAACTGTCCGCGGTTTCGCACCTTCACCCGAACTGACGATTCCTTCGGCTTCGAGCCTGTCTACTATTCTTGCCGCCCTGTTATAACCGATGCTGAATTTCCTTTGCAGCATACTCGCGCTGCACTTGCCTGTTTCCGTAATAAATTCAATAATTTCGTTGTAAAGCGGCTCCTCTTCAGAATCGTCTCCGACGCCTGCCGAACCGCTTCCGCCGCTGCTTTCATTCAGGAAATTTTCAAGAATGTCTTCAGGATGAACTTCTCCGCCGGCCTCTTCCTTGATGAAATCGATGACCGCCTCCATTTCAGATGTGCTGACAAAAGCGCCGTGGATTCTTGTCGGAATCGAAGTTCCCGGCGCAATATAGAGCATATCGCCGTTTCCGAGCAGCGCTTCCGCTCCGTTTGTATCAAGAATGACTCTCGAATCCATGGCTGATGCGACTTTGAAAGCAATTCTTACCGGCAGATTGCTTTTGATAAGCCCGGTAACAACATCCCGTGTCGGCTTCTGTGTCGCAATTATGAGATGGATTCCGACAGCTCTCGCCTTCTGCGCAATTCTTGCGACAGCGGTTTCGACATCTTTTCCGGCAACCATCATCAGATCGGCAAACTCGTCGATGACAACGACTATGAACGGCATTTTTTTGAGATAAGCCTCTTCGGAAGCCAGATTTTTATTGATTTCTTCAACCTTCTGATTGTATTCGCCGATATCCTTGACCTTGTTTTCGGCCAGGATTCTGAAACGGTTATCCATTTCGACAACCGCCCACTGCAGCGCCTTTGCCGCCTTCCTGCTGTCAACGACGACCGGCAGAAGCATGTGCGGAATCCCTTCATACATGTTGAATTCGTTTCCTTTCGGATCGATCATTATGAATTTTACTTCATCCGGCGTGAGGGTGTAGAGAAGTGAAATTATGAAGCTGTTTATGCCGACAGATTTACCGCTTCCGGTTGTTCCTGCGACAAGAATGTGAGGCATTTTATTGAGATTTGCGGCACAAGGTTTGCCGGCGACGTCAAGTCCCAAAGCTATCGGCAGACCTTTTTTAGCGGCACTTGAAAAAGTCGAACTTTCCAGAACCGACTTCAGCCTGATCGTAAGGCGTTCATCGTTCGGAACTTCGATGCCGATGTAGGGCTTGCCGGGAATAAATCCGACTATTCTCACTTTTTTGCCGCTTACCGCGACGGTCAGATCGGGTTCCATTCCCAGAACCTGACTTACTTTCACCCCTTCGCCGAGCTCGATTTCATACATGGTTACCAGAGGACCGATCGTCGCCCCCTTGACTTCGACCTTTATCCTGTGTTCTCCCAGTTTTCTGGCGATAATGCGGCATGTCTCGGCGACTTCACGCTCCCTTTTCTCCGATTTTTCAAGATTTTCACCGGTTGCCAGAAGCGAAAGAGGCGGAAGATGGTAATCCTTCAGCTTTCTAAGCACAGTCGCATTGGTTTTTGCTTCATTTATGTCGCTGGTTTTGACTTCTATTTCGTCACCGGTCTGATTTTGTTCGATTTCTTCAATATTTTCAGCAGTTTCTTCATGAATTTCTTTTTCGGCGGTTTCTTCTACGCTGAGGTTTTCTTCTTCAGTATTTTCGTTATCGAACTCTTCCGGCAACGGAATTCCTACCTCAGAAACTGATGCAACCTCCTCCTGCGCAATTTCTTTTGAAACAGCACTCAAATCTATGTAGTTGGAATTGGAATGTTCCGGTTCTTCTTTTGTTTTTTCAGTTTCATCAACCTCTGAAACGGTTGAATTCATTGAGAAATACTTTTTCAAGGCAAGTGAAATCCCTGCACACAGCTTCACAAAACTTACATGAAAAGCAAGAATAATGAAAAGTACCGCCCAGCAGACGAAAAAAAGGATAAAGCCGGTTCTTCCGATGTATCTTTCCAGAAAATCCTGATAAAGCGCGTGACCGGTCCAGTTTGTTTTATTTAAAGAATAAGTATCGATTATCATTGACGAAAACGAGACCAGCACTATAAAATTCACCATGTTCAGCAGAATGTGTTTCCAAAGTTTCCGTTTAAGAAAGAACATGATAACGAACGCTATAACCGCCAAAGGAATATAGAACGAAAAGATTCCGAAGAAATTATCGAAAATTCTGGCGCAGCCGTAACCGAGAGAACCGGTAAAAAAGTCGTCATGAATGTTTTTTACATCGGAAAAAAATCTGTAATAGTAGGTTGTAAGCGAAATCAGCACGAAAACCGTGGGAAGCGCAAGCAGACAGGTGACGATTTCACCGGCGCAGACGCTTTTCACCTCTCCGGCCTTGTTTTTCTGTCCGTTTCTGGGTTTTAATGTATCTGAATTCTTGTTCGTTCTACTCTTCTGAGACACGGTAAACTCCGAAAGAAAGTGTTCCATCCATTAGTTTATATTTTTTTTCGTAAAGCGACAACAATTTGTTTTCATTAGCAATTTCAGTTCTGACCGAAACTGCGCCCCATGCATCGCCGCCTTGAAGATTTTCTTCGATCCTGTGTATTACCTCGAAACCCTTTTCCGAAAGCGATTTTTCAATTTTATTAATAATTTCAGTTGTTTTTCTGCTTCTTACGGCAAAAGTGACTATCGAGTAACTGCTGATTTCCGGGTTGCCGAACAGCGCCCTGAAAGCTGAAATTTCCGAAATATCGGCGGGTTCTGCCGTCTCTTTTGTCGTGCCGCCTGAAAAAAGGTAAATATTTTCAGGTGCTTCACCTGAGACAGAAACATTTTCGGAACTGAAAAACGAGTTTCTGACAGTTTCAAAATCGATATATAAATTTTTATTTTCCAAATTCTTGCCGCCCAAAAAAGTCCTGTCACCGAAAACAAGTTTTTTCGCCATCTTGAGCGCAAGAAGGTTTGCATAAAGGGTATCCGGATAGGTTTCAAGCTGCCTTTCCGAAGAGAGAATCCACATGAAAAGATGTTCCGCATCAGGAACAGAGCCTGAAAATCCGAGTCTGCCTGAAAAAAGATAAAGCTGCGGATTTACTGACGAATATTGAAAGTTCGGCGAGTAGGCGAAACCGTTTTCAAAAGTCAGACGGTGAGCTAATGCAAGCGAATAGAGATATTTCAGCGCAACTTCCCCGCTGAAAGGAAGATTTACGGCTCCCGACTTGAAAAGTATCGCATTTTTTTCTTTTTCAGCCGCTGTTTTTCCCGGATTTTCCTTCCGCCAGCCGCTTTTTCTGATGTTTGTTTCGGAAGTTCCGTCACCTGAAAGTGTGAAAATCGCGAAATCGCCAGGTTCCGGCTTCACGATGTTTTCAAAATCAATGGTTTCATAAAGAAACAGTGCGATTCTCCAACGCCCATGCAGATCGGCCGGAATACTCAGCAAAATCTTGTTTTCCCGGTTCAAACCCAAACTGTTTTTTATCTCCAGATTATCCAAATAGTGAGAAAAACGGATGATTTCAGGTTCAAAACCGCTTATTTCAAGCCCTTCGTCAATTGCTTCGGCAGCATGAATTTTCCTTTCCAAAGTAATTCCGTCATCGATTTTTTTTATCATTTTTCCCGAATTTTTTATGACGTAAAGCGACGAATTTTCCCTGTTGAAAAAAGCTTTGAGAATATATCCGGCAATTCCGTTTCCGGCATCTTTCAAGTAACCATTTGGAATTATTGGTTCTTTATCTAAAAAATAACAACTTTTCAAAAGTGATGACTTTTTTTCAAAAACCGAAACGCCGTTCTCCTTCAGAAAAGCGGAATAAATTTCGGAAGCGGCTTTAACATCGCTTTCCTCAGTTTTTGACGGCAGTTTTGAAAAGTAGAAACAGAGTTCGTAAAAATCAGGCGAATTTTCTTTTCCGACTTTTTCGCTTTTGTTGCAGCAGACGAAAAAAATCGCCGCGCAAAATAGGAAAAACACTATTCTTTTAATCAGTAATTCCATTCTTTCTTAAATATATTCGGATACTTGTCAATCATGCAGCGTTTAAGCACAGCAATAACTTCATCACGGTCTTTCGCATTCAGAAGCAGATTAAGAATCTCTTCGCCTTCATGCAGATAACCGCATTTTATTATCTTTTTTATAATCGGAATCGATGCCGGATTCATGCTGAGCGCGTCAATTCCCATCGCCAGAAACATAAGCGGCAGATAAGGGTCGCTCGCCATTTCGCCGCAGATGTTGACAGGTTTGTTTTTCGCTTTCGCGACTGAGACAATCTGGTTTATGACTCGGATTACAGCTGGATGATAATATGAAAAATAGTCTGAAGAAAACTGATCCTTCCTTTCGACAGCCATCAGATATTGAATCAGATCGTTCGTTCCGATACTGAAGAAATCAACTTCGTCTGCGATTTTTTCAATGATGAATACCGATGCCGGAACTTCGATCATCGCACCTATTTTAGTATTTTTGAGATTTTCGGAAAGCCCCATATCTTCTGCTGTTCTGAACAAAAGTTCCTTGAAACCGTCGACTTCGTGAGTCGTACTGACGAATGGAAGAAGAATGTTGAGGTTACCTAGTTTCGCTGCACGGACGAGGGCGCGGATCTGCGGGATGAAAACATCAGGACGCCCTTTGCAGAGCCTGATCCCGCGCATTCCCATGAAACCTTTCGTCACTATCGCGCCGCTTTTGTCCTCGCCGAAATCGAAGATCCTTATTGTCGCACGAAGCGGCAGCGCACGGTGAAGCACCTGATAATAAACATCGTAATTGGTCTCTTCCGACGGGATTTCGCCGTCTTTCGGGAACATGAGTTCGGTTCTGAAAAGCCCGATGAACTCGCCGCCGTATTTTTTGACGAAATCGACCTCACCTATCTGGTCGATGTTGCCGCCGACCTTTAGCTGACGGGCATCTCGCGATATCGAAGGAGTTTCTATATCTTCAAGAAAACGGGCGAAATAGCTTTTAAATTCCTCGGCTTTCCTGAACGCCGTCGCAATTTCATCCTGCGTAGGACGGAGAACCACACTGCCTTTGAAGCCGTTCACAATCAGCATGTCGCCGTAATCAAGCAGATGGATAAGATTCTGAACGCCCATGACTGCCGGAATTTCGAGCGAACGCAGCACCATCGTGAGATGGCTGACACCGCCGGGAGATTCGAGAACTATCCCTTTGACATGCCGGTTCTGCGAAATGGTGTGCAGCTCGTCAACCGTCAGATTTTTGGCGCAGACAATAAAATCGTTGTCTGGAAGCCTGTTCAGAACCGAGTGCGAACCTCCCGTAAGCTCTGAAATCAGCTTGTCGCGGATGACTTCCCAGTCGGCGATCTTCGCCTTCACATAATAATCTGTCGTGTTCTGGTCAAGAACCGAAATCAGCCTGTCGAAAACTCCCAGAACAGCCCATTCGGCATTGATCCTGCTTTCCCTGATCATGCTTCCGACCATTTCCGAGAGAGTCGGATCGGTAAGCATCATTTTGTGAGCTTCGAGAATCGAGGCCGTTTCCGTTCCGATATTCTGCTGCGACAGAATATTGTTGAGTTCAGCTTCAGCGTTTTTTACAGCAACGTCAAAACGCCGGATTTCATTTGGAATTTCTTCTTCGCTTCTGTCAAGGTGGGGAATTTTTGAATACTTGCGGTCAATGAAGAAAAGTTTGCCGGCACCGATTCCGCCGCAGACTTTTTCACCCTGAAGTTCAAGCCGTTCCCGCAATTATTCTTCCCCGAATTTGTTGTTTACAAGCTCTGTCAGTGCCGCAAGACACTCCTCTTCCGATTCACCGTTCGTGCGTATTTTCAGAGTAGAGCCGAGCGGAGCCGCAAGCATGAGAATGCCCATTATGCTTTTCGCATTAACGTTTATGCCGTCCTTTTCCATTTCGACAGCGCATTTGAATTTTTCTGCAGTCTTCACGAAAAGACTTGCCGCTCTTGCGTGCATTCCGAGTTTATTTTTTATAGTGATTTCAGCTTCTTTCATTTTAATTCTCTTTTTTTGAGAAGTTGTTTCGCTCCAGTTATGTTCTGACGCGCGCTGCGGATTATTCCGTCAACCGTAGTTTCAAGGTCAGTATCGTCGTCGCGGTGCTCGAGAGCATACATCACCATTGAGAGGTTCACGCCCGAAATAACGTCGACGTCATCTTTTTTAGCAAGCGAAAGGGCGATGTTCGAGGGGCTCCCGCCGAAAAGATCGACAAGAATTATCACTTTATGTCCTTTTTCCAGAAATGCGTCAATCGTTTTCTCCAGATTGGCCTTCATTCCGTCGAGTTCGGCAGTCATCGAAAAATCGATGGAAAAGAATCCCGTTCTGTCGGATACATCGATATCCATTATTCGCGAAGCTATGTCGAGAAGCGTATTCCCGAGTTCACCGTGCGTGATAAAAACAAAAGAATACATGATCATTTCCCCATTAATCCTTTAAGTTTGTCGTCAAGCCGTTTTTCCATCTCCTGCGCCGCGAAAAAACCCATTTTCTTGAGGAGATAGTCTCTTGCTATCGCCTCCATGAGCGAACTCAGGTTTGATCCGTTTCGCACAGGAATGATGTAATACGCCTTTTTTATTCCAAGAATTTCGTAATAGTTTATCTTGTCGCCGACCCGCTCGTAGTCGAAATTATGGATGTCATCCCACGAAACAAGGCGGACTACGCAGTCGATCTCCTTTTCTGGAGCTACCGAAGTGATTCCGAACATCTGCTGCAGATCAACCAGACCGATTCCGCGGATTTCTATGAAATTCCTTCCTATTTCGTTGCAGCTGCCTATAAGCCTGTTCGGTGAAAGTCTTCTGATTTCGACGAAATCGTCGGCGATAAGTTTGTGTCCGCGCATGACGAGATCAAGGCTCGTCTCGCTTTTTCCGACTCCGCTTTCACCCATAATCAGCATTCCTACGCTCAGAACATCGATAAGCTGCGCGTGAAGCGAAACCGTCGGCGCGAGCGCGGTATTCAGAATGTCGCGGATATAGTCTGTGAAAACGCTTGAAATCATCGTCGTCGACATCAGCGGAACGTTGTACTTCCGAGCCGTCTCCTTGAAGTAATCGGTCGGCTTTTCGGGATGTGTAAAAATCACAAGTATCGGTTTTTCTTTAAGAAAAGTCTCGGTTTTACGAAGCTGTTCCTCCATCGGCAGAGTCCGCAGATAGTCGTTTTCGCTTTTTCCGAAAAGCTGAATCCTGTTTTTGTAGAGATACGCTACGAAACCGGCAATCGAAAGTCCCACGACCTGAACCTTGCTCTCGGTAAGTTCGATTTTTTTCATCTCCTCTTCGCTCATGTTTTCAAGCGAAAGTTCGAGCTGAGTATTTTTCAGCAGATCGTAAAGCGTGTAAAAAACTGTCTTCGGCATAATTTATAAAAATCAGTTAGAATTGTTTAAGGAAACGCAGATCGCCCGCATGGAAATGGCGGATGTCATCGATGCCGTATTTCATCATCGTAAGTCTTTCGATACCGCCGCCGAATGCGAAACCTGAATAAATTTCAGGATCTATCCCGCAGTTTTTCAAAACCTGCGGATGGATCATGCCGCAGCCGAGATATTCTATCCAGCCGGTCTGCTTGCATACGCTGCACCCTTTTCCCTTGCAGATTCTGCATTTGAAATCAAGCTCGAAACCGGGTTCGACGAAAGGAAAGAACGAAGGTCTGAGTCTGATTTCGACCTCCTCGCCGAAAATGCTCGAAATGATCTGCTTCAGCGTGAAAATAAGGTGCGAAACAGTAATTCCCTTGTCAACGACGAGACCTTCGCACTGATGGAACGAATGTTCGTGGCTCGCGTCAACAGCCTCATTACGATAGGTTTTCCCGGGACAGACGAATTTGATGGGAGGCTTCTTTGCAAGCATTCCGCGGATCTGGACAGGCGAAGTCTGGCTGCGGAGAAGTTTTCCGTTCTTGAGCCAGAAAGTGTCCTGCGAATCTCTCGCCGGATGGTCTTCCGGAATGTTGAGCGCATTGAAATTATAGTATTCTTCTTCCATTTCGGGACCGTCCAGAATGTCGAAACCCATCGAAATGAAGAGGTCTTCAAGTTCTTTTCTGACGATCGAAATCGGGTGGATCGAACCCTGAACCGGTACTTCAGGCCACGAAATGTCGCTCCATTCGTTCTCGACTTTCGCCGCGATTTCAGCCTCTTCGAGTTCTTTCGCCTTTCTTGCGATTGCCGCTTCAAAATCGTTTTTCACGTTGTTGATGAGCTGACCGATCTCCTTTCTCGCTTCAGCCTTAAGATCTTTCATATCCTTCATCAGAGCCGTAAATTCCCCTTTTTTGCCGAGAATAGCGACACGAAGCTGTTCCAAAGCATCTTTTTTGCTGATTTCGCTTATTTTCGCATTGAAATTCTCTTTCAGAGCCTCTATCTTTTCCTTCATCATGGCAACCACCTATAAAAATTAAAAAAACATACGTGCCCCGCACGGGCGGGGAGTTTACCGACAAATGCTTTTTTTTCAAGGAATTAAGCAAAAATTTTATATCAGATGATTTACGGTATTTTTTCACAGCATTTTCTATTTGCCTTAACGCATCCGGAGAACAAGAACTATATGATTTTCCTTTATTTTATCCTTCAATTTAAATATAATCTGCCGGTTTTGAGTCTGTCGGCGACAGGATTGTTTAAAAAATAAAATAAGTGGAGAGGAAAATGAACATTTTCAGCGAGAGCAGGAAATTTAAAAGTGAAGCGAATAGTCGGCTTGATGTAGAGTCTTGACACTACGGATGGGACTTATTTTTATTACAGCGGGTATATTCCGCGGCAATCAATAATTTTAAAAATTTATCATTTCCTTTTTTTCACCGCATAAAGTGCGGCAGATAGTGAGAATCCTCTCGAAACAAGTTTTGAAACGAGTTTTTCCCTTTCACAGCCGTTAAGTTTTTCCATCACTTTTCCGGCTGCGGCGCACTCTTCTTCAAAAGGATAAAAATCTGCTAAATTTTTCGATGAAATGAGTTCGGAGCACCCTTTTTCAAAAAGTTTCTGCTTTAAATAGTTGATCCCTTTTCCTTTTGCGGCAACTTCAGAAACATATTTTTCCAAAACTTTTTCATCATCTAGATAATGAAATTTATTGAGTTTTATTACTGTTTCCTCAGCTTCGTCACACGTCGCGCCTTTTGCGATTATTTTCTGACGGATTTCTTCGGTGAAGTAGTCTCTTCTCGCAAGAAGTCTGCATGCGAAATCAAAAAATTTGTCGGACTTTTCCATTAAAGTTTGCCGAGGCCGAGTTCTTCGGAATTTTCCTTCATTCCTTCGAGAACTATCGTGATGAAATCTTCGAGCGAAAGCGGGAAATTTACAGTCGCACTTGCTATCTGGTCCCGGTTTGCTCCGGCTGCGAAACGTTTTTCCTTGAAGCGTTTCATCATGAAACCCATATCGAGAAAATGGATGTTTTTCGTAGGAGACATGAGAACGCATGCCGTTATGAAACCTGTGGTCGGATCGACCGCATAAAGCGCTTTTCCCATATCCGTCGTTGCCGGAACATTCCCGGAATGCATAACTATCGCGTCAAGGATTTCGGTGTCATCAAAACCATGTCTGCGCAGGATTTCACCGGTAAGAAACCCGTGTTTCGGAAAATCGTCTTTCGTCTTTTCATAGTCGAGATCGTGCAGAAGTCCCGACATCGCCCACCTTTCTTCCTCTTTTTCGCCTAGGAACTGAGCCATTTTTCTCATTCCGGCTTCAACGGCAATGCTGTGCTTGATGAGATTTTTGTTCGGGAGATGCTCTTCAAGCAGTTTTACAGCTTCCATCCTATTCATCTTCTTCCTCTTTTTTCTTTAAAATTGAGTTCATTGCCTCAGGAGAAGAAGCCAGGATCACATTTTTCCTCGCTTTTTTACGTTCCTCGAGCTTTTTCTGCGATTCGCACTCCTTGCACCAGATTTTTCCGTTCTCTCTTTTCGGAGCGTAAAACGCGTGCCTGAATTCTCCGCAGATGTCGCAGACGAAATCATACATGTATTTTTCGTTCTTCGGATCGAAAACCTTTTTGATTTTTCCCTCTTTTCTCTTTTTGTGCATCTCCCTGAGACATTCGTCGCAGTAATATTTACGGTGTCCGTCCGCGACAAACGGGACGAAATATTCCTTATGACAGTTCTCACAGGTGATTTTTGTCAGAGTCTGCGTTTTTTTGAGCTTTTTCATGAGATTCCTCCAATCAAAAAACGGCGAATGATACGAATTTTTCAAGAATCGGCAAGGGAATTTTGAGATTTTTTGCTTTTAAAATATTTTAGAGGATAATAAACGGTTTTTTGGAGGCGTGTTCCATGCAAAAGCGGTTTTTATCCGTTTTACTCATACTTTTTTCGTTTCAGATTTATGCCGAAACCAATGTCTATAAAATTTCAATGATGGGCATGGAAATCGGAAAAAGCACCGAAATATGGGAGGAAAAAAGCACACCTGACGGCGGTTGCGAACTTTCACTCAGCTCGGTTTCCGAAATGACGATTTCGAGAGGTTCTTTTGCGCTTTCCCTGAAATCTGACACATCGCTTGCAATCGACTGCAGAACATTCAGACCGCTGAAAATCAGGTCGAAAGTTTCCGAAATGGGAACTGAAACCTTGTCGGAAGGTGCTAACGAAAACGGTGTTTTCCGCACAAAAATCACGAAAAACGGCTCCACTGAAAACTCTTCATTCAAACTGAACGGCAACGTCACCTTTTTCGGAACGATTTTCCGCAAACTGAGTGAAAACGACCTGCTGAAGGGTGGAAAAATTCCGATAATTTCAGAAGAAAGTCTGACTGAAAGCGAAATTTCATACACTGCTTCGAAAAACGGCGACGGAACACTTTCGGTGACAGTCGATTTTCAGGGAATTCCGATAAAATACACCGTTTCAAACAAAACGGTCGTCCGCTCCGAAATGCAGAACGGTCTTCTCGTTTATGAACTGGAGAAAAATCAGGTCCCAGGCGGCAAAACTCCGGCAAATTCATCAGTCGATCTTCTGGATGCGTCACAAATCGTAAACGACGGAATTTCAATAAAATATCCGAGAAAAACTTCAAAAACCGTTTTCGCCGTGGAGAGTGCCAATTTTTCGGAGATTCCCGAAACATGTTTCCAGAAAAAGGGTGCGAACAACACTCTGACCGTCAGGAATTCTGCAGAAAACTGCCAGAATTCACCGACAGTTTCAGACACTTCGTCAAACATTGAAGAAGACAGCTCGAACCCTGCAATCGTTCAAACGGCAAAAAAAATCGTTCTCGGTTCTTCAAATCAGGCTGAGATGGTAAAACGGATTTCGAACTTTGTCTACAAACACATAAAAAACAAAAATTACAACCACGGAACTCTTTCGGCAAGCGAAGTTCTGAAGCTGCAGAGCGGTGACTGCACCGAACATTCTTCGCTTTTCGCCGCCCTGGCGCGCGCCGCAGGAATTCCGGTGAAAATGGTTTACGGACTTGTGATGAATTCGTCTGGTCAGCTTTTCTTCCACAACTGGAACGAGGCGTTCGCAGACGGGAAATGGATTCCGGTCGACTCGACTTTCGGGATTGTTCCTGCAGATTCATCAAGAATTACGCTGATTTACGGCGGGCATGACAGCAAATCGCGCGAAAATGTCTCGATTTCTGTTTTAAAATTTATGAACAACACGAAAATTGCAGTTCAAGGCTTTTCAAATGAAAAGTAGCTTTTAAGGTAAAGAAATGGATTTTTATTTTGTCAGCAAACGGAACATATTTGTTATAATCACTTTCCTGCTGCTGTTTTCAGCTCTTTTTGCAGAAGACAGCTTTTACTACTACGAAGAGGATCCGCTTGATCCTGTTTCTGACACATCGTGGGGCAACCGCTCGCGTGAACTCAGACACGCTATAGACACGCAGAACTGCGGCAAAGGCTGCGGTGCGCTGCTCAGTCACAATGCTCACTTCGTGATGAATCCTGCGGCGATAATGCTCAACAACATGTTCAGCGTCACGGCACTTTATCAGTTCGTCGAGGCGATGTCGGTATCGGTAAGTGACTCAAGCACCACTGTCGTAGGCGGCGGAATCATGTATTCATACGACTACGGGCTTCATCACATCAAGACTAATTTTGCGTTTCCGATCTGGCCGGGTCATATCTACGGCGGATTAAATCTTAACAACTACATCGGTAAATTCGAGCCGACACAGAACGAAGATACGAATTCTCACTCGTTCGATGTCGGAATCACGGCAAAGATAACGAAATTCGTGAATCTCGGTTTTGCGGCACTCGACGTCTGGACCTTTTACGGTCGCGACATTCCGCGGAAACTTAGCTGGAACGCGGAAATCAACATTTTTGATATGTTTTTCATCAATAACGGATGGCAGTATCACCTGCAGCAGAGCAAGGAAAAGTTTTCGAACAAGCGTAAGGCGCTGAAAGGATTCGATTTCTACACCGGTTTCGAGTTCCGTTATTCGTGGTTCAGAGCCGGAATCGGTTTAAACAACATCTCTTCCAGCAAAAAACTGACCTGGTCGACGACGACGAAAACCTTCTCCTTAGCCTTTTACAAGCAGGGTGCCGGAGGAATTTACGGAAACTTCATGTATAACGAATCGAACTATATCACATTTTCGATAAATCTTGTATGGGAACCGTCTTTCGGCGGCTGAAAACAGGAGGAAAAATGAGGGCTTTATCAGGCATAAAACCGACCGGCACGCTGCATTTGGGCAATTATCTGGGTGCGGCGCGGCAGTTTGAAATCATGCAGCAGAAAAATTACGAAGGTTACTACTTCATAGCTGATTACCACACTTTGAACACTCTGCCGGATCCGGTAAAACTAACTGAAAATACCTGGAACATAGTTCTTGACTACCTCGCTTTCGGGCTTGACCCCAGCAAAAGCGTGATATTTCTGCAGTCGCTTGTACCTGAGGTCGCCGAACTCGCATTCATTCTCGGCAACTACACGCCGATGGGACTCCTTCAGCGTGCTCACAGCTACAAGGAAAAAACGGCGAAAGGCGAGCTGATAAACGTCGGGCTTTTCTACTATCCGCTTCTTATGACCGCAGACATCCTGCTTTACAAATCGAACATCGTTCCTGTCGGCAAAGACCAGAAGCAGCACGTCGAAATCGCACGCGACATTGCCGAGAAATTCAATCTTTTCTACCAGAAAGAACTTTTCGTGATTCCGGAACCGGTAATTCCGGAGAATGTTGCGGTCGTTCCGGGAACCGACGGGCAGAAGATGTCTAAAAGTTACGACAACACGATACAGATGTTCGCTCCAGACCCGGTTCTGAAAAAACAGATCATGGGAATAGTTACCGATTCGACACCGCTTGAAGAGCCGAAAGATCCTCAAAAATGCAATGTCTACAATATTTACAAACTCATCGTTTCTGCCGAAAAAGCAAAAGAAATGGCGGATAAACTTTCAGCCGGCGGATACGGTTACGGTCACGCGAAAAAGGAACTCCTGGCGGCGGTTCACGAATTTTTCGACCCGATGCGGCAAAAAAGGGAGGAACTTGAAAAGAATATGGATTATGTAAGGAAAGTTATCACGGAAGGAAGCGCCAAAGCGCGTGAAACCGCGGTCGAAACGATAAAAGAAGTGAAAAAAACCGTCGGTCTCGTCGGAAATATTTATTAAAGGGAGGATAAAATGAAACTAAGCAGAACAATAATTTTTTCGTTCATCTTTCTGATTCTGACATCGAATATTTCGGCAGGCGGTTTCTCAATTGACGGCAACAGATTCAAAACTTCTCCGTTTACCGACGGATATTTAACGGTTTACGGCTCCGAAGGACTTGAAGAGGGTCTGATCGGCGTCGATTTTATTATGAATTTTCAGCATGAACCTATAATTGTCGGCGGCACGAACAAAAAAGTCATCGCAAATCAGATTACTTCCGATATTTCGTTCTTTTACAGCGTCGCAAAATGGTTTGACCTCGGTTTGTCGCTTCCCGTTATACTTTTTGAAAACGGAGACGGCTGGAACGATAGAGACAATCTCGCAAAAGCGGGTGTCGGCGATCTCAGGCTCGTTCCGAGATTCCAGCTTTTCAGCCTGTTCGACAAACATCTGTCAATGTCGGTAATTACCGAAGTTACAGCTCCGACAGGGAGGGAAATCCACTCGGCTCTCGGCAGCAGACAGTTCACTTTCCGTCCCGCAATCGCTATCGGAACTCAGTCAAAATGGGTCGATGCGGCTCTCAACCTTTTCTATCACCTCCTTCCGAAACAGAGTTTTGCGGCATCGAAATTTGACGACGAATTCGGACTCAAACTCGCAATAAACGTCCACGCAGTCGAAAAACTGCTTGACGTAAATGCAGAATTCCATACCTCGACTTCGATAGAATCTCCGTTTAAAAACGATGCTCAGGACAACATAGAATTCGGCGGCGGCGTCCGCTTCAAAACTCCGGTAAACATTGACGTAGTAGCCGGAGCATTCGGCGGTTTCGGCAATGCCGTTGCAGTTCCGAAATACAGGATTTATGCCGGAATCTCCTGGAACATGAACGTTCTTCCAGCGGAAGAAAAACAAGAAAAATCAATTAAAAAACTGCCGAAAAAACAGCCGGAAAAACCTGTTGCCGAGCAGCCGAAAGAAGAGAAAAAACAGCCGGAAAAGAAAGTTAAAAAGGCTGCTCCCAAAAAGAAGGAAGCCCCGAAACAGAGTGCTGCCGCAATGCCGCAGCAGCCTGAAAAAACAGGCGAAAGACTGCCGAACGTCGTCAATTTCATGCACGAATCGGATTATATTGCAGATCCGGTTGAAATCGAAAAAGTCGCACTTATTCTGACCAGAAACTTCACCCTGAAAATCAGAATAGAAGCGCACACCGACAGACATGAAAACAAGGCTTTAGCTCAAAAACGCGCAAATGCGGTAAAAGCCCTGCTAATCAAAAACGGCGTCGAAGCCAACAGAATCAAAACAAAGATTATCGGTTCGAAGGAACCAGTCGCAACCGGAGACACAGAACCCGACATGGTTAAAAACAGAAGGGTGGAATTCTTCATCATTACGGATTAATACAGTGTCTATTGCTTTTAAAACAAATACTGCTAACATTATCGGTTTTTTTTAATTTTGCTTTTTGGAGGAAAAATGAAAAAGGTTATTTGTTGCGTAATTATGGCCGTTTCGATGTTTTTCTGCGCATGCGGAAACTGCACTGCCGGAAACAACGGTGAAACTGAAATCACAAAAGAAAAAATCGACGGAAACAAACAGGTCAAGTTCGGCTATGCTTTAGGCAGCGATGTCGGCAGAAACCTTAAAAAACAGAACTTCGATTTCGATTCAAACGCTTTTATTGCAGGTTTCAAAGCCGCTTTCACAGGCACTGAATCAAAAATGACGGAAGAAGAAATCGGCACGGCTCTTCAGGAATTCCAGACTGAAATGATTGCTAAATTTGCAGAAGAAAGACAGAAAAAAGCTGCTGAAAACAAAGAAGCAGGCGAAAAATTCCTCGCTGAAAACAAGACGAAGGAAGGTGTAAAAACGACCGAATCAGGTTTACAGTACATCGTTGAAAAAGAGGGTGAAGGCGAAAGTCCTGCGGCTGAAGACATCGTTGAAGTCCACTATCGCGGTACACTTCTCGACGGAACGGAGTTCGACAGCTCATACAAAAGAAACGAACCGGCGAAATTCCCGCTCAACAGAGTCATCAAAGGCTGGACGGAAGGCGTTCAACTCATGAAGAAAGGTGCGAAATACAAATTCTTCATCCCGTCTGAACTCGCTTACGGTGAAGGCGGTGCCGGTGAACACATCGGTCCGAACTCAACGCTCATTTTTGAAGTTGAACTTCTCTCTTTTGAAAAACCTCAGAAACAGGAAGAATCCAAATAACCGAAAAATCTACGAACTGCTTCCGTTAACGTAACCCGTGACAATCTCTTTTAAAGCAGCTTTCCTGCCGATATCTTCATCCGTCTGAATAAGTCTTTCGTTAAAAACCGGACCGATAACCTTGTAATCGGGCGAAATCGTGGTAGCGCCGGGAAAAAGTCTGTGCGAAGAGAGAAGTTCCGCCGCTTTTGCCGCAACGACTACTCTTCCTGAACTCAAAACGACGACGCGGTCGGTTATGCTTTCAAACTCACCGATTTCGGTCGCGCCGATGATGACGGTTTTACCTTTTCGTGCCAATTCTTTCAATAAATCAAGAAACTCAGGTTTTTCTTCACTGTCCAGACACTCCGAAGGTTCATCAAAAATCACAACATCCGCGTTACTTGCCGAAACAAGCGCCAGATTGAAAAGCTGCCTATTTTTGGAAATATTTTTTTCTCCGATGAAACTCCGGAATTTCTCTTCTTCAAAATCAGGATAAAGCAAGCGCCACATAGCGAGAATATCGGAAGCTACAAATTTGGAAAAATAATCAGGATTTTCACAAGCATATGCACACAAACCGCTGTTTTTTCTGATAATTCTTCCGGAATCAGGTTTCAGCTCGCCTGAAAGACACCTGAGAAGCACCGTCTTTCCGGAACCGCTTAACCCCAGAACGACAGAAATCTCCGCACCCGGAAAATTGACGGTAATATCGTCAAGAGCCTTCCTTTTTTTGAAAATTTTGGTCACCTTTTCCAAAGAAATTACCAATTTTCCCTCCTTCCGAAAACAAAAAGAAGAAAGGCTATCACAAGAACGGCAAGAGCGGCCGATAGAGAAAGCGGCTGATTCTGCTGATAAAGCGGGCTGTATTCGGAAACAAAGCCGTAAATTTCAGGCGCAATAAAGGGGGAAAGCAGATCAAACGCGAGAAAAAGCATGGGAAGAACCGTAACCGAACCGATTTTCAGAGCATTTACCGATGTCAGGCCGAAATAAAAGGCATAAAAAACAAAGTATCTTAAAAAATCGGGCGAACCGTTGCCGCCGAACAAAGCCCAACCGGCCGCAGTAGCGAAAAAAATCACTGAAAAACCGAATAAAAACGAATAGATGAATATTTCACTCCTTGAAAAGGGAAGCGAAAGCAGAAACCTTATTTTTTTACTAGACACAGCAGCTGAAAAAAGCTGCATCGACAGAAGAAAAATAAAAAAGAATTTCAGCGGTCCCGGAATCAGAAGACCGAAAAAAATAAAAGCGGCGTGTTTTTTTACAGCCGAAGCTTCAAAAATAAGAAATGCTTCAACGCGCCCGAAAAAAAGATTCAGAAAATTCACTTAAACCAGCCCAACAAAAATAAAAACACCGGATTATTGCCGCGAAAAAAACTAAATCAAGATAAGTTTACACCGAAAAACCATCTTTTTCTTCAATAATGGAATTTTTCCACTCTTCATATTTTTGCATAAGTTCCGCCAAAACAGCATCCTGGTCGGCACTTTTGTCGAAACGCAATTCTTCGTGCAGTCTTGCAATGGCATAAAAAGCCATATTTTCACCGAGTTTTTCCCTGTTTTTCACAATCCAGCGGCGCAAAGTTTCGCAATCATTCCTTTTTAATCCGTTTTTTTCATAAAAATCGAGAATTTTGTAAAGCGGAGAATCGCTTCCGGGAGTGTCAAACAGCCTGTTTCCGGCGTTATCCTTACCGCCTACGCGCCTTTTGCGCAAATAGACACGGACCATAAGAAAAACCGTGAGAACGGTCGCAACGGCAATCAGAATTCTGTTAAAATCGGCACTTTTCTTACGTCTGTAATTCTCATAATTCATTTTTATCCAGGAAATCAGGTCGCTTACGGGCTCGAAAAACGATTTTTCACTCGCATCGGACTCCTTCCACTGAGACGGAGTAGTATCAACCGTAACCCATCTGTCGTCGATATAGGCAATCACCCAGGCGTGGGCGTCACGCTTTCTTGCAATCAAGGCGTTTTCAAACGAATTGTATTCGTCAAGCATAAAGCCGGTACGGTATCTTGCGGCAATTCCGGCATTTCTAAGCATGAGAACCGTAGCCGTAGCAAAATATTCGCAGTGTCCCTCACGAGTATTGTTCAAAAAATCGTAGAGAAATGAGCGGCCGGCTTTATTTTTCAAATCCACGCTGTATTTAAAAGCGGCAAAAAAACGCTCGATATTTTCAAGTGTTTCGGCCGAAGTCGCCCCGAAAAGCCCGTTTTGGCGCATAACTTCGTCAATGACAGCGCGTTCAGATTTAGGAACAAACAAATCACCCCTGTCCGGAAAAGGCTCGAAACGGTTCTCACTGTCATAAGTTATCGTAAATTCAAGCAGTTCAGGACCTTCTTCGACATATATCGCCCCTAAAGCACTCTTTTCGATTCCGGCAACGTCAAGCTCAAGCGCCATTTTTGCACCGTCCGGAAGCGGCAAGACACCTTCGCCCTTTTTCTTATCCATCCAAATCGAGATTTTCATCTTCTCTTCCCCGGAACCTTCACCGAAAAACTGCCACACCATATCGTCAAAAGGAAAAACCGGTTCTGTCGTTTTCGGTCTCGAATACCAGGAATTGTGCATCAGAATATTGTAGTCCGACTGCTTCATGTAAAGCGGAAGAGAGGGCTTTTCCGGATAAACTCTGAAAACGATCTCACCGGAAAGCTTCATTCTGCCGACATCTCCCATCGCAGTCGATGTCTTAAATGGATCTGCATTTAAGGAAGAATACCAGCCGTTATACCATTCCATCATCTTTCTGCCAATCAGAAAATGACCGCCGGCAACCGCCGCACCAATAAAAATCGTAGTAAAAACAGCTAATAACGAAAAAGCAATATAGCGTTTCAAAGTTCGTGAATCTTTGGCGTAGCCGGAAAGAGAAATAAGAACCATGAGCAGAAAAAACAAAACGAACCACACCGTTTTTATATTTGCGGCGGCGGTTGCAAAAACGATTGAAAGGATGTAAAGCGAACGCACATCGACAGGAGCATGCGAATGGGTTCTCCTGCCCCATTTCGTTCCGATTATAACTTTGTCAGAAGTGCTGAAAAGCTGCGCAAAAAGAAGCGGCATGAAAATTATCGGCAAAGTCGTTATGAAACCCAGGAAAATCATCCGCGGCTCGTTTTCAACATACGAATAAAAGAGAAGAATCAGCATAACGAGGGAACTGAGATCGGAAATGCGGATAAAATCCTTTTTCTGAAGGTCGAACCTCGTTCTGACGATGTTTGAAGCTTCAAAAACAAGCGCCGCAACTATGGAAAAGACCTCCCAACCGGTGCAAAAGCCCCAGAAAATCGTTGAAAAACCTAAAAAAAGCGGCGGGAATCGCAAAAAAGCACCTCAAAAACAAAAAAATCTTTTTATTATAATCAATTTTCGCTGCGGTGCAAAAATCGTTATTTCGGCTGCCGCCGTCGTTGTTACGATATGTCAAAATATCGAAATTACGACAAAATACAGAGGCGGCGGAAAAAAGAAAAAATTTTTTTCTCAAAAATTTCAGCAACTTACAGAAAAACTCAAGATATTGTGTGCTTTTTTATTGACAACCACAATCACTTGTGCAATATTGCCGCGCTTTTTGTGTGTTTAAACTTTTAACCCGAAGGAGAAAACAAATGTTCAAAATCAGAAAAAGAAACAACGCGTTAGCTGATTTCGACCTTAACAAAATCAAGGAAGCTATCAAAAAGGCATTCGTCGCCGCCGATATGCTTTTTAATGATGATATCCTGGATATCCTGTCGCTCAGAGTAACGGCAGATTTCCAGAACAAGATCCACGACAACGTCATCGAGATCGAAGACGTTCAGGACAGCGTTGAAAACACTCTCGAAAAGAGCGGATACACCACCGTTGCAAAGGCTTACATCCTTTACAGAAAGCAGCGCGAAAAACTCCGTGAAATGAAGTCCACGATCCTCGACTACAAAGAGACGATCAACAGCTACGTCAACAACGAAGACTGGAGAGTCAAGGAAAATTCGACCGTTACATACAGCATAGGCGGACTTATCCTTCACAACAGCGGAAAAATCACGGCAAACTACTGGCTGAGCGAAATTTACGACAACGAAATCGCACAGTGCCACAAAAACGGCGACTTCCACCTTCACGACCTTTCGATGCTTACCGCTTACTGCGCAGGCTGGTCGCTCAAACAGCTCATCCAGGAAGGTTTGGGCGGCGTTCCCGGCAAGCTTACATCCGCTCCGGCAAACCACCTCTACACGATAGCAAACCAGATGGTCAACTTCCTCGGCATCATGCAGAACGAATGGGCAGGCGCTCAGGCTTTCTCAAGCTTTGACACCTATCTCGCTCCGTTCGCACGCGTTGACGAACTTGACTACAAAGGTGTAAAACAGGCTATCCAGGCTTTCGTTTTCGGCGTAAACACTCCGTCGAGATGGGGCACGCAGTCTCCTTTCAGCAACATCACGCTTGACTGGGTATGCCCGGAAGACCTCAAGAACGTTCCGGCGATAGTCGGCGGAAAAGAGATGGATTTCACCTACGGCGACTGCCAGAAGGAAATGGACATGATCAACAAGGCGTTCATCGAAATAATGCTTGAAGGCGACGCTGTCGGCCGCGGTTTCCAGTATCCGATCCCGACCTACAACATCACGAAGGACTTCAACTGGGAAGGCGAGAATGTTCCGCTCCTTTTCGAAATGACTGCGAAATACGGCACGCCTTATTTCCAGAATTTCATCAACAGCGACATGAAACCGAGCGATGTCAGAAGCATGTGCTGCAGACTCCAGCTTGACAAAAGGGAACTCCGCAAGAAAACGGGCGGTCTCTTCGGCAGCGGCGAAAAAACGGGCAGCATCGGCGTCGTAACGATCAACCTTCCGAGAATCGCATACAACTCGAAGAACGAGGAAGAGTTCTACGCAAAGCTTGAAAGACTCATGGATATCGCGAAGAGAAGCCTTGAAATCAAAAGGAAAGTCTGCACGAAACTCCTTAACGAGAACTTCTACCCCTACACCAAAAGATACCTCGGCAACTTCAACTCTCACTTTTCTACTATCGGTCTTGTCGGCATGAACGAAATGTGCCTCAACGCATGCTGGATCAAAGAGAACATCGCAGGTCACAAAGGGCTCAAGTTCTCGCAGGATGTCCTTGATTTCATGCGCGAAAAACTTAAAAACTATCAGGAAACGACGGGCGACCTCTACAACCTTGAAGCAACTCCGGCCGAATCGACCGCATACCGCCTTGCTAAGATGGACAAGGCAAGATGGGACGACATCGTCACTGCTGCTTCAGGCAAGGACGAGAAACCTTTCTACACCAACAGCTGCCACCTTCCGGTAAACTACACGACCGATCCTTTCGAAGCTCTCGAAATCCAGGACAAGCTTCAGACGAAGTTCACGGGCGGAACGGTTTTCCACACATTCCTCGGCGAAAAGCTTCCTTCCTGGCAGTCGGCTGCGGCACTCGTCAAAAAGATCGCATACACCTTCAAACTCCCCTACTTCACGATTTCTCCGACCTACACGATCTGCCCGAAATGCGGCTACAGCGCAGGTGAACACGATTCCTGCCCGAAATGCGGCGGCAAAGTCGAAGTCTACAGCAGAATCACAGGCTACTACAGACCGATCGAACACTGGAACGACGGCAAGAAACAGGAATTCGAAAAAAGAACCGAATATCAGGTTTCCGAAAATATCGTCAAGGAAACTTTCGGTAACAGCGACTCCGGAAACGGCGGTTTCATCGGCATTAACACCAAAATAGCTCCCGAATCCTTCGTTCAGCCGGCAGCTTCGATGTCAGCAGCATCGTGCAGTGACAAACAGGTTTTCCTCTTCACGCAGAAAACATGTCCCAACTGCCCGAAAGCAAAGGAGGAAATGGAAGGAACTCCCTATCTCAGAGTTCTTGATGCGGCAGACAACATGGATCTGGCTAGAAAATTCGGAATCAGAAGCGTTCCGGCGGTCGTTGTCTGCGGAGAAAACGGCGCATACAAAACCTACACCGGTCTCTCCGACATCATCAGTTTTAAAAAGAACTTAAAGTAAGAACAGATCTGAATTGTCCTACCGATTCCAAACGCCTCCCAACCATTTCTCGCATCAGCTGCATTTTCCGAAAAGCATTTTTATTCACCTGTAAGGAGGTTTCATTGATATACTGCGTGGAAGACGACAGCACGATCAGAGATCTGATGGTTTACACCCTGAAGGCATCGGGTTTTGATGCGCAGGGCTTCGAAAATGGTGAAAAATTCTGGACTGCGATGAAGAGAGAAAAACCGCTGCTCATAATTCTTGATGTGATGCTCCCCGGAGAAGACGGTCTGACTATTTTGAAAAAGCTGCGTGCATCCTCTTCGACTGCCGATATTCCGGCGATCATGGCAACAGCCAGGGACAGCGAATACGACAAGGTCATAGGGCTTGACAGCGGAGCTGACGACTATCTCGCAAAACCATTCGGAATGATGGAAATGGTTTCCCACATCAAGGCTGTTCTGAGGCGTACATCACCTAAACAGGCTTCACTTCTCACCTGCGGGGACATTGCTCTCGACGTGAACAGACACACCGTAACGGTCAAAGGGACCACGGTTCCGCTGACTCTGAAAGAGTTCGACCTCCTGAAACTCCTTATGGAAAAACCGGGCCACGTTTTTACAAGAGAGTTCCTTCTCTCCAGCATCTGGGGAATGAACTTTCTCTGCGAAACAAGGACAGTGGATGTCCACATCGGAACGCTCAGGACAAAACTTGCAGAGGCAGGAGACCTGATCCAGACAGTCAGGGGTGTCGGCTATAGGATGGAGGAAAAAGATAAGCAATAAAATTTTCAAATCGATCTGGCGGGTTGCAGTCTCCGTATTTCTTGCTTCACTTGTTTTCATCATGGGTATTTCCTACAACTATTTCTCCGGGCTGCAGAAGCGCCAGCTCAAAAATGAAACGGAAATAGCCGCACGGGGAGTCGCTCTCTCGGGGATCAGATACTTCGAAAACCTTGGCACGGACGGCTACAGGATCACCTGGATCGATGCTGAAGGAAACATCCTCTACGACAACGAAGCCGACACTTCAAAAATGGAAAACCACCTTGAGCGAGAGGAAGTCAGGCTCGCTCTGAAAGAGGGATACGGCGAGACTACGCGCTATTCCAGCACTCTGGCGGATAAGCAGCTGTATGCTGCAAAGCGCCTTCCAGACGGTTCGGTGCTGCGTCTTTCCATCGTGCAGATGGCTGTATGGTCGCTGCTGATCGGATTCGTCCAGCCTATCGGCATAGTTATCGTGATAGCCTAAATATGAATACCCACGAAAACCAGAACGCCTTCAGGACTTTTGACGAAACTTTCAAGAAGGAATATGTCAGATTTAAAGAAAAATATACTTTGTCCGAAGTCTAAATCCAAAGAGCTGATAAGAGGCCAGGATGCGTTTATTTCGTTTTTTGCTGATTTTCTTGGTTCTTGCGTTTATGTTTTTTCATGCAGTGTCTCCATGATGATGAAATGTCTGAAGGCGATACAGGCTACTACAGACCGATCGAACACTGAAACGACGGCAAAAAACAGGAATTTGAAAAGAGAACCGAATATCAGGTTTCCGGGAATATCGACAAGGAAACTTTCGGTAACAGCGACTCCGGACTCTCCGACATCATCGGCTTCAAACGCGGTCTCAAATAGTCCCGCTTCTCTATTTTCAGGCAAAAATCGATTTTATTCCTGATTTTTTCTTTCACATAAAAAATTATTTCCTGCGCTGAATCTTAAAAAACTGATTTAAAAAGCTTAATTGCTGCTGAAAATTGTAGCGGAAAAACTACGGTAACTTAGTTCATTGTGCCGCGAACACACCTTGCATAGTGGTTTGCGGTATTGTAGCTGTAGAAAACCGCACCGGTCATGAAGTTTATAGCCCAAACTCTGTTGGTTTTGCTCGGATCGTTGGTGCTTGTCCAATACGGGAACTCGATCTGCTGCCCTACTTCCTGCGGCATATAGTTTCCGCTGCTGCAAGTTTTGCAAACCGTCGAATAATTTCCTGGATATTCCGGTGCCTCTGCGGTGACAGGACATTCATTCGTTTTTGCACAGCCTGTGACGAGTGATTTGAGTTCCGTGATATTGGGAAGCCTCCAGTCATCGTGTCCTGCATATTCAAGATTCTCACAGTGCGGTGCAGCATTGCCCCATCCCTCGATTCTCTCCACCTGTCCTGCCTGCCACTCGAGACCGTTTGCCGCAACGTAGGTTTCTTTCGGTTTGGTGACACATTTGTGGTTCTGACACCATTGGCCTTCTGAGCAGTCGGCTTCTACTATACATTCCCATGAAGGATCGTGTTCGACTTCGGCATCCTGTTCCGGAACATCGGCTGCAGTTCCGGTTCTGACGCATCTTACCCAGTGGTTACTCGTCGAATCCGAACCGCTGTTGATCTGACCGCTTTTATAGTTGAGATACCAGAACGCCTGCATTGCCGAACCGGCCAGACCTGTATTTTTAGTGCTTGACCACAATCTGTAAGGATCAGTGAACATTGCCGGAACGATGTAGTATTCACCGTTTTCAAAATTTATATCGCTGAGCCGGCAGTCACTCTCCGTAAGATATGAAATGGCAGAGTCGTACTGGGAATCAAGTGCATCACAGCCTAGACATGAGTTGCCGAACCCGTGCTTGTTTTCCTTGTCTTTGTTGCAGCTGTCCTGATCAGTACAGCTTTCGCTTGTGGGGCATTTCCCTCCTGTCATTGTCGTGCTTACGCCTCTGACGAGAGTCCTGAGCTCGTCTATTGTCGGCAGTCTCCAGTCGTCAGTCCCTGCAAGAACGAGATTTTCGCAGTATGCTGCAGCCTGTGTGTGTGTCGGTCCGACGCCGCCTGTTCCCTGATTGCCCATCGGGTTTTCCCAAATGAGGTAAGTATCCGGATCGACCCAGATTCCATTTGAATTTTTGTCAAATCCGGCATTCTGGTTGTTGTTGCCGTTTCCATCGTTGTTCCCGTCTTCCCCGCCGTCGTTTGATACTGTCCGGCAGTTTGAAACATCCCAGCCTGAGCAGTCAGCTTTGCACGTAGCGAATCCGCCGGTATACTTCGAGTCGGCAAGAGAACATTCCTGAGCGTTACCGTCACAAACTTCACCGTCGTCAGTAATACCGTTTCCGCAGTTGAGATTCTGCCGATTCTGATCTCCGTTAACGCTTTCTCCGTCTCCGTTCCCGTTGTCACTACTTTTGTTTTCGCTATCATTCCCACCGTTTTCGAGTTCAAGGTCATCTTCCCCGGAACTGCATGCAGCAAAAACAAAAGAAAAGACTAAAAAAATTACCAAAAAACGAAACAAACGCATGAAGGACCTCCATGATTCAAAAAAATCAAAGAAATAAATACCATTCGTCTTTAAATGAATTTAGCAGAAGTGTTTAACATAAAATAAAAAATTGTAAAGAATTACAAATCGTTACTGCCGTCAGTAAGGAATTGTGTCATTTCGATAAATAGTGTTCAGCCGCAACAGCCGCAATCGCGCCGTCTCCGACTGCAGTGGAAACCTGGCGTACCAGTTTTTCCCTGATGTCCCCGGCTGCAAAGAGACCTTCAGTCGAAGTTCTGCATTCCGAATCGGTAACAATATGACCACTTTCTGAGATTTTTGCAATATTTTCAACAGGTTTTGTCTCCGGAATGTAGCCTAAAAAGACAAAAACGCCGTCAACTGCGATTTCAGAAAGCTCTCCGGTTCTGACGTTTTTAACTACGATTTTTTCAACGAAATCCTTTCCTTCGATCCTCTCGGCGACAGAATTGAGAACGAAATCGATTTTAGGATTCTTGCGCACTTCATTCTGCGTGATTTTTTCGGCTCTGAACTCTTCCCTTCTGTGGATTATCGTAACTTTTTCAGCGAATTTCGTGAGGTAAAGCGCCTCTTTCAAAGCGCTGTCTCCGCCGCCGAGAACCGCGACTTTAAGCCCGCGGTAAAAGGCTCCGTCGCAAACCGCACAGTAGCTGACTCCGTTTCCGGTGAACTCCTTTTCTCCGGGAATTTCAGCTTTTCTTGGAACCGAACCTGCTGCATAAATCACTGTTCTCGCCGAAAATTCATTTCCCGAAGCCGTTTTTATCGCAAAATTTCCGTTTTCGAGTTTTTCAACTTTCCGGACTTCCTCAGAAACGAATTCCGAGCCTAAATCGAGTGCCTGAGCGTGCATTTTTTCGGCCAGATCGTAGCCTGCTATCGATTTTTCTCCGGGCCAGTTTTCAAGTTTGTCGGTTAGAGCCATAAGCCCGCCGTAAGCGTTTTTTTCAAAAATCACAGTCTTGAGCAGAGCACGCGAAGCATAGATTCCGGCTGTCATTCCCGCCGGACCGCTTCCGATGACGGCAACGTCGTAAAGTTCGGTCATTTTTCCTCTTTAAATTTGAATTCAGATAATAAAATCAGCAAATTTGCTGTAGTAAAGGTGAAGTTTTTCTATCTCTTCGAACTGATAGGGATTGTAAAGTTTGGAACTTGCGAAACGTTCTTTTTTCAGCATGAGAATAGCGATGAGAAGAAGAAGGTAGTTGTTCGACGGAAAGTAATGATTTTCATTCATAGCCGTTCTCAGCTTTTTGAAAAAAGAGGCCGCCTTCTGCGGAATAAGCAGGGACGAACGGCTTTCGACGAAGTGGATTCCGTCCTCCTTTTCGTGGAAAAACGAAAGGATGAAATCGCGTTCGCGGTACCAGGTAAGGCTGTTTTCCTCGTCTTCGGAAAGATTCAGTTTTTCGCCGGTGAAAAAATCTTCTCCTTTAAGCCTTGAGAAAATGGACGGAGAAAAAAGCACGATCCGCGCCTTTTCAAGTTCGCGCTTGTCGGCAAGAGTCGTTTTGCCGCCGGTGTCAAAGTGGTAGATGAAGAAAAGGTTGAAAAACTGCTGCCAGAAGTCGTGGTTTTTGAGGTCTTCACCCGTAAAATAAAAGCATTCCTTTTTAAAATCCTGCAGCGCCGCAGATTCAATATCATCAAAAGATGAATAAATTCCTGTCTTTACGGCACTCATTAAAAATCTCTGGAATAAATTATCTTACCGTTCGCAATCGTGACCGTTACAGCACCTTTTACGTGGAAGCCGTGGAAAGGAGTGTTGTGACTTTTCGATTTGAACATGTTTTTGTCAACCGTCCACTGGTAATCAGGGTAAAAAACGGTGATGTCAGCCGGAGCGCCGACTTCGATTTTTCCGCCTTTGATTCCCATGATTCTGTAACCGGCAGTGAAAAGTTCGACGATTTTTTCGATCGTGAGTTCTTTATCGTGGTAAAGTTTGAGAACGAGCGGAAGAGCCGTCTCCAAGCCTACGATTCCCGACGGAGCGTTGTTGAACTCGACCTCTTTTTCGCGCTGGTGGTGAGGTGCGTGATCGGTTGCGATCGCGTCGATTATGCCGTCTTTCAAAGCCTTGATGACTGCAAGTCTGTCAGCTTCGCTGCGCAGCGGCGGGTTGATTTTGGTATTGGTGTCAAATCCGCCGAGAGCCTCATCGGTCAGCGTGATATAGTGCGGAGCCGTCTCGGCCGTGATCTTTGCACCGCGCTCCTTGAAGAATTTGATGATGTCTACCGAAAGAGCCGCGCTGACGTGAGCGATGTGGATCGGAAGCTTCAGATATTCAGCCATCATGCAGTCGCGTGCTATCTGCGAAGCTTCACCGACAACGGGGCATCCCGTCATGCCGTAAACCGTCGAGTAGTAGCCTTCGTTCATCTGCGCAGTTTCTGAAAGGTAAAGGTCTTCGCTGTGCGAAACGTACATCATGTCGAAAGTCGAAGCATATTCCATGACTCTTTTGAGAAGATCGGTGTTCTGGATCGGTCTGCCGTCGTCGCTGATAGCGATCGCACCGCCTTCCGCAAGCTCTCCGATCGGAGCAAGAGACTCGCCTTTGAGCCCTTTTGTAGCAGCGGCAATAGGATAAAGTTTTACGCCGTTTCCTTTCGAAGCGCGTTCGTAGATATAGCGGATGGTTTCGACGTTGTCAGCCGCCGGTTTCGTGTTCGGCATAGTGCAGACAGAGGTGAATCCGCCGGCTGCAGCGGCTTCAAGACCCGAAATGATGTCTTCCTTGTATTCGAAGCCGGGATCTCTGAAGTGGACATGGATGTCAATGAATCCAGGAGCGACGAAAAGACCGTCGGCATCGAAAACTTCTGCATCTTTCGTGTCAGGATTCTTAGTTATTTCCGTTACAACACCGTTTTCCATAACTATTGAAGTTTTTTCGGTTTTTCCGACGAGCGGATTAACAACCGTTCCGTTTTTAACAACTAATTTCATTTATCCGACCCTCCGAGAAGAAGATAAAGAACAGCCATTCTGACATTTACTCCGTTTGATACCTGCTCAAGGATGACCGACTGTTCGCCGTCCATGACGACATCATCGATTTCGACTCCTCTGTTTGCCGGCCCCGGATGCATTACGAGAGCATCCTTCTTAGCGAGTTTGAGGAGTTCAGGAGTGAGCATGAAGTATCTCGAATATTCTCTTACATCCGGGTAGAGCAGGTTGCTTGCGCGCTCGTTCTGGACTCTGAGCATCATGACGATGTCGGCATCCTGAACCGCGTATTTCGGCAGTTTTTCAACGGTAACGCCCATCTTTTCGACCTCTTTCGGAAGCATCGTTCCGGGACCCGAAATCGAAACATGCGCCCCCATTTTGTTGAGAAGGTAGATGTTTGATCTTGCGACTCTGCTGTGATAAATGTCACCCAGAAGCGCCACTTTGAGCCCTTCGAATCCGCCTTTTCTCTGCCAGATCGTGTAGGCGTCAAGCAGAGCCTGCGTCGGATGTTCGTGGAAACCGTCGCCCGCGTTGATTATCGAGCAGTCCATGATTTCGGTAAGAAGCTGCGGCGTTCCAGAAACGGAGTGCCTGATGACCATAGCATCGGGGCCCATCGCCTGAAGGTTGAGCGCGGTGTCGGCGAGAGTTTCGCCTTTCTGTATTGCGCTGCCCGAAACTGCGATGTTGTAGGTGTCGGCACTGAGACGCTTTTCGGCAACTTCAAACGAAGTTCTCGTTCTGGTCGAAGGTTCCGCAAAGAAGTTGATGATCGTTTTGCCTTTCAGAGTCGGCACTTTTTTGATCTGTCTCCGGTTGATTTCCGCGAAACTTACGGCAGTTTCGAGAATGTTCATAATCTGATCTTTATTGAGATTTTCGATTCCAAGAAGATGTTTCATTGTTTTTCTCCGGTTTATCCAAGAACAACTTTGTCTTCGCCGTCGGTTTCCTTAAAGAAAACGGCTACTTTGTCTTCAGGTTCGGTTTCGATAACTTTTCCGACGATGTCGGGATGGATCGGAAGTTCACGATGTCCGCGGTCGATAAGTGAAACGAACTTTATCGATTTCGGTCTGCCGTAGTCCATAACGGCTTCGATTGCGGCTCTGACAGTCCTGCCGGTATACATTACGTCGTCAACGAGGATGATGTGATACTCTTCAGGATCAAAATTGAGAACCGAAGGTCCCGTTTTAGGCGAATTCAGGCCTTTGCAGAAATCGTCTCTGTAAAGTGCGATATCTATTGTTCCGGTTGCAAGCTTCACATGCTCTTTTTCTTCGATCTTTTTGATGAGCCTTTCAGCAAGAATCACGCCTCTCGTGCGTATTCCTACGATTGCAACATTCTTTAAAGTGCTGAGATGCTCAATCATTTCATAGACCATTCTGTCAATGATTTTAGCTATTTCAGATTCATTCAGAAGAACTTTTCTGACGTTTATGCTTTCGCGTTTCAAGAGAATCTCCTTTTAAAACATTTTATCTACAAGGGCAGCTTCCTTAAAAATTATGAATTCGAAATCTTTGACTTTCTTACCGAAAATTTTCATTTCATCAAAATATACGAATCTTGCCTTTACCTGTTTCGTATCACTGTCCTTTTCAAGGTGAAGTCCGCCTCTCGTTCCGTCTTTCGCTATTCTGGTCGTGTCGACTTTACCGCCCAAATCCTGTTTGACCCTGTTGTCAAATTCCTTTATTGATTCATCTTCAGAGTGAATTGTGGCATACTGTGCAATGTTTTCTACGGCTTTCGTAACCTTGTATTTGAGAATGAAAGGTTGAGCCACGCACCAGCCGACGTAAAGAACCAAAACTGCAATAACCACTTGAATAACTTTTGCCATTTTTTCCTCCATTAATAATAACTAAAAAAAACCGCTGAAAAGTACCAAAACAGTTGCGTAAAGTCAAAAAAAATGGAACTTTTGTGTATGTTTTTGATTTTTCTAGGTTTACAAATAAAAAAGGCGGCCTTTCGACCGCCTGAATAATATCGAGGTTTAAGGATGGATTACATCATGCCGCCCATTCCGCCCATGCCTCCCATGTCTGGCATAGCGTGGTCGCAGGTCTCTTTCTTAGGAGCGTCAACGATGACTGCTTCGGTGGTAAGAAGTGTAGAGGCGATGCTGGCAGCGTTGGTAAGTGCGCTCTTTGTGACTTTTGTAGGATCGATGATGCCGTTTTCGATCATATCCTTGTATTCGTCTTTAGCAGCGTCGTAGCCGTAGTTCTCGTTTTTGTTGCCGAGAATGTTGTTGATTACGATGCTTCCGTCGATTCCTGCATTAGCCGAGATCTGGCGGATCGGAGCTTCAAGTGCGCTTTCGATGATCTTGACGCCCGCTTTCTCTTCGTCGTTTTCGCATTTGATCTCTTTGAGGACTTCCTTGCAGCGAAGGAGAACTGTTCCGCCGCCTGCTACGATACCTTCTTCAACAGCAGCTCTGGTTGCGTGAAGAGCGTCATCGACTCTGTCTTTCTTTTCCTTCATTTCGACTTCTGTTGCCGCGCCGACGTTGATGACTGCTACGCCGCCAGCGAGTTTAGCAAGTCTTTCCTGAAGTTTTTCCTTGTCGTAGTCCGAAGTTGTCTCTTCGATCTGAGCCTTGATCTGTTTCGTTCTTGCTGCGATCGCATCTTTCGAGCCTGCACCGTCGACGATCGTGGTGTTGTCCTTGTCGATAGTGACTCTTTTTGCAGTTCCGAGCATCTGAACTGTAGTGTTCTCGAGTTTGTTGCCGATCTCCTCGCTGATGAACTGACCGCCGGTGAGGATCGCTATATCTTCAAGCATAGCTTTTCTTCTGTCGCCGAATCCGGGAGCTTTTACAGCTGCGATGTTGAGAACGCCTCTGAGTTTGTTGACAACGAGTGTCGCCAAAGCTTCGCCTTCAACGTCTTCAGCGATTATGAGGAGAGGACGACCCTGCTGAGCGACGCCTTCAAGAAGAGGAATAAGGTCTTTGAGGTTGGAAATCTTCTTGTCGTAGATGAGGATGAAAGGATTGTCCATAACGACCTGCATCTTTTCAGCGTTCGTTACGAAGTAGGGGCTGAGGTAGCCGCGGTCGAACTGCATACCTTCGACGGTGTCGAGGTAAGTGTCCATTCCTTTTGCTTCTTCAACTGTGATGACGCCTTCTTTGCCGACCTTTTCCATAGCCTCTGCAAGGATGTTTCCGATCTCTTTGTCGTTGTTTGCCGAAACTGTTCCGACGCTTGCGATCTCTTCTTTCGTCGAGATCTTCTTCGTGATCTTGTCGAGTCTCTCTACGACTTTAGCAACAGCTTTGTCGATACCGCGTTTGAGCATGATCGGGCTGTATCCGGCAGTTACATATTTGAAACCGTCTTTTACGATGGCCTGTGCGAGGACTGCTGCGGTCGTGGTTCCGTCACCTGCGACGTCGTTGGTCTTCGATGCGACTTCTTTAAGAAGCTGTGCGCCGATGTTTTCGATCTTGTCTTCAAGTTCGATCTCTTTTGCGACCGTTACGCCGTCTTTCGTGATTTTCGGTGCGCCGAAGGATTTTTCTATCGCAACGTTTCTTCCTTTAGGCCCGAGCGTTGTTTTTACGGTGTCGGCAAGTTTGTTTACGCCGGCAAGGATTTTCGCTTTTGCTTCGTGGTCAAAAACAATGTGTTTTGCACTCATCTCAATTTCTCCAATTAAATATTGTTAATAAAATCAACCACTTATTCAACAACTGCCAGAATATCGTCTTCTCTGAGGATAAGGTGTTCCTCGCCGCCGACCTTTACTTCGGTGCCGCTGTATTTGCCGAAAAGGACTTTGTCGCCGACTTTTACCTGCATCGGCTGTCTTGTGCCGTTTTCAAGCATTTTTCCGGTTCCTACTGCGATGACTTCAGCTTCTACCGGTTTTTCCTTAGCGGTATCGGGGATGATGATCCCGCCGAGTGTTTTTGTTTCGCTTTCTACTCTTTTAACGATGACTCTGTCGTTCAAAGGTTTAAGTTTCATTGTTTCCTCCTTATAAAAAGTTAAATAAAATTAACAACATCTGGGAATCGCTTCCCGAAAACGCCGTTATTTATATGCACAAAAACAGAGAGTCAAGGGAAAAAATGAAAAAATATTTTTTTGCTCCTATTTACAGTATTTTTCGTAGATACTTTTGATGTGGTCAAGCCACTCTTTGCGCAGCGACGGGGGAGAAACGATCTCGCATTCGGGTGAATATTTCATTACTCGGGAAATGATCTCATTGTGGTATTCGCCGATGGGAAGAGTCACAAAACCGCGCGTCTTGATACGGTGATTCATGTAAGCAATTCTTTCCAAATTCGCCATTTTGCTCTCCAAAAAACAGTGTGAACCGGCAGTTATCGCATATATTTTTTAAAAAATTAAAAAAATACCAACGATAAGTGGCTAATAACGCATTTTGATGAATGCTTTTGCCGGGTTTTTACTACTCGAAATATCTCCAGAATGATTTTTTCCTGTAATGTTTGGCGATTATAACTTCCATAAATTCATTGTGAGGCTGAACATCCCGCCAGTCTGTGATTAATGGCGCGATTTCTGTAAGATATTTCAGATGTTTTGCGGCTGCAGGATAATATTTTGTGTTGGCACTTTCCAGATAATAATTGAGCGGAACACGCAGTACGATTGTCCTGACAAGAGGCGAGAACTCTTTTTTTACCATTTTGATAAAATCGGACTGGAAGTATTCCTGTTCAAGTTTTTTTCTTCTTGCGAAAAGATATTTTTCTGCTGCTTCAGCCCCTTTGTATTTAAGCAGAAAAACGACTTCATTCTGATAAAAATACTCGCTTTTTTCAACATCTTCGATTCTTTGTTCCACGAGAGTGCTGAAGAAATCCTCTCCGAAATTTTTTATAATTTTATCTTTTGTATCATCGTGAGGAGATCTCATAAAACTTTTGGAATAAAGGTCTTTCAATGCTTCAGAGTCACCGTTTTTTGTGTAAATTTCCTCAAGAATGACCTCTTTTTTGTAAGAATCGCTATGATCGATTTTCAGAGCGTATTCAAGAGCCTTCCCGAGGTCGCCGCATGCTATCCAGCATTTCGAGAGTTCTATCAGATCACGGTTTCCAAAACCGTTTGGTCTTGTCTCTGTCAAAAGTTTTTCAAATAAAGGTGCATCTTTTAAAGCAAACGCCATTTGGGGTTTTATGTAGTTACGATCTCGGGAAAAATCTTTTGTCATAAGTGAGCGGATATTTTTTTCAGGCAGAATGTCAGCTATTTCGTTAAGGATTCCGTCGTGACAGCCGAAATCGTTTGTTTCAATCAGCTTGTAAACTATTTGTTCGAGCTTTTCTTTGTCGCTGTATGAGGAAGCGAATTTTTTTAGCAGATCAACTGCTTCGTAATTGAAAATTTCTCCGAGTCCTCCGTCACTGTCATCGCATCTTCCGCATACAGCCTTGTCAAGAAGCAGAAATCTGTGTATCAGATCAACTCCCTGTTCACTGTCGGTTATGTTTAATTCGATTGCTTCAAGAATGTTGCGAAGCTGTGAATAAAGTTCGCCGGATGAGTACCAGTCGTAAAAACGTTTCGACTTTCGTATCGAAGCCATCTCGTTTTTTATCTCATCGTAAACTTCGTTTCTGCTCATTGCGGCTTTTAAAATCATCCAGCTGAAATCCTCGTCGTTTTCCGCATGACGGCACACTATCCTGTTCAAAGTGTCGCGGTCAAGCTCTGCGACGATTTCTTCCATCGTTTTGGTCGGTTTCTGTGTTTCCATATTTTACCTCGGTACTAAATTTCGTTCAAATCGGGATATTTTGCTTTTATGCCGGTGTCTTTTTCAGAAATTGCCATGAGTTTACATCCTCAGTCAAAAAACGGCGGGATTATAACAGAGGTCGGAAATGCGGTCAAGCAGTTTTGTACATGACTCAGGCAAAATATATCACCAAATTTTTATAACTTTTTTATTTTTCTGGGTTTGTATAAAATCGATTGTCGAATTTTTTCTGAATTAAATTCTCGTGGCAACAAATTTTTTAATGCTTCCTTATAGATTTCTGATTCATATTCTTGCAATTTAGCATAACTTGCTTGCCTTGGATCTCCCAAAGGGAAAGGTTGTAAAGGAGCTATTTTTAATCTAGAAATGGTTTCATTATTATAGGGAAATTGTGGGATACGGAAGATGTCATCTGGATATTTTGCGTTTTTATCATCTGGATATTTTTCGTTTTTATCATCAGGTATTAGAAATATTCTAACTTCTCGCTCAAATTCAAAAGCTTTTCTTTTTAACAATAATAGTTTTAGGTAATGTGTATCACTAAAATTTTTTTTGGGAAAATAACGTTGATGTTTAGTGTTTGATTGTTTTGACAAAGTAGTTATATCCCTAGATAAAATATATTTTATTTTCCCTACATATATCGAGAAGTTGTTGGCAAAACAATATTGATCTAATTGTTTTAACATTTCTGTTACATTGAAAGTAACTTTTATCATTTTTTCATTGGTCGTATCTTGATATATTTTCCACGCAGCGTCTTCGTTTTGAGATGAATTTTCTGTTAAACACATACAAAAAATGTTCGGTTTTTTGTAATTGTTATATTTTGCATAATTCTCAGCCGTATAATAAATTTGTTCATAAGGATCTCGCCACGTCTTGGGAGAAACAAACACTATTTCGTTTTTTGTTATATTTTCCTCTAAGTGTTTGAAAGATATGTATTTATTTAAGAAAGTTTTTTCATTAATTTTATAATTATTCAAAAAATGTATTTTTCTGAAATCAGGTATTCGTGTCACATTTTCTTTTGGTTTTGACATTCTTATATCTCCTTTTACCCCTTAAATTCCTCAATCTGCTGCCTGATATTTCCGATATGAAGGCGAAGCATGAAATCGATGAAGGTTTTTGAATTGCCGCACTGTTTCATTTTTCTTCCTCTCTTAAATAATACTGTGTGCCGATGTTTCGGTCTAAAGTACGGGTATTCCAGTTTTGACTGGCTGCTTCCTGTAGATACCAAAGACGCGCGTTTTCGTCTTCCACACGAAGCAAACTTCTGAAATGTGTCCAGTTTAAATTCGGAACGCATGCGTTCCAAATCTTAGGTTGTGGAAAAAACTGATAAAATTTTCTGAAGTTACGCAAATTTCTTTCGGAATAACCTGTTCCAAATTCTTTTGTAAGTTCAAAAGACAATATTTCCAGCAAACGGGTTCCATAATCAGCTCTCTCTTTTCCGTTCTGTTCTTGTTCGACAATCCGCTTTCCTATATTCCAGTAAACTTGAATCATTATTGAAGCAACAGAATGGTATGCTGATTTTTGTGCTTCTAAAATGAGAGCTTTTATTTCGTTTACGAAATTCGTTTCTGTTTTTGTCAGCTTATCCATCTTTTCCTCCGCCCAAATCCGCCGCATTATACACAAAAATTTGTCTGTTGATAACTGTCAAGTGGTGAATTATTCAACAGATTTTTTATATCTTTCCAGTTGCTCATATATTTGTCCAGCATTGCAACGAAATCTTTTCCGTGTTTTGGCACTTTTAAATGTATCAATTCGTGCAGGATTACGTATTCCAGGCACTCGAGAGGCTTTTCAACCATCTGTAAATTTATCCATATTCTCCGTGCTTTTGAATTGCATGTCCCCCAGCGGGTAAGCATATATTTTGTTTTGTATGAATCACAGTTAAGTCCTGTAATTTCTTCCCATTTCGGAACGAGCCTGTCAAGTTGCCCGTTCAGTATCTCGCGAAAACGTTCTCTGACATATTTTTTTCTCTGTTCGGTCGTGGAACCCTCTTTCATTCCGAGAAATATTGAGTTTCCTTCAATTTTAAAATGGTTTCTTGAGGAATTCCGAAAAACAAGAAAATACTGTTTGCCCCAGATGTAATATGTTTCTCCGCTGATATAGCGGCGTTCTGTCATTCTTGGCTGATTCTCAAATTTCTGCTGCTGTTTTTTTATCCAGCCTATATTTAAGCGGACAAAATTTTCTATAGATTTTCTGCTTACCAGAAGCGGTGCGGAAACTACGACAAATCCTTCCGGAGGCTTTACATAAAGGTGCATATTTTTAATTTTTTTCTTGTTTACCTGAATATCAATTCCGCTTACAGTTATATTCATCAGTATTCTGCTTGTTCCTTCACGATTTTATATATTTCTTCGACCATTTGCATCTGCTGTTCCCGTTCCATTCCGCTTTTGAACTTCTGAACAACTCTGTATATTCCGCCTTTAACCTGCCGTTCTTTTATGAGATTGCCTCTGAAATGATCCTGTTTGTTTTCCATGACAGCGTTGTGAAGGGCTGTTGCAAAATCTTCATTCTGACCGAAATTGTCATATAAAGCGCAGAGAGCCAGGCTTGATCGTATTGATTCAGGGTGCAGATCGCTTTTTTCAGGAGAATTGACCTGTGTTACAAGTTCTTCATACTTTTTGAGCATTTCCCTGTAGGATGCGACTTCCTGTCTGCGTTCTTCAATCAAGGTTTGGAAAAGTTCCGACATTTTCTGGTAATACTTCGGATTTATCGGAGTTTTTTCTATAATTTCTCTTCGGATATTGTTTTCTATGGTTTCCGCTACATTCTGCTGGGCCGAAGAGTGTTTCTTGCCCGGATTTGTTCCGTTTTTGAGTTCTTCCTCCTGTTTCTTTTTGATGTAGGCAAGAAGTGTGAAGTTTTCCATACTTCCGAGCTTTTCAGAATCCCGGGCACTGATGTAATTATCTATCAGGTGGCGCATTGCGCTGTCATACTGCTTTAGGTCGATGAAGTCTCCGCTTGAAAGCCCGATTTCGTCTTTTAAATCCACATAGTTTTTTACGATACGGTTGTAGTTTTCCTGTTCTTCTTTTGAATATCCGACATCGTCAAAGGCAGGTTTTAAATCTGCATAGGCACGGGCAAGACTCGCAACGAGCTTATACATTTTATTGCGGAGTTTTGCGTATTCCTCATCGTTTTCGGGATTTACGGTTCCGCTTTCTCCGCAGAAAAAATGCTTGAAAGCGAGCTGGTCACGCGGATATTCGACATCGTCTGTCAAAGTATCAAGTTCCTGCAACAGAGACTCGAAACGCTTTTTACCTTCATCGAGCCTGTTTTTCAAAAATCCGGCTATATCTTCTTCATCGAAACCGCTTAAAGCTTCTCCTGTATATGAATTGACGGCATCTTTTAAATCAGAGAAAAGCCCTTTGTAATCAACAATATAGCCGAATTCCTTGTCTTCTCCGTCAATCCGGTTTACACGGCAGATTGCCTGGAACAATCCGTGGTCGTGCATCTGTTTGTCGATGTAAAGGTAAGTGCATGGCGGAGCGTCAAATCCTGTAAGAAGTTTATCAACGACAATCAGAAGTTTCATGTTTGCCGGTTCATCCACGAACATGTTTTTTACCCGTTTTTCAAAGGATTCTATTTTTTTGTAAAAATCCTCGTCATCTTCGACGGAAATATCCGGATTATAACCCAGCATTTTCAAGTAGGCTTTCTGCTTTTTCCAGTTTTCTGAATCTTCTGTTGTGCTGGAAAAATCTGTGCGCAGCTCTCCGCGGTTTGGTCTGTAGGATGAAATTATCGCGCAGCTTTTGAAGTCGTTTTCCTGAAAAATTTCATAGTAACGGCATGCTTCGGCAATACTTCCGGCAACCAGGAGTGCGTTTCCGCGCCCGTCGCACAGACGTGGTTTTGTTTCGAAATCGAAAATAATATCAAGGGCTATTTTTTCAAGGCGTTCTTTTGAACTGTAGAGTTTCTGCATTGTCGCCCATTTTTCTTTTAAAGCGGCTGCGGCATGAGGCATAAGCCCCTTTGTTTTGGTCTCAAACCAGATGTCGATTTTTTCTTTACTGCTTATTTCCTGAGGAATATCGCGCGGATCATACCGCAGATCAACGACAACTCTGTCGATAACCGCCTGGTCAAATTTATATTTGTGAATAAAACCGCCGAACAAAGTTGCCGTGGTCAGGTGTGCCTTATCAACTTTCAAAAGCGGTGTTCCGGTAAATCCGATAAAGACTGAATCGGGCATTATTGACTTCATTGCAATGTGAAGTCTTCCTGAATTGGTTCTGTGACATTCGTCAACAAAAACAAATACTTTGTCTTTTACTTTGAAATCCGGCGGAATAGTTTTTTTCAGTTCCTCGACATACTTTTCATAATCAAGATCGCTGACTTCGCCGGTTCTGCGCCCGAACTTGTGAATCAGGGAGCACATAAGACGATAATCATATTTGTCCAGCAATTTAAGAAGGTTATCCGAACTTTTGGAACGCGTTATATTTAAATCGACTCCTTGAAAAATTTTCTCGATCTGGTCATCCAGTTCTTCGCGGTCGGTGATGATGAGAACTCTCGAGTGTTTTATGTTGTCCAGAATCCATTTTGCGAGCCACACCATTGTGAGCGATTTTCCGCTTCCCTGAGTGTGCCAGACGATTCCGCCCTGATTGCGTCTCAGCCGCTTTTCACAGCGTTTTATGGCATAAAACTGATTGTAGCGGCAGACTTTCTTGATGCCCGAATCGTAAATGATGAAATTATGTATGATGTCCAGAAAGCGTTCTTTCTGGAAGATTCTGTAGCACTGCTGTTCGACAATATTGCACTCTTCCGATACTTTTTCTTCAATAAACTTGTCCAAGTCGTCTTTGTCCTGCAGCTGATCCTTGAAGCAGTCCTCTTTCCATTCGAGATAATATTTTTCCTTAGTTCCGCTTGTTCCGTAGCGCATACCTTCGCTATCGTTGGCTGCCGCACAGATCTGGATTGTGGAAAAGAAATGCTGGATAAACTGGTCATGGTGATTTGTGATGTTCTGTCTGATTCCCTCTGCAACGCTGATTGTACTTTTTTTCAGTTCAATCACGGCGACAGCAATGCCGTTTATGTAAAGCACGATGTCTGGGCGTTTTTGCACATTGTCGTTTATTGTAACTTCTTCTGCAATGTAGAAATTGTTTTTCTCCGGTCTTTCCCAGTCGATAAAATAGACAGTTTTCGGAGCCTCGCCTGGATGTTCCGGCAGCTTCATCCCGTATTTCAAAATACCGTAGATCTCTTTGTTTACGGCGTATGGAGTTTTTGAATGATCGCTAAGTTTTTTAGAGAACTCTTGCTGTAAATGCTCAATAAAATCACAACTATAACCAGAATCCTCAAGAAATTTCTTCCAGTCGCTCCAACGGACATTGTAATTCTCGTCGTCGGAAAGATCCCCGAGATATGTGTAGCCGAGTTCATTTTGAAAGAACTTTATGAGGCGGTTTTGAGTAACGCGCTCTGCAGGTGTGGGGTTGGGCATTTATATTTCCTCCTATTGATATTGAGCTTTTTCAACAAACTATAAAAAATATATGCACAACATAGTGATAAGCAAAGGTGGGTACACCAACAAAACAGACCAAGATTTTAACGCTTTCAAAAAACCAAAGAATCCTTTTTCATAAGAATCCATAGGCATTTTATAAACATCTGGTCGGCAGTCTTTACCACTTACATAGTCATTATACATATCAACAAATTTGTGTTCCTGCTGCAAATATAAAGTATCCAAAATGCAGAATAAGATAATAGGAATAAGACAAATTAAAACAAAAGAACAATTTTTTGTTTCGGCAAATATGGCCATAAGAGCCGCAACAATCGCAATACACCAACCTTTGGCTTGGGCAGAATTTGTGTTCATCCTCGCGATATTATTCTGCAAAAACTGCAAATAAAAACGTTCATCTTCTTTTTCAAAAATCATTTCGTTTTCTCCTAATCCATAATTTTTTTGCTATTTTGTTGTATATAGTACAAAGCATCTAAAGCCGCTTCTTTTGATTCGTAATTTTCTTTCGACCATTTAATAAGATCACTAATTTGAAGAGGCTCGATATTTTTAGTTTTGGCAGTATGTACAATCGTTAAGTTTTCTAAAAATTCCTCTTTTTTTCTATGTTCTTCTAGAGTTCGTTGAGTAAGCAAATTAGTCATTTCCATTTCCGCATAAATCCAAGGAGACAAAGTTGCGTCCATATTATCTGTTGGAATATCATCTTTAGGATAAATTAAATTTGGAGTATCTAAAAAGATAAGACATTCAGTGTTGTAAATCATTTTTATAAGAGCAATTGTTAACATCATATGCACGTGACTCGTAGAATGATTGCGTTTGTTATAGTCATACATGGAATGATTATGTTTGCTATAGTCATACATGGAATTATTAGCCTTACAATATTTTTTATCTATGGATTTTAACAAATCATTCGCATATCCCCAAACACAACTGTCAATAAATGGAGTAAGACCAACATTCGATAGTATGCCTGCAAGTCCCAATGCTACATTATAGTCTTTATGAGAATGAGAAATAAATACATCAGCTTCCACTTGCGGGAACCAATCATTGCTTAATTTAGCACCGTCAATAACGCCATAATGCTCCTCAAAATTTGATTTGATCTTTTTTCTGCTATCTTCAAAAATGAGTTTTCCCATAGCTTTATAATCAAGGAAATCATCTATAGTCTCCATATGTGGATTCTCTATATATTCAAGCAATTTATTACCATCGAGTTTGAAAGCCTTGTACATACTAAATCTCCTTGCAAATAGTGTAATTAAGAATATTTGCCTTATGTCTGACAGCACACTCAATATAGTTTGTTGGTTGTTTGATAAAATTATCCCATGTCACGCTTGGGATATATGATTCTTCACCTGTTGAAATGCTGTATTGACCTGGCAACAAAAAATTGTTGCGCTTCCAATTATGATTATTCATATTATTTCTGATTATTGAAAAAACGGTGTCTTCATTTACATAGAAGTAAAAGTTGTTCATCATTTGATATGCAAATGGTTGTGTAAAATATGTGTATTGATTATTTCTGTCTGGAAGTATTACAGCAAGAATTGCGTTCGAATGACTCGTTCTATCACCTCTTGTTGTTTCTCGTAACGAATATGCTATTTCCCATGGTATCCACTGAGAATCTTCCGAAATGTATGGTTCTCTCATATTAGGAGAAATCATAACAATAGTAACGGAACTGTCATAAATTCGATCTTTTAGTTTTTCCCAGATAGTATCTTCAGATAACGCTGATAGATCTTCATTGTCAGACTCACCTTTATAGATATGGTTTGTAGAATCGAAATATGATTCAAGGCAGTCAACATAGTTGCGTACAATAGTCTTATGATTATTATTAAAAAAAAGAAATGGGTGTAAATACGGATTCAGCGGATAGACAGAACTATCATGATATTTATATGAAACAAAAATTTTATATCCCATTTTTACACCTCATTTTTCAATCCATTTTTTTAATTGTGTGTAGCAAATTGTATTGTTTCGTTTTTCAACAACATAATATCCTTTTTCAATATAACTACCATTGGAAAACTTAGAAGTTCCATTTTCATAAACAATATAAGGATAAATTTCTAAATATTCTCTTCCCTTAAAAGATGAAGTTTTTGTTTCCATCATTGGGAATAGTGCAACACTTTTTGTCGAACTCTTTACTGCATCTCCAAATCCTAATTCCCAATTACACCATTTTGACTCTGTGGCTTTTTCTGTTGCAAGAAGTATAAACTTGTCACATTTTTGTATTTTATCTTTTATACGAGTTGCGGTTTCTCCAGATGTTATTGTTGGCATCGTTTTATCCATGCTGTCTATATAAACATCAACATTAAATTGCTTTTCGAGCATTCCAATTACGCCTTTTAGATCTTCTAGGTCGTCATGCTTGTGAGATAAAAATACGCGTTTTTTTTGTATATAAGATTCCTTTATAATTTCTTGTGATTTACGTAAATCTGAGACTTTATAACTATCAAACTGTCCACGATAAAATAAATTCGACATTTTTTTTATTCTCCATACCTCAACCTAATCTTACCCGTCAACAGTTGCTGCATCATGGCGGTTTTGAGATTGCGGTATTTTTCTAGTTTTGTGTTTAAGGTTTCTATTTCTTTGTCCATGCTGGAAAGGACATTGGCGATGGCGGTTTGTTCTTCTTTTGATGGAAGTGGAAAATTGAACTTAACAAAATCTTTTTGATATAAATGAACTATTGTTGAGCCTGAAGTAATTTGTTCCAAAAATGCATCAAACCAAAAAGATTTGAAAATCAATGATAAGAAAACTGTATCTATTTTATCAGGATTTTTTGGACGAATAACAAAAACGCCGCTATTCAAAGTTCCCTGCGTTGGTATTTCATTGAGAAATGCTACTTTACCAATAGTTCCATCTTGTGTGATAAGAACATCGCCTCGTTTTATTTGAATATTTTTGTCTTGATCAAATCGCCATTTAGACACATAACTACAAGATTTCCAATTAATAAAACCACTATCAAAATCTGAGAATATAAACTCTTTTCTGTAAAAATTCATTGAAAAGAGCGAGCCTCCTTTTTAAGGTAAAAATTGTACAAACACCCAAGAAGGAGGCGGGTATGGATTTTAATGATTTGTTGGAGATTTTCAAGGCATTATTTGCAGG
>JAGCXM010000031.1 GCA_017961325.1 bacterium | reverse complement strand
TTCTCGTCCTTAGGCTGCTTCTCGTCCTTAGGCTGCTTCTCGTCCTTAGGCTGCTTCTCGTCCTTAGGCTGCTTCTCGTCCTTAGGCTGCTTCTCGTCCTTAAGCTGCTTCTCGTTCTTCTCCTTTTTGTTAGGTGCAGGAGGCGTTTTTTTATTAGGCGTTTTTTTGCCAGCTGGGTTCGGTGTTGCCGCATGCATCGGCTGTTCTTCTGGCTTGGGTTCTTCAACAGCAACTTCTTGTTGTTCATCCGGAGATGTCTTTGGTGATGTTTTTACAGATTCTGGAGTTTCTGCAGATTCTGAACTTGCAGTAGGGTTCTTTTGTTCTTCCACTGCAGTTGTCTTTGCTTCCGGAGATTCCGGTTTACCGTTGAGTATCCCAACAACCAATATCATGCCAAAAACAACGACAAAAAGCGAACCAGCAACTATCAGAATCATGGTAAATTTATTTTTTTTCTTTTTACCCTCATATATTTCGGCCTTAAGTTTCGCATTTTCAGCCTTTTTGGCTTCCTCGGCCTTTTCGGCTTTCTCAAGCTGTTCTTTAGCTTTCTCAAGCTGTTCTTTAGCTTCTTTCTCGGATTGCCTGGCTTTCTCGAGTTCCTCTCGATCCTTTTCTGCCTGCTCCTCTTTATCGGCCTTTTCTTTTAATGCGGCATGAATTTCTGCTATTTTTTTATTAAAAATCTCTTCAAGCTCTTTATTTGATTTTGCCGCATCGTTTTTTCCCGAATTATCAGAGCCGTTATCCGGTTTCTCTTTGCCTTGTTCCGTATTCTCAGCATCTTTGCCAGTTTCAGGCTTCTGTTTATGCGTTGCAACGAATTCTTTGACAGGTTTGAGGTCAGTTACTCTGTCTCTGTCAAAAACTGCCGCAACCGAAACATCATCACCGCTTCCTTGTTCCGAAAGTCTCGGTAAATAATCGAGAAGTTCGGCTTTTGCAGTTTCGACATCAGAAACCACAAACGATGAAAGAATTACAGTGTAGAAATGATACATTTGTTCATCGCCCTTGAAGCAGTCGTCAATACCGTCCGATCCGACAAAAACAGCTACGGGACGTTCTTCCGAATAAAAATGCCTGAAATTATTCAGAGCTTCAGTGTCACAAATTGATGTTGTGCTGTTCAGAAAACATTTTTCATCCCACGGAACCGGCTGGGAGAAATTCCCTTTTTTATCAATCGCAACACATTTCCCGTCTCCGATATGGATTCCAAACCAATAATCAGGTGTTATTACAGCAGCAATAAGAGTGGTGCCGTAAGCACTTTCAATCCGTCCTTCTTCTAAATATCTTTTGCGGGCCTTCTCCGAGAGAACAGCAAGTTCGCTTTCCTCAAAAGGATGCTCTTTGAAATGATTATAAACAGCTTCTTTCCAATAAGTTATTATTCTGTTTTTCAGCTGAAGCATAAACTGATCAGAATTATGTTTAAGTTTTTCCTTGTCAACATTGGCGACAAAATTACAGATATTTTTCTTTGCGATTTCGCATCCAAACTTCGAACCGACCACACTTCTGACATAGTCGTCTCCACCGTGACCGTCACAAACTATTGCAAGAGCTATTTTGTCGTCAAAATAACTGAGAGAGGAATCCTGACATTCTTTGTTGTGTTTAATGTGACTGAATCCTTGTTTTTTACAATCAAAAGCAAAATAATTCATCTTTTTTACCACTCAATAAAATTATCATTTAAATCTGGAGATGCATTGATAATCTCATTTCCCAAATCATCTGTTCTATTGGATGCATTGATATTTTCGTCCGGAGTTGTAGAATTCTGACTGCCAAGCACAGAAGCTCTGACACTTACGAATTTAACCCATTTTTTTAAAGATTCAGGATTATGAACCGAAACAACGGTATCCGGATTGCCCGTAAAATCACTCAGAATTCTTGTGTTGGCATCCTTACCTATCGCTATTGCAACTTTTATGGCAGACCTGAACCAGCGATTTTCTTTAAGCCTGCCAAGACTTTCTTTATAGTCATCCGTCGGAGCACCGTCTGAAAGAAGAAAAATTGCTGGTGAAAAATAACCTGACGGATCATTTAGAAAAACTTGCTCGGACAACTTTTCATTCAGCTGCAAACATGCTTTGCCGAACATTGTAGTGCTTCTGGTTTTAAGATATTCCCATCTGAAATCATCTATCGGAACAGGTGCTTCCTCTAGCCAGTAAGCTTTGTCGGAAAAAGCAAGGGTTGCAATTTTTATCTTGGCATCGGCGTTTGTTTCCGAAATATCTTTTATTTCAGGAACAAGTTCTTCTATTGCAGCGTTAACCGTGCCGATTTTGGATCCTGTCATACTTCCGGAACAATCAACAACAAAGAACAAAACAAGAGTTCTTCTTGTTACTTCGACAGCATTATCATAAAAACCCATTTCACCTCTTTTATTATCAGTAACCGCTTCCGTGCAGATCAAAATTATCTGAAATTGCAATTTTGCTTGTTTCACCGCACCATGCACATGTAACCTGCGATTCACCGCTCCAACATGAAATTTTTTTGCAACCGCAGTTGAACCACGACCTTCCGCCACAATAAGGGCAGCCCGGATACCTAGGATCCAGCACAACTTTGCCAGAGATCATTGTGTCTTCATATTTTTCATGAGAAACAGCGTCGTCCGAAATTTTAAACGCCCATGTGCAGTGCCATGCGCCGTCAGACATTTTTTCCATTCTTATCCCGAACGGCTGTTTTGTCTGTCTGCACCTGGCAACAATAACCGTAGCTTCCCTTGAAATATTCACTTTAACCATTACAGACTCCTACCATTCGCCCCAAGCATCATCTTTCATGTCAGGATTCGTCTCCATTTCATTCTTAATTGCATCGGTCAAAGCGTCATTTTTATTTTCGATATTATCCCAGTCAGACCAATTAAAACTATCTACCGAATTTTGCGCTTTAACGGAATTCAACTGACTATCTGTTACACCTGAACTAGTTAGGCCGTCTGACAATCCAGCATCTGCACTTCTTGTAGACGAACTACTATGCGATTCAGTTCTGGTTGAGGAACTTTTACTTCCTATTTCAGAGGATCTTACACTTACAAATTTTATCCATTTTTTCAAAGCTTCAGGAGAATGGACAGTTATTACCGATTCTGAACTTCCTGTAAAATCGGCAAGAACGCTTTTATTTGCATCATTTCCTATTGCAATCGCAACCTTTATTGCTTTTTTAAACCAATTGTTCTTCTTTAATTTTTCAAGTCCGTGTTTGTAATCATCAGTTGGCTCTCCATCAGAGAGAAGAAAAATTGCCGGAGCAAAAGAACCTCTTGCTTCACCCATAAAAGCGTTTTTAGAGAGTTTTTCATTAAGCTGATTGCATGCTTCGCCTAAATCAGTAACACCACATGCATCAAGATATGTCCAATTAAAATTTTCGGCTGCTATCGGCGGATTAATCCATTCTGCTCCAGTGGAAAAGGCAAGAGTCGCGATTTTTATCTGTGCATCAGCATTATTTTCCGAAGTATCTCTCAATTCAGGAACAATTTCTTCTATTGCAGAATTTACTGTTCCTATTTTGGCACCAGACATACTTCCAGAACAATCAACAACAAAGAACAAAACCATCGTTCTTCTTGCGACTTCGACACTGTGATCGTAGATTCCCATTTTTTCACCTCTTTAAAATACTTCGGCAATGTTGCCGTTCCCAAAATTAATTTTAAGTCCTTTTCCTAATTTAAACACCTGACCATCAGCAAAAGGTCTGCTTTCACCGGTCGGAAGAATCGCCTCCCAGGCAAAACCAGAACAGTTTTTAAGTCCGAGTATCTTCGGATCTGTTTTATTTGAAACCACTTCTCCCATGACAGTGCGAAAATCACTGCTATCATGCTTTACATGACAGGCATAAAGTTTTGAGCTGTCAACCAATACTGGAGAGTATTTCTTCACCTTCAACATCAAAGGAGAATCAAAAGTTTTGCCGCAGAAAATACACTTCTGTTCCTGCTGCATTGGATCTATGAAGATTTCATCTCCGCAGAACGGGCATTTCATAATTAATCCCTTTAATTTTATAAAAGCCTCCTCCCATATTTTTTCAATAACACGGTGTTCGGTATCTTTTCCTATCATAGCATCTTGACTGAAAGATCTTTCAAAAAGTTCACGAATAAATTTAGGATAAATGGGCCAGAACATGATTTCATTTGTATGGATACCTACAACAGGTCTATTTGTGTCGTTATTCGGATCATATACAAATATCGGCTCTTTCCCGTAAAATCTGAAATCAAGTTCTTCTGTCATACACGGACACATCGTTCTTCTGCCTTCAAGCGGATGATTTAAAAACAACATAAGATAAAGAACTACAGCCAAAGAAAAACGGTCAGTATGTATATCCGGACGTTTTCTGCCTAAAACAACCTCTGGTGCCATATATCTGCATTTACCAGCAATACCGAGATTTGTACCATAAGGAGCAACATTATCATTGTCGCATATAAGCACATCTCCAGTCTTAGGGTTGACAAAAAAGTTACCGTCATTAAGATCCTGATAACTGTAACCTCGGTTGTGTAATGCTCTGAAACCGTTAACGATGCAAAGAGCGGCATCAATAGCAGCGTATATGCTCGCAAAATGTTCCTTCGCAAGAAGAAAACGACCAAAATCCTTATATTCAGACGGTCTTAAATTCATTATATATCCGAAACTTCCATCAAAGTGTTCCGTCAATTCTTCAGGCCACAAAAATGACCGATTTGGAGTTCCTTCACTAATGTTTGTCTGTAAATTTTTATAAAAAGCATTGGCATGGCGAAGTTTGTTGCCAAAATACCATTTAAGAGCCTTTTCCTTTCCATTATATTCAACTTTGTAAACAACACCCTGACCGCCTTCTCCCAATTTTTGAATTACCTTCAAACTATCGCCCGAGAGCGTTTTTATCATCTGCCCTTGCTGAAATTCTTTCATTCATATCTCCTTAAAAAAAACTATATATCAGCCCCAAATAAACTGCATATTCCTTCTAAACCACCATTAACTCCTCGCGAAACAGCCGTGCAGTCCCATTTGCCACCATTCCTGCAAAATTCAGCCACAACCAATGCAGACTCAGCAGAGAACTCGTTACTCAAATCAAATAAAAGAATAGGAGTTCCCTTTTTATCGTTTTCATCTGCAAGTTGAACTATACGAACATATGCATCAGAAACCTGACCAAAATTGGAATATCTAATTTCCGAATCATGTATTGAAACACAAATTGCTATTTTTTTTATTTCATCAGGGATTTTTGAAAAATCTACAACAATTGTTTCACTATCATTATTACAACCATTATTACTACCATTCCTATTGTCACCGCTGTGAATAATCGCATCATTGCGGTCTTTGAGATTATTGTAGAAAATAAAATCTGATGGGTTTATAAGCTTGTCGGTTCCATCCAGCATAAAAGCGGATATATCCATATCAAAGTAAAAATATTTGCCGTATTGGGAACCGTCCCATCTCAACCCAATAAGAACGAACTCCAAATTAGATTTTGGCATATAAGTGATACCTCTACTCTCCAAACAAACAAGAAAATTCTTGATTATCTCTTTAATGAACAAAAAATGAGTTTTTATATCAATCTTGTTGGATACAGTCAACAATTTTCTTTAAAAGAAAAACCGGTTGAAATCTTTAGAAAATAAAAAGGGGCTTACCTGACGCACCTAATATCACCTAAGTTTTTGATTTTATTGTGGCGGTCTTTTCTGCCTTTAAAAAATCCGATACAGGATGCAGAATCCGGATCTTTCTGCGAATCTGACGATGACCAGAACCAGAATTCGTCCGACTTGTCGATCCCGCAGATTTTCTGTATTTTATAAATTGCTTTGAGTTCTTCAATCGTGGGAATGTGCCAGTCAGTGAAGCCTCCCAATTTCAGATTTTTTGCGTATTCCATTGCATCATGCCAGTTCATCGGGGTTCCGGCACTTCCTTTTTGAATCATCCTGATCGTGCCCAAGGGCGGCACCACTTCAATATAGTCGCCTCGGTCGATAAAATTTCTTGAAACTTCCGAACTTGACTTATTTTCGGCTGCACCTTTTTTCCGTGCCAAGGTCTCCCTCCTTAAAAACAGCAGTTTCACTTCAATATCGAAACTGCAAAAGTCGCTTTCATATATCATTTTTGTTTGATTTATACAACAAAATTTTGTTAAAAAATTCGGTTGGCAACATTACAATAATATGACGGTCGATTTGCTTTACACAAGAAGAAGTTCAATTATCTCGAACTCGCGATTTCTTTTGTATTTTGCGGCGTTATCATGCTGAAACTCTTTGACATCCGGAAACGGATTATTATAATGCCTGCGATTTTTTTGCTTATTGAGGTCAAATATCGTGACAAATGCTGAAATTCGTGCTGAGTTCGGAAAAAGACTGAAGTTTTTGAGAAAATTCAGAAAAATGTCTCAATGGGATCTTTCACGTCTGAGCGGAATCGACAGAGCCTATATTTCAGAAGTCGAAAACGGAAGAAGTGCCGCTACGATAGACCTTATCAACCGCATGGCAAGAGTTGTGGATCTGTATCCGGCCGAGTTTCTCGTTTTCAGCAGGGAACAGCCGGTACGCTCTTATGAAGGCAAAAATCTTTCAGATTCCGCAACAAAATAATAATAAAAGCAGTTGTTATCCGGCAGTTAAAGCGGTAGATTTTGTGATTTTGTGGAAAATTTACTGTTTAATTTGAAAAGACTTAGTTTGCAGCCTGGATCGCAGTTGCTGCAACTACGTTTACGATATCGTCAACAGAGCAGCCTCTCGAAAGGTCGTTGACCGGTTTCGCGATTCCCTGAAGGAAAGGACCGACTGCTTCTGCTTTTGCAAGTCTCTGAACGAGTTTGTAGCCGATGTTTCCGCTCTGAAGGTCGGGGAAGATGAGTACGTTCGCCTGTCCTGCGATCGGGCTCGTCGGGCATTTCGTTTTTCCTACACTTGCAACCATTGCCGCGTCAGCCTGGATCTCGCCGTCAGCTGCAAGGTCGGGAGCAGTTTCGTGGACGATCTTTACTGCTTCGACGACTTTGTCTACGAATTCGTGTTTCGCGCTGCCGTAGGTCGAGAAGCTGAGAAGAGCGACTTTCGGATCCATGTCGCAGAATGATTTTGCCGTCTGAGCCGTGAGGATCGCGCTCTCTGCAAGTTCTGCGGAAGTCGGATTCGGATTGACTGCGCAGTCTCCGAAAAGGAACATTCCGTTGCTGCCGAGCTCGCAGTTGGGAACTATCATAACGAACGCACTGGAAACCGATTTGATGCCGGGTTTCGTCTTGATGATCTGGAGAGCCGGACGGATCGTGTCGCCGGTCGAATGGATGGCACCGCTTACAAGACCGTCAGCGACGTCTTTCTTGACCATCATCGTTGCGAAGTAAACTTCGTCAGCCATCATTTTGCGTGCTTTTTCCATATCAACGCCTTTCGCCTTTCTCATTTCGTAGAATGTGTTGACGAAATCTTCGTAGTATTCGCTGTTTACAGGATCAACTATTCTTGCGCCGTCGATTTTTACGCCGAGTTCTTTAGCTGCTGCCGCGATTTTGTCTGGGTTTCCGATGAGGATCGGTTTCGCGATCTTCTTTTCAAGGATGATCTGGGTCGCCTTGAGGGTCCTCGGTTCGGTTCCTTCCGGAAGAACTATCGTTTTCTGTACTTTGACTGCCTTTTCACGCAAAGTTTCAATAAAATTCATAATTTACTCCTTCATTTAAAAGTTATTCAAAATCTGCCAGCGCCGCTGCAAGGTTGTCTATTCCTTCGGCGATGTTGTCCATATTCGTTGCATAAGAGAAGCGGATGTATCCAGGCATACCGAAGCTTTCGCCCGGAACTACCGCGACGTGTGCTTCGTCAAGCAGGAAGTTCGCAAGTTCGATCGTCGTGTTGATGACGTTGCCGCGTACGCTCTTTCCGAGATAGTGCTTGAAGTTGCAGAAAATGTAGAAAGCACCCTGCGGATGGATCGGAACGAGTCCCGGAATCTTCTTGAGTTCTTCGTACATGAATTCACGTCTTCTGTCGAAGCGGCGGACCATGTTCTCAACTGAGTTCTGCGGGCCGTTCAATGCTTCGACTGTTGCATACATCGCGATCGAGTTCGCGTTCGACGTGGTGTGTGCCAGGAAGAATGTCATTCTTTCTGCGATGTCTTTAGGAGCCGCAGCGTAGCCGATACGCCATCCCGTCATCGAGTAAGCCTTTGAAACGCCGTTGATTACGATGATGTCCTTTTTGTATTTGTCAGGAACGATGCTTGCAAGGGAAACATGCTGCTTGTGGTCGTAGATGACCTTTTCGTAGATTTCGTCGCTGATGATGATGATGTTCCTTTCGCAGAGATAGTTTGCGATCTCTTCAAGGTCGCTTGCTTCGTAAACTGCGCCCGTAGGGTTGTTCGGCGTGTTGATGATGACGGCTTTCGTGTTTTCGGTGATGACCGGTTTAAGGTCGTCAAGTTTGAGTTTGAAGCCGTTTTCCTCTTTCGTGTAGCAGAAAACCGGTTTGCCGCCCGCAAGTTTGACCATCGTCGTGTAGCTTACCCAGTAGGGAGCCGGGATGATGACTTCTTCACCCGGGCTTACTATCGCCATGATCGCAGCGTAGATCGCGTATTTCGCACCGCTCGTCACAAGAATGTTGCCTTCGTCGTAGTGAAGGTTGTTTTCTCTCATGAATTTCTGTCTGATCGCCTTTTTGAGCTCTGCGATACCAGTCGTGTCGGTGTATTTCGTGAAACCTTTGTCAAGAGCGAGTTTCGCAGCGTTCTTGATGTTTTCCGGCGTGTCGAAATCGGGTTCGCCTGCGGAGAAGGAGATGACTCTGTCACCCTGTGCGTTCATTCTTTTCGCCTTTGCCGAAATCTCGAGAGTCGCCGATTTGCGGAGCATCGAAGTTCCCGTACTGAGTCTCGAATGCTGTTTTGTTTCCTGAGCGACTGCTTCGATGATCTTTTCTTTCGTGGTCATTTTTCACCTCTGAAATAAGTTATTAAAAAGATATTCAACAATTAAAAGAACTTTTCGTGCGGCGAGTATAAGACATGAATTTGTTTTGGCAAGTAAAATGACCGTAAATTCTTTCACAAAAAAACTTATAGTTGACTCAATTTTCAAAAGTTCTATAATCCGCCGTTTTTTTGTTAAATTTCGGAGGAGACGATGAAAAAATTCTTACTGATTTTAATGTTTTTTGTTCCGGCAATGCTTTTTGCCGCAATCGGCGACAACGGTATTTCCGTGGCCCCGGACGGAACTCAGCTCAAATGGGAAGAAGGTGCGTGGGACTTCTTCATCATGCACAAATCTTTGATTAAGCAGGTAACAGGAGAGGCATCTACAACAGCCGGCAATCCGCAGGCGGATACATGCATCGAAGAGAACATCGGTTCTACCTACACACTTACTTCGAAACACATTCCGCCGGATGCAAATATCGACCGTGCTTTTCTTGTATGGCTTTCGGGGCAGGATCCAAGCAACCTCAACGGTCCGACAGACAATTCCGTAACCCTTACTTTCACGAACGCGAGCGATTCTTCGATAACGTTGACGAGAGAAATCACCGCTTCGTTGCAGGGGAATCTCTCGACGACAACAATAGGAAATTTTGAATATGAAGCTCTCAACATGCCCGATTCGACGACAGGGAACACAGGTGTTTTCACATACCGCGTTGAAGTTTCCGACTTCATGAAAGAGATTATTTCGATGGGTGAGGCTAAGGGAATGGATCCCGGTGAAGCCCTTTACGGTGACTACAACGTCAAAGGCATGGAATGTTCAAACCACCAGAACTACCTCCAGACCAGCGGTCTTGTCGGCGGATGGTTCCTTCCTTTCGTCTACACTTCGTCGCATATAGGTGCGAAGAAAATTTACTTCTACAACGGTCTTGCAGCATACAGAGATGCCGCACAAACCATCACGGTTTCCGGTTTCGAACTTCCTGACGAAGCGATCATCAAACTCGGTCTTGTCGTTTTTGAAGGTGACCCGGGATTGTATTCGATGCTTTTCTCTCACATGGAAGGTCTTGCAATAAGCAGCCAGAGTGATCCGACCAATTTCGCGCCGATGTTCAACGACTGCAACCCGAATCTGGGTAGTTACACCGAAATGTACAACTCGATTTCGTCTGTTTTTGGCTGGGAGGACAGCAACAATTACTGGTGTATAGGTAACCCTAACAACCCGGCAGATACGAGCAATCCGATTGAATACGCAATCGATGCTGATATTCTTATGGTTGACGCAAGTCCTAACGGTCCTTTCTACGGCAGATTCGTCAAAGGTGACACAATGTTAAATCTTCAGATCGGCGCAAACCAGGATCAGGTTTACACAAACCTTCTGATCGTCAGCGTTGATACGAAGCTGCCCGATTTCGATATTCCGAATGAAAGGGAAAAGGATTTCTGTTCATGTGCGAAAGAAGCGGATACTGTTTGTGCTGACAAACCTTTCTACTATACGATTAAGGTTCAGAACCACGGACAGAATGTTGCAAATGCAGTCCAGCTTCAGGATGCCCTTCCTTCTCAGATTGACTATGTTCCGGGAACGACCGAAATCGCGACGAAGTTCGATGCGGCCGGCAACGGAACGGATTGGACGCAAGTTCCCGATGTAAACGGCGGATTCCCTTATGCGACTGCTCAGCAGGTTGCTCTTAAACTCGAGCACTGCAACACTCAGGACAGTGCATCCTGCGGTCCTGATACGACAGCTTGGATAAGATTCCAGGTCAAACCGAAATCCGGTCTCTCGAAAAACGAAGTTATCAGAAATGACGCGGTAATATCGTCAGCCGACAGCGAAACGGTTTATCACTCGAACAGCAACATTCCCCTCAGACTTAAAATTTCGCAATGTTCCGACATTACGGACTGTGATCTTCCGCCGAAAGCTCAGTGCGGCGGCGTCAGAGTCGAAGGAAATGACAACTACTGCACGGAAGATAAAGACTGCAAGGACGGCAAAAAGTGCAAAAACAACGAATGTGTTCTTGAAGAGGCGACAAATCTTACGGAAAACGCCAACATTTCTTTCGGAATCGGCACGAACAGCCCGGGAAACGGCGATGATACTGAAATAATCATCCCGAATAATAGCGAAAAACTTGTTATCGGTCAGTTCTATCTGCTTTCCGACGGCGATGCTGCAAAATCCTACGAGTTTAAAACCGCAAGATTTAAATTCAACGGCGATCCGGATGTAACTGCAAAGAACTTCAAACTTTACAAAGACAGCAACAGCAACGGTGTAGTTGATCCCGAAGATGTTGAAATAGCTTCCGCTGAAAATCTCAAACAGCAGTACATTGAATTTTCTATCACCAACAGAAGCGTTTCCGCAGGAATCAAAACCAATTTTATCGTTGTGGCTGACGCTTCGACGAATTCGACAGGCAATCAGCCGGGTAAATTCAATATGGTTATCGAAGGTCCTGAATCTTTCCTTCTCGCTGACAAAGGAACGGTTGCAGTAACCGGCGACAGAATCAATTTCGCGACATTCAGATTTGAACCGTCGGAAGGTTTTGTTTTCACGAAAGGAACATCAAATCCGGGAGTTCCGAAATTCAAAGAGTGGAACGGCGAACACGAAGTTCTTCAGTTAAGAACGAAATCAATCGGTATGGCTGACAAAATCAAGTCAATCAAAGTCAGAACTGAAGGCGCATCCGTAAAATTCGGTCAGGGAATCAAGTCGGTTTCCCTCTATATCGACAGAAACGGTGACGGCAAGGCTGACGGCAACGACACGTTTGTTGCAAAAATCTCTTCTTTTGAAAGCGATTCTTCCATTGCTTTCGAAAATCTTGGGGATGTTTTGCAGTATGCTGAAAACGAAGAAAAATTCCTTGTCATCAAGTTGGAATTCAAAATGTCGGTCGGCGAAAAAGCAAAAATCAAGATTCCTGACGGCAGCAATAGTGTAAAAATGGCAAGCGGCAACACTCCTGTCGGTCTTCCGGTTTCATCCAACGAATTCCGTTACGAATGTGATGAAAGTGATCCTAATGCATGCGGAACAGACGACGAAGAAGACGGCGGCTGCGCAATTCTGGCAGTTCCGGAAGACAGCAACAACGCGCTTTACCTCGTTCTCGCTGCTTTTGCGGCACTTCTTACACTTGCAGGCGTAAAATCAGTTTCTAAAAAGTAATCCGTAAAGAAATTTTTCCGAACAAAATCTAATAAAATTCTTTTAAATGATTTAGCCGTGATGGTAGTTCGAACCGTTTAATATCGAAAGTCCGCGGTAAATCTGTTCCATCAGATTGATTCTGGCAAGCTGATGCGGCAGAGTCCACGGAGCTATCGAAAGCGACAGATTTTCATTGACGCTTCCGAAGCCGTAGGCACCGCCGATCACAAAACAGATCGTACCGAAATCCGCAAGCTTCTGTTCAAGAAGTTTTGAAAAGGCAAGCGAATCAAGGCATTTTCCGGTCTCGCGCAAAGCAACTACAAACGAATTTGAAGGTATTGATTTTATTATACTTTCCGTTTCAAGTGCAGGATCGTTTCTTTCTTTAAGCTCGATAACTTCAAAAGGAGAATAGATTTTTATCCTTTTCTGAAAAAAATCATCGGTTTCCTTAAACTGTGTTTTAAGCTTTCCGACAACGATTAAGACGATTTTCATTATTGAATATAAGGAGTTACGTCGATTTTGGAACAACCGTTCCAGATATCTTCCAGAGAGTAGTAGTCGCGGAGTTCTTCAAGCATGATGTTCACGATGACGCTTCCCGCATCGACAAGAATCCACTTCGCGCTAGTCTCGCCTTCGATCAGAGGTTTCGCGAAACCGGCATTCTTGAGCTCCCGAAGAAGCGAATCGGCCATCGTCGTGTTGTGCTGGGTGCTTGTTCCCGTCACGAAAACGATGACATCGGTATATCCAGACTTTTTTTCAACATCAAATGCCATGATGTTCACGCCTTTTTTATCGGAAAGTGTGCGGAGAATTGTCTCCAGTTTTTCATTCTTCGTCATTTTTTTCTTCCTTTTTTTCTGACTTTTTCTTCATTATGTTTACCGAAGAATCAAGCGTTCTTCTGTGATATTCCTCGTTGTATTCTGGTTCCGGTATCGTTTCGGCGAAATTCTGCGAAAGTGTTCTTCTCCCTTTTACCGAAAAAGAAACGCCTTCGTCGGCGAAATCGAACGAGAGATCCAGTTCAATATCGGCCAGGGTTCCGTCAAGAGCTACAAAAACCGTCATTGCGCCGACGATGTTCCTTTTTTTCTTCTTGGCGAGATCTTTGACAAGTGTGTCGTCGCGCATCTCTTCGGTTCCCTGAAGGTTCTGGAGATATTTTTTTTCGGGCAGAGCGGTTCTGTTTTCCGTTTTATCTGTAAAGACAACCGTTACGAGATGTCCTTTGAAACTGCCGATTTTCCAACCTTTTTCCGATTTTATCGAAGCATGGTCACGCATCATCAGATAAACCGACGGTAAGGTTGCGAAAAGATTGTCTCTCAAGGAGGCGTGCTCGCCCATGCTGAACGTTTTCGTAAATTCGCCGCCGAACTGCTTGCGGTAAAAGAAATTGTCCCGCCAGACAATATCCCAGCCTTCGTTTTTGTTGTTCTGGTAACTCATTGAAAAGTTTCCGGATTTGTCGCTCGTGTATTTCGCTGTTTCATTCAGAGCAAGTTTTCTGGGAGTTTCGTTTACAACAGACTGAGTCTCATAGGTCACATTCTGTGAAAAAGAATAGATTCCGTTTTTGTCGCGAAAATAGGAAACCGGTGCGACAATAAGTTTTTCAAGCTCGTCAAGCGAAGTAAAAAGCTGGCTTTCGTCTATCTTCGGCTCATAAGCCTCCTCGTTGATGACGCGCCACTTGCTTTCGACATTGTTTTTTCCGGAACACGAAACAATCAATAAAATCAATGATAAGCAAAATATAATTTTCTTCATTTTCCACCACCGAAACAAAAAAACGGAACATTATAGTCAAAATACTGTTTTTGACAAAAAGATTTTAAATTTATTCCTTTAAATTTCAGAAAAAACTTGTTTATGGACGGCTAATCAATAAAATCTTGCGTTACTAATCTTTGGAGCTTGAAAAATGACAGTTCATATCGTTACGGGTTCGCAGTGGGGCGATGAAGGAAAGGGAAAAGTTGTCGATCTTTTGACAGAGCATGTTGATGTCGTCTGCCGTTATCAGGGCGGAAACAATGCCGGTCACACTATCGTAGTCGACGGGATCAAGTATGATCTTCACGCGATTCCTTCCGGCATTCTGCGCGACAATATCGTCAGTTTTGTCGGCAACGGCGTGGTTTTTGATCCTGAGCAGTTTGCTAACGAATCGGCCAAACTGAAGGAAAAGGGTGTTTCGGTAAATCCTCAGAAACTGTTGATTTCACCTAAAACGTCAATAATCATGGATTACCACAAGGCTCTCGACAAATGCCGCGAAGAGGCGAAGAAAGACAACAAAATCGGAACAACCGGTCGCGGAATCGGGCCGGCTTACGAAGACAAGATTTCAAGAATCGGCATCCGTGCCGGGGATCTTCTCGACAGGGAGCTTCTGAACAGAAAGATCAAGGCTGCTCTCAAAGAGAAAAACGCGATGTTCGCAAATCTTTACGGCGTTGAACCTTTTGATGCCGGAAAGCTTACCGAAAAATATTTTGAATTCGGAAAAGCTCTTGCTCCTTACATTGCACCGGCCGATTTCAGTTTCGCGCAGTTTGCGAAGGGAAAAAAGGTTTTGATGGAGGGAGCGCAGGGAGCGATGCTCGATATCGACCACGGAACCTATCCTTTCGTTACTTCGTCTAACACTCTTTCGGGTTATTTCAGTCTCGGCTGCGGAATTCCTTTCAGCGAAATGGCTGATAATATCGGGCTTGTGAAGGCTTATACGACGCGCGTCGGAGCGGGTCCTTTCCCGACTGAGGATTTCGGGGAAGACGGCGAAAAACTCAGAACTACCGGTTTTGAATTCGGAACGACGACAGGGCGGCCGAGAAGATGCGGCTGGCTTGATCTCGTCGCTTTGAAATATGTTTTTGAAATGAGCGGAATCACTTCTGTTGCTCTTACCAAACTCGATGTTTTGAACGGTTTCGACACGATAAAGGTCGCAACCTCATACGAAGCTGAAGGACGGAAAATCAACTCTTTCCCGGCCTCGATATCGCTTTGCGAAAAAATAAAACCTGAGTATGCCGAATTGAAAGGGTGGAAATGCGACATCTCCAAAATCAGGAAATATGACGAACTTCCGAAAGAAGCGAAAGACTACATCGCTTTCATCGAGAAGAATCTTGGAGTTCCTGTCTCGATAATTTCAGTCGGTCCCGGCAGAGACGAAACTATAGTCCGAAAGGAATATATTTCTTTGTTCAGATAATCATTAATAAAATCAATAATTTGTAAAAAAATATGTTGACAGGCGCATTTTGTATTTTATTATTGCGCGTTTTTTGTTCCTTGAGAGGACGTAAAAATCGTATTATCAACATTTTAGAGTGAAAGTTATGGTAATGAAAGAGAAAAAGAGAAAGGAAAAACCTTACACCGAAGTTATCACGGAGCAGAAGGGCAAACTTGAAGAAGGTTCGATTTACTGGGATCTGATTGACATTACTTCCTATCAGAAGCCGAAAAACCGCTCCGAATGTCTGAAACTCAAAAGACCGTGTCTTTTCGTGTCGTGCAAATATCATCTTTTTCTCGATGTAAATCCTGAGACAAAATCGATAAAATTCAATTTCCCCGGCAAGGAGGTCTGGGAGCTGCAGGAAACGTGCGCTCTCGATGTCGCCGACAAAGGCGGCGTTACTCTTGAAGAAGTCGGAACGATTATGAATCTGACGAGAGAGAGAATCCGTCAGGTCGAAATGCGCGCTTTGCAGAAACTCCGCCAGAACAGCTCGCAGTATAGTGTGGACAGCATCAGTTTTCTGAGTGACAGATAGTTCAAAACTTTTGACTTAGGTCATGAAAGAAAAAATAACCGCTTTTTTCTTCGCGTTTCTTTTTTTTATATTATACGTTTTAGTGGCAACGGACCTGCGTGTCTATACGTTTTTTACGTCGTTCTGGCCATCACTGCATCTCTGGATAGCGGCTGCGGTCGTTTTTTTGCTTGCAGTATACCGGATAAAACCTGAAATTCTGTCAAAAACGGGAAACATTATCGTCAGATATTCGATTTTTGTTGTTCCGGTTCTCATGTTTGCCGCAACTCTTGCCGTAAACCGCTTTATTATTCTTACCGAACAGCCGGACGACGGACTTCATTACGTCTGGCTTGCGAAACTTATGGCAAACGGAAGGTTCTATCTTGAAACTCCGGATTTTTACGAGCATTACAAAACAATTTTCATATTTGTGCGGGACGGCAAATACACTTCGATTTTTCTTCCGGGTTTCAGTTTGTTCATGGTTCCTTTCGTAAAACTGGGTCTTGAATATCTTTTCAACCCTCTTGCTGCAGGAATAAACACATTTTTGGTAGGTATTCACGCCGAAAAGTTGAAAAACAGATATGCCGCACTTGTTGCAATGCTGCTTTTTTCCTTTTCAACGACGCATGTTCTGCACGGAGCGTTGTATTTCCCCCATCATTTCGGGCTTATGCTCGTTCTGGTTTCTTCTTATTTGCTTCTTTATAAGTCGCAGAAATCATTGAATATTATATTGTCTGGTTTCTTGATTGCATACACACTTTTCGTACGTCCTCAGAATGCTCTTTATGTGTATGCTGCTTTTGTGGTTTATATTCTTGCAAAACAGAGAAGCCTTAAAAATGCCGTTATTTTCACGGTTCCGTTTTTATTTTTCGGAGGTCTGCTCTGCTGGTACAACTGGTTTTTTACAGGTGATCCTTTTGTTTTTACGCAGGATATTGTGTTTGATCTTCTCGACTTAAAGAAATTCTGCCACCGTCCGGGATTGGGTAAAGGGTGCTTTTTTACTTCCAATTACGACAAAACTCTCCCGTTTACCGGAACTACGATTCCCTATCTGGCTCATATTTCATTTTTGAGACTCAACAATTTCGTTTTCAGGACAACGTTTCACCAGATAATGCTGCTTTTTATATTTCCTGCAATAATATCAAAGCCTTATAAATACTTTTTATACTATTTCACACCACTTTGCGCACTTGCTTTCTATTTTTGGTTTTTCATTGACGGAAATTTTTTCGGACAACGTTACCTTATTGAATCGGGAGCGATGATACTTATTCTCGCATCGTGCGGATTTGTCGGGGTTTTTGAATATCTGTTCAGCAAAAAGGCTGTTTTTCTTAAAAGCTGTGCGGTTGCGATGAACGGTGTTCTTCTCGGATCCGTCGTTTTTTTCTCGTTTTTTGTAATGCCGTTGTTTCTGACGCGGACTGCTTTCGGAGACAATCCGAAAGAACTAAAAAGGGTTGTTTCTGAAAATAATATAGAAAAATCAATAATTTTAATACCTTTTCATTCTTTATTCCAGAGTGAATCAATTCTTAAAATACAGGATAATCCGCCTTTTGACAACAAAGGAAACCTGATAATCTATTCTCTCGGAAAATCCGACGAAAACATATTGAAATTTTACTCCGAAAAAGATTTTAGAGGTGTCTGGAGGATAGATATTACGTCGGAAATCGACATGAAAAGAACTTATTCTGCGGTAAAACTCGGTTTTAAAAGGGATGACGGGATTTCTTATATCGATTTTATGACCAAAAATCTTCCTGTTGATGGTTTCCCGCACTTTATATCAACGGTCGGCATCGGAAATAAATTTACCGAGGATTTTTTAGGATACCGTACGCCCGAAGGATATGATTTTTGGGGAACCGCAATTGTTTTCGGGGAGCCTGACGGTAAAAATTATTATTCCCAAGCCCATACGTTAACACAGACCGGAGTATATGATTTTAAGCTGAACTTTGTGCCGACAAAATGCACAACCAAGTTTGATATAGAAATAAACGGAATAAAAGCAGTAAGTTATGAACATAAAAACCATGAATCCGATGGTCAGCCAAAGACTCTTGAATTCAGTGCCGGAATGCAGGAAGGGAAAAATATCATAAAATTTGTGCCGAAAGCAAACGGCTGCCTGATACTCGGAAATGCGGTTCTTAAAAAAAGATAGGGATTTTATTGAATAGTCGGAAACTTTGCTATACATTGCCGCGTCAAATTTTTTGACAGAGTTGTTTGTTGAGAGGAAAAATGATAAAAGAAAATCTTGTCGGGACGCTTGAAAAATCAATTCTGAAAAATTGGGAACATCCGTGTTTCAGCGATTACGGCGGGGCAACATATTCTTATGCCGATGTTGCGGCAGGCATAGTCAGAATACATGAACTGTTTAAAAGTTTCGGAATAAAAAGGGGTGACAAGATAGCTCTGTGCGGCAGAAATTCGTCGAACTGGGCGGTCACTTATCTTGCAACAGTCACTTGCGGAGCGGTCATAGTGCCGATTCTTGTCGATTTTTCGCCCGAAGAGATAGTTCACATAGTCAACCATTCGGATTCGAAACTGTTTTTTGCGGCTGATTCGGTTTTCGAGAGGACGTGTGAATTCAAACTCGAAACTGCGGAAGCCGTCGTTTCTCTAGAAAACTTCGGTTTTTTCTTCGTCAGAGAGGGAAAAAGGGAAGCAGAAATAGTAGAAAAAGATCGGGAATTTGTTGAAAACATTAAACATAATCCGTTGGTCAAAGAAAATTTTCATTTTGAAACCATAACAAATGATACTCAGGCATCGATTGTCTATACATCAGGCACGACAGGTTTTTCAAAAGGAGTCATGCTGACTCATAACGCACTTATGGTAAATGTGAAATTTTTTGTTGACCACCTTATGAAAGATGAACCCGGAACGGTTCTCGCATTCCTTCCGCTTGCCCACTGTTTCGGTTGTGCTTACGATTTCCTTTCGCAGTTTACACGCGGTGCGCACATCTATTTCCTCGGAAAGATTCCGACTCCGAAGGTTATCCTTCAGGCTTTTGAAGAGATAAATCCAGTACTTGTCGTTACAGTTCCATTGATTTTGGAAAAAATATACCTTTCTAAAATAGTGCCTCTTCTTGAAAGTTCCATGCTCGGAACTTTGATTAAAATTCCATTCCTCAACAAGTTGATTTATGCAAAAATCGGCGAAAAAATAAACAACGCTTTTGGTAACAATCACTTTGAACTTCTTATCGGCGGTGCAGCTTTCAATCCGCAGATCGAAGAATTTTTTGCAAAGTGCGGTGTCAGATTTACGGTAGGTTACGGAATGACCGAATGCGCTCCGCTCATAGCTTACACCCATTATTTCGACGGTCGTCCGGTAGGCAGCTGCGGAAAAGTTATTGAATATCTGCAACTTAAAATCGATTCTCAGGATGAAAACGGAGTGGGGGAAATCTGTGTAAAAGGCGAAAATGTTTTCACCGGTTACTACAAAATGGAGAGGGAAACCGAAGATGCGTTCGACGGTGAAGGCTGGTTTCACACGGGCGATCTCGGATTTGTCGACGATAAAGGATTTTTGTTCATAAAAGGGCGCATAAAAAGCATGATTCTCTCCGCTTCAGGGCAGAACATCTACCCGGAAGAGATTGAGGCAAGGCTCAATTCGATGCCTTACGTGGCAGAATCGCTTGTCTTGGAAAACAGGGAACACAAACTTTCCGCCTTTGTTTATCCCGACAGGGCAAAAGCTAAAAAAGACGGCGTAACTGATGAACAACTTGTTGGAATCATGGAAGAAAACCGCATTAAATTAAATGCCGGTTCTTCTTCATTCACAAAAATATCGGATATAAAGATCCATCCTCAGGAATTTGAAAAGACTTCGACGAAAAAGATAAAGAGAAGGCTTTATTCCGATTTGGTATAGTTTGTTGGAGCAGGTTATAAAAAGGGTATTGTTTTTCATACTTTTTTCGTTTCTGTTTTTCTCGTGCGCAAGTCATTACGGCGTTTATCACCGCGTTAAAAAAAACGAAACTCTTTACAGCATTGCAAAACTTTACGGCACGACTGTTGACAATTTGGAGAAAAACAATAATATTACCGACGCAAAAAAGATCCGCATCGGAGACTACATCTTCGTTCCGGGAGTAGCTGCTCCGCGCGAGTCCCGCAAAAGTGCGGCGGATGTTCATTCAAATGCGAAAAAAGAGAAGAAACAGGATGCAAAACAGACTGTGCAAACTGGAAAAAAGGTGAAAGATTCTTCTCCTGCTAAGGCAAACGCAAAACCTGGCGTATATATCTGGCCGGCAAAAGGAGTCGTTACTTCAAAATTCGGTGTCAGGTGGGGGAGAAATCACAGCGGAATCGACATCGGATGTCCCGAAGGTACTCCGGTTTACGCTGCTGCGGGCGGCAAAGTTGTTTTTGTCGGAGAAAAAGGCGGTTACGGTCTACTTATCGTTATTTCGCATCCTGACGGCAGTTTTACGATTTATGCCCATAACTCAAAAAATATAGCGAAAGAAAACTCGAATGTGAAGCAGGGCGAGAAGATTGCGGAAGTCGGAAGCACTGGAAACTCCACGGGTCCGCACCTTCACTTCGAGATAAGATTGCAGTCAAAACCGGTTGATCCTTTGCTGTATTTGCCAAAGACGGTCCCATAGCTCAGACGGATAGAGCGGTCGCCTCCTAAGTGACAGGTCACAGGTTCGACTCCTGTTGGGATCGCCACTTTTTTGTTCTTTCTTTCGATTTTGCGGGTGGTTAGTGAAGACTCTTTCTTTCAAATTCGTTTTTGAATTACTTCTGACTTTTTCCCTTTTTTCATTTATTCTTTATTCTCTGGAAGTATCTCAGTTTCTTTTTCCTCATTTTCCGATTGTTATTACGATTCTTTATACTGAAAAAAATCTAAGAAAAAGAATAACTTACATGGTTATTGCAACTTTGCTTTATTCGCAGGTCGCTTCTCCTCTGCCGTTTCTTTTTATCCTTACGGTCGCGCTTCAAATCTATTTTCTGACGGTATCTTTCTTTGCGTCAACCGCTTTCGACTATTCGCTCACGGCTCTTTTCAACGCGATTTTCGCCTCGCTGATGATGAATTTCGACAAAATTCTATACAGTTACGTTTTTACCGGCAGTCTGTCGGCGTTTTCGTTTCTGTTTCCTTCTGCGTTTTCAGTTCTTACGCTGATTTTTCTTTTCGTCGTTTTCAAACCGAAAGTGGATACGCTCTTTTTTAAGGAGACCTGGCTGTGAGAATCCTGAATCAGACGGACGAGGTAAAAAACATCTACAGAAAGACGCGGCCTGTCATCTATGTGATATTATTCTCATTTCTGGCTCTTTTGGTGAGAGTTTTCGTACTTCAGGTGATTCACGGTGACGAATTTTACGGAAGGTCGCGCGACAACTTCATTCTCAACGAAAAAATTTTTCCGGCACGCGGCGAAATACTGTTTTCGGACGGAAAAGTGATGGCTTCGACAGAGCCTTCCTTCAAGATTTCGCTTGTTCCTATATTTTTTGCCAAAGGCGAACAGATGGAGGAACAGATAGACAGACTGAGTTCGCTGATCGAGCTTTCCAAAAACGAAAAACAGCGCCTTATGTCGAAACTTGAAGGTTGTTACGGACGCTGCCGTTATCTGCCTATACTTGTCAAAGACGAAATTCCTAAGAAGAAAATTCTCAGTTATTCCGGATACTTGACCAATTTTACCGGAACAATCATATCATCTTCATACAGACGCGTTTATCCTTACGGTGAAACGACGGCACACATAACCGGTTATGTTTCAAAGGTAAATCAGTCAGAACTTGAAACTTATCCGAATTACGATCCGGAGGATTTTACCGGCAAGACAGGGCTTGAAAAGTGGTATGAAAGCGAACTTCACGGCGAATATGGCGAGACTTTCCACGTTATCGACAACATCGGTCGCAAAATCGAGCTGCCGGAAAACATCGACGGAGCAATTCCTGAAACGAAACACGCACTTAAAGGCGATTCGATACGCACGACGGTTTTGTCATATCTTCAGGAGACGGCAGCTTCGGCTTTGGGCGAACTGAGCGGTGCGGTAGTCGTAATGGAGGTGAAAACGGGGCGCATTCTGGCGCTTTACTCGGGACCGTCGTTCGATTCCAACCTCCTTTCGAGAAAGAGGATTCCCGAAAAAATCTGGCGGGAATACAGTCAGAGCATTCTTCATCCGCTTCTCAACAAAGTCATACGCCAGACTTACTTTCCAGGTTCGACTTTCAAGATAATTCCTGCTGTTACGGGGCTGCATTACAACCTGATTACGCCGAAATCGACATATCTCTGCAGCGGATGTCTTTCGTTCGGACGCGACACGAAATGCTGCTGGAACAGAGGCGGACACGGTTTTGTCAACCTCTACGGTTCACTTAAAGAAAGTTGCGATATTTACTATTATTTTCTTTCGCAGGAGCTCGGAATCGACCGAATGACCCGTTTTGCCTCTCTTTTCGGAGTCGGAACTGCGACCGGAATCGATCTGCCCGGCGAAGAGAGCGGTATTCTTCCTACGCGAAGCTGGTTTTCGATGAACTATCCCGGAATGAGAATAAACAACGGAATGATTATGAATATGTCGATAGGGCAGGGCGACATCAGAATGACTCCGCTTCAGATCGCGGTCGCATATGCCGCTTTTGCAAACGGCGGAGTTGTCATAAAGCCTAAAATCGTTGACGAAATAATTCACGAAGACGGAAGCGTTTCCGAAATAGAAAACGAGGTGGTCCGCGTTCTCAACATCAAGCAGCAGCATTTCAAAGATGTGAACAAAGCTCTCTGGTCAGTCACGAACGAGCCGGGCGGAACGGCTTTCAATCATGCCGATCACACGATTCCGGATGCCGCAGGAAAAACGGGAACGAGCCAGGTCATTTCAAACGCGGAGCGCAGAAACATCGACCATACCGAAGATGAAAGAAAGTTTCTGACCCAGGATGACGCCCTTTTTGCCGCGTTTTTTCCTTACAAAAATCCGGAAATCGTCGCAGTTGCCGTTGTAGAAAGCGGTGCACACGGAGGAAGCACGGCGGCTCCGATCGTTTATAAAATGCTGAAGTCGTATCATTTGAAGGGAAAAATTGTTGACTGAGTCAGAATTTTTTTGTTAATTTACTTTTATTTTGCGGCTGAAATATTTGATTTTATTTTTTTTTGACTAAAATTACCCGCTTTTTGGGGTTGCTTTTGGGGAGTCGGTTATGGCTATTAAAGTCGGGGAATATTTTTTAAACGCGGGGTTGATTTCGGAAGCAGATTTACAGAAGGCTTTGAGTTTTCAGAAGACTCAGCCGGCGTATCTCGGCGAAATTTTGTTCAAATCGGGTAAAATTTCTGAAACTGATTTGCTGCAGTATCTCTCGAAACAGTTCAATGTCCAGTATATTACTAGTGAAAAGCTCGAAAAAATGGCGATGGTTAATCCGTCTGACGTCATGCCGTTTAAAATGGCAAACGACAAAGTTATTTTTCCGCTTAAATACAGTATAAACAACTATCGTCTGACTGTTTTGACCTACGAACCGCAGAATATAGTTCTTTTTGACGAACTCAAAGTCATGCTTAACGGCGTTAATTCGGTTGTTCCCGTCGTTGCCGTTTCAAATGTGGTAAAAGCTCTTATTTTAAAGCAGTACAGCAACGATCTTACGGCTTTTGACAGACTTGTAAGAAACAATATTCCGATAAATTCCAATTTTCTCAAGGAAAATATAATTAATCTCGAGAATCCGAACGATGTCGAAATGGCGAACAGAATCAATGATGTCGCCTCCATGGATGAAGAAAAGATCAATCAGGAAAATCGTGAAACATTTTCGATGATTGTAAACAAGGCCGAGCTTTCAGGGCAAAAAGTGGATTTAACCTCAGTTACGACTTCCATGATAAGCAGCATGCCGAGCTGGGTTCGCGAGCAGGAAAGCCAACTTATCGAACTGCTTCGTATTTTTTCGAATCTTCTCGATTCTGCGCGTGGAGACGCTTATTTTGCACATTCTCAGCGCGTTGCGATTCTCTGCAAGGAGATAGGTGAGGCTATTAATCTTTCGGAAGTTGAAATCTACGATCTTACGGTTGCAGCGTATCTTCACGATGTAGGAAAAAAGATTCACCTGACCGCTCTCGATATCAAAAACAATACGAATACGGAAAAAATGAGAACGTATTCACAGATTGCGACGAAACTTTTTGTCGGAGTCCAGCTCTCGAAACTTTCGCTCAACTGTCTTGAAAATATGTATGAGACCTACAACGGTGAGGGGTTCCCGCGCGGTTTGAAACTTAACGAAATTCCGATAGGATCGCTTATTCTTCTTCTTGTAGATACCTATGACATAATGACGAGAATTTCGAATATACCGCCGAAAGAGGCTCTGCAGCAGCTGAAAGACACCAAGTTTTTCAGTGACAGGATTATTGATGCACTCGATTCTACACAGCTGATATCGGAAAGTGATTCTTCTACAAACAATATTACGGCGGTTGTAATCAGTCAGAAAAGATTCGATCTTGACGATATCGCCGATAAGTTCGGCAGAGTCAACATTGATGTTATAAAGGCAAGAACCATTGAAAAAGCGGCCCAGCTGATAAAAGATCTGAAGGATGTTCTCGGTTTTATTCTCTGCGACATAGATATGCCGGGCAGTGCGATTACACCGATGCGTCTTCTTGCCGCAATCAAGCATAAAAAAGAGATTTCAGAGATTCCTTTTTATTTCTTTTCGCAGTATTCTATTGACAAAAACACTACTGTAGCCGCGAATGCGCTGAAAGTTGCTGGTATTTTTGCAAATTATCATCCCGTTGAAATGACGAGAAAGATCGCGGAAGAAATAAGAAAATCATGAAGAAGAAACTGTTCTGCTGCTCTCTCGGATGTCCGAAAAACAGAGTCGATTCAGAAGTCGTCATAGCCCAGTTCGTTGACAGCGGCTGGGAAGTAGCCGAAACTTCAGATAAAGCCGATCTCGTCATTTTGAACACGTGCAGTTTTATCAACGATGCCCGCGAGGAATCGGTCAACTCGTTTTTCGAGCTCCACGGAGGATTGAAAAAAGGGGCGAAAATCGCCGTCATGGGGTGTCTGCCTCAGCTTTATCCGAATCTGGGTGAAATGCTTCCTGAAGCCGATTTCATTTTCGGCGTGAACGATCTTCCGAATGTCGCGGAAACCGTTTCTGAGAATTGGGAAAGCGGCTATAAAGGGAAAATCGGACAGTCTGAGTTTATCTACACTGCTTCAATGGGGCGCGTCCTCACTTATTCGCCTTGGACGGCTTATCTCAAAATAGCCGACGGCTGCGACAATTTCTGTTCATACTGTGCTATTCCGCATATCCGCGGAAGATACCGCGAGCGTCCGTTGAAGGACATTCTTGCCGAAGCAGAAAACCTGATAAAGACCGGCGTCAAGGAGATTGTCATTATCGCTCAGGATACGACGCAGTATGGCTCGAAAACCGGTTCGTCGCTGAAAAAACTGATACGCGCAATCAACGCTTTGAAAGGCGGTTTCAAGTTCCGCGTAATGTATTTATATCCGTCGGGAATTGACAGGGAACTTCTTGAAACTATTAGAGATTCCGAGAAAATGCATAACTATCTGGAAGTGCCGGTTCAGCATATTTCAGGCACTGTGCTGAGAGCGATGAACAGGCGTTACGCTGAGCAGGATATCTATAATTTGATCGACATGATCAAAGATGTTTTCGGCGAAAATTACCTGCTCAGGACGACAGTCATTTCATCTTTTCCGGCTGAGAAAAAAGAGGATCACGAACTATTGAAAACATTCGTCGAAAAGGGATTTTTCGACTATATCGGTGCCTTCAAATATTCAAAGGAGGAGTCTTCGGCATCGTTCAAAATGCGCGCCGTTCCTTCAAAAACCGCCGATGCAAGATTTGCCGAAATCGAAAAAGCGGCTCATGAGTGCATGGAAAGACGCCTTGACAGATTCGTCGGGCGCGAGGTGGAAGTTCTTTACGAAGGAATTGATCCCGAACTTAAAGTTCCGGTCGGCAGATGCTGGAATCAGGCGCCTGAAATTGACGGAATCACGATAATAACCAATCTGGAAGGCGAAAAAGAGGGCAGCACTCTGAAATGCAGGATCGTTTCAAGGGAAGGAACCGATTTTATTGCCGATATTCTTAAATGACGGCAGAATATCCGCCTGTTGAATTAAGAAATAACTAACGCCTATTTATTTCAAAATTTCCGAGTTCAGAATTTTGCAGGAAAATTTTAACTTTCTGGAACTTTTCCGTGTCAGGCGGCAAAGTTACGAGTTCGCCGATTGATCTGATTTTTTGTTTGAACATCTGCGCCGCAAGCGATTTTGTTGCCGGAATAGGTCTCAAACCGTTCTTCCAGAGCGAGAAAAAGCGTTTCGTCGACCAAGTTAAGACCGTCGTTTCGGGCTGAAGTTCGGAGAAATCGGAAAAACTTTTACCTCTTTTTCCCAGAAGTTTCAAAAACTGGAGCGTCCTTTCGGAGGAAGCGTACGTGTCACAAGCCTTTTCCGAAGTGAAAACGAAAATTTTTTCGTGTCTTTTCTCCGGTTGGTATTCAGTGAAGAATCTGATAAGTCCCCGTGTCATAAGCAGCGGACTTCTGAAGAAACGGAGATACCTCGCCGGAACTGAATCAGGCGGTGCATCTATGGCAATTCTTCCGTTAAAATCTGGAAACGGCGGCATTTTCGTCTGAAAAAGGTTCTCCTGATTCGGAAAACACAGAAAAGAAGCTTCGTGAAAACCTATGTCCAAGGCGCCTCTGACGATTGTTATTCCGAATTCCGGAGCGATTCTTCCGAAAGAGAAAAAGTTTATTCCGCATCTGAAAAATGTCTTTTTAATATAAAAACTTTCCGGTGAGAAATTTTCTTCGAGGAAGAAAAGCGTGTTATCCGTTTTTTCCAGAAGTCTTTCAAGAACGATTTTCTGTATTGATATCAGTGCGGACTGTTTCAGTTTTCCGTCCCGTGCATAATTCTTTTCAAGCGACGAAGCCTGTGTTTTGTCAAAAATGAAGTAGTCTGAGATGTCTTCGGTTATAACACATTTCTTTATCGGAAAAAATTGCGTGGCAATGCCTGAGGAAACCAGTTTTTCGCCGATTTTCTCTGCATCGGCCTTCTTGGAGAAATAAATGATTTTTGCTTTGTAATTCATTGTTTTTATTTGAAAATTTTAGTTAATATGAAAAACGTTCCGGCGACGAAGTACAAAACCCTGTAAAAACTTCTTTCCGCAAGAAATTTAGACTGTTCAGGAGCTTTTTTGAACGAAGGAAGTTTGTAAAGAGTGTGGACTAATCCGGCTGCTACAAAAGGGAAAGTGTGAAAAATCATTCCTGAAACGGCCAGAGATGCGATCAGAATGTAAATCGTTGCCGCAAGAAACATGGAGAACGAAACCTTTTCCCACATTTTTGCGCCGAAGTATACCGCGCCGGTCATGATTCCCGTTTTTTCGTCAGCTTCCCGGTCGATAAGTTCGTGGTTTATGTGACCTGCCGAAAAGAGAATGGCGAAATAGACGGAAGCTGCGATTCCGGCACCGTCAATCGGTTTGATGACGGTGTAACCCATTAAAAAGTGTATGATTTGAGCGACAAAATGAATCAGAGTTCCTAAAACCGGCCTATATTTGAATCCCTTTTGCGGGAACGAATATATGCACCACAGAAGAAAACTTACAACTGCTGAAACTGCGAGTCCGGACTTTATCAGAAAGAAAAAAAGTAGGGAAAAGGATAATGAAACGGCAACAGTGGCGGTGAAAGTCGATTTTCTGCTTTTCAGATCAGAAAGACGGGCGTTTTCTTTATCTTCGCCGATTCCGGCAAGCCCGTTGAATGCATAAACCGCCGTAGAAAGGAGAAAAGTAGCGGCGGCGAACAGCGGAACCCTGACCGACAGCAGTTGCGGAAGAGATTCAAACGCGAAAAAGAGACCGATCATAGGGAAACCCAATAAAATTGAAATTTCTGCGAATCTCGCCGACTTTATGAAAGCGTAGATTTTTTTCATCCGACCTCCCAAAAACCCGTCGCTTATACTTCAAAAATGAAAAAAGGGAAAATAAAACATGTTAACGCCTGCTTTTGCAGAGCGGTCTGTCATTTCGTGGCAAATCCCCTTTTCAACTTGACTTTGTAATGAAAAAGACTAATATTCCGCGTTTTTTTACTGCTTATTTAAATGGAGTTATTTATTATGGATTACAGCAAAACGCTCAATCTTCCGCAGACCGATTTCCCGATGAAGGCAAATCTTCCGGTGAAAGAGGTCGAAATTTTGAAAAAATGGAATGAAAACAATATTTATTTCAAAATTTTGGAGCAGAATGACGGAAAACCGACGTTCGTTATTCACGACGGTCCGCCTTATGCCAACGGAAATCTCCATAACGGTCATATTCTCAACAAAACTCTCAAGGATTTTGTCGTAAAGTTCAAAAATATGTCGGGAAAATACACTCCGCTCATTCCGGGCTGGGACTGCCACGGTCTTCCGATCGAGCTCAAAACGGCTGAAAAGCTCGGCTCAAAGCGCAAAGAGATGACGAAAAGCCAGTTCCTGGAAGAGTGCAAGAAGTTCGCTATGAACTGGGTAAACACTCAGCGTGAAGGCTTCAAGCGCATCGGCGTTCTGGCTGACTGGGATCATCCGTATATTACTCTCGACCCGAAATATGAAGGCTGCATCGCTCATCAGTTTGCAAAAGTTGCAGAGTCAGGCGCTCTTTTCAAGGCGAAAAAGCCTGTTTACTGGTGCACGAGCTGCGAAACGGCTCTTGCAGAAGCCGAGATCGAATACGACAACCATCAGTCTCCTTCGATCTACGTCAAATTCCCGCTCATCGACAAACTCGAAGAGCTTGAAGGGGAGAAGGTGAACTTCGTTATCTGGACGACGACTCCGTGGACTCTTCCGGCTAACCTTGCGATCGCGCTCAACCCCGAATTCAAATATTCGGCTGTCAAATACAACGGCGAAGTCTTTATCGTCGCAAGCGTTCTCAAAGATTCGTTCGTAAAGGCTGTAAGAGCCGAAAATCCTGAAGTCGTTGCTGAATTCGACGCAATGAGATTCGAGGGAATGAAGGCTCGTCACCCGTTCATCGACCGCGAATCGATAATCGTTTATGCCGACTACGTCACTGCCGATGCAGGTACGGGCTGCGTTCACACCGCTCCGGGACACGGTGCCGACGACTATGTCACAGGTCTCAGATACGGTCTTGAGCCCTATGCTCCGGTCAACGGCAGCGGAATCATCGACGAAAACATCCCCGTTATCGGCGGAATGCACGTTTTCAAGGCGAATCCCGTCATCACGGAACACCTTTACAATACCGGATACCTTCTCAACAAGCCGGGCGAAATGATCGACCACAGCTATCCGCACTGCTGGAGATGCCACAAACCGGTCATTTTCAGAGCGACAGAACAGTGGTTCATTTCAATGGACGACACCGGACTTCGCAAAAAATGCCTTGACGAGATCGCGAAAGTCCGCATGGTTCCGGAGTGGGGAAGAAAAAGAATCGTTCCGATGCTCGAAAAAGCTCCGAACTGGTGCATCTCTCGTCAGAGAAGCTGGGGCGTTCCGATAATCGCCTTCTCCTGCGACGACTGCGGCGAAAAGATAGTCGACGGAGCTATCGCGCACAAAGTTGCGGACGAAATTTCTGAAAAGGGAATCCAGGTATGGCACGACAAAACTGCGGCTGAGTTCCTTCCGTCAGGTTTCAAATGCCCGAAATGCGGCGGTACGCATATCAGCAAGGAAAACGACATTCTCGATGTATGGTTCGACAGCGGCGTAAGCTGGGCGAAAGTTCTGAACGGCGAAAAAGGTTTCACTTTCCCGGCAGACCTTTACCTCGAAGGAAGCGACCAGCACAGAGGATGGTTCCAGTCCTCGCTCAAAATGAGCGTCCTCATCAACGGCAGGGCTCCCTACAGAAACCTCATCACGCACGGATTCATCGTTGACGAGAAAGGCGAAAAGATCTCGAAGAGCAAAGGAAACTTCATTGATCCGCAGGTCAAGATCAACAAATACGGCGCAGAAATTCTGAGACTCTGGGTTGCCTGTGAGGACTACAGCGACGACAACAGGATAGGCGATTCGATCATCGAAAGCTGTGCTACGGCATACAGAAAGATCCGTAACACGATCAGGTTCATGTTCGGTTTCGTCAACGATTTCGACCCCGAAACGATGACTGTCAAAAAGGAAGAGCTTGCTTCGCTCGACAGGTGGGCTTATCTCACATGGCAGGAAAGACTTAAAGACATCCGCGAATACTACGAAAACTACGAGTTCCACCGCGTTCACCACGAAATGCTCGACTTCTTCACGATCCCGATGAGCGCGGTCTATCTCGACATCATCAAAGACCGCTACACGATGCGTGCCGACGACAAGAGACGCAGAATGACGCAGAGCGTTGTTTATTCGATACTTTCTGACGTCGTCAAGGCACTCGCTCCGATCCTAAGCTTCACATGCGAAGAGGCTTACGGATACTTGAAGGGTGCCAAGAAGGAAAGCGTTTTCCTTGAGCAGTTCCCGGAATCAAATTTCAATGACGAAGACGCTAAATTCCTTGAAAAGTGGCAGACTGTCCTTGACGCGAAGAACGCGGTCCAGAAGAAGCTCGAAGTTCTCCGCGCAGACAAGACGATAGGTCATTCGCTTGATGCAAAAGTGCGGATTTATTACGAAAACAATCCGGTTCTCGATGCCGAACTCGATAACCTTGAATCGATTTTCATAGTTTCAGCCTTTGAAAAGGCTCAGACGCCGGAAGGACTTGAAAAAATTGAGGATGCTGATCTCTGGATCGGCGTAACGACCGCTGAAGGCGAAAAATGTCCGCGCTGCTGGAAAAAGAGAGTGCTTCACGATTATTCCGAAGATATTACCGGAATCTGTGAAAGCTGCTACGAAACCATCAGGTAGGAAGGAGAATTTTATGAGTGAAAAGGTAAGAACAAGGTTTGCGCCGAGTCCGACCGGTTATATGCATGTCGGAAATCTCAGAACGGCTCTTTATGCGTGGCTTATTGCGAGAAAAAATCACGGGACTTTCGTTCTCAGAATCGAGGATACCGACCAGGAAAGGAAGATAGAAGGTGCAGTAGACCTGATTTACAGAACTTTGGAGGAAACGGGGCTCGACCACGATGAAGGTCCGGATGTAGGCGGTGATTACGGCCCGTACGTCCAGAGCGAAAGAATGGCAGCCGGAATTTACATGAAATATGCCGAAGAGCTTATCGAAAAAGGATATGCCTACCGCTGTTTCTGCACGAAAGAGCGTCTCGACGACCTCAGAAAGCACTGCGAGGAAAACCACGAGCAGACGAAATACGACAGACACTGCCTCAGCCTTTCGAAAGAGGAAATTCAGAAAAATCTGGATGCAGGAATTCCTTATGTAATCAGGCAGAAGATGCCCGATTCCGGAACGACTTCATTCCACGATGAGGTTTACGGTGACATCGAAGTCGAAAACTCGACGATGGATGATTTAATCTTAATAAAATCAGATGGTTATCCTACTTATAACTTCGCAAACGTAGTTGATGACCACCTCATGGGTATCACTCACGTCGTCCGCGGAAGCGAATACCTGATCTCGACTCCGAAATACAATCTTCTTTACGACGCTTTCGGCTGGGAAAAACCGCATTACGTTCACGTTTCACCCGTCATGAGAGACGCTCAGCGCAAACTTTCGAAGCGTGACGGAGACGCAAGCTACGCCGATTTCATCAACAAAGGCTGTCTGAAAGACGCCCTTTTGAATTATGTTGCACTCCTCGGCTGGAACCCGGGAAACGACCGCGAGATCTTTACGCTGCCGGAACTTATCGAGGCTTTCGACATCAAGGGAATAGGCAAATCTCCCGCCATTTTTGATGAAGTAAAGCTCAGATGGCTCAACAGCGAGTACATCCGCGCAATGTCGCAGGACGAGTTTTTGAAACACGCTATGCCCTTCATCAGGCAGGCTGTAAAGCGCGAAGACGTCAACTTCGACGTTATCGCAGCAGGACTTCACAAAAGAACGGAATACTTCAGCGACGTCATTCCGCAGCTCGATTTTGTCGATAAACTGCCTGAATATTCGGCAGATCTTTACGTAAACAAGAAGATGAAGACCGACAAGGAAAATTCGCTTCAGGCGCTTCTTCTGCTGAAGCCTGAACTCGAAAAATTTGAGGATTGGGACCACGAAAAACTTTACTACAAAGTTGTCGATATCGCAGAAAAAGCGGAAATAAACAAAAAAGTTCTGCTCTGGTCGATGCGCGTTGCACTCAGCGGAAAAGAGCTTACTCCGGGCGGCGGAAGCGACATCGCGGCAATAATCGGAAAGGCTGAATCACTCAAAAGAATCGAGAAAGGGATAGAGCTTCTTCAAAAGTAAATTTTCTAACTCCCGACACATCGCAGTCTGTTTTTAAATATCTTGATTTGTATCTGCAACATTTATATCTTGCAGAAACGATAGCGGCGCTGCTGTTCAATTTCATTTTTTAATTTAATTTTTTAGGAGATTTTATAATGAATTACGGTGACAAAATAAGAACAGCACGTAAAGAACTAAGAATTACACAAAAGGAAATGGCTAAAAGTTTAGAAATTTCACAATCTTATCTTTGTGCTATCGAATTGGGAAAAATGCAGGCGAATGCAAAGGTCATTTTCAGGCTCGAAAGGATTTTCGGTATAAAAACCGAATGGCTGGCTCAAGACGAGGTAGATATTTTCGCCGAAAAACTACCAAAAGAGAGCCGGTACATCGCTTCTTTCATAGGCGATATAGGCTCTTCTGTTGATGAAGGAAAGCTGCTTCTTTTCAACGTGACAAGTGACAACATGGAGCCCTGTTTCCTTATTGGTGACGCAGTTTTGGTTGATGTCACGGACAAACACCTGAAAAATTTAGGAGTCTATCTTTTCGAAATTGAATCAAAAACTGTGCTTAAACGCTTTATCGACGGAGAGTTGGAGAAACTGACCAATGACAAACCGGAGAGGAAAAACAACGACATGATTATGAACGGTTCGATAAAATGTCTCGGGAGGGCAGTTTGGATAATAAGAAAATTGTAATTTAAAGGTTTTTCGACAAAAAAGCGGCAATTCTTCTTAAAAGAAGGTTGCCGCTGATTCAGCATAATCCTGTCGGATAATTACTTGATGTCGCTTTTCGGAACGATGACCTGAACTTCTTTTTTGGAAAGGTATGCGCCTTCTCCCAGAACCATAGCTTCTGCTTTGTAGAGAACCGGTTCCCCGTTAGGATTCGGGCAGAAATCGTTATGGAACTGAACATCGAAAGTTACGACGGTTCCGGGATTTACTTTGAGGAATTTCATGTTCGCCTCGTCAATCGTAGCTCCTTCCGGCGGTTCGGCTTTTATCGGGATTCCTCCTTTTACAAAGTTTGCAATGTTAATGCCGTTGCATTCAACTGACGCGTTTCCGGCAACCCAGACATCCATCTGAACGAAAGAGGTAAGTGATTCGATAGCTTCCCCGATTTTTTCACTCATCGCCTTGCCGTCAGCTGCAACAGCCGTATTGCTTACAGTGAAGTTGAACGATTTGCCGTTACTGTCCAGAGTTCCTGTTGCCTGAGCGACCGTCTCAAAAAAGTTCTTTATCTGATTGTTTCCGCTCGTGCTGGATGAGTCGATTCCGATAAATTTGGCATTCTGGGCTGCCATTGTTTGAATAGCCAGAATGGAAGCTTTTTCATTGACTGGCGGCATATAGGTGTCTGTCGGAGGCTCGTCGGTTATTATTATCAGAATCGGCATCGCCTTTTCGCGGAAACAGAGTCCTGCGCGGTTGCCTTCACGACCGGTGCAGTTGGGAAGAGGAATGTTGCAGGTCGCCTTTTCTGATGACATACCGGGCATCCAGGCCACCTCAGGTTCCGTCGAGCACTGTCCGTAAATATCCTCGCTTATGGTTGCAGCATAAAGAACGAGCCAGTCGCATTCGGTGCCGCCGTAAGCTTCCGGCGTGCTGTCGATTGCAGATTTGAGTTCGTCGATATTTTTTGTTACGAGGGTATCGACTTTGTAAACTTTGTCCATATCGCTGCCGAAATCCATAAAGTGAACGAAAGCATAGGCTGCATCAAGCGTTCCCTCGTTCAGTGTCGCAATTTTTTCAACGACATCCGTTTTGATTTTGTCTCTGAGGTTCTGCTGCTCTTCACTCATCGAACCTGAAAGATCAAGCATGAACGCGACATCGATTTTGGAAATGTCGGTGTCAAATTCCCAGATTCTGCTTGCTTTCCAGTTTGCCTGGTATGGAAGAACGACATACATACTGCCGGCTGGAACATGGCTTTTATCGTCAAGCGGATCTGTCTTGAAGGCAATTTCCGCCATATCGTCATCGCCGTCACCGTCTGTATCTATATTGCAGGGGTTAGTGCCGTATAGTTTTTCATCTTTGTCTGGAAGTCCGTCATTGTCGCTGTCTCTATCTAAAAAATCCGGATTTCCGTCGCCGTCGGTATCTCTGCACGGCTGTTCAGAGCATTCTTCAGTGTCCAGAATAGTATCGTTGTCACTGTCTGGATCGAGACAGTTCGGAAGAGAATCTCTGTCGTTGTCTTCACAGCCTTCAACGCCGTTGGGTATTCCGTCACCGTCTGCATCTTCATTGTCTGCTCCGCAAACGCAGGAGTTTTCTTCCTCTTCGGGATTTTCGGAAGATGAATCAGAATCATCGGGATTTTCCTGCGAGTTGTTGTCGCCGGTCGTGTTGGAGTCATTGGCCGTGTTAGAATCGTTGCCTGTTGAAGTGTCAGATGAATCCTGATTGCCGGTTTGGGATTCGTTTTGATCCTCCTCATCACTTCCGCACGATGTCAAACCCACGATGAATAAAAGGCAAATGCCTAAAAACATTAACTTTTTCATTGAAAACCTCCGGATGATGTCAAAAAAACAACGCAAAATTATATTTAGCGGGAATTTAAAATCAACAAGAAATTTTAGGACTATTCCACTATTTTTCTTATTTCTTCGATGATTTTGATGAAACGCGGCCCGGGAAGGCTCCAGAAGTCTTCGGTTTTGATGAAAACCTTGCCGTCTTTGACTGCGTTTATATTGATTTCCGACCAGCTTTTCTTCAGAAATTCAAGTTTTTCCGGCGTGAGGTCTGATGCGGTAATGACGTCGATGACGATGTCAGGATTAAGCGCGATAATTCCTTCAATCTGGATTTTGGGATAGGGCATATCGCCCTGATAAACGTTTTCTGCACCGCTCAACATAATGATTTCATTAAGAAATCCGTCTTTTCCGACTATATATGCGTCCTTGACCGAAACGCTTTCATAGTCGCGTCCGACAAGGATCATTATCCTTTTTCCTGAGTTTCTGACTGTGCTGCCGTCGAGATAAGGCGTGAATTTTTTCCGGAAAGCCTTTCCTTTCTCTTCGATTCCGCAGGTTTGTGCAAAAGTAGCGATTGAATCTACGAAACCGCGGACTGCCGACTGTTCGACTACGACGGTTTTAATTCCGACAGACTGAAGTTTTCCTGCAAGTTCGCCGTATGCACTTAGCACGAAAACGGTATCCGGTTTCAATGCTGCAACCGCCTCAACATTTATGTTGAAAGCCTTTCCGATTTTCGGTTTTGACTTTGCCGCTTCGGGGTAGAGACAGTTTTCGGTGACTCCTGCAACGTTTTCTCCAAGCCCGAGTTCATAAAGCGTTTCGGTTATGCTCGGAGCTGTGCTGACTATCCTCTTACAAGGCACATTATTGTTTTCAGTTTCCGTTTTGCCGTTTTTCATGCAGGATGAAGCAAAAACAATCGCAAGCAATACTGCTACGGTTTTAGTAAATTCTTTCATTGTTTTGTTCCGTTTTCAAACAATCCTGACGAGAATTGTAACAATAACTAAAAAAGTCAAATTATATCTGCATTTTTGTAAATTTTTTCTTTTCTGCCACGCTATAATTCAAAAAATTCGTTTCTTAAATGCACTACGGAATCGTGGCGTTAGTTTGACATCATTATAAATACTGCTAAAATATGCAGTTTTTTTGTGAGGTGTGTAAATTATGAATCGATTTTTTAGGTTTTTGGTAGTTTTTTTCGTTGTTTTTATTGTTTCCATTTCACTTGCCGCTGAAGAAGCAGAAAAAAATCCTGATAGTGAAGCCGTAAATCCTGATTCTTCACAGAAAGCGGCGGAAGAAGCGAAAAGTGAAGAGAAAATCGAAGAACAAAATGATGAAAAAATCGACAAAAAGGATGACGGACGCGGTTTCGTTTTCGGTTCCTACGGCAGGGTTCAGCCGGCTACCGACCTTCGCGGCGGTTCGCCGAAGTGGGTGAATATAGTCGGACACGGCAGCAGACTCGAGCAGGAAAGTTATGTCGAGCTCGATTTCGCCTATCTTTTCCCGAAAATAGGGGACAACGGTCCGCTTTTTGATTTTGTCTCAACAATCGCTTTTTCCGAATCGCTTTTCCACAACGACGGCAGATGGGTTGCTTTGAATACCGTCAGAAATCTGTTCGTCCGTGCCGAAAACGTTTTCTGGAAACCGCTCGGTTTCTGGGTAGGAAGCAGAATGTACCGCGGCGACGACATCTATCTTCTCGATTTCTGGCCGCTTGACGACGACAACATTTACGGCGGAGGCGCAGGACTTCATTTTGACAACTGGGCTCTTGAATACTATTTCGGTTTCAACCGTCTTGAAGTCGACTGGCAGTATCAGTCACTGGAAGTCGTTTCAAGCACTTTCGGTTCCGAAAGCATAACATGGATGGACAGGCAGCGCATCGTCACCGGTCTGAAATATATTCAAAACTATAATGTTTCCGATAAGTTAGGCTTGAAGTGGAAACTTATTGGCGAATTTCAGAGGATAAGTGCCGGAGAAAAAAGCAACGATCCTCTGGACGAGGACAACTCGATCGTTTATCCGGAAGATTTCGGCTGGTCTATCGGCGGAGAACTCGGATTTTTCAAGTATGCTAAAAACAGTTTCACCAATATTTTCCTCAAATATTCAGGAGGTTTGGCGGCTTACGGTCTTCTTACCGTTCCGTGGGGATTTGATCGTGACTACAAAACCAAGGACGCGAGGGAACTTCTTTTCGCCGTTTCATCGAACCTTGAAATCGGCTGGTTCGGCGCGATTTTCGGCGGTTACGTCCGTTCTTTCAAAGATTCCGACGGCAACAAGTACGACAACGACGATTTCGTCGAATACACTTTTTCGCTGCGTCCGCACTTTTTCATCCACAAAAATTTTTATTTGGCTTTGGAAGTTTCGCATCAGCTGAAGGATATGAACGGTCTGACAACGTTGAATAACGGAGAAACAAAGAGCATTCTTCCGCAGGTGACGAAATTCTCAGTTATTCCGATCGTGACTTACGGCGGCGGAAACTACGGCAGACCGCAGCTGCGTCTTGTTTATACTCTGGCTGTTCAGAATGACGATGCGCGTTATTCCTACAACAAGGACGATTTCCGCGCAAAGCATTCGGTTCTTCACTATTTCGGATTAAGCGCCGAATGGTGGTATAATGTTGATCACAGATAAAAGCGAAGGTGACTATGAAGTTGGTAAAAAAACTGTTTTTTATTTTCGTTATCGCGTTGATAGCCGTTTTGATTGCATATTTTGCCCGCGTCAACGACACGAACGTCACGCTGAACCTCATTTTTACTTCGATTAAGGATATTCAGCTGTGGCTTCTTGCGCTGCTCTGCTTCCTCGCCGGCGTTATTTTTTCCGTCATTGCGGTTTTTCTCGACATCATTTTTCTTTCAAACCGCGAAAGAAAACTTAAAAAGGATCTGAACAAGCTGAAATCGGAACTTGCTGCGGCACGCAACGAAAAATTCGCAGACATTGATGATTCGGCTTTTTCCGAAGATGCGGGGAATCTTCCGGTTCCGGATGCCGGAACTATTGAAAACAGACAGAATTAGGAGTTTGTTTTGTGGTTTTTTAAATTCAGACGAAAAGAGAAGCCTTATTCTTCGACTTATAAATTTCCGCCTGAGATAAAGGTCTTTTTTGACGCTTTGCGCGACTGTCATCTGAAAAATTACGCCGAATATTTCGCAAATTTGAAAAAACTTGCCGGAAATTACCCCGAAGAACCTGTTTTCTGGCTTTTTGCCGGCGACATTCTGAGAGACAAAAACCCCGAAAAGGCGTTGGAATTCCATCGTGACGTTCTCTTCAGACCAAATACTTCCGGTATTTTCCGTTCGATGGCTCTGGAGCATATCGCCCGTGACTACATTCTTTTGAAACAGAACCGGAAGGCCGTTTCCGTTTTGAAGGATGCGGTAAAATGCGCCGATTATCCGGCTGCGTCGCTTCTTCTTTCCGAAGTTTATGAAGCTGACGGAAATTTTGACGCCGCGGCTGACGAAATCAAACGGTACATGCTGCTTGCGGATTTGAAGAATGAAACGGTTCTGCACCGCTGCTACGCGAGAGCTGTCGGCCGTTTCTTCGGAAATTCTGAAAACGACAGTGAAGCCGCTCTCAAATGGATCGGAATTTATTCGAAAAAATGCGGTGATGCGATTCAGTCGCTTGCTGCGGATTATCTGATTTTCCTTATGGGATCCAATTCGAAAAAATCGGTAAGCTGTTTGAAAAAACTGGTCGAAACGGGTGAGGAATGGGAGATTTTCGGGCGTTCCATGCTTTTGAATTTTCCGAAATGCGGCGAAATAAACTACAGCGTAGAAGGAAAATACATGGAGTTGTTTCACATTCTGCTGAACAAAAATCTGAAATATACCGATCCGGCAGAAGGCACGGCGGGAAGTCTGATTGACGGGAAACTTTCTATAAGAAACGGACTTGACGAAAAAAACTTTGTAACTCTCGATGCGGCTATTCCGGATGCTAAACTTTTCAAATGTTCGGAATGCGGCAGGGAAATGAATGCAGTTTCACCGGTTTGTCCTGACTGCCAGAAAATTACGGGAAGAAATTTTTCATAATTAAGGAGGCTTATATGAAAAGATTGTGTTTGATTCTGATTTTTGCCGTGTCGCTTGCATCATGCGGCGGCGATTCAAAGTCGGAAAGCGCGGATATGAACATGAAAAACTTTTTCGACAAATATTTGGAGACACTTTGCGAAGCTTCGTCAAACTGTCCGTCCGGCCTTGTCAATGCGGAGAACATTTCTTTCTGTCCGAAAGCCGTCAAAAACTCTCCTAAACCTTTCGAGGGTTTTCACAAGGGTGAAAATGCGGTATTCAGACACAAATATGAAATGTTGAATCGAGCTGAAGAAAACGGATGGCTCTCTGTCGATATGGTGCAGGCGGAACAGTGTTTTGCAATTATTTCACAGATGGAACCGTGCAATCCGCTTGATGTTCAGCTTTTGGATATTCCGGAATGTGCGAATGTATTTCAGGGAAAGTTGAATCTGAGAGACAAATGTTATCAGGACGAGGAGTGCAAAAACGGCTGGTGCGATATGCGCGGCAGTGCGTGTCCTGGTTTCTGTGTAGATTACAAACAGGCGGATCAAGCCTGCACTGCATCGCTTGACAAGTGCATCCCAGGTTACGAATGCCGTTCGTCAGGCTGCTCGAAATCAAGCTCCGGCGGTGTGAATGAACCGTGTGTAAACAACAGCGACTGCACGACTTTCCTTTTCTGTTACATAAAAGAAGGGGATACTTACGGAACTTGTCTGAAAAGAAAAGGTGAGAACGAAGCCTGCAGTGTTGCAGATGAATGCGTCGTCGGACTCAGTTGCGTAGACCACCTGTGCTCGCGTTCGAGAATAAGCGATAAAATCGGTGCATTGTGCGGAGTTCAGCCTGAACAGGACGAGGACGGAAATGACATTGTTATTGAATGCAACCGCTTTTCGAAACTTGAATGCGGTTCTTCAAATGTCTGCCAGAAAATGCCCAATGCCCAGAATCTTCCGTGTTCCGAATTCTGTGATACGGACACTGAACTTTACTGTAATCTTTCAGATCCAATGCCTTCATGCCAAATGAAGAAAAATGCGGGACTTCCCTGTACAAAAAACGAAGAGTGTGCTTCCTTCTACTGTGCCAAAGTTTCTGATGTAGAAACCGGTGAAGTTTATGTATGTCAGGAGCCGCAGTGTCTGCCGATCAATGAAGAGTAAATTTTTTTCAGTTTTATTTTTCCTTGTTTTTTCCGTTTTTTCATGCGCTTCAGCCGATAAGGTTCAAAATCCGGAACAGTCTGAAGTTCAGAAAGAGCAGGCAGGTGAACCTGTGCCTCTTGAACTGAAGAAGAAAAAATCGGTTGCCGAAGATATAATTGTCCGCGACATTTATTCGAATGAAGAGTATCCTCTAAGCAGAATTGCAACGCATGGTATTGTTTTTATTGAGATTTCTGCGACTTGGTGCAAAGCATGTCCCGAAATGAAGGCGACAACGACCAAGCTTTTGGATTACTTTGAAGGAAAAGTCAGTTTTGTCAGGCTTTATCTTCCGGATGACATTCAGGAAGATCGCGAATACCGCGATGTCATTCCTGAAATGGCGGTTGTTTCTTCTCCTGCTGAGCTTTCTCTCGAAAAAACCGAAGCTATGCCTCGTGTCGTCGTTCTGAGCAATTCGGCAAGTGAAATAGCCGCCGACATTACGGGAGTATATCCGGTTTTGTATTATTACGGCCTGCTTTCCGAGCTTTGATCAGCGGTCAAAATCCTTTTCAAAACCGACTTTCTGCAGAAGTCTTTCTTTGTCAAACCACTTTTCTTCGACTCTGACAAAGAGCTTTAGTCCGACCTGACAACCGTAAAGTTCTTCTATGTCGTGTCTTGCTGCAGATCCGATTTTTTCCAACGTTGCCCCTTTCCTGCCGAGAACGATTCCTTTCTGGCTGTCTCTTGCAACGTGGATTGTGGCATCTACCAGCAGGATATCCTTTGTCCTGTGATCCCGCATCCTTTCTACTGTGACAACGACGGAGTAGGGCAGTTCCTGCGAGAGTTCGAGAAAAAGTTTTTCGCGGATGATTTCTGAAACGAGAAAGTTGTCTTCCTGATCTGTGTACATGTCTTCCTGAAAAAGCTGCGGTCCGGGTTTGCAGAATTGTTTCAAGCCTTCGAGAAGTTCCGGGATTCCGGTTTCAGTTTTGGCCGAAATAGCAAAAGCCGCGGCAAAGTTGAAGTGCTTTCTGTAAACTGCAATCGTATCGTCAACTCGCATCGGTTTGACGGCATCTATCTTGTTCGCAACGAGGATTACGGGAGTTTCCGACGGAAGATTTTTGAGGATGTGAGCCTCTTCCTCACCGATTCCCTTTTCAGGATGCTGAGTCGAAACATCTATAAAAAATATAGTAAAATCAGCATCCTGCGCGGCAGAAAAGCTGTATTTGTTCATCCATTTGTTGAGAAGTTTGCCGAAATCGGTCGAAGTTATTCCCGGAGTGTCGGTAAAAACGATCTGCGTGTCCGGAGCGTTGTAGATTCCGCGGATTTTGTTTCTCGTCGTCTGTGCCTTCGGAGTTACGATCGAAATTTTTGATTTGACGACGGTGTTCACGAAAGTCGATTTTCCGGAGTTCGGGACGCCTATGATTGCCGCGAATCCCGAATATTCAAGCTCGTTACCCAACATTTTCGTTTTCCTTTTCTCCGGCGCAGTTTTTCATCATGAATTTTTTGATTTCGTTGATGTCGGAGTATCTTCCCAGGGCCACCATCATTTTTACCAGAGTCGCTTCGCGCGTCATGTCGACTGCGCTGATAAGCCCGTAAAATTCAGCTTTTGAAGCAACGTCGTAAAGACGCAGATTGACTTTTCCTATCGGAGACTGGCTGCATACGGCAATGGGCACGCAGTTTTCCGCCGCATCCTTGAAAAGTTCTTCAAGGCCTGGATTGTCGCTCGGAATGTTGCCGCTGCCGTAGGCTTCGATAACGATTCCTTTGACCTTTTTGTTTCTAACCATGACTGAAAATGAAGAGAAATCGATTCCGGGAAAAAACGGAATGATTACGACATCTTCCATGAGTCGTGTGTCGATTTCGAATTTTTCTGACGGTTTCGGCAGAAAACGGTGCTTTTTGCTTTCCATGCCGATTCCGAGCTTTATCAGAGCGTTGTAGTTCGGGCTGTAGAATGCGTCAAAATCCCATGCATCCTTCTTTTTCGCCCTGTTTCCTCTGAAAACCGTGTGGTTGAAAAGAAGAACGACTTCGTTCAAATCGCTGTTTATCGCGACTTCCATAGCGTCAACCAGATTCATGAAGGCGTCGCTTCTGCGGTCGATCAAAGGGAGCTGCGCACCTGTCATAACGACTGGTTTTCCAAGATTTTTCAGCATGAAAGAGAGTGCTGACGCGGTGTAAGCCATAGTGTCTGTACCGTGAATGACGACGAAACCGTCGTATGAATCGTAGTTTTTCGCGATGTGCTGCGCGATTTTTGCCCAGTGCATCGGTCTGAAAAGTGACGAATCCAGATTGCAGAGCTGTTCCTGAACGATTTCCGCGTCAAAAAGCGGCTTGATTCTCTCGGAAATGTATTCCAAAGCGTAATTCCCCGGTGTGAGAAGCCCTTTTTCATTTGATTCCATCACGAAAGTTCCGCCCGTGTGGATTATGAGGATTTTTTTCTGTGCCATAATTACCTCCTGATCTTCCGGGGGAATTTATATAATATTTTTTTTATTGCAAGAGCTCTTCCTGCAAAATTTGTGTTTTGCAAATAACTTTTGCCTAAAAAGTGAAATTTTTACGATTAAGAATTGCATTTTATCCTTATATAAATATCATACCGTGATTTTTGTTTTTTATTGGTAAAGAGGAAAAATGAGTAAAATCAAATCGTTATTTTTAATTACCGTGCTTTTTCAACTTGTTGTTGCGTGTTCCTCGACTGATATGAAAACCGTAAGTGACGAACGAAAAAGCGACGGTCACTATCAACTCGGACTCAACGCTTTGTGGCAGGGCGATTTAATCAAGGCAAAACGCGAATTTATTATGGCAATCGATGCAGCCCCGGATCTTCCGCAGTATTACAACGAGCTGGGTTATGTGTTTTTTCTTGAGGGTGATTACAAAAAAGCTGAGGAAAATTACCGTAAGGCCTTGAAAATAGATAAAAAATATTCAGAATCGAAGTATCGGCTCGGAATCCTTTATCTGGAGCAGGGCGAGTACGAAAAAGCGCTTTCAGAATTTAACGAAGTTCTTGACGACACGATGTATCCTTATCCTTACTATGTTGAAACGAGTATCGGCAGGATTTATCGTCTGCAGAAGCGTTACGATCTGGCAAAACAGCATTTGAATACCGCACTGAAAATGCGCGGAACATACTGCGAGGCATACAAGCAGATGGGGCTTGTTTACGACGAGCAGAACATTCATGAACTTGCGGCGGAAAACTACAAAAAAAATATCGACTGCAATTCGGCTGATGTAGAAGTTCTCTATCGCGGTGCCCTTAAAATGATTATGCTGCAGAGAGAGGAAGAATGGCAGAAATATCTCCGCAGATGCCTTGAAATTCAGGCAATGAACACAAAGGAAATTTCGATGCCGTTCCTTGCTGAATGTGTCGAACTTGCACAAAAGTATGGAGTCAGCGGCGATGTTCAGCGCTCGCCGAGGAAAAAACAACAGATAGAATCGGTGGATTGATGTATATTGTTCAGGGAACGATAACATACAAAAAGGCTCACGGTTCGGGCTTTTTTCACACTATTTCGAAGGAGGGCGAGACTTACCGGTTTTTCTCGAAAAAAGACAATTTCTCCCTTTTTGAAAACTGTGAAGTCGTCCTCAGCCGGAAGAACAACACCTATTTTCTGGATGATTTCGTTTCACTTGAAGAGACGGCTCCTCTCCGCAGAAATCCGCGCAACTTCATAGCTGCATCGTGGCTTGCCGAGCTTGCCCATTCGTTCACGATGCCGGATGATTCTGAACTTGATTTTATCAAAAAATGCCGTGAGACGCTTTTTTCGGATTTCGATTCAAAAACGCTTGAGGCGATAGAATCCGACTACTGCGCCGTTTCGGGTTTTTCTGCCGATGAAAAGAAGGAAAATATTCTTTCCGATTACTTTTCAAATTCACTTAACATTCGTAAATCATTATTGAATCAGCTTAAAATAAGAGGTGTTTGATGATTGTTCTTCCAAAACTTGATTTTGAACGGCTGCTGCAGAAACTTACCTCATTTTTAGTCTCGGAAATCGGAAAAACAGGCTTGAAAAAGGCTGTTCTGGGACTTTCCGGCGGGCTTGACAGCGCACTTGTAGCTGCACTTGCGGCGAGGGCGTTGGGTAAGGAAAATGTGACGGGAATTCTCATGCCGTATAAAACTTCAAGCGCGAAAAGTACCGAAGATGCACTTAAAGTCGTTGAGAATACCGGAATAAACAGCCTGAAAATCGAAATTTCGGCTGTCGTTGACGCATTTGCTGCAAACAATATGACAAATCCGGATTTTTCCAGGAAAGGGCGGCTCGGAAACATCATGGCTAGAACACGGATGATGACTCTTTTTGATTTTTCGGCGGCAAACGGTGCAATAGTTTTGGGAACGGGAAACAAAAGCGAAATCGAGCTCGGATATTTCACGATGTTCGGCGACGGCGCTTCCGCGATAAATCCTATCGGCAGTATATACAAAACAGATATTTTTGAGTTCGCACGATACCTCGGGCTTCCGGCTAGCGTAATTGAAAAAGCGCCGAGCGCGGATCTTTTTGAAGGTCAGGCCGACGAAGGCGAAATAGGCTATTCCTATCAGACGATGGACCCTGTCATTCACGCAATCTCGGATTTGGGATTGAGCGAAGAAGAGATTATCCGGAACGGTTTTGACGAAAAACTGGTTCGTTTTGTTAAAACAAGAATAAATTCAATGCGTTACAAACGCAATGTTCCAATTGTTGCAAAAATATAATGGAGATTTCAAATGAGAAATCTGGTTCTGAAAATGGTTCAGGAAGACGTTGTAAACGCAGAAAATGCTAACAAAATCCTGAAAATGAAAGTCAATGTCGATCCGATCTGGTTCGCGCTTGCAAAAGGGATGATTGACGAGAAAAAACTTGCGAATTTTTATGAACATGAAGGTTTTCCGGTTATTTACGATGAAAAAAAGGGGATGCTGTCCGACGATTTCTTCTCTCGTTTCTTTACTCCGGATGTGATGTCGCGGCTTCTGGCTATACCGCTTTCTTTTAAAAAGGAGACGAAAGAAATAGTAATCGGTTTTATAAATTCCGCTTTGATCAATCAGATAAAAGAGACGATTCTGAAGATTTTCCCCGGTTTTACCATTAATTTCGTCCACATTCCCGCCTCTGTTTTCAAAAAAATCGCGGCGAAGCACTTTCTTTTCGACATCGACCGTTTTACTTCGGTTCTGTCACAGCTTGAACCGAACAATGAACTTTTTTCCGACAAAGCAGTAAAAATTTCGACCACGAAAAAGAAATTGAAAGAGGTTTCGGAACAGATTTTCACCTTGGAACTTGAAAATGCCGAATCGGTGATTTTCAAGGAGGAGACGATGACAAGCCGTTTCCCGTTAAAATCGCTTACCACTTTTAAAGATATTTTTAACCGGAATTACACCGAATTTGTCCCTGAAACCATTATTAATTCGTTGAGTCACACTGAAAAAATACTTCTTTTTACAAATATCGGAATCAAAAAAAGCGACAAAGTCGCGCTTGTTGCAAGCGACGACTCAAGGAAAGTCTTTTTCCTTATGATAAATCCGCATGTCGATAAGGAACAAATCGAATTTATTATCAGATAATCCTTTAACCTTTTTTCTATTTTCCTAATAAAAAACGCCTTTTCAGACAAAAAAGCAACCAGTTTAAGCTGAAACCTGAAAAATTTAAGGATTGAATCAAGGAAGCTGGTGCCCAGGGACAGAATCGAACTGCCCACACGGGGATTTTCAGTCCCCTGCTCTACCGACTGAGCTACCTGGGCACCAAACGGGCGAAATGGTAGCGGAAAAAGGCATGATGTCAAGAAAAAATGTGAAAAAAATGCAAAAATCTTAATTTCCCGATTTTTTCTGCTATTATCCGCTGGCGGAAAGGGGAGTTTTTATGGTTCTGGATATTGTTTTTTTGATTTTTATAGCTCTTGCCATGCTTGCCGGCGGTATCGGCGGCGGTTTCAAGGAAATATTGAAACTCGTTATCTTTACTGTAATTTTTTTCGTCTTCAAAATTCCGTCGCTTGAATCTGCGATGCAGGAATTTACAGGACCGAAGTTATACACGACTTTTTATATCGTTGCGTTTGTAGCCGCTTATTTCGTGACATACAAACTGATGTTTTTTGCTCTCCGCGATCTGATCAGGGACAAGGAAGGAGCTTTGGGAAAAATGAACTGTGTCATTGGTGTGGCAGTCGGTTTTTTTAAAGGTCTTGCGGTTGTTTTTGTAGCCATTTATATTTTTGATTCCCTTTTGAATCGTAATGTTTTAACAGAGCTGAAGCCTTATGCCGGAGATTCGATGTTTTACGGCATAATAAAATTCATCCTTGATGAAACCGGGCTTCTGTTTTTTTAACGGAGTAAAATTTGCAGGAAGTTGTCGTTCCGGTATCTGCCTTTGTGCGAGATTTGAAGAATGCGGTAGAAGGTGCTTTCGGTTTTGTCGCTCTGCGCGGAGAAATGACCAATCTGACGCGGGCATATTCAGGTCACATCTATTTTACTTTGAAGGATAGCGATGCGCAGATCAAGTGCGCGCTTTTCAAAAATCAGCAGAAAATGAACCACGCCGATTTGAAAAATGATGCAGAGTATATCGTTTACGGCAGAATTTCGGTTTACGAACCGCGGACTGAAATAACGCTCGTCGCTTCTCTTGTCATTCCTTTCGGTGAGGGAATGGCGGCGATGCAGTTTAAAATGCTGAAGGAGAAACTTTACAGGGAAGGAGTTTTTGACGCAGAGCACAAGAAACAGCTTCCGGAATATCCGAAAACGGTCGGTGTCGTCACGGCTGAAAGCGGGGCGGCGATTCACGACATAATCAGAGTTTCCAGAAAGCGTTTCCCGGCAGCCGAAATCGTTCTTTCACCCGCTCTGGTGCAGGGTAAAGATGCATCGGCAAGCATTGTAGCTGCTTTGAAAAGGCTTGAAAAACTTGATGAAGTCGAAGTGATAATAATCGGCAGGGGAGGGGGCTCGAAAGAAGATCTTGAAGTCTTCAACTCCGAAGAACTGGCGATAGCCGTGATAAAATGCGGAAAACCGGTGGTCAGCGCTGTCGGTCACGAAACAGATTCAACGATTCTCGATTTGGCGGCGAGTTTTTCGGTTCCGACTCCTAGCGCTGCTGCGGAACTCATATTTCCGGACGCTTCCGAAATTCTGCAGAATGTTGACAATCAGCTGAATTTATTGAAGAAACAAACTGAAGGAATTCTTTTTTCGAAATTCATGCTGCTCGACAATCTGACGCTTTCTTTGAAAAATCCTAACGAAATAATAAGCGGAATATTTCACAGAACGGAAAAACTGATGCTGAAAGCCGGAGCATTGGTGCGTGAAATATTAAGCAGGAAAAGTACGGAATTTTCGGAACTTGAAAAACTGCTTGAAATGAATAATCCTCTTTATCCGCTCTCAAAAGGTTTTGCGATTGTTTCACAGAACGGCAGAACCGTTAAAAAAAGCGCGGATCTGCAAAAAGAGAATCCCTTTGAAATCCGTTTTGGTGACGGTGTTGTTAAAATTAAGTAAAATCAGCCTTTTATCTTTGGATTCTCTTTTTTAACCAGTTTGAATTTTCCGTTCTCGACGGTGATGACGGCGTTCGTCTTCGGCGGCAGGTTGCCTTTCAGAATCTCGGTAGCAAGCAGCGTTTCGATATTCTTTTCAAGGTAACGGCGGACCGGTCTTGCGCCGTATTCGGTGTTGAAGGATTCGTCGATGACCTTCTGCATTGCTTTGTCGTCAAGGTCGAGGTGAAGCTCTTTGTCCTCAAGAATTTTGTTGATGTTCCTGAGCAGAAGAGCCGTTATCTCCTTCAGATTGTCGCCAGAAAGCGGGTTGAAGACGATTATATCGTCAATCCTGTTGATGAATTCGGGCTTGAAACGCCCTTTGATCGTCTGCATTATCGCTTCGTGCTCAGCTTCGGTCAGTTTTCCGTCTTTCGCTTCGATAAGGTCGCTTCCGAGGTTCGAAGTCATGATTATTATCGTGTTTTTAAACGATACGGTACGACCCTGATTGTCGGTAAGACGGCCGTCTTCAAGTATCTGAAGCAGAATGTTGAAGACATCTTCATGCGCCTTTTCTATCTCGTCCAAAAGAACGATGGAGTAGGGTTTCCTTCTGACCGCTTCGGTAAGCTGTCCGCCTTCATCGTATCCGACGTATCCTGGAGGCGCACCGATGAGTCTCGAAACTGAGAATTTCTCCATGTATTCGCTCATATCGATACGAACCATGTTGTCGGCCGTATCGAAGAGCTGTTCGGCCAGTTTTTTGGCAAGTTCGGTCTTTCCGACGCCTGTCGGACCTACGAAAATGAACGATCCGAGCGGTCTGTTCGGGTTGGTGAGCCCTGCACGTGACCTCAGAATAGCCTGAGTGATGCTCTCGATTGCCTCGTTCTGACCGATGATGTCCTCTTTCAGCCTGTTCGAAAGGTTGAGTATCCTCTCTTTTTCAGTCTGCGTCATGCTCGAAACAGGTATCCCGGTCCACTTACTGACGACTTCGGCGATCTGCTTTTCGGTCAAAACTTCGGTTACCATGACGTTTTCGTTCTTGGTTATCTCCTGAGCCTCTTTCAGTTTGGCCTCAAGCGTTCTGAGTCTGCCGTACTGCAGCTCTCCGACCTTGTTGAAATCGCCCTCGCTCTGGGCTCTTTCGATCATCGTTTTTACTTCGTCGATCTCTTTTTTGAGCTTTTTGACTTCTTCGATCGAAGCCTTTTCCTTCTGCCATACCTTATACTGCCTGTCGTAAGCTTCTGTCGTCTCCCTGAGTTTTTCTTCTATAGCTCTGATCTCTTCTTTTGTGGCACCCGAATCTTTTCTGCGGAAACCTTCGAATTCGATCTGGAGCTGGAGTTTTTTCCTTCTCAGGTCGTCTAGTTCAGCCGGCATACTGTCGTTGTCGGTCCTGAGCATTGCGCACGCTTCATCGATCAGGTCTATAGATTTATCCGGCTGGAAACGGTCTGAAATGTATCTGTTCGACAGTTTTACCGCCGAAACGATGGCACCTTCAGAAATTGTTATGCCGTGGTGGATCTCGAAACGTTCACGCAGACCACGCAGAATGGAGATTGTTTCGTCTTCATCCGGCGGCTGGACGATAAGTGGCTGAAACCTTCTTTCAAGCGCGGCATCCTTCTCGATGTACTTTCTGTACTCGTCGAGCGTAGTCGCGCCTATGCAGTGGAGTTCGCCTCGTGCAAGCATAGGTTTCAGCATGTTCGCCGCATCCATGCTGCCGTCTGCTTTGCCCGCTCCGACGATCGTGTGCAGCTCATCGATGAAAAGAATGATCTTTCCTTCCGATTCCTTGATAGCTTTCAGAACTTCTTTGAGCCTTTCCTCGAATTCGCCGCGGTATTTTGCTCCGGAGATAAGTGCACCCATATCGAGTTCGAAGATCTCCTTGTTTTGAAGGCTGACCGGAACATCACCGCGCACGATCCTGCGTGCCAAACCTTCAACGATCGCCGTCTTGCCGACACCGGGCTGACCGATGATGACGGGGTTGTTTTTCGTTCTTCTCGAAAGAATCCTGATGATCCGCCGTATCTCGCCGTCACGCCCGATCACAGGATCGAGTTTCCCCGCCTTTGCAAGATCGACAATGTTTCTTCCGTAGTTTTTCCACGAATCTTTGTTCGCTTCATTTTCGTTAACATTGTAATCCATGATGACCTCCATAAAAAATCCGGACTCTGTTATAGACAACTTTCTGCGGTTTCAAGGGGATTTTTTTGAAATAAGTCAAAAAATTTGTATAATACTGCGTTTTTATTTTCGGGAGGTTCCATGAAAAAAATAATTTTTATCATTACGGCGCTGTTTTTTCTGGGTTGTTCCGGATCCGGCAATGACAAGGTCGAACTTGAAATAAGTTATCTTCTTGATAATGGAAGAACTTGTAAAACATATCTTGCTGATCATTTTCTTGTTACGGTTTATGATTCCGAACAGAGAAAAATGATGGAAAAACAGATTGCCTGTTCTGAAAATGAGGATAATAACAATGCCATGACTCTTTCAGTTGAAAAAGATTCGTATTATATCTCGGTCGTTCTCCGCGATGCAGGTAAGATGTGGCAGAGTTACGGTGCAGCCAAGACAGATGTTTTGAAAGATACGAAAGTCGAAATAAATATGCAGCAGTATACAGGCGGAATGATTTTCAAATGGAATAGTGACAACTGTAAGAAACAGAATGTTTCTGTTATGGCTTTCACTTTAATATCGGAAGAAAATCCGGTTAATGCTACTATTTGGGGTGAAGACGCCGAGATGAAAAAATTTCAGGTTCCGTGTGCTGCCGGCCGTTTTGAAGTTATAAACATAGATTATGAACCTACTTATTCGGCAACTGTCAATGCATTGAGAATACCGGCTTCAAAACAGAGCAGAATCAGTTATGAAATTTCGGAATTTGTTTCGGGACACGGTCAGAATAAAGAGCTGGACATGGAAGATTCAGACTTTTTCGATAAAAAAATTCTTGTTTCCGACATGGTAGTTTCATGGGAGTTTGACAGCCAGACCATAATCACAAGTGATGATGCATGCAAAACGGCCGGAATAACGAAAGTCGAGGCTCTTCTTAAAGGTAAGAACAATGAAGCGGGGAAAACTCAGGATTGCGACAACGGTTTTTCCGATATCCGTATTTACGATATAACCGAAGATGAATATACGCTCTATCTTTACGGAAAATCCGATGACGGCGAGATTCTTTTTGAATCATCTCTCGACGTCGGTTTAATCGAACCGGGATCTTTCGGAAAAAATGCTTTGAAAAACAAAATTTTTCTCAAAGAAAAATAGGAGGAGTCATGCTTAGCGCAGAACAGTTGGATTTTATTAAGGATCTGCTCAATAAAGAGCTCGCGGAGATCGAGGAGAGGAACCGCGAAAAGGTAAAGGAGATGGGAAGGCTTGATGACGGCGAGGAAACTTTCCACGGCGACGAAGCCGATCAGGCAAATTTTATTGAACAGCGCAACCGTCAGCTCCGTCTGCGTGACAGAGACCGCAAACTTATCAATAAAATTTATGAAACCCTGCAGAAAATCGACCGCAACGAATACGGAATCTGCGAATCGTGCGGCTGCGACATCGACTTCGAGCGGTTGAAAATGCGTCCCGTAGCTTCACTTTGCGTCGAATGCAAAAAGGAAGAGGAGGAACGCGAGGAGCGTGAACGTTCATTGAGGCAGGAGAGGTAGGCTTTGAAACTGATTTTGGCATTAGTTCTGTTTACTCTGATTTCGCCGTCAGAAATTGTTCCGAATATGATGAAATCAATCTATGTTCCTGAAAATAATATTGTTATTTCAGGTGTAGATGAATCTGGAAATGCTGTTTCACTTGAATTCGACAAATCAAAAAAGGTCCTTAAAAAAACTGAAAAAGGTGAAGTTAAGGAACTCGGATTTGCTGAAATTCCGCTTTTTCTGAGACTTTTTTTCTTTGACGGCAAAAAAAATTCGCCTGAAGCAATGACCGCTTCGGCAAAATCACTTTCGGAAGCCCTGAAAAATGCCGGAATAAATACCGAAGTCTCTGCGGAAAGCGTATCCGATTTTGACGGAAACGCTACGGTCGCTTTGGGTAAGGCGAAAAGGTTTTCGGAGGACAGCGCGCTTGAACTTGCAAAAAATTCAATGCGTCCTGCGGTGCTGAAAATCTCCGATGAAATCTATGTTTTTTCCGATTACCACAAGAGTTCGATTCCGCTTGTCTTTCCCGGCAGGATAAAGTTTTATAAAGACGGAATGCTTGTCGGAGAGTGGACGTTTCTGAGAAACGAATACAGAAAGAAGTGAACGGACAATCCTCAAAATTCGCTCTCGTTTCGATTCTGCGTCCGGGAGTTTCATCACTTTTTTACAAAAATCCCGAATTTTTGAACTGCAAAAAGGGCGACTGTGTCGAAATCGAGTTGAGAAACACAAAAATATGGGGAATTATTGAAGATTTTTCAGACAATATACCTGACGGCTTTGACGGGGAGAAGATAAAACCGGTTTTGGGAAGGATATGTTCTTCGCCCGTTTTTGCCGACAGAAGCGAAACCTCTTTTTTGAAATGGGTCGCCGACTACTATATTTATCCTTTTTCTAAGCTTTTAAAGCAGATTTTTGTCCCGCTTATAGGTTCAGACAACGCTTTGATCGGTGAAAACGACCTCGAAAAGCACAAAAAAGCGCTTTGCGTCGCCGGCAATATGCCGGAAGTGAATCTCAACGACGCTCAGAAAAAGGTTGCCGGTTCCATTGTTTCCCGCTGGGAAACCGGCGATTTCAAGCCCGTTCTGCTTTACGGCGTGACTGGAAGCGGAAAAAGCGAGATTTTCGCCGAACTGTGCCGTGAAGTAATCAGGAAAGGAAAGCAGGTTCTCTATCTTGTGCCTGAAATCGGACTGACGACCCGTGCTTTAAGGCATATTGTCGGCAGGGTGGGGGAAACGGGAGTCGTTCTGCACAGTTCGATAACCAGAAAAAAGAGGTTTTCCGCGGTTTTCTGTGCAATGAACAGGGCTGCATCGGTTATTGTCGGAACCCGCTCGGCTGTGCTTTATCCTTTTTTTGACATCGGTCTGATCGTCGTCGACGAGGAGCATGACGGCAGCTATAAAAATTTCGAGCCGCCTTACTACAACGCTAGGGATGTCGCCGTTATGAAGGCTGCAGCCCTGAATGTTCCGGTTGTTCTGGGGAGTGCGACTCCTTCAAGCGATTCATGGCATAATGCCGTAAGCGGCAAATATCATCTTGAAATCATTAAAGAAAGAGCAAATACAAAACCGCTTCCGGAAATAGAAACTTTTTCATATAAAGGCGACATGTATCTCCCTTCAGCGCTTGTAGATACGGTTTCTGAATCGCTGCGGAACGGCGAACAGTCGCTGTTTTTCCTCAACCGCAGAGGTTTTGCCACGCTTGCCAGGTGCACCTGCTGCAATGAAATAGTGAAGTGTCCGAACTGCAGTACGGCGCTTGTCTATCACAAAAAAAGCGAAAGTCTAAGATGTCACCACTGCGGATATACCGTGAAAGAACTCAAATGCGCCGGCTGCGGCGGAACATTGGCACTTGAAGGGATAGGCATCGAAAAACTTTTTGATGCGATCTGCAGCTATTTCCCGGGCTTCAAGGCGCTTTCTTTCGACAGGGATTCGCTTACGACAGCGGCGCTTTTCGACAAGGCTGTTTCCGATATTTCCGACAACAGATACCAGCTTATCGTCGGAACTGTAATGATTTCAAAGGGTCACAACTTCCCCAAACTTAGAAATGTCGTAATAAAATTCGCAGATTATCTTCTCGGTTTCAGAGATGCTCGGGCGGCAGAAAAATGTTTCCAGCAGATCACTCAGGTTGCGGGTCGTGCCGGAAGATTCGGTCTGGACGGAAGGGTTTTCGCCGAAACTGTTTTTCCCGACCACTACATCTGGAATTATGTCAGAAACGGAGATTTCGAAGGTTTCATGACGGAAGAACTTTCCTGGCGCGAACAGTTCGCACTGCCGCCTTTCACGAGAATGATAACCGTAAAAATCGCCGGAACCGATGAAGAGAAAACCGATGAATTCGCACAGGATTGCTTCAACGGATTGAGCTGTTTCGTCGGAGAAAACGGTTTTTATGATGTTTCCGTCAATCCGCCTGAAGAGCCGATGCTTTCAAAAATACAGAACAGATTCCGTAAAAACATTCAAATAATTTTCCCTAAAAATTCAAAAATAGCCTCAAAAATCAAGAAATATCTTTGCGGATTGCCTAAAAAAACAGGAATTACAGTGACTTATGATGTCGATCCGATAAGCGAAAACTAAGTTCGATATATTGCACAAATTTCTTGAAAATGGTTTTTTGATAGGCTACTATCGCCCGTCTTTTGATTCTTTTAACAATTTTTTAGGAGGCTCTCATGAAAATTTTTGTTCTCAACTGCGGAAGTTCTTCAATCAAGTACCAGCTTTTCGACATGACGGACGAGACTGTCATCGCGAAAGGTCTTGCCGAGAAGATCGGAAATCCCGAAGGCCACATCGAGCTTAAGATCACGAACCCCAAAAACAAGATCGAAGTCAATCTTCCTCTTGCCGACCATTCGGTCGCTCTGAACAAAATCATGGATATGATGACCGAAAACGGCGTTATCAAAGACAAGTCCGAGATCACGGCTATCGCTCACAGACTCGTTCATGCCGGCGAATACTACCACGGCAGCGTTGAAGTTACCGACGACGTAGTTTTCAGAATTCAGGAATGCAACGACCTCGCTCCTCTTCACATTCCGGCAAACATCACCGGCATCAGGACCTGCCAGAAACTGTTCCCGGATACCTTCATGTCGGGAACTTTCGACACCGCTTTCCATCACACGATGCCGGACTACGCTTATATGTATCCGATCGACTATAAATACTACGAAAAATACAGAGTCCGCAGATACGGTTTCCACGGATCGAGCCACTTCTTCGTTTCGAACAGAGCTGCTGAAATGCTCGGCAAAGACATCAAAGACCTCAAGATCGTTACATGCCACCTCGGCAACGGCTGCTCGATGGCTGCAGTAGACGGCGGAAAATCGATCGATACAACGATGGGCATGACTCCGCTTGAAGGCGTTATGATGGGAACCCGTTCGGGCGACGTTGATCCTGGCGTCATCTTCTTCCTTGCCGACAAAGAGGGCGGACATCAGGCAGTTAATAAAATGTTTAATAAAAACAGCGGTCTTTTCGGTGTAAGCGGCATTTCCAACGATATGCGCGACATCCGCAAGGCTCGTGACGAAGGCAACAAAAGAGCTGCTCTTGCACTTGCAATGTTCACCTACAGAATTAAAAAATACATCGCTTCCTACGCTGCAGCTATGGGCGGAGTTGATGTTGTCATCTTCACCGGCGGAATAGGCGAGAATGTCGGTGAGATCCGCGAAAGATCGGTCGAAGGTCTTGAATTCATGGGCATCAAGATGAATAAAGAGCTCAACAACACGATCTGCGGAAGCGAAGCGATCGTCAGCACCGACGATTCCAAAGTCAAAGTCATGGTCATCCCGACAAACGAAGAGCTCGTTCTTGCAAGGGATGCAAAGAAACTTTACGAAGAGAAATTCGGCAAAAAATAAGCTCCCGAAGTGAATTTTTCTAAGAATCTCCTTTATGTTCAAATTCAATGTCAGAGGTCATAATGAATAACTACAAACATGATTTCATAGATTTTATGGTCGAATGCGAAGTCCTCACTTTCGGTGATTTCGTCACGAAAAGCGGCAGAAAGACTCCTTTTTTTGTAAACACCGGCAAATACAGAACGGGTGAGCAGATATCGAAACTCGGCGGATTTTACGCCGAATCGATCATGGAAAACACGAAAGGGGAGTTCGATGTCCTTTTCGGACCGGCCTACAAAGGGATCCCGCTTGCAGTTTCCACCGCTATCGCGCTTAACGCGAAATACGGCAAAAACGTCGCTTTCTGCTTCAACAGAAAGGAAGTCAAGGACCACGGCGAGGGGGGGAATCTCATCGGCCACAAACTCCAGAAAGGAGACAGAGTCCTCATAATCGAAGACGTTACCACTGCCGGGACCAGCATCCGCGAAACGGTTCCGCTCCTCAAGGCGGCGGCGGATATCGAACTTGCGGCTCTTTCAGTCTCGGTCAACAGAATGGAGCGCGGAACGGGCGAGAAGAGCGCACTTGACGAGATCAGGGACGATTTCGGAATGAAAACTTTCTCCATCGTCACAATGGCCGAAGTCGTTGAATATCTCTACGGCAGAAAAGTCGGAGACAAAGTCCTCATCGACGATGAAATGAAGTCCAGGATCGAAGATTACTACAAACTCTACGGGGCGAAATAATTCACAGTTCACTCACAAATTCCGCAGGATTTCACCTTAAAGTGAAATACTAAAAACAAATTTTTAACATTGGCATTATGATTGAATTTGAAAAATTATCAATAAATTTTGATTTAAAATTAAAATTTAGAGTTTTTACTTAGCATCGCAATATAAACGCCGTTCGCATTTCCTCGTTCTCCTACACAATATTGTCTAATATCTAAATTTTAAAATCATTCAATAAAATTAGATGTTCACGCTATTGAAATAAGAAATGTCGGTTCCAATAGATAAATTTATTGCAAGAATTCTGTTGACAAATCTCAAAAATTAACTATATTGCCAACTCAAGGATGTCGCGCCTTTGACTGCGAACTTTATACGGCCGGAGCAGTTTTTATTGTTCCGGCATTTTTTTTAGATTGAAATGCTGAATATTTACGAAATAGATTCTGATTACATCTCTTATCTTTCAGGTTTTGAGGAACATATTTTCAAAAACAGAAAAATTTCTCAGAATTTCAGTCGCAAATATGTGGGTGTGGTCCTGAACATCAACGGATTTGATTGTTTTGCTCCGCTTTCTTCCTTCAAAGAAAAACACAAGCGTCTCTCAGAAACTACGGACTTCATCAAAATCGGAGTGTATGCGGTTATCAATCTTAACAATATGTTTCCCGCTCCACTTGAGTTGTGCAAGCAGATAAATTTTAATGAAATTGAAGACTTAAATTACAAAAATCTTCTGAGAAACGAGTATCGCATTATCAGAAAGAAAGCCGCATTGATTCTACAAAACGCCAGTGCAGTTTACAAGCATAGGTTGCTTAACGACGGGAAATCTAAATTGAGCCAGCGTTGCAACAATTTCAAACTGCTCGAAGAAAAATCGAAAGAATATAAACGCAGTTAAACACAACTGAAATCAATTCATAAAAATCCGATCGACAAAATAAGTTTTTCCGCAATTACCACTCGCATTTCCTCATTCTCTGTGTTCAGGCAAATTTGTTGTAAAAATCTCCCCAGTCGCGCCACGATACATATTCTACTCCGGCGATACTGCACGAAACATCGCCGAGATAAAAAACAGTTCCGGTGGTTCCGTCGCCACGCATTCCGACATATTTTTTTACATTAGCGGAGAGTTTGTTTTCTGAAAAACCTTCACTCTTTACCTCTATCGCGCAGCTATGTTTCCAATCAGCTATAAAATCGACCTCGAAACCGTTTTTATCACGGAAATATGTGAGTCCGGCTTTTTTGCCTTCATTGAAACAACTTTTAAGAAGTTCGGAAACGGCTGCGGTTTCAACGACAGCACCTTTATAGCGGCTCAAAATCATCTCTTCTGTGTTGTTTATCCGTAGCAAACGGCACATTAACCCAGGATCAACAAAATATATTTTCGGGGTTTTTACGAGAGTCCTTCCAAGATTGTTGGTGTCAGGATAAACAAAATGGATTATGTATGAAGCCTCAAGTATGGAAAGCCAGTTTTTAACTGTAACCGCAGAAACTCCAAGTTCTCTCGAAAAGCTCTCCATGTTGAGCATTTGGCCGCTGTAAATCGCGCAAAAGCAGATAAATTTGCGGAAAACGGAAATGTTTGAAGGGTTTATCCAATCCTTAACATCCATATCAAGATATGTGTCGATGTAACTTTCAAGCCAATCCTCCGGCAAAAAGTGCTTCGTATCATCGTAAAGCGGCGGATAAAATCCTTTAAACACTGTGTGGTATGCTGTGTTTCCAAGTTTTCCGGCATTTTTAAGTTCGCTGATTGAAAACGGAAGAAGGTTCAAAATTCCGGCTCTGCCAGCCAGACTTTCAGCGATATTTTCTTTCAGACGGAACTGGCTTGAACCTGTAAGAATGAACTTTCCTGGTGAATAACTGCCAGAATCAACAGCAAGTTTTATCGCATCGAAAATTTCAGGCACTTTCTGAGCTTCGTCAAATACCGCGCCGTCAGGAAATGCAAGCAGAAAATCACTCGGAGCCGATTTCGCCATTTCGCGTAAGTTTTTATCATCAAAAGAGACATATTTCTTTTCAGGAAAAACCATTTTTGCCAAAGTAGTCTTTCCACTCTGTCTTGGTCCCGTAACAGCAACTACCGGAAACTGCAACGCCAGGCGTTTCAAAGTAGCTTCAGCTTTTCTTTCTATCATGACTCCTCCGTCAACAGTTGCAAGCCATTATAGTTTAGGAAATTCCAAAGTCAATAATTAGGAAATTCAAAAGTTTCACATTAGTAAAATCCAAAGTGTTGACAATTAACATACTTATTTTATTGTATAAAATTGACATGACGGCACAACCCTCGTTTTTATCAAAATTTTCTTTAATTTTTACAATTTTCATTTTATACATTACCTGTCACCTCAAAAAAGTTCTTTAATATTGTAATTAGAAAAATATTGTATTCAAGTTTTACAATATGATGTTTTGCAGTTTTATAATTGTTCCTTCTTAACGCATTTCCTCGTTCTCCGACACAACATTGTCTAATATCTAAATTTCAAAATCATTCAATGAAATTAGACATTTACGCTATTGAAATAAGAAAGGGGATTTTTTATAGTGCGGCGGGTTTTTGGGTTGTCAAGGAGAGTTTGGCATGGCAAAGAAAGAAGTAAAAACAGATTTGTGGGTTCACGATTTACTGAAAGAAGCTGGAATAAAATTAGATGCACAGGGAAGCGAAGTAAAAGAAATAGACAAGGCTTTAAAAACAGCGTCAAAACGCGGCACTGGCAAAGTCGGATTCCCTGAATATGTTGGCATTGTAAAAGATTTTATTATTGTAATTGAAGATAAGCCGAAACTTGAAAATCATGTGAAATACGATTCAAATAAACTTATCAGCCTTGAGACTAAAGATGTTGTTGAGTTTGCCGTGAACGGCGCGTTGTTCTATGCGAAACATTTGATTCAGAACACGACTTATAAAAAGGTTTTTGCTTTCGGAGTTTCTGGAAACGAAAAAAATCATCGGATTACTCCGCTTTTTGTTGATGACAGGCAAAATCTGTTTGATCAGCTTGAAGATGTTGAATCTTTCATTTCGTTTAATGAAAAAAATATCGACGAGTACTATCTTTGCGACGTCTTGAAGGAATCGAGTGACAAAGAAAAAGAACTTGAGGAGATATTGGCAGATGCAAAAGTATTACATGAGCATTTGAGAAACTACGGTAATATGAAAGATGAAGAAAAACCGCTTGTTGTTTCGGGAATTCTTCTTGCTTTGCGTGAGCGTGACCACGGAAATTTCAGCATTGATTCTCTAAATGGAGACACCTTCGTAACCGACGGACAGAAAATTTACAATGCGATTGAATCAAGCTTCAAGAGAACGGATTTATCGCCGATAACGAAAATTGACAAAATTCTTTCGCAATTTGCAATCATAAAAGACAGTACAAAGTTAAACGAAAAAAATGCGACTCTTGGAGAAACCCCGCTGAAATTCTTTGCAAAGTTTCTGGATGAAAAGCTTTATAAATCAATAAAATATACTCGTTCTGCAGAAGATTATCTTGGTCGTTTTTATGGTGAGTTTATGCGCTATTCCGGTGGCAGTGGCCAAACTTTGGGAATAGTTCTTACTCCACGCCATATTACGGAACTTTTCTGCGATTTGCTTGATTTGAAAACTACCGACAGAATTTTTGACCCGTGCTGCGGAACAGGCGGTTTTCTTGTCGCTGCGCTTCATAAAATGCTTTCGCAAAGTACAAAAGAAAGTGAACAACAGCATATCCGTAAAAATCAATTGTTCGGAATAGAGCTTCGTCCGGATATGTTCACTGTAGCGACAACAAACATGATTCTTCGAGGCGACGGCAAAAGCAATTTGCACTGTGATGATTTTCTTGCTAAAAATCCGAAACAGCTTCAGACAGACTTCAGAGCAACAGTCGGAATGTTGAATCCGCCTTATTCTCAGGGAACAAAAAAAGATCCGAGTCTTTATGAAATTGCTTTTACGGAACATCTTTTGGATTCACTTCTTCCAAATTCAAGATGTGCTGTGATAGTTCCTCAAAGTTCAATGACCGGAAAATCAAAGGAAGAACAGCAGATAAAAAATTCGATTTTGAAAAAGCACACGCTCGAAGGCACGATTATGCTTCAGAAAGATACCTTTTATGGAATCGGCGTAATTCCGTGCATTGCTGTTTTTACAGCTGGGGTACCGCATGACAAAGAGAAGATATGCAAATTCGTGAATTTTGAGGATGACGGCTTTAAGGTTTCGCCGCATATCGGGCTTTTGGAGACAGAGAGCGCAAAAGACAAAAAGCAGCATTTGCTTGATGTGTGGTTTAACCGCATTGAAGCTCCGACGAAGTTCTGCGTAAAAACGACAATCACAGCAGAAGATGAATGGCTGCACAGTTTTTATTATTTCAATGACGAGATTCCTACCGACAAGGATTTTGAAAAGACTGTCGGCGATTACCTTACGTTTGAGTTTTCAATGATCATGCAAGGTAGAAAATATCTTTTTGAAGACGATAACAATTCGGAAAAGGTAAAAAAAAACTTTAAAAAAGAACTGACAAGTCGAGATTGGAAAGAATCGAAACTTACTGATATTTTTGAGATAAAAGCGGGAAAACGCCTTGTGGCATCAGAGATGAAACAAGGAGAAAGACCTTTTATCGGAGCCTCTGATTCAAACAATGGGATCACCAATTTTGTGTCAAATGAAAATAAATCCCTTGATAAAAATGTTCTTGGCGTAAATTATAACGGCAGTGTTGTTGAGAACTTCTATCATCCTTATGAATGCATTTTTTCAGATGACGTGAAAAGATTTCATCTAAGAAACTGGAAAGATAATAAATTTTCCTTGTTATTTATGAAAACAAATATCCTGCAACAAAAATCTAAATTTTTATATGCGTATAAATTCAATGAAAACCGTATGAGAGCACAGAATATCATCCTCCCTGTAACTTCAAAAGGTGAAATAGACTACAATTTCATGGAATCATATATAAAAGAACTTGAAGATCATAAAATTAAAGAATATCGTGAGTTTGCTACAAAACGACTGAATGAGTGCAAAGATAATGCGCAGGCGGTTGAACAGCTGGAAGAAAAAGAATGGAAGCCATTTTTTATTAAGGATTTGTTTCAAGAAGTACAACGAGGTAAACGTTTAATTAAGGAAAATCAAAAATCTGGTTTTGTTCCTTATATTTCTTCATCTGCAATGAATAACGGTGTAGATAATTATATTTCAAATGATACTAGAGTTAGAAAATTTGGAAACTGTCTAAGTTTAGCAAATAGTGGAAGTGTTGGTTCATGTTTTTATGAGCCGTTTGAATTTGTTGCCAGTGACCACATAACACATCTGAAGAATACAGAAAGAAACAAATTTCAGTATTTATTCGAAGCAACTTTGTTAAATCGCCTTTCTGAAAAATATAATTTCAATCGTGAAATAAACGATGTTAGAATTTCCAAGGAGATTATTCTTCTCCCTGTAGATTCCGCTGGCAATCCAGACTATGCGTATATGGAAAGCTACATCAAAAATCTTATGGCGCAAAAATACGCGGAATATTTGGAGTTCAAGAAGTAAAACTATTTTGCATTTTGCCCTGTTGGAAAACTCTAAATAATTCCAATCAAAATGATTTTAGCTATAATATTCAGCTTTTGGAGGTTTTAGGCGGTCAGGAAGCAAAGTGAAGGAGAGGGAGTGAATTAGAATATGAATATAAAACCTAATTGGGATGTATTTAAAGTTAATTTCGCTGAAAATCCACAAGACAATTTTGAATGGATGTGTTATCAATTATTTTGTAGAACATTTGGATGTGACTCTGGTCTTTTTAGGTTCTATAATCATCCGGCATTGGAAGCTGAGCCAATCCATAAAGGCAAAGATATTATTGGATTTCAAGCTAAATTCTATAAAAATAATCTCTCTAATGAAAAAGCTAAAATAAAAACTGCTATACAACAAGTGAAATCTCAATATCCTGAACTCACGATACTTTATTTTTATGCGCATCAGGATTGGACATCTTCCAAAGCATCAAGTGACAAAAAAACAAAAGCGCAAAAAGAAATAGAAGATTTTGCTTTAAAAGAAGGATTGAAAATTGAATTTAAAACGAAAAGCTTTTTTGAATCCACATTTGTTACAATAGATAATTCAGATATAACCCAATATTTTTTTGATATTGATACCAATGATTATTATAAAAAAATACGAAGGTTTCACACCTTAGATACTGCATTATTAGGAGAAAAAGAGTTTGAGACTTCCCTTTATGTAAATGATGATCGCGAATGTTTATTCGGGAAAAACATTCTATCAGATTTCATATTTAATCAATTAAAAACTAAGAATTCAGCAGATTTTTCTAATATTTATATTCGTGGTGTTGCTGGAATAGGAAAGTCAACTGAAATGCGAATTGCATATAACAATTTAATAAGAAAATGCTCTCATGCAGATTGTTATCATGAGTTTTGTTTTTTACTACCGACACCTTATTTTTATGAATTAAAGGCTTATCAAGAAGGGTGTTTTAAAATTATCGAAAAAGAAAATCCAATTTTATTTCTTGATGGAATGGATGAAATTCCTAATTCTAAAGTGATTCCTTTCGTAAACGAATTATTAAATTTAAAATCTCAAAATCCATCCGTAAATTTTATTATTGCTGGAAGAGATGCCTCTTTCCCGTATGATCTGATGAATAAGTTAAAACATATCGATGTCAGATTGTCATTTCATGTTGATGATGATTTGCAAAATTTGATTAATAGATTTAAAGGTACAGTTTTTGAGCCATTTGTTGGAATTCCTTTTTATAGAACCTTCTTTTCTTCAGACAATTTTAAAAGTATCAAAACATATAAAGACATTATAGAAAGATTATTAACTTCAAGATTAGAAGACGACAAAAAGGGCGTTGAAACAGATTCTTTGTATTCTGAAAGTGAGATAGATACAAATGAACTTATAAAAAAACTGGCCTCATTTTCTTTCAATCTTTTTAGTTCTGGGAAAAGGATATTTTCTAAAGAAATTTTATTAAATTGCTTCGACAAAAAAGAAACTATATATTTGCTAAGATCGTGTTTGTTTGATTATAAAAATTCTAGTAATATTAGCTTTTTTTCAGTTATTTATTTTGAATATTTTGTTGCTTTATATTTTTCATTAAATAAATATGCTTTCATTGAAAAAAAATTGTTTACATCAACAGGCAAAGTTATTGTTCAACACATAAATATTGTTACTATCTTGCTAAATTTGATACCAAATAATGAAAAAAAACATATACAGCTTGCCAACAAGCTTAAAAAAGAAAGTTTTGCCTATATCTTACTAACCGATTATGTTAAATTGCCTAAAACAGCAAGATTTGATTTTTATAACGAAATAATAAACGAGTATAATGCTGATAAAAAAGTAATTTACTACCGCCGTTTTTCAAAATCTGATGACATTTTGGCGAACATAGATTCTTTAGCAGATTCTATGCAAAATCTTTTACCAGAAGATTTTTATAATGAAGCTGTAAAAGAACATTGTGATGTCGTTAAAGATTTCTTAAAAAGTCCTTCTGTTGAAAAGATTATAGCTTTTGAAAATGCTATGATTTTATTGAGTGTCCGCAACAGCAACTGGCAATACGAACAGCAAAAAATGCTGAAATATATTGCCATTCCGCTCATAAAGTTTTTTTTAAATCATGGATTAGCTAAAAAAGTGAAGGGACTACTTTCAGAGGATCTTGTTTTAAGATGGTATGAGAATTATAAATGGACTGAAAATTGGAAGGAAAAAGAATGGATTTCTTTTGTAAAAGAATTAACAAGTATTGAAAACACAAATTTTTATAATTTCAAAGATGCAAAAGAATATTGTTGCAAATTGAAGTTGTTTATTCACTTTCACAATAATACTTTCATTCAAAAAATGCTTGTTCCTCTTGCGATAAAAATATTGTCATCTACCTCACCAACAGCAATTGATTCTTGGGTGCCAAATATTATTGATGATAATTTCGCAACGCCAACTATGGATTTTAATTACGATATTTGTCGTTTCACCGACATCTTTAAGAATTATGATGCATCTATCTCAGAAATACTTGAGATTTTGCAAATTTATCCCATAAGATACTATTCAATTCCTTTGGAGGCGCATGATCTTTATAGAGAAATTCTTAATGCTTTTGAAAAAAATCTTTCTGCTATTAAAGAGGAAAATATTTCTGAATTTTATAATGTTTTAGTTAGATATATCAATTTGGGAATACATCTCGAAGATTTTAACAACAAATATTTAAAACAGCTTAATGATGATCAAAAGGAGAAAATATTTAACTTATTATTAGCGGATTTAATAAAAAAAGCAGATTGGCAAAGCCTATGGATGTTACCAAGAAGTGTAATAATTCATCTTTTGGATATGGGTGACAAGGAAACATCAAAGCGTCTTTTTGAGAAACTTCGGGATATGAACTCTATTTATCAAAATTGTATTAACAATCTAGAACGTGAAGAAAATAAAGGACATCCTTTGCATGATATGGCAACCGTTGAGTATCTAGAATTATTTGCAGATAGGGTAGAAGTAGAGAAAAAACTAAAGGAAAGACTAGATGCTTTTAATGCAGAAAAGATTCCTGTTCAGGAAAAGGAATTTGATGTGATCACAAACAAAGACAATGCTTTTGTCAATGAAGTCGAGCATATTTTCGAATATATAGATAAACATCCTGATTTTTCTGAAAGTAAGGATATTCTAGGGAAATTGTATGATTTGCAACTTGATCGAATTGAACAGAATTTGAAATTCGACCATAATGGGGAATATGTTAAACCTGATATTTTTTCCCCGTTTGCTGTAGATTTCTTGATTCATAGCAATGAAGGCGATTTGGAATCAAATCATGAAAATATTATAGAAATAATAAATGACTGGTTTTCTGATGAAAAATATTTTTGGCAATATTTTTTCTGGATATATATTTGCAATCGTAAGGCGGAAGAAGTTGATAAATTCCTTAATAAATATCCTGAATTAGAAGAAAGAATAAAAGAAACAATGCAACAAGAAGTTTCTCAATTCATGATAGAAAATGATGTCTCAATGTATGACGGAGGTCAAAACAGTTTCTGGGTGGTTCCGTTTGTCCATTATTTAACACGGTTTTATAGCAATAAACTTCCTGATTGGTTTGATCGTGACAAAATTTTAAACTTTATTGCTTATCCAGCTTGGCACCTTTCTGCTATGGATGATGTTCATGTGAATCTCGAATTTAAATGGAAAGATTGGGATTCTGTATTTGAATGGATAGAAGAAGTCGCCGGAATTGATAAGAACGATATTGTAAAGAACGCATTGTCATTACTTCCAAAATTAAAAAATGAGGAGTCTATAGCTCAAATAATTTCTGCTTTTACCAAAAAAGTAAAATATGACTCTGTGTATAAGAATCAAATGCTTGATAGAATCATTAAGGTTTCAATCGTTGAAATCAAGAAGGATTATAAAAACAATAATAACGATTTAATTAATGGGGTTTTGTCTTATTTCTGGTCAGAAACAACTGAGAATTTTGTAGAAATAATTTATTCTTCTATAGATTTCGAAAAATATGATTTGAAAGATACGAATTCTTGCAGGACAGCTGTTCTTGAATATTTCTGTAATGTGGCAACAAATGAAAAAAAAGCAGAAGTGATAGAAAGATTGAAAAACAAGATAGATATGCCGAACATTCAAATATATCTTGCAAAGTTAGGCTATGAGAAAGCAATTATAAAAATTATTAATGCTTTTTTAAAAGGTCAAGATCTGAATAGAAGTTGGGATGCTCAGTCCAAAATGTTTGGAAACTCAAAAAAATCATTCAAGTTACTGCGCAAATATTGCAAATTATACGACTATTCCTTAGAAAAAGAGAATTATCGAAGAGATTATTTATATACATATGCTAAAAGAGGGATTATGCAAACAGCCACCAAATGGAATTTTTTGTATATAAAATGGCACTTGAATAAAAAAATAAAGAATTTGAAGAAAAACAGTCTCTATTATGAGCACATACAAGATTTCTTAAATGAAATAGAGCAAAGGATATATTCACCTGTTACTAATGAAGTCTAACATATAGGTGCTTGACAGAAATGTCGGAATCGCAGGGCCGCGCTATTTCAAATACAAAGGCGAGTGGCTGAACGACCTCAGAAACAATAACTCCCCAAAATAATTCCCATTTCCGTTCAAGGTCTGAGATGTTTCGCTTCGCTCAACATGACGAGTTGCAGGCGAGCCGCCCGCGCTCCGACAAAGTCGCCTTTTTATGTTGTTAATAAAATTTTTCGAGAATATAAACTCTTTTCTGTAAAAATTCATTGAAAAGAGCGAGCCTCCTTTTTAAGGTAAAAATTGTACAAACACCCAAGAAGGAGGCGGGTATGGATTTTAATGATTTGTTGGAGATTTTCAAGGCATTATTTGCAGG